>NZ_CANLXV010000057.1 GCF_947495205.1 uncultured Polaribacter sp. | reverse complement strand
GATAATGATCCTGATGGCGATAATGCTAATTTAATGATTACAGAGATTATTGACGCAGACGGAACAGTAACACCAATTGCACCAGGCGCAACGGTAACGTTAAGTGATGGTACGATGGTTACATTACAGACAAACGGTACGTTAGATGTAGTTCCAGCACCAGATAGCACAGAAGATATCGACTTTAGTTATACAGTAAC
>NZ_CANLXV010000056.1 GCF_947495205.1 uncultured Polaribacter sp. | reverse complement strand
AAACATTAGTGTTTTAGAAGGAGATAATGATCCTGATGGCGATAATGCTAATTTAATGATTACAGAGATTATTGACGTAGATGGAACAGTAACACCAATAGCACCAGGCGCAACAGTAACGTTAAGTGATGGTACAATGGTAACCTTACAGACAAACGGTACGTTAGATGTAGTTCCAGCACCAGATAGCACAGAAGATATCGACTTTAGTTA
>NZ_CANLXV010000055.1 GCF_947495205.1 uncultured Polaribacter sp. | reverse complement strand
CTAAACTGATGTTTAGAATCGGTTGTTGTTATATAGTTTTTTAATTTTGGAACAAGAAGATTATGCATTCTTAAAACACTGTAAAACTTATCTCTACCAATTTTAATATCATTGGCTATAAAGTCTTGTTTTAGTTCGCTGTAAAGCTTTATTCCACCAGTTCTCATTCCCACAGACTTTCTATAATTTAAAACCAAAGCAACTATTTTTTGTTGATTGAT
>NZ_CANLXV010000054.1 GCF_947495205.1 uncultured Polaribacter sp. | reverse complement strand
ACTTCATCATCTGCAACTGGTGCAAGTTGATCAAATGTAATGGCAACATCTGCCATATCAGTTAAACCATCTTCATCGGCTACTGTATAAGTAAAGTTTACTGGCTCTGTACTATCTGTAAATGGTGTAACCTCTAATGTACCATCTGGATTTAATGAAACTACCGTTCCATCATCTAATGTTACTGGGTTATTAGCATCTATTGGAGATGTAATACCTGTTACTG
>NZ_CANLXV010000053.1 GCF_947495205.1 uncultured Polaribacter sp. | reverse complement strand
GGGGGATTAGCTCAGTTGGCTAGAGCGCTTGCCTTGCACGCAAGAGGTCATCGGTTCGACTCCGATATTCTCCACAAAATTAGTAAACAGTGTGATAGTTTACAGTAAGCAGTTTGATTGCTAACTGAATACTATCTTTACTGCAAGCTGAATAAAAGTTCATTGACATATTGGTAAAATGATATCGTAAGAATCAAAAAGATAGAGAACAAATAGATATTTATATCTATTA
>NZ_CANLXV010000052.1 GCF_947495205.1 uncultured Polaribacter sp. | reverse complement strand
AAATCACTGATCCAGTAACAGGTATTACATCTCCAATAGATGCTAATAACCCAGTAACATTAGATGATGGAACGGTAATTTCATTAAATTCAGATGGTACATTAGAGGTTACACCATTTACAGATAGTACAGAGCCAGTAAACTTTAGCTATACAGTAGCTGATGAAGATGGTTTAACTGATATGGCAGATGTTGCCATTACATTTGATCAACTTGCACCAGTTGCAGATGATGAAGT
>NZ_CANLXV010000051.1 GCF_947495205.1 uncultured Polaribacter sp. | reverse complement strand
TAATAGATATAAATATCTATTTGTTCTCTATCTTTTTGATTCTTACGATATCATTTTACCAATATGTCAATGAACTTGTGGCCTTTTTCTTTGAAATTGACCGTTGTGGAGAATATCGGAGTCGAACCGATGACCTCTTGCGTGCAAGGCAAGCGCTCTAGCCAACTGAGCTAATCCCCCATTACTAGACTATAGTAATTAGTTATTAGTCTTTAGTAATTACTAATGCGTAATTCGTAATTATCTAGCTTCTAGAATTTCCTTAAT
>NZ_CANLXV010000050.1 GCF_947495205.1 uncultured Polaribacter sp. | reverse complement strand
GTTCTCATATGGTTTGCCAATTTATAGCCCATAATTTGTTTAGAATAGGCATCTGTCACGATGGCTAAATAGTTGTGACCATTTTGAGTTTTAATGTATGTAATATCGCTAACCCATAATTGCTCTGGTCTAGTGGGAACTTTATCTTTAATTAGGTTTTTATATTTTCTAAACTGATGTTTAGAATCGGTTGTAGTTATATAGTTTTTTAACTTTGGAACAAGAAGATTATGCATTCTTAAAACGCTGTAAAACTTGTCTCTACCAATTTTAATATCATTGGCTATAAA
>NZ_CANLXV010000049.1 GCF_947495205.1 uncultured Polaribacter sp. | reverse complement strand
ACATCATTCTGATAGAGGTTTTCAATATTGTAACCCTAAATACACCCAGTTTGCTAAGAAAAATGGAATTAAAATCATATGACTGAACAGTATGACCCATATGAAAATGCAATTGCAGAAAGAATCAATAGAACTTTAAAATATGAATACGGTTTAAGGAAAACGTTAAAAAATACAGATATAGCTGAAAAAACAGCAATACAAGCTGTATATATTTACAATCATTTAAGAGCACATTGTAGTCTGGATTTAAGAAAACCAAGCGAAGTTCATCAAAACCCAAATATCAAATACAA
>NZ_CANLXV010000048.1 GCF_947495205.1 uncultured Polaribacter sp. | reverse complement strand
CCAGCAATGGACAGTACAGAGCCAGTAAACTTTACCTATACCGTAGTTGACGAAGATAACTTACCAGATACAGGAAACGTAGCCATTACTTTTATACAGTTACCACCAGTAGCCGATGATGAAGCTTTAACAGCTCAAACTAATAATGGTAGTGCCATTCCGGTTAGCGTGTTACCTGCTAGTAATGATCCAGATGGAGACAATGCGAATTTAGCAATCACAGAGATTCTTGATGCAGATGGTACAGTATTTCCAATAGCAACAGGATCTACAGTAACGTTAAGTGATGGTACTATGGTTACTTTACAAGCAAACGGTGTTTTAGATGTAGTTCCAGCGCCAGCTAGCACAGA
>NZ_CANLXV010000047.1 GCF_947495205.1 uncultured Polaribacter sp. | reverse complement strand
TTTCCTGTATCTGGTAAGTTATCTTCGTCAACTACGGTATAGGTAAAGTTTACTGGCTCTGTACTGTCCATTGCTGGGGTAACTACTAGTTCACCACTTACTAACTTTACTTCTGTTAAATCAGCTAAAACTACGGCTGCTCCTCCATCTGTAATTGCCTGACCAGCTACTTGTGTAATCGTTAAATTTGCATTATCGCCATCTGGATCATCATCACCTTCTAAAACATCAACTACTACGTCAGTATTGATCGTCTGATCTACTAGCATCTCATCATCAGCCACTGGTGGTAGTTGATCAAATGTAACATCAACAGCTGCTGTTGCCATTAAACCATCTTCATCTGTTATTGTATA
>NZ_CANLXV010000046.1 GCF_947495205.1 uncultured Polaribacter sp. | reverse complement strand
ATTTTACTCTTTGTTTACGCTGTCAATTTCAATATTTTCAATGAACTTCTTAAAAGTATTTTGTTACCAAAACTAATTAATAACTAATCTCTTAATTTGTAGAAATGATAGAATCGAACTATCTAACCTGTTTAAAATCTAAACTCTCGTTTTAAACTTTATCGTTATTCCAAAATCTCTTTATGAACGTTTGCTGTTTTTGTTAGCGGGTGCAAATATAAAACTTATTTCTAATCTAACAAGAAAAAATTAAAATTATTTTTTATTTTTTCTAAACCCTAAAAAAACTGAACTTGCTTTCCCGAAAAATTTCGGACTGCAAAGATAGTCGCTTTTATTTAACCTCCTAATCTTTTT
>NZ_CANLXV010000045.1 GCF_947495205.1 uncultured Polaribacter sp. | reverse complement strand
CAATTGCAATTAGCTAGAATAATCACTAAAGAGAGAGCAACTCGCTTAGAGGGTAGTTTTGGAAAAGAAAAAGAACACTATCATTTAAAAAAGATAAAGGCAAAAACAAAGAAAACAGAAATTCTCTGGATATTCTTTGGAATCCATACCGCTAATTGTCTTGAAATTGGCAGAAGAATGCAAAAACAAACTTTAGATAAAACAGCTTAAATTTTAAACTTAAAAAATTAAATCATAGGGATAAATATGCCTTAATTTAACTGAAAAACTAAAATGAATACTGAAAAATTAAAAACCATCTAAAATTTATAAATTTTAAATGGTTTTTTTTAGAATTGTTATTTATAAGTCTGCTACTTCTGAAAG
>NZ_CANLXV010000044.1 GCF_947495205.1 uncultured Polaribacter sp. | reverse complement strand
TCTTCGTTTATAATAATTAGAAGGTAATTCTAAATCATATTGCTTTTCTAAGTTGTCTAATATCTTATTAATTTTTTCAATAAATGAAGTAATAGAGTGTTCCAGAATTTTAAAATTCAGTTTTTTCACTTTTTTTCACTCATTTTTTTTTCCGTTTGAGTTGTATTATACTGATATAGGTTGACCTTTTTTTTGTCTTTTTTATACCGTTCAAAATATTTTTTTCAGCCGTTTAGAAGGCAAAAAATACTTTGAACTAATTTATTGCTTAAATTTCAAGTTCAGTCAAATTTAGTTTATTTTTTCGATATGACTTGTATTTGATATTTGGGTTTTGATGAACTTCGCTTGGTTTTCTTAAATCCAGACTACAATGTGCTCTTAAATGATT
>NZ_CANLXV010000043.1 GCF_947495205.1 uncultured Polaribacter sp. | reverse complement strand
ACGTTAAGTGATGGTACTATGGTTACTTTACAAGCAAACGGTGTTTTAGATGTAGTTCCAGCGCCAGCTAGCACAGAGCCAATCAACTTTGATTATACATTAGCAGACGAAGACGGTTTAACAGATACAGGAAATGTAGACATTACATTTACGCAGTTAAATCCAACAGCAGATAATGAATCAGTAACGGGTGCAACAATCAACACGCCATTAAACATTAGTGTTCTAAATGGTGATGAAGATCCAGATGGAGATAATGGGAATTTAATGATTACAGAGATTATAGATCCTAATAATGGTAATTTAGCAACACCAATTGCACCAGGATCAACAGTAACATTAAGTGATGGTACCATGGTAACCTTACAGACCAATGGTACTTTAGATGTAGTTCCAGCACCAGATAGCACAGAAGT
>NZ_CANLXV010000042.1 GCF_947495205.1 uncultured Polaribacter sp. | reverse complement strand
ATGTTTACTGGTGTATTAATTGCTGCATCTGTTACAGTTTCATTATCCGCTGTTGGTGCTAATTGATCAAATGTAATATCTACACTTCCTATATCTGTTAAACCGTCTTCATCGGCTACTGTATAAGTAAAGTCGATATCTTCTGTGCTGTCTGTTGCTGGTGTAACCAATAACTCTCCTGTCATTGCATCTAAAGAAACTACAGTACCATCTGATAAGGTTACTGGAGTATTAGCATCTATTGGAGATGTAATTCCTGTAACTGGATCAGTGATTTCTGTAATTGTCAAGTTCGCATTGTCTCCATCTGGATCATTATCTCCAAGTAAAGCGTCTACTAGTATTGGAGTATTTATCATTGCTCCCATAACTACTTCATCATCTGCAACTGGTGCAAGTTGATCAAATGTAATGGCAACATCTGCCATATCAGTTAAACCATCTTCATC
>NZ_CANLXV010000041.1 GCF_947495205.1 uncultured Polaribacter sp. | reverse complement strand
TGTTCTTTTTCTTTTCCAAAACTACCCTCTAAGCGAGTTGCTCTCTCTTTAGTGATTATTCTAGCTAATTGCAATTGTTGTTTTCTATGTTTGGAAGGTTGCCCCTTTGGCTTAAAATCAGTTTGGATTTTCTTTGAAGTAGCAAAAACTCTGTTCTTGTTGGTCGCGTAAATGGCATCTGCTCCTACAATTCTCACTTTTGTCTTTGTAAGGCCTTGGGCTTTGTAAATGGTATTTTTAAACTGAGTGCCTTCGTTGAAATTATCAAAACTAATTCGCTGAATAAAATTGATTCCATCAATTTGAAGCTTGTTTACTTTGGCTCCAAATTCTACTTTTTTTATCTCTTTACCCCTTACAATTGGTCTTAAGTAATCCTTGTCAATACTTACAATTCTGCTCTTGGGCTTTTCTGCTTTAATAAAAAGAAGTTCTTGTTGAACACTTATCTTTTTTATAGTAGCTCTTCGTTTATAATAATTAGAAGG
>NZ_CANLXV010000040.1 GCF_947495205.1 uncultured Polaribacter sp. | reverse complement strand
ATCTCTTCTTTTTATATTATAACACAAATTATAACCAATAATAACAATATTATATCTGAAAGTTTATAGGAAATAGAGTCCTATTTTTGTTTTGTTGTCTTAAATTCTGCCGATTTTTATATTTAGATATTCATTTATAAGCTAATTAAAGGTTAATTAAATTGCTCCTTTTTATTTTTTTATGTCTTATTTTATGAATTGATTGTAAATTTTAATCGTGAAAAAGGCTTGAAACAACTTTTTATTGGTTTAAAACAGGTTTTTATTTTGAGAAAGTTTTTGTTTTTTAGTTCTAAAATTATAAAAGTTATTTTTATACCTATTATGTAATTTTACTATCGTGCTTTTTTTGATTTGTTTCTGGGGTTGTTCATACAAATGGATACATATTGCTTTATCGGTTTTGTTTGTGGTGGCTTTCTTGGAATGCTTACTCTTTATTAACCTGAGTTCGATTAATAAAACGCAAGTTGATTAGTATTAACTGTTTGGTATTTTATAGAAGGTTTTTTAGGCAA
>NZ_CANLXV010000039.1 GCF_947495205.1 uncultured Polaribacter sp. | reverse complement strand
TGTACTTCACATTGAATAACAACTAAAGAAGGCATATACAAGGCTCGTCGGATTCTGGAATTTCCTCTTTTTGATATTTTTGTCTTTCCTACTCTAGTTCCAGATTGTGCTTCAACCACATCAAAACCTGCATAAGAGACTACTTGTTTGTAATTATTGAAAAGTGTAAATCCATTCGTTTCTGCAAGAATTACTGCAGTTGTTAAAATACCTAAACCTTTGATAGTGCATATATTTTTAACTTTTTCTAAAACTTCCTTATCAGACGCGATATGTTCTAAAATCGCTTTGTCTAATTCTTTAATTTGTGATTCAAACAAACCAATATTTTCTTTTAATTGGGCGGTAACAGAAGCTAGCTGATGCATTGCGTGACTTAAAGCATCTAATTGATTTTTAATAATTGTTTTTAATTCTGTGAGATTTTGACGTTGTCTTGTTAATAAACGTAATTCATAGAAAAAAACACCCATAGGTTCCCAAGCTTCTAAACATTGTTCTGCACCCATTTGTGATAATCCTTTGGC
>NZ_CANLXV010000038.1 GCF_947495205.1 uncultured Polaribacter sp. | reverse complement strand
TTCAATCTGGGCTCATATCTTTGAGATGTTCAAAGATATCTAAATTTTCTATCTTTAGAATTATAAATTGATAAACAAGACCAAGTAGCAAAATTGTATCTGGGCGAAATACATCATTAGATGATATTGTAGACTTTAGGCTAATCTACTTGGTTTTAATTACATTTAAGTTTCAATAGTACTTAAGCACTAGTTTTACAAATTAGATGCTGTATAAAAAATGAGCGAAGACTCTTGTAATTTTTTGTTTATCCTAAAATATTAAAAGATGAATTTGAAGTATTCAGTAGGTTTAGATGTTTCCAGTAAAAAGATAGATGCTTGCATAAGTGTTATCGATCAAAGACAAAGAGTAATTGTAAAATCTAGCAAAAAGATTTTAAACACAAAAAAGGGATTTGAGGATTTAGTAGCTTGGATTTTAAAACATCAAAAAGATTCGATTCCATTAGTTATATGTATGGAAGCTACAGGTATTTATCATGAAAACTGTGCTTATTTTTTGTATGAAAAAGGATTTACAGTTTCTATTATTTTGCCAAATAAGGCAAAAAAGTACTTAGAA
>NZ_CANLXV010000037.1 GCF_947495205.1 uncultured Polaribacter sp. | reverse complement strand
ACGTTACCTAAAATGGCTCGCTTACTCAAAACCTGAGGAAAAAAACGAATTAAAGTTATTTAAAATTTTGAAAATTTGGATTAAAAAATGCTTAACACTATCTTACTAATCGAGAAAAATTTAGAATTAAAAAGTCCTGATTTTTCACTCAAACGACAAACATAAATTGTGGAATTTTACTCATACGGAATTTAGATAGTTTGCAGAATTAAGCAAAATATAAATTTCACGATTTTTCACTCAATCGAAAAACATAAATTGCGGAATTTTACTCATACGGAATTTAAAAAGTTTGCAGAATTGAGCAAAATATAAATTTCACTATTTTTCACTCAATCGGAATTGAACAATTTTGTGGAATAAAAGTAAAATGAGTAAAATAAATTTCGGAAATTTACTAAGAGGTGATTCTCGAAAAAAAATAGAAATTAAAAAAAACGCCACTTTAGGTAACACCGTATAAATTTTATTGCTATTAATTGCTTATTTTGGAAAATTCTCGCACACTTTTAATTTGGTAAATATTTATTATCTTTACGCTTAATCAACGCAACAAAACTTTATACAACAACGTTGT
>NZ_CANLXV010000036.1 GCF_947495205.1 uncultured Polaribacter sp. | reverse complement strand
AAGTATCAATAATTTAACAAGTTTAAAAGACTTTAGAGCAACAGGTAATAGAATAGCTGGTGATATTAATATCAGTAATATAAATACTTTAACAAATTTACATTTTCGAGATAATAGAATAAGTGGATTAAAATTAGGAAAAGAACCATTTCCAATTTATTTAACAAACAACCCAAATTTAAGTTGTATTGAGGTACCTACTTCAGATGTTGCCAATTGGGAAAACAGTAATTATAATACAACCACGTATTTAGACAATGGAGTTGCTTTTAGTGATAATTGTACAGGGTTTAGAGTTCCACAAATGGAAAGAGAAGCGTTGATTGCTTTTTATAATTCGACAGGAGGAGGAACAGATTGGACCGGACAATTTTGGGATACAGATTCAAACAGTTTAAGCAATGTTGGCGCTTGGGATGGGGTAACTACAGCTTTAGTAAACGGACAAAAGCATGTTGTTAAAATAGAGTTTTATAATAGAAATTTAACTGGATTTGTACCTTCAGAGATAAAAGATTTAACAGAGTTGCAAGAACTAATTTTATGGTATAATGGAAGTTCAAATTTAACAGAGTTAAAGCCAGAGATTGGCGAGTTAAGCAAATTAACCAAATTAGATTTAACCGGTAATAACTTAACAAGTTTACC
>NZ_CANLXV010000035.1 GCF_947495205.1 uncultured Polaribacter sp. | reverse complement strand
TATACAACAACGTTGGCAACTATTACTCACTCAAATTCTTAAAAATATGATTATAACATCTGAAAGATTAAATTATCACGCATTAGAGTTTTTTAAAAATTATAAAGGAAAATCTAATAAAGCAAAAAACTTTGAGTATGACGCTTTGAACTACGTGAAAAAAGAAAATGATTTTATTAGAAAAGACGTAGTTAATGGAGATACTTTAGTAATGATTTTAGAAGATTTGAATTTTCTAAAATATGTAAAAAACACTAAAAGATTTCATATTATTACCTCGAAAGGATTAGAATTTCTGAATAAAAACTAATTAATTCCTAAATATCTTTCACAGATTGATTTAAATTTATGTTCATTGTCTTTTGACTTTTCTTGTCCTGTTATTATATGATATTCTTTAATGTTTTCGTCAGTAACACAATCATAAAGGTTTTTAAAATAGTCAGTGGAATTATTACTATTTGGAATACTTATATTTATTTTTAAATCACCATTTTTATAGTGTATAATAAAATAATGTTTATCTTGATTTGACATGATATTTTGAATTTAAACTCATTCACTTTAAAATTGGCGGAATAAAAAACCATAATCTGAAAAAAAACAGTTGCCAACACCGTATAAATTTTATTGCTTTTATTGGCGCATTTTGGAAAATTCTCGCACACTTTTAATTCAGTAAAATTTATTAACTTTACGC
>NZ_CANLXV010000034.1 GCF_947495205.1 uncultured Polaribacter sp. | reverse complement strand
AAAAAATAAACTAAATTTGACTGAACTTGAAATTTAAACAATAAATTAGTTCAAAGTATTTTTTGCCTTCTAAACGGTTAAAAAAATATTTTGAACGGTATAAAAAAGACCAAAAAAAAGGTCAACCTATATCAGTATAATACAGGTATGAAAATATACTTTGCGCATCCATATTCTTCTTGGCAAAGAGGCACTAATGAAAACACCAATGGACTCATTAGAAGGTACCTCCCTAAAGGAACTGATTTTAATGAAATTGATATGAAACAGCTTAAGAATATTCAAGAAAAACTAAACAATAGACCTAGAAAAATTATTGGATATAAAACACCTAAAGAAATGATGGTTTTAGAACTTAAATTTGTAGTTTAGTAACATCATAAAACTAATACGTTTTGTTGCGTTACAACATTAAATTCAAGCAATCGAATTTTAAAAGTTTTAGAACCAAAGCAAGAACTATGTCCATAAATTATAAAAACATCCTCAATTATTTTGAGTATAGAAATACAAATGCTGCAGCGGAATCTTATAATGCTAAAATTAAAGTTTTTAGAGCGCAATTTAGAGGTGTGAGAATTATAGAATTCTTCCTGTTTAGATTAACAACTATTTTTGAATAATTATAAAATCCCAAACTTTATGATTTGATCCGTTACAATGAAGTATTTCCCCAAAATAGGGATAAAAAAAAAGTCTCAATTCTGCTGAATTGAGACTTAGAAATAAGAAAGGCGGCGACCTACTCTCCCACATAAATGCAGTACCATCGGCGCTATTGGG
>NZ_CANLXV010000033.1 GCF_947495205.1 uncultured Polaribacter sp. | reverse complement strand
GCTTTAAATGGCGATGATGATGCAGATGGAGACAATGCGAACTTAACGATTACAGAAATCACTGATCCAGTAACAGGTATTACATCTCCAATAGATGCTAATAACCCAGTAACATTAGATGATGGAACGGTAGTTTCGTTAAATTCAGATGGTACATTAGAGGTTACACCATTTACAGATAGTACAGAGCCAGTAAACTTTACTTATACAGTAGCAGATGAAGATGGTTTAACTGATATGGCAGCTGTTGCCATTACATTTGATCAGCTTGCACCAGTAGCAGATGATGAAGTAGTTATGGGAGCAATGATAAATACTCCAGTAGCAGTAGACGCTTTACTTGGAGATAATGATCCAGACGGAGACAATGCGAACTTAACAATTACAGAAATCACTGATCCAGTTACAGGAATTACATCTGTAATAGATGCTAATACTCCGGTAACCTTATCAGATGGTACTGTAGTTTCTATAGATGCAGTGACAGGAGAGTTATTGGTTACACCAGCAACAGACAGCACAGAGCCAATTAATTTTGACTATACAGTAGCCGATGAAGATGGTTTAACAGATACAGGAAATGTAGATATTACATTTGATCAATTAGCACCAACAGCGGATAATGAAACTGTAACAGATGCAGCAATTAATACACCAGTAAACATTAGTGTTTTAGAAGGAGATAATGATCCTGATGGCGATAATGCTAATTTAATGATTACAGAGATTATTGACGCAGACGGAACAGTAACACCAATAGCACCAGGCGCAACAGTAACGTTAAGTGATGGTACGATGGTAACCTTACAGACAAACGGTACGTTAGATGTAGTTCCAGCACCAGATAGCACAGAAGATATCGACTTTAGTTATACAGTAACTGATGAAGATGGCTTAAC
>NZ_CANLXV010000032.1 GCF_947495205.1 uncultured Polaribacter sp. | reverse complement strand
AACCCGAGTTCGATTAATATTTAGATAGATTTTATTAGCAAAAAAGATAGATTTTTAGTAAATTAAAGTACTGAAATTCAATTTATTAATCTAAAAACCTATCTATGATAATCTACTCTAAAATTACTGAAATTTTCTGTCTTGTTGATGAATTTTGCAAAGAATATGATGAATTAGTTGATAAACACCTTTTGGGTAATCCATCAAAACGTCCATCCATTATGTCAAAAAGTGAGGTCATTACTATTACCATTTTATTTCAATTAAGTGGATTTAGAACCTTTAAGCACTTCTACATTTATTATTTGCAAAAACATATGCAAGATGATTTTCCTAATACAGTTTCATACAATAGATTTACAGAACTAATGCAACAATGTTTAATGCCAATGACTTTGTTTTTAAAGACCTGTTGTTTGGGCGATTGCACAGGTATTTCCTTTGTAGATTCTACACCTGTTAGAGTATGTAAACCTAAACGAATTAAAAACAATAAAGTCTTTAAAGGCATTGCAACCACTGGTAAATCTACTATGGGATGGTTTCATGGTTTTAAGCTTCACATTGTTATAAATGATAAAGGAGAAATCTTAAATTTCACAATCACACAAGCAAATGTTGATGATAGAACACCGTTAAAAAAGAAGTCTTTTTTAGATAAAATCTACGGAAAACTATATGCAGATAAAGGCTATATTGGTAAAGATTTAATGCAACTTCTTTTTACTGATGGATTGCATTTAATTACGCATATTAAAAACAACATGAAGAATTCTTTAATGACAATGAGTGATAAAATTTTACTACGCAAACGTTCTGTTATTGAAACTGTAAATGATGAATTGAAAAATATCTGCCAAATTGAACATTCTAGACATAGAAGCTTTACTAATTTTCTGTCAAATATCGTTGCAGGGCTTATTGCATATAGTTTTTTGCCTAAAAAACCTTCTATAAAATACCAAACAGTTAATACTAATCAACTTGCGTTTTATTAATCGAACTCAGGT
>NZ_CANLXV010000031.1 GCF_947495205.1 uncultured Polaribacter sp. | reverse complement strand
CGCACACTTTTAATTTGGTAAATATTTATTATCTTTACGCTTAATCAACGCAACAAAACTTTATACAACAACGTTGTAAAAAACTTCTGATGTGATTATCCGAAAAGTAATTAATATCTATTAATTTTTTGCTCAAATCTAAATTAAATCGAAAATATGAATATAATAAAAATTGAATCTTATAATTAAAACTATGAAAAACAAAATAATGAAAAAATACATATTAATTTTAGCTACCATTTTTGCTTTTAGCTGTTCATCGTCAGAAGAGGAAATAACACAAAATCCTTTTATAGGAAATAGTTATACAGCTAATGACCCAATTGCATCGATTATTCACGGAAATGGCTCTACAACAACTATTGAGTTTTTAACAGAAACAAATTGCCAAAGAATAGAATTTAGAGCATCTGGTCCATTTGCAGGAAATGTTGTAAAACAAGGAACTTATGTTTTTGAGGGAAATAAAGTAACTTGGACTGTAGATGATGAAGTTAGAACAGCAAATTTAAGTGGAACTATTTTAATCTCTACTGTTGTAATAAACGGAAATCCAATTACATATCAGAAAAATTAAATAATATTTGAATATAAAAAAAACTGAATTCAAAAAATTTACAGTAAATAAATTATGTAATAAAAAGAGTAGGGATTTTTACCCAAAAACCGAATTTGAAAATCATTAACAAAAAATGTTGAAAAATTAAATACGCATTTTACAACACCGTGTAAAAAAAATTGCTGGTAAAAGCCTACTTACGAAAATCCTCGCGGATTTTCTTGGTTAGTATTTTATTTACTAACTTTATTGCTTAACCACGCAACTTTTCCTACACAAACACGTTAGCTAAAATTGCTCACTCACTCAGGCGGAATAAAAAAGAGAAAAACAGAATTTTAAAATTATGGAACAATCTCTTACTTATCGCAATTTTTAAAAATTGTGGAATTAGATAAAAGTAAAAAAATAAGAAAACACTAAAATCAAAATTGCGGAATTATTACTCAAATATTAAATCAGAAAGTTTGCGGAATTGAGCTTGTCTGAGAAAATTGGAAAAACGGAATTTTTATAAGTTTAAATCATTAAAAACGAAATTCAAAAATTGCGGAATTCTTACTCAAACTTGAAAAAAGAACGTTAGAAAATAGTTAGAAAAAAAACAATTATGCAAATTCACAACTTTAGCTAACACCGTATAAATTTTATTGCTATTTATCGTTTATTTTGGAAAATTCTCGCACACTTTTAATTTGGTAAATATTTATTAACTTTACACTTAATCAACGCAACAAAAGTTTATACAACAACGTTGGCAACTATTACTCACTCAAATTCTTAAAAATATGATTATAACATCTGAAAGATTAAATTATC
>NZ_CANLXV010000030.1 GCF_947495205.1 uncultured Polaribacter sp. | reverse complement strand
CCAGCAATGGACAGTACAGAGCCAGTAAACTTTACCTATACCGTAGTTGACGAAGATAACTTACCAGATACAGGAAATGTAGCCATTACTTTTACACAATTACCACCAGTAGCCGATGATGAAGTAGTTATGGGAGCAATGATAAATACTCCAATAGAAGTAGACGCTTTACTTGGTGATAATGATCCAGATGGAGACAATGCGGACTTAACAATTACAGAAATCACTGATCCAGTTACAGGTATTACTACACCAATAGATGCTGCTAATCCAGTAACCTTATCAGATGGTACAGTAGTTTCTTTAGTAGGAGGTGAATTGGTAGTTACACCAGCAACAGATAGTACAGAAGATATCGACTTTACTTATACAGTAGCAGACGAAGACGGTTTAACAGATACAGGAAATGTAGAGATTACATTTACTCAGTTACCACCAACAACAGTTGTTGATGCAGCAGAGACAGATCCAGGGACTTCAGTAAACATTAACGCTTTGGATAACGATGATGATGAGGATGGCGATAATGCCAATTTAATGATCACGTCAATTACTGATCCTTTAACTGGAACAGTAACACCAATTGCACCAGGTTCTGCAGTTACTTTGGATGATGGCTCAACAGTAACCTTAAATACAAATGGTACATTAGATGTTGTACCAGGTCCAGGCGTTACGTTAGTTGACTTTGATTATACAGTAACGGATGAAGATGGTTTAACAGCTACAGGCGATGTTGAAGTTACGGTAAATGAACCACCAATTGCAGACGATGAAGTTGTAACAGGTCAAACAAACGATGGCAACGACATTACAGTTGATGTTTTAGACGGCGATAGAGATCCAGATAACACTAATGGTGTTTTAACAATTACAGAGATCACTGATCCAGTTACAGGTATTACTACACCAATAGATGTTGCTAATCCAGTAACCTTATCAGATGGTACAGTAGTTTCTTTAGTAGGAGGTGAATTGGTAGTTACCCCAGCTAGTACAGATCCAATAGACTTTACTTATACAGTAGAAGACGAAGACGGTTTAACAGATACAGGAAGTGTAGATATTACATTTACTCAGTTACCACCAACGGCAGATAATGAAACTGTAACAGATGGAGCAATTAATACACCAGTAAACATTAGTGTTTTAGAAGGAGATAATGATCCAGATGGCGATAATGCTAATTTAATGATTACAGAGATTATTGACGCAGATGGAACGGTAACACCAATTGCACCAGGCGCAACAGTAACGTTAAGTGATGGTACAATGGTAACATTACAGACCAATGGTACTTTAGATGTAGTTCCAGCACCAGATAGCACAGAAGATATCGACTTTAGTTATACAGTAACTGATGAAGATGGCTTAACAGCAACAGGAGCTGTAGACATTACATTTGATCAATTACCACCAGTGGCTGAAGATGATCAAGTAGATGGTGCAACGATTAACACACCAGTAACTGTAGATGCTTTAAATGGCGATGATGATGCAGATGGAGACAATGCGAACTTAACGATTACAGAAATCACTGATCCAGTAACAGGTATTACATCTCCAATAGATGCTAATAACCCAGTAACATTAGATGATGGAACGGTA
>NZ_CANLXV010000029.1 GCF_947495205.1 uncultured Polaribacter sp. | reverse complement strand
ATTAGTTTTGGTAACAAAATACTTTTAAGAAGTTCATTGAAAATATTGAAATTGACAGCGTAAACAAAGAGTAAAATAACCACATTATTATATAATGTAAATTCTTTTGAAACTTATTCATTCATATTATTAAAGATATACAATGAAGAGTTTGATCCTGGCTCAGGATGAACGCTAGCGGCAGGCTTAACACATGCAAGTCGAGGGGTAACATTGTAGCTTGCTACAGATGACGACCGGCGCACGGGTGCGTAACGCGTATAGAACCTACCTTTTACAGAGGAATAGCCTTTAGAAATGAAGATTAATGCCTCATAGTATTGCGACTTGGCATCGAGTTGTAATTAAAGATTTATCGGTAAAAGATGGCTATGCGTCCTATTAGTTAGTTGGTAAGGTAACGGCTTACCAAGACATCGATAGGTAGGGGTCCTGAGAGGGAGATCCCCCACACTGGTACTGAGACACGGACCAGACTCCTACGGGAGGCAGCAGTGAGGAATATTGGACAATGGAGGCAACTCTGATCCAGCCATGCCGCGTGCAGGAAGACGGCCCTATGGGTTGTAAACTGCTTTTATACAGGAAGAAACACTAGTACGTGTACTAGCTTGACGGTACTGTAAGAATAAGGACCGGCTAACTCCGTGCCAGCAGCCGCGGTAATACGGAGGGTCCGAGCGTTATCCGGAATCATTGGGTTTAAAGGGTCCGCAGGCGGTCAATTAAGTCAGAGGTGAAATCCCATAGCTTAACTATGGAACTGCCTTTGATACTGGTTGACTTGAGTCATATGGAAGTAGATAGAATGTGTAGTGTAGCGGTGAAATGCATAGATATTACACAGAATACCGATTGCGAAGGCAGTCTACTACGTATGTACTGACGCTCATGGACGAAAGCGTGGGGAGCGAACAGGATTAGATACCCTGGTAGTCCACGCCGTAAACGATGGATACTAGTTGTTGGGATTTATCTCAGTGACTAAGCGAAAGTGATAAGTATCCCACCTGGGGAGTACGGTCGCAAGACTGAAACTCAAAGGAATTGACGGGGGCCCGCACAAGCGGTGGAGCATGTGGTTTAATTCGATGATACGCGAGGAACCTTACCAGGGCTTAAATGTAGTATGACAGGTTTAGAGATAGACTTTTCTTCGGACATATTACAAGGTGCTGCATGGTTGTCGTCAGCTCGTGCCGTGAGGTGTCAGGTTAAGTCCTATAACGAGCGCAACCCCTGTCGTTAGTTGCCATCAAGTAAAGTTGGGGACTCTAACGAGACTGCCTACGCAAGTAGAGAGGAAGGTGGGGATGACGTCAAATCATCACGGCCCTTACGTCCTGGGCCACACACGTGCTACAATGGTATGGACAATGAGCAGCCATCTGGCAACAGAGAGCGAATCTATAAACCATATCACAGTTCGGATCGGAGTCTGCAACTCGACTCCGTGAAGCTGGAATCGCTAGTAATCGGATATCAGCCATGATCCGGTGAATACGTTCCCGGGCCTTGTACACACCGCCCGTCAAGCCATGGAAGCTGGGAGTGCCTGAAGTCGGTCACCGCAAGGAGCCGCCTAGGGTAAAACTGGTAACTAGGGCTAAGTCGTAACAAGGTAGCCGTACCGGAAGGTGCGGCTGGAACACCTCCTTTCTAGAGAAAGATGGTGAGTTACAAAAGGTAAATTTTACTCTTTGCTGTTAATTTTAAAAAACAAGTATTTAAGCTATTCTAGTCTCGTAGCTCAGCTGGTTAGAGCGCTACACTGATAATGTAGAGGTCGGCAGTTCGAGTCTGCCCGGGACTACTAAGTTTAAGTATTAAGGAAATTCTAGAAGCTAGATAATTACGAATTACGCATTAGTAATTACTAAAGACTAATAACTAATTACTATA
>NZ_CANLXV010000028.1 GCF_947495205.1 uncultured Polaribacter sp. | reverse complement strand
CAGGGTTCTTTTTGTGTTTTCATAAGTGACTACAATTAAGTGTTTAATTTTTAGTCAACCTATTTCAGGAAAGTACAGTATAAAGTTTTGTTGCGTTGATTTAGCGTAAAGTTAATAAAATTTACTGAATTAAAAGTGTGCGAGAATTTTCCAAAATAAGCCAAAAACAGCAATAAAATTTATACGGTGTTGTAAACAGTACTTTATTTCCATTTTGTAATTAATTTATTCAAACCTTTCTCAATACCATTGTAAAAATCTCCATTTTTAAATTCAGGAATAATATTTTGGTCAATTATTTTCTTACAAATCTCATCAGTCAGAATTTTTTCAGTTCCAGTTCCAGTTGAAATTCTAATTTTTTTCAAGTTTTTACTAAAAATAATAGAAAGTCCATTATTTTTCTCTTTCAAACCAATTCCGTTATAATTTGATAAATCAAGAGCAAATTTGTCAAAGTCTTTATATTTTCCAATAGATTTTATTGAAACGATTACTATTTGATTTGTTGTGTTTTTCTCAAATTCACGAATTTTTAAAGTCAATTTTTCCAATTGTTTCATAGTAAAGACAAATTCATAATCATTAATTTGTCTTTTTAGTTTTGGTAAATCACTTTTTCCTAAATCATAATCTGAAAATTCAACTTTTGGTGCATTTTTATTCGGTTCCTTTTTCTCAACTTGTTTTGTTTTACAACTACAAATAGTAAAAAAAACGATAAATATTATTCTTATTCCGATTTTCATTTTGTATTGTTTACAACGTTGTTGTATAAACTTTTGTTGCGTTGATTAAGCGTAAAGTTAATAAATTTTACTGAATTAAAAGTGTGCGAGAATTTTCCAAAATAAACCATAAATAGCAATAAAATTTATACGGTGTTGCCAAATGTAGCGTTTTTCACAATTATGTTTATTTTTCTTTTTCTTATGTTTTTTTATTTTTCACGTGTCAGTAAAAATTCCGCAATTTTGGAATACTTTTTCTGTTTTAATTTACTAAAATTCAAAATCTTATAATTTTCTCAAACAAGCCAAATTACGTAATTTTTAAATTCCATTTCTCTGTTTTAAATTCTAAAATATTCAACATTTCCTGATTTTCTAGACAATCTCAATTCCGCAAACTTTCTAATTTAACATTTGAGTAAATATTCCGCAATTTTGATTTCAGCGTTTGAGTATTTTTTTACTTTTATTAAATTCCACAATTTTTAAAAAATTGCTATAAGTAAGAGAGTGTTCCATAATTTTAAAATTTCGTTTTTTTCTCTTTATTCCTTTTTTCCGTCTGAGTGAGCGAGCTATATTTGGCAACGTTGTTGTATATGGTTTGTTGCGTGTTTTAAGCACCTAATTTAGCAAATAAAAACCGAATAGAAAATCCGCGAGGATTTTCGTAAGTAGGCTAGAACTAGCAATAAATTATATACGGTGTTAGGGTACGTTTTTTATTCTCTATATTTTATTTTTCTCGTTTTAACCATTTTTGTTTTTTTCTTTTTCAGCTTTCCGCTTTCAGTTTGAATATGGCTATATCTTTTTTTTGAAATCCAATTTCCTTTTTTGTCATACTTATATTCAATTGTATAACAAACATTATCATTGTCATTCCAATTTCTTTTGTAAAATATTAAATCTCCTTGTTCATTATATTTATTTGAAGTCTTTTGTTTTTCCTCTCCTGAATGACTTATAGCTCTATTATTAGAATTAATCAGCTCGTTTTTATTGTTATATTGATTAACGACGACGATGTTATTTTCTAAATCGTAATTTGCAGTTTCATAACCTATTAAATTTCCACTTCCATTAAAGTTCTCAAGTCTTATTAAGTTTTTTTCTTTGTCCAAGAAGTATTGAGCGATATTCGAAATCTGTTTTTGGGAATTATAATCTATCTGCACAAAATTGCCAATTGAATCATATTTATATTCAGTGTGTTTTGTTTGATATCCAATTATGTTTATCCATCTTTTGTTGTCAAGTCTAACTCTCCTTTGCAAACTATCATACTTATACATATTTAGCCAAATCAATTTATTTTTATCATCAAACCTTTTTAGGCTTGTTAATTGCATTGATTCATTGAAGTCCTTATGCTCAATTTCCGTTTTAATTCCGTCCGAATTATAAAAACTCGTTTTTTCAATAATTTGAGCAAAATTTGCGTTTTTTTCGTATTTGGTAGCATTGCTATTATAACTTGCTATTGACTGAGAAAAGGTCGATTGCGATAGAAGGAAAGTAGCTATTAATATTGTTAATCTCATTGATGTTTTCTTGGTTTTTGTAAATGTACCCTAACGTTGTTGTATAAAGTTTTGTTGCGTTGATTAAGCGTAAAGATAATAAATATTTACCAAATTAAAAGTGTGCGA
>NZ_CANLXV010000027.1 GCF_947495205.1 uncultured Polaribacter sp. | reverse complement strand
TTCAGTACTTTAATTTACTAAAAATCTATCTTTTTTGCTAATAAAATCTATCTAAATATTAATCGAACTCGGGTTATATAAAAACCATAGGGCAGTTTTAGGTTTGACCAAAGGTTTGTGTTAATCTGCTAAGCCGCCAAATATAAAATTTGGCATTTACAACGAATGATAAATACAAAATATTTATATTTGGCTTAATGTTTAAATCGTTAATCCATTATTATCTAATGCCCAACGGTTTTTATATCTAACGTTGGTGTTCATTTCTCACGCGAGCTCAAAAAATGGAATCCACTCCCCTTTTTGAAAAATAAATTGTGTGAATTTACTCTGGTTGCTGAACAGTTTCTCACAGAAAATTTAATATTGAAAATATTAAATTTTCTCTCTCTTTTCTAAGTTTAAGAACTTGAATTCTTACTCTTATGTTGAATAGTATTAAACTGAAAAATTAAAGTATGTTACTCTAAATCGGAAAAAAATAAAAATGCTGAAAAACCTCTCTCAAACTGAATTTATTCTTACTCTTATGCGGAAAAAAAATATTAGTAAAGGGAAAAGTTTCGAGTTTTTATCTTAAATTTGAATACAAAGCAAAATGAAAAAGAAAAAAAACGAAACACCAACACTGTGTATTAAAAATTACTACTTTTGGCTTTAAGCTAAATTTAGTGCTTTTTTATTCACTTCAATTTTCCGTTGGAAAATTGCCGCGAACGTAAAAGCCGTAACTTTTAATACACGTAGAACGTTAGCTGTAATTCAAAAAAAATGTCAAAAGTAAAGAAGATGGAACCGTTGAAATTAATCTCGCATTTAAGAGGCGAGGTTGGAGGAATAATTCAATCGTGGGTAATCTTTAAAATATACGAATACAAGATTTTGGAGTTAAAAACAGGAAATCTTTTAGAAGATATGGAAAATGAAAATCTGAACTTATTGAAAATTGTTCAGACTAAATTTAAAGAAGATATAATTTCAAGATTATCAGAGATTTCAAAAACTTCTCACGGAAGATTAAATTTTAATTTTGCAGCTGACAAATTTAAAATCCAAAAAGAAGAAGTGAAAAAATTCAGTAATTACTTGAAAGAAAAAAATATTGAATTTAGTCGAAATAAAAATATTTCTCATAAGGAAATTTCTTCTAGTTGGGAACAAATTGACCCTTCACCTTATATAAAAAACAAAGTAATAACAAAAGGAGTTGCTTGGGCTATGGTTATTATGAAAAGATTTGATAAAGAATATTATGGAAGTGAATATAATAGATTTTGGCAAATTGAGAGAAGGAAAAGATACAATTTGGAAATGCCAGGAACACCAAAATATATGTTATTCCCTCATATTAGAAGGTGAAAAAACTACAGCTAACACCGTACAAAATTAATTGCTTGCTTTTTGCTTACTTACGAAAATCCTTGCGGATTTTCTTTGTCTGTAATTATTTACTATTTTAGTGCTTAAACCACGCAACTAACCTTGTACATACACGTTGTGCCCAATAAAAAAATCACGTTTCTAAATACAATTAATGTAAAATGATTGTATATTTGATAGTATCAAATGATAGTATCTATAAATGAAACCACCTTACGAAATAACATCTTCTATTTTGAAATTAATAACCTCTATTTCAGAGAAAATAGGAGAAGTAAATGCAAATCTGTTAAACCGACCTTCACCTAAATTGAGAAAACAGAATAGAATTAAAACTATTCATTCTTCTTTAAAAATAGAGGGAAACACACTTACAGAAGAACAAATTACAGCTCTTCTTGAAAACAAAAGAATAATTGGGCCTAAAAAAGATGTTCTTGAAGTTTTAAATGCAATTAAAATCTATGAAAATTTAGAAGATTACAAACCGGCTAATGAAAAATCTTTTTTAAAAGCTCATCAAAAATTAATGGAAGGTCTAATTGAAAATTCTGGAAAATATAGGAATCAAAGTGTCGGAATTGTTAAAGGCTCTAAAGTTGAGCATTTGGCACCTCCTCATGAAAATGTGCCATACTTAATGAAAGATCTTTTTGAATACTTAAAAAAATCTGATGAAATTGAATTAATTAAAAGTTGCGTGTTCCATTACGAAATGGAATTTATACATCCATTTTTGGATGGAAATGGTAGAATGGGAAGATTGTGGCAAACTTTAATTTTAATGGAAAAATATCCAATCTTTGAATTTTTACCTTTTGAAACGTTAATTAGCAACGACCAAGAAAAATATTATAAAGCCTTAGCTGAAAGTGATAAATCAGGAAAGTCAACTAAGTTTATTGAATATATGCTTAACGTAATCGACATTTCAATAAGTCAATTATTAGATTTTAATAATCGAACTTTAAATGAAAAAGATAGATTAGGATATTATGTTTCACTAAACAAAACTGAATTTACAAGAAAAGATTATATGGATGTTTTTAAAGATATTTCTTCAGCGACAGCAAGTAGAGATTTAAAGAAAGGAGCTGAATTAGGTTTATTTGAAAAAATAGGAGAAAAAAATAAGACAATATATCGTTTAAAATAACTGGGCACAACACCGTATATAATTTATTGCTGGCTTCTTGCCTACTTACGAAAGTCTTTGCGGACTTTATTAGTCGGTAATTATTTACTAAATTAGTAGCTTGAAGCACGCAACAAACCATATACAACAACGTTAGCTAAAATTGCTCACTCACTCAGGCGGAATAAAAAAGAGAAAAACAGAATTTTAAAATTATG
>NZ_CANLXV010000025.1 GCF_947495205.1 uncultured Polaribacter sp. | reverse complement strand
ATTTTTTGGATGCGAAGTTTACAGAAATCTGACCATTTTGAATTTGGTCAACGACGAATAATTTTAAATCTAAAGTTACTTTTTGGTAGCTTTTTTTTCGCCAGGGTTCTTTTTGTGTTTTCATAAGTGACTATAATTAAGTGTTTAATTTTTTAGTCAACCTATTTCAGGAAAGTACATTTTTTTTTGTATGTTTTACAACGTTGTTGTATAAAGTTTGTTGCGTTGATTTAGCGTAAATTTAATAAATATTTACTAAATTAAAAGTGTGCGAGGATTTTCCAAAATAAGCAAATAAAAAGCAATAAAATTTATACGGTGTTACAAACAGTTGTGTGTCCTGCGTTGCTTCGGGATACAATTTAGTAAAATAAATAAGGAGCAACAAAACTGTAATTGAGATGAGAGGCTCATTTTTTTTTAGAAACAACCTTGGCATTAGTTTCAAGTTGAATTACAGAAAAAAAAAAGTGAGAATTGTTCTCTCGGCTGGGATGTTAGGCATATCAGTCAAACCGCCTTATGGGGCTTACTTTTCACGAGTTGGTCTTGAGCGATAAGGTCAAAGGCGCTACCACATTTGTATTGTGAGTATTTTAGTTAAGCTATGGTAGGAGTAAAGAAGCTGAAAGAGATGAGATTGAACCCTTGTAGAAGTGTCGTAAACAACTTTAATATTGTCAAAATCGAGGGATGGGCGGTCTTGCGAGACAGAACTTAACGGGAGAAACCTATTTACTGGTTAAGTGGCAATCGGCATAAAGAGGGCAGGAGCTTTACTTACAGCTCAATTACGGAACAGGAGAAGCTAAATAGTAGTGCAAAAATACCACAACCCCGAAGGGCAAGGTAGAAAGTAGCCATACTATTATTTAGTGGCGGATTAGTCCGTAGTAGCGCAGAGTTTTCTGTAATGGAAAAGGAGCGAAGGGACTGACTTAACGGTTTTAACTTGTATTACAACTAAAAGATTTTTTTAGGATGATTTTCAAAGAGAAACAAAAGTCGCAACCGATATTAAAGCGACAGGTCATGGAAGCCTTTAACAAGGTAAAAAGTAACAAAGGTGCTTCAGGTGTTGATAATTTATCAATACAAGAAGTGCAATCACGTCCTATGAAGTACCTATATCCCGTATGGAACAGATTGGCAAGTGGCAGTTATTTTCCAAAGCCTGTACGCGAGGTAGCAATACCCAAGCCAGATGGGCGCATCAGAAAGCTAGGCATACCAACCGTACAAGACCGAACGGCTCAAATGGTAATAAGAGAAGAATTAGAGCAAATTGTAGATAAACAATTTAGCACTAATTCCTTTGGCTATCGTCCAAACAAATCAGCGCATCACGCCATCAAGCAATGCAGGAAAAACTGTATGGAGATGGATTGGGCAATCGATTTGGACATCAAGAGTTTCTTTGATGAGATAGACCACGATTTAATGCTTAAAGCGTTAAGTCATTTTACTAAAGCAGGGCACATTCACTTGTATGTAAAACGTTGGTTAAAAGCCTGGGTCCAAAGGAAAGATGGCAGTATTCACCCACGAGTTAAAGGCACACCGCAAGGAGGTGTAATAAGCCCATTATTGGCAAACATCTTTTTGCACGTGGTTTTTGATAAGTGGCTAGAGAAGCACCACCCCGAGGTAAAGTTTGAACGCTATGCCGATGATATTATCATCCATTGCAATAACTTTAAACAAGCCTTGCGTACATTGGAAGCAGTAAAAGCCCGATTTAAGCAATGTAAATTGAAGATAAAAGACGGCAAGAGCAATATCGTATATTGCAAACGCAACCAAAAGAAGCATCCACCGTTTAAGGTGCACTATGTAACATTTGATTTTCTAGGCTTTACATTTAAGCCCCGAATGGTCAAGGGCTACTTTGGGAACTTTCATTTGGGATTTACCCCATCAATAAGTCGAACAAGTCAAAAACGCATCAATCAAACCCTGTTTAAGTTAAAACTGCATCGTATGGTTCACTTGCGCCTGCCTGATTTGGCAGGCATCATAGCTGACAAAGTACGAGGGTGGATTCATTACTACGGCAAGGTTCGAATGAGTGAATTACACTATGTGTTTCGTTTTTTGAACAAACGACTGGCAAAATGGGTACGTAACAAATATCGGCGATTTAGGCGTAAACACTGGTTTGCTGCATACAAATGGTTACAGGAAACTGCGAAGCAGTATCCTACAATGTTTGTACACTGGCAATATGGATTTATGCCATGACTTGTTAAGAAGAGCCGTATGATGGGAGACTATCACGTACGGTTCTGTGAGAGGTTTAGGGGTGAGATTCCCCTTTACCTACTCGACTTTTTCAATCCGACTTTATTTATTTAATTCAGAATTGGAATGATTTAAAGAATCTATCTTTTTTTGGGTTAAAACTAAAGTACGCAATTTGGATAATTCCTCTTCCATTTCTTGTTTGGTCACTTGTTTTTTTGGAACTTCTTTATTACTTGTTATTTTTTTAAATAAATCTATTCCACTATAAATTCCACCAAATAAACCAAAAGCAAATATGTACCAGAATGTTTTTCTTTTCCAACCTGAAAGAATTGACTCATTATGTAGTTTAAATCTTTCAGCTTTTTCGTCTTTTTCTTTTTGTGTGAAAAAACTCTCCCATTCTTGTAGAATACTCAATCCGTATTCACTTAAATGATGTTTTTCATTATATTTAAAAAAATCTTTGTTTTCTAATTCCGATAATATGCTTAAGTATTCTTTCCAATTTAGTTTGTTTTTTACTAATTCAAAAAAATCAGTATCATCTTTTTTATCGCCTTGGTTTTCAAACTTTGTTTTAAGTAAAAAATATTTTAATTCAGTCATTTATTTTGAGTGTGATTGTATTATACTGATATAGGTTGACCTTTTTTTTTGTTTTTTTATACCGTTCAAATTATTTTTTTAGCCGTTTAGAAGGCAAAAAATACTTTGAACTAATTTATTGTTTAAATTTCAAGTTCAGTCAAATTTAGTTTATTTTTTCGATATGACTTGTATTTGATATTTGGATTTTGATGAACTTCGCTTGGTTTTCTTAAATCTAGACTACAATGTGCTCTTAAATGATTGTAAATATATACAGCTTGTATTGCTGTTTTTTGAGCTATATCGGTATTTTTTAACGTTTTCCTTAAACCGTATTCATATTTTAAAGTTCTATTGATCCGTTCTGCAATTGCATTTTCATATGGGTCATACTGTTCAGTCATACTGATTTTAATTCCATTTTTCTTAGCAAACTGGGTGTATTTAGGGTTACAATATTGAAAACCTCTATCAGAATGATGT
>NZ_CANLXV010000024.1 GCF_947495205.1 uncultured Polaribacter sp. | reverse complement strand
CTCGCACACTTTTAATTTGGTAAATATTTATTAACTTTACACTTAATCAACGCAACAAAAGTTTATACAACAACGTTAGGCACAATATAAAATGAACTTTGAGATAGTAGATAAAAGATTAGGAAAATATCAAATTTCAGATGGCATAACTGAAAAAGAACTGGAAAAAATAAGTAACGATAAAACTGTTAAAACTATCCAGTTTTCAAGACCATTAAGTAAAAGAAAAATAGAACTTTTGGAAAAAATTGTTTTCTCTGAAAGAAAAGACATCTTATTGAGAGTATATGGATTTTATAAAGAATGTGATTTATCATTTTTAAAGGAAATTCCTTCTTTAACTAAATTTTCAGCAGATTGTCTATCAGAAGCAAAATGCGTAAATTATGTTACTAAATTAGAAAATCTTTGTGAACTTGGAATTGGAATTTATAACCTAAAAAATTTTGATTTTCTTGAAAATTTAAACCCAAAACTTGAACAACTTTATTTAACAAAAACTGAGTCAAAAAAACCAAATATAAAATCTATATCCAGATTTTCAGAATTAAAAAGTCTTTATTTAGAAGGACAACAAAAAGGAATTGAGTCTTTAAACGAATTAAAAAAATTAAATAAACTTACTTTACGTTCTATATCTACAAAAAATGTTGAATATTTAAGCCATTTAGAAGATCTTAAAGAAATAGAGATAAAACTTGGAGGAATAAAAGATTTTGAAGCACTTAAAACACTTCCTAATTTAGCATATTTGGAATTGTGGCAAATTAGAAATTTAAATAATTTAGATTTTATTTCAAATTTGACTTCTTTGCAAATGATTTCTTTAGAATCACTAAAAAATGTAATAGAATTTCCAAATGTAGAAAATTTAAAATTATTGAGAAGAGTTGGTTTAGAAAATATGAAAGGCTTGAAAAACATCAAAAATTTAAAAAATTCTGAAAGTTTAGAAGATTTTATTTTTTTTGAAGCCGTAAATTTTGAACCTAAATCTATCATACCAATATTAGAAAATCCGAATATTAAGAATGTTCGTTGTTTTTTTAGTAACGAAAAGAAAAATAAAGAATTTGAAAGATTAGCCGAAAAATATAACAAATCGAACAAAATAACATTATTTGAACTAAATACTGTGCCTAACACCGTATAAATTTTATTGCTTTTATTGGTTTATTTTGGAAAATTCTCACACACTTTTAATTCAGTAAATATTTACTAACTTTACGCTAAATCAACGCAACAAACTTTATACAACAACGTTAGCTGCAATACCTCAGCAGACTCTGAAACCTCAACTGAATTATTGAAAACAGGATTTAATGATAAAAAGATTTTTACAGATTTGTGTGGAAAAAATAGATGAATAGATTTAATGATTTACAAGACTTTATGGGAACTTACTCGGAATCAAAAAAGCTTATAAAGCCGAAAAATTTTTAGTAATTTAAGGCAAAAAGTATAGAATTTACTAAACTGAATAAATGCTTAACTTTAGAATTCTAAATTTTGGAATAAAAACAGAATTTAAGAGCAACAAAAATGAAAATAAGATCAAAAGATAAAATGATTTTATAGACTGAATGAAAAAATAGATCAACAGATGAAATGATTTTTACAGACTGAATGAAAAGTACTGCAGCTAACACCGTATAAATTTTATTGCTGTATTTTGCTTATTTGGGAAAATTCTCGCACACTTTTAATTCAGTAAAATTTATTAACTTTACGCCTAATCAACGCAACAAAGTTTATACATCCACGTTGTACTACATTAAAAAATGAAATACAGAATAATAGGAATAATAATAGTTTTAGTTGGTTTAGTATTAAAAACAATATTTAATCATAACGTTGAATATTGGTTTACAATAAAAAACATTTCCTTAATTCTATTTTTTATTGGTTTAGGAATAATTCAATATCCTTTATGGGAAAAAATTGACAATGGAATAAAATCTGAATACAAAAAGAATAAAAAGAAATGGATAATAAACAGAGGTTTTAAAATAACTTTAATATTATTTTATGTTTTATTAATTGTAGTTTTAGAACAGACAGGAAAACAACTTAATTTTGAATTGAGAAAACATTATTTGTCTGAGAAAACAATTAAAACTATTGGAAAAATAATTGACTATAAAAAATTACATATCTATAGATCTGGAGAAGAAGAATTTTACGTGATTGAATTTAAACATAATGGACAAAAAATAACTAAAGGATTAATAAATGAATATGATTTGAAAGAAAATAAAAACTCTGAAATTTATTCTTTAAAAAATGGCGAATTGAAGCTGAACAAAGTTATAGGAAGTAGAATTAAAATTGAATATTCTGAAAAATATCCATCATTTCTAAAAATAATTGAATAAAACGTAGTACAACACCGTATAAATTTTATTGCTGTTTTTGGCTTATTTTGGAAAATTCTCGCACACTTTTAATTCAGTAAATATTTATTAACTTTACGCTAAATCAACGCAACAAAACTTTATACATTCACGTTGGCAACTATAAAACGAACGAATGAAAATTAGAAATAGGATTTTAACTTTTTTACTTTTAATAAAATCATTTTATTCATTTTCTTGTAGTTGTATTCCAAAAAAAATTATTAATGCATATTCAAATTTAAATTTTATTGGAATTGTTGAATTTCAAACTTTAAATCCAATTCAAAATAACGAAAATATTTACGAATCAACTTTTCTAATTAAGGAATTATTCAAAGGAAATAAAAACGAAAAAATTTATATTAATAGTATGTTAGGAAGCTCTTGTGGTTTTCTACCAGATTTGAAAAGTGAATATTTAATTTTAGGAGTTAAGAAAAAAGATGGAAAAACAATGATTTCTTATTGTTTAGCACAAGGAAATCCAAATAAGGAAAGTTTATCAATATTAAGAAAATTAAATAGGGAAAAAATTGAACAAAATATAACTTCAAATCTTCTCCAAATTGTGAAAAAGGAAATTAACTACAATCTTTTTGAAAAATCAGTAAAAGGAATTTTTCTTTATAAAGTTCATTTAAACTCTGAATTGAAAATAAAAGAAATAATTCCACAAAATGAAAATGCTAAAAAGAACTTTAATGAAAAAATAAGAAATGAATTTAAAAATAAAATTCACTATCAAAAAAGTGAGGAGGAAATAAAACTAAAAACGGAAAAATTGACTTCATATATAATTCTCAATTGGGAAGAAAATTATGAAAACGAACGAATAATAACAACATCAAGATTATAAATTACAGTTGCCAACACCGTATAAATTTTATTGCTTTTATTGGTTTATTTTGGAAAATTCTCGCACACTTTTAATTCAGTAAATATTTGTTAACTTTACGCTAAATCAACGCAACAAACTTTATACAACAACGTTAGCTAAAATTGCTCACTCACTCAGGCGGAATAAAAAAGAGAAAAACAGAATTTTAAAATTATG
>NZ_CANLXV010000023.1 GCF_947495205.1 uncultured Polaribacter sp. | reverse complement strand
TCGCACACTTTTAATTTGGTAAATATTTATTAACTTTACACTTAATCAACGCAACAAAAGTTTATACAACAACGTTGTGTGTAATTAAAAAAAGAAACTATGAAAAAAGTGACAATTACAATCCTAGTGAGTTTAATACTAAGTTTTATCATTCCGTTAATAAAGTCTGAATTTTTATATTGGGACTTTTTAGAAATCTCAACTAAAATTTTAGCATATTTTGTTATAATTATGGGACTTACTTTAATTAGTCTTATGGTTATGAAAATAATTAGTAGTATTACAAATAGAAAAGATAAAATACCCTTAAAAACCTTATACTTTCAATCTTGGATTATGGCATTAGTTTTAATCTCAATATCATTATTATCAAATAAATTTTTAAACTAAAAATGGTCAAAATAAAAATATTTTTTATAATAATATTAGCTATTCCTTTTTCATTAATAAGCCAGTCATTAAAGGAAAATCTAAATAAACATTTAAAATCTAATATAACTATATTTCAGTCAAATAACGCAAAAAAATATGGAAGTGGATATATTCTTGAAAAAGGTAAAGTCATTACTAATTTACACGTAATTGAGGGACTAACAAATGGTTACGTAGTAATTAATGGAACTAATAAAAAACATAAAATAAGCGGGTATTTAGCCATAGATAATCAGAATGATTTAGCAATATTGTCAGTACCAACTTTAGATGGTATAGCTTTTGAAATGGCAGAGTCCACACCAAAAATTGGAGACAAAGTTTATACGTTTGAAAATTCTAAAAATTCATCAAAAATCATTTTAGAAGGCAAAGTAGAATATATTAGTTTATTTAACAATTCTGGCATTATTAAAACAACAATTTCTACCTTTCCTGGAAATAGTGGAAGTGCAGTAATAAATGAAAAAGGAAAAGTTATTGGAATTTTATTTGCAGGAGGTTTTATAAAGTCAAATAAAGTAAATTCTTCTGGTGGTTATGTAATACATTTAAAATTTTTAAAAGAAATCATAAAGAATAAAAACAACAAAACAAAGGAATTAAATTTGCCTTACGGTGCTTATCATTATCTTAATAAAGGAACTATTGCTCACAATTTTTCTAATTTTAATGAAGCAATTTCTGAAATAAATAAGTCAATTAAGATTAACTCAAATCTTCCACTTTCATATCATAACAGAGGTTTAGTAAAACTGAAATTAGGGCAAATAGAAAGTGCAATATCTGATTTTAAAAAATCAATTGAATTAGACCCAAAATTTGCTAATGCTTATTATAATTTGGGTTTAGCAAATTCAATATTAAAAAAGCATAATATTGCTTTAACGAATTTTAACAACGCTATTGATATTAATCCTTTTTTTGCGAATGCATATTCAAGCAGAGGAATGACAAAAGCAAGTTTAAATGACTTTAATAATGCATTATTAGATTGCAGTAAAGCAATTAATATTGAACCAAATAACGCATTGTTTTATATTACTAGAGGTGGTATAAATTATTTTTCAAATAATAAGAACTCTGCTTGTTCAGATTTTGAAAAAGCTAAAAAATTGGGTAATCCAAATGCAATTAATTTTATAAATAAATTCTGTAAATAAATATGAAAAAATATAAAACTTTAATTTTACTTATTTTAATTACAATTGGTTTGTTTTTTCTTATAAAAAGTAGAAGAATTGACAAAAAAACCCACAACATAATGGTATTATCAAATAAAAATAGAATTTATCAATCCTGTATAAAATTGACTGAATTTAAAATGGGAAAATCTAAAGAAAAACCTTATGAATATTTTTCTGGCGTACATATTCGCAAATTGTGTGATGACAAAGAAAAAATGGATTCAATAGTTCAAGAACATATGAAAGAATATTATAGAGATAATTGGTTATTCGTTTATTAATACAAAAACTACACACAACACCGTATAAACTTTATTGCTGGCTTTTTGCTTACTTGCGAAAAACCTCGTGGTTTTTCTTGGTTTGTGTTTTATTTAATAACTTCACTACTTAAACAACGCAACAAAGCTTATACAAACACGTTAGGTGTAAGCTGTGAAAATCCGTCTAAATTCAAAATTTCGTAATCAAAAAAAGAAAAAATGAAAACTGAAAAACTGATTTACGATAAGGTTGTAGGATATATGCTAAAAATAATTAAGTCAGGAATTAAAATCAATAAATTTAAAAACAAATTTAACGCGATTAAACACGGAGATTATGTTTGTTTCATCGAATTACTGAAAGTTGGTATTCCTCAAGATATAATAGTAAATAAAATTGGAGAAGGAATAATTCCAACCGAAAAACAACTTGCACAAAAAAATGTTGACTTTCTCTTTTTATTATTAGCCAGTAAATCATTATTGGAATTTTATAAAGAATGCTATTTAGAATATGGAGAAATAACAGACAAAGATTTATCAGATAAGGATTTTGAAAATTTAGCGAATTTTGAAATGGTTCTTAGAATGTTTTACAATAACACATTTGAATATAATGGTCGAATTGTCCTAAATGATGTAATTGAAAAGTTTATGAATTATAAAGGAATATCGAAATCTGAAATTGAAAAAATACAAATTGGTAGAACTTTTTTGAATATGGTCAAAGGACATAAGGCAAATTTTGAAAATTATAATCAAGGTTTAATTGCGTTTAATGAATCTTTGAAAATTTTAGAGAAATATAAAATTAAAATATTTCAATAAAAAGCCTACACCTAACACCGTATAAATTTTATTGCTATTTATCGTTTATTTTGGAAAATTCTCGCACACTTTTAATTCAGTAAATATTTATTAACTTTACGCTAAATCAACGCAACAAACTTTATACAACAACGTTGCCAAATATAGCTCGCTCACTCAGACGGAAAAAAGGAATAAAGAGAGAAAAAACGAAATTTTAAAATTATGGAACACTCTCTTACTTATAGCAATTTTTTAAAAATTGTGGAATTTAATAAAAGTAAAAAAATACTCAAACGCTGAAATCAAAATTGCGGAATATTTACTAAAATGTTAAATTAGAAAGTTTGCGGAATTAAGATTGTCTGGAAAATCAGGAAATGTTGAATATTTTAGAATTTAAAACAGAGAAATGGAATTTAAAAATTACGTAGTTTGGCTTGTTTGAGAAAATTATAAGATTTTGAATTTTAGTAAATTAAAACAGAAAAAGTATTCCAAAATTGCGGAATTTTTACTGACACGTGAAAAATAAAAAAAACATAAGAAAAAGAAAAATAAACATAATTGTGAAAAACGCTACATTTGGCAACACCGTATAAATTTTATTGCTATTTATGGTTTATTTTGGAAAATTCTCGCACACTTTTAATTCGGTAAAATTTATTAACTTTACGCTTAATCAACGCAACAAAAGTTTATACAACAACGTTGTAAAACATTTGGAATCGCCCTTTATAGAAAGCAGAATTGGAATTGAAGAAAGGAAATAAAAATGGAATTAAAAAAAGCTGAAAGGTATTTAGAAATATTGAAAAATTATGAGGGAGAAATAAAATCTGAAAAAGGACTGCCTATTTGGAAGTTTGAGATACTTCCTGTAGAGTATTTAAATAAACATAACAATTGACTTAAATAAAATAGTAAATAAGAAAAATGAGTATCAATTATTGCGTAATAAAGAATGGGATTACAAAATACTTGGAATAATAAGACCTCAATATTCAGTTGTTACTTTAGATTGGAATTCGGAATATTACGAAAAGTTAATAGAAAACAAGGAAATAGAATAATTTAGTGGTTTATGTTAATTGCTACAACAATATTTTCTTTATCATCTTTAGTAAGAAAAAAGTCATCTACAAATTTGTATTTGTTTTGAATATTTTGAAAATCCTTATTGAGTTTATTAATATCTGAAATAGCTCCTTTAATATCAAAATCTGGAAAGGCGTTTATGAATTGAGTTATAGAATCGGAATTTGGCATAATGTATAATTAAATTAATAAAATATGAATGAAAACGGAAAGAAAATTTTTAAAACGATTGAAGAAAATTTGTATGGCTCAATTGAAAACAGAGACATTTTTTTTAAGGGAATAGAAATTATTGAAAAAGAACATAAAGAGTTTTTTAAAAACAAAGAATTTGATAAAAATGAATTAACTCCCTATATAGGGTTTTCAAATTTTAACGGAAAAACTGTAATGGATTTTTCAGAAGAAATAGATTTACCTAAAGAAATTAAAGAAAAGGCTTTAGTATTGTTTAGGAAATGTTTTCTTTAAAAACTGTCTTAATATTTTGTAGGAAAAAGACTGAATTTTCTCACCTTCTTCGACATACACAAAACCTTTACTATAACTTACATTTATTTTATCTTCGTCAACGGAATTTAACATAACAATATGGAACTAAAACGTTTTACAACACCGTGTATAATTAATTGCTACACTTTGCAACACCTTAACTAATGGTTTCTATGCTTGCATTTTACCAATCCCGAATTGAAATTATTTTAAATTCGCAACTAATAATACACAACAACGTTACCTAAAATGGCTCGCTTACTCAAAACCTGAGGAAAAAAACGAATTAAAGTTATTTAAAATTTTGA
>NZ_CANLXV010000022.1 GCF_947495205.1 uncultured Polaribacter sp. | reverse complement strand
CGCACACTTTTAATTTGGTAAATATTTATTATCTTTACGCTTAATCAACGCAACAAAACTTTATACAACAACGTTGTGGTGCATTTCTCACTCGAATCCAAAAAATGAGAAAATAAGATAAAAGGAAAGTTTAGAAAGTGAAATTTGATTTAAAATAAATGAAATTAGAACAAAGAATTGAATAAAAAATGACTCACAAAGAGAAACGAATTAGAATGAATAAAGCGATTAAGGAAATAATTATTCCTTTTTTGCGGAATGAAAAATTTAAAGGTTCTTTTCCTCATTTTAGACGTGAGAAAAATGAAAAATTGAATCTATTAACTTTTCAGTTTAGTTTATATTCTCCTGAATTTATAGTTGAAATTTCCAATTGTCCGTTGAATGGAATGAAAACATCACTTGGAAAAGTAATCAAATCATCAGAATGCCGAGTGCAATATATGGGAAAACGTTTGAGAGTTGGAAGTATAAAAAATGGAAAAGATTATTGGTATGACTTTGACAAACAGAAAATTTTGGGGAATATATTTGAAAAAAGAGCAAAAGAAGTTTTGAAAAATTGGGAAGAAGCTGAAAAATGGTGGAATGAAAATGATATTGAAATATTAGTTGAATAAAAAAACGACACCACAACACCGTATAAATTTTATTGCTATTAATTGCTTATTTTGGAAAATTCTCGCACACTTTTAATTTCGTAAATATTTATTATCTTTATGCCTAATTAACGCAACAAAACTTTATACAACAACGTTGTACGCAATATCCCAAAAACATTACGCTGAAATAAATGTTTAGTTTTAAAAAGAATAATTTAGATAAAATCAAGTCATTCATTCGGAATTCGGAAGAAATCGAAATTGAAAAATCTGACAAGGAAAAACTAATCAAAATGATTAGACCAACTGTTGGCATTCGGACTAAATCGAGTGATGATAAAAACGTAAAAGTTGGAAACTCTAAAATCGGTGGAAAACCTGATTTACCAAAAGACTTTGAATGGCCAAAATCAGATGATAAATCAATGTTATTTTGTGCTCAATATAATTTGTCTGAATTAGCAAAATTTGACAAAGAAAACGTCTTGCCGAAAAAAGGATTTTTCTACATCTTTTTGGGTCTTGACCAAGAATGGAATGAATTTAATGGAGTAAACCAACCGTTTAAATTTATATTCAGCGAAACTGAAAATATCATCCGAACGGAATTCCCAAATGACCTTGAAGAAAATCAGACATTTAAAACAGCCGAAATCGAATATTTTCAATTTTACACAATACCAGACGACGAGAATTACAAACTATTCGAGTTTGAGAAAAAATATGAGGATTTTTACTTTTATTTTTATCAACCTACGGATGAATATCTAATAGAAGAACTTTATGAAGATTCAAATAAAATGCATCAAATTCTTGGACACGACAGGTCAATCCAATCAAGTGTAGTTTATGAATTCGCTTCAAAAGAATTAGGACTTTATTTAGCCGAAAGTTCGGAACATAAAAAACGTTGGAATGATATATTAGAGTTGTCAAAAACTTATGAATTACTCTTACAATTAGATTGTGATGACTCAAATACTGATTTATCTAAATATGGTGGAAGTGGAACTTATTATTTCGGACTATCAAAAACTGATTTAGAGAAAAAGAACTTTGACGATATTAAAATGTCGTTTCAAATGACATAAAATACTGCGTACAACACCGTGTATAATTCATTGCTAGTTTTAGCCTACTTACGAAAATCCTCGCGGATTTTCTATTCGGTTTTTATTTGCTAACTTTAGGGCTTAAACACGCAACGAAATCATACACATCAACGTTATGCTCAATTACTAAAAACAAAAAACTATCAAATAAATTATAATGAAAAAAATCTATTTAATCAACAGCTTATTCATAATCACAACTTTGATTTCTTGTAATAACAATAAAAAAACAAATAAAAATCAATCTGAAGAAGTTATTGATAAAGAAATTCCTGTTTCAAATAAAAATGTCGAGGTCAAAGATGTATCCAATAAGACAGTACAAGAATTTTCTTGGGACAATATACTTGAGTCAAAAGCCGATATAGGAGCTTATCCGTATATCACGCCTCCAAAAGGAATGATAATAGATGAAAATGAATCTGAATCCTTTGAATTTGACAAACTTGAGTTATTTAACGGAAATTCATTTTTTGTTGTTGATGGCAAGGTAAACAGGATGAGTATTAAAATGGATGGAGACAAAGAATGGCAACAATACTTCTTTGACAAAAGTGTATCAGAATATTTAAAGAGTATTGGTGCAGAATTGATTTTTGATGGACAAATACCTAGCGAATTAACTCAAAAATGGGGAGCTGACCCAAATGCCATATACAAACATATGCACGAATTTTACGCAGGCGATGTAGTAAATCACCCTGTTAGTCTTTATGTACTTAAAACATCAGATAAAAAAATAGGTTTTCAAGTTTCTTCAAATTCAAGAACAATTGGTGTCGTAGAAAATAAAGACTTTCAACAAACTATAGAAAAAATAACCGCAGAAGACATTATAAATGAGATTAATTCAAAAGGTTTTATTTCCTTACATATAAATTTCGATACTGGAAAATCAAGAATCAAAGCAGACTCTTATGAAATAATCAGTGAAATTACCAAAATGTTAAACGCAAACCCAAGCTTAAAAATCAGTATTGAAGGGCATACTGATAACGTAGGTGATGAAACCTCTAATATGAAACTCTCTAAAAATAGAGCTAAAGCTGTTCTTTTGTCACTTGTGGATGAAGGAATTCAAGAATCTAGATTAAAAAGTGAAGGATTTGGTCAAACTAAGCCTATTGGAGATAATGAAACGGAAGAAGGTAAAGCACAAAATCGAAGAGTTGAATTAAGAAAAATATAAAAGAGCATAACACTATATATAGCAAATTGGGCGATTAGTGCTTAATCCAAAAGTTGTTGTCTATTTGCAAAGTCGCCAAATCTTTTGATTTGGTATTAAAAGAGAAAAATTAAAACAAAATAAAAAGATTTGGCTTGTGGATAAACCGAAAATAATCGCCTGTTTTCTGCCCAACTTGCCATATATTTAACGTTGCCACACATAAACCACGAATCTCTAAAAAACTAATATAATCGAAAAATTTCGTATCTTTATTTTATGAAAAAAAAGCAATTTATAAGTATTGAAATCGATAAATTAACGAATTCAATTGAGAATAGAATTACTGGAGACAGTTTTGACACTCAAGTGCTTAAAATTGAAGAAACTGATTTGAAATTATTAGATAGGAATTGGAATTTTGATTGGAAACTTGAATTCGAAAATAGTGGAACAGTTTATAAATTAATAATTGAAGAAAATTATAAGGTAATTCAAGGCTTAATTAGTCTAAAATACAAAGAAGGATTTGTATTTGTGGAATTAATTGAGAATGCTGACTTCAATATTGGGAGAAATAAAGTTTATTATGGAGTTGCAGGAAATTTATTTGCTTTTGCTTGCAAACAATCTTGGGACAAAGGAGATTTTGGATATGTTGCTTTTAATGCAAAATCTAATTTAGTTTCTCACTATGAAAATTTTTTAGGAGCAAAAAGAGTTGGAAACTCGAATCAAATGATAATTGAACCTAAAGAAGCTTTAAAACTAATAAAACAATATTATAAAGTTTAAATTATGGGACATATAAAAGAACCGAATGGAATTACACTTTTAGTTGAAAAACAAAACTTAACTTCTGAAATTGAAGAAAAAATAAAATCTTTCATCAAAAAAAGTAAAGAAAAGAATAAAAAGTTTTTGGAAAGCTTGAAAGAAACGGCTGAATAATTACGTGTGGCAACACCGTATAAATTTTATTGCTATTATTAGCTTATTTTGGAAAATCCTCGCACACTTTTAATTTGGTAAATATATATTAACTTTACGCTTAATCAACGCAACAAAGTTTATACATCCACGTTGCCAACCATAAGACCAAAAAATAAATAATTCAATTAAAAATCTATAAATATGAGAAAAAGTATCTCTGTCCTCTTAGTGATAGTTTTTTTTCAATCTTGTCAAAAAGAAGAAAAAAAAGACAGTGACATCTTAAGCAATACAAGTCCAAAATATGAAACGTATAATTATTCTGGATTTACTAAAGAAGAGATTTACGCATTCCACAAACATATTTATGAAGGTGGGAATTGGACTGTATATGGAGATACAGAGCGGTATTTTTATTTAAACTTCTCAGAAATAGGAAATCATTCACGTATACTCAAATCAGACACACCAAGAGTTCTTGAAGAAACGCCAAGAGATGATGTAAAAAATTTTATAACCACAACGGATTTAAAAAAAGGAGGTGGATTATCGTTAAACGACTATGTGCAGCAAGTAGAAGTTAATGGCTTAATTATAATTCATAAAGGCAAAATTGTTTTTGAAGGCTATCCGAGAATGTTTCCAACAGATTTGCATATTAATATGCTAATAACGCAAGTCTTTGTTAGTTCTTCAATTGCAATTTTAGAAGATAAAGGTTTAATCGATACTAGTAAACCCATTGATTATTACTTTGATGCCTTCAAAAACTCAGGTTGGGAAGGTGTACCAGTAATAGATATTCTTAATAATAGCTCTGGAATTGATCCGAGTTCAATGAAAATATATAAACCAAGTTATAACCCAATTAAAGATCTAACCACTGCAAAATCTGTTAAGCCTTCAGGAACAGAATACCAATTTTCGAATGCTGATGCTTTAGTGTTAACATTACTAGTCGAAAAAGCAAGTGGTCTTACCTTTCGTGATTTTGTAGAACAGGAAATATGGGACAAAATAGGCGCTGAACATAGCGCCCTTTTAGCAATCAATAAAAACGGAACCTCTCTTTCATATCTTGATGGTATGTCAACAACACTTCGAGATCTTGCTAGATTTGGTCTTTCATTTACGCCTAGTGGTAGAAAGAGTGCTAATCCAATCATTTCTGATGCTCACTTGTTTAAAATTCGAGATGTTAATAAAGACTTAGATAAATCAAGGGATTTGGAAGAAAAGAAATACAGCTGTTATCAATGGGGTGAAGTATATGAGGATGGCGATTTTTATAAGGGTGCGCATGGAGGTCAAGGTCTTTACATTTCTCCATCTAAAGATCTAGTCATTGCATTTTATGGAACTGCCAATACTGATCGTGAAAGTAATCAACTGCATATTATTGCTCGACAACTTTCTAAATCTGGACTTTTTGATCTTGATTAAAATGACCTGCAAAGGATATATTTAGTAGATCAAATATCTATACCTATAAGCATTTACTAATAAAGTAACCACTTGAATAGAACACAGAAAATAACGACGTCTAGAATAAAATAAAGGAATTTCAAAAAAATGAATAAAACCGCCTTACATCAAATTAAAGTTGAATTACGGTTGGCAACAAGGTGTATAAAACATAGCAGGTGAGTGCTAAACCCAAAGGTTTTTGCTTATTTGCAAAGACCGCCAAATTTTTAAATTTGGCTTTTATGATTGATAAGTTAAAAACAAAATATAAAAATTCGGCTTTGTGCTAATCCGAAAAGTACTTGTCTTTTTACACGCTACGTTTCATACACAAGACCGTTGGCAATAATTAGAAATGTGTACTTTCCTGAAATAGGTTGACTAAAAATTAAACACTTAATTGTAGTCACTTATGAAAACACAAAAAGAACCCTG
>NZ_CANLXV010000021.1 GCF_947495205.1 uncultured Polaribacter sp. | reverse complement strand
AATTTTATTGCTTTTATTGGCGCATTTTGGAAAATTCTCGCACACTTTTAATTCAGTAAAATTTATTAACTTTACGCTTAATTAACGCAACAAAAGTTTATACAACAACGTTGTGTATAATGTCCGAAATGAAAAAACAGATAAATATAAAATTAATTTTACTGGAAACTTTTTCTCTACTATTTATAATAAATGGACTTCAAAGATTATATATAGCATCTCAAGGAAAAGTATACGATGCAGTAATTAATGGAGATTGGAAAAAATTTGAATCTCTAACATCTGAAAGTTTAGGACAATTCTTTGCGAACAGAGCAATATGGACTATTGGAATAATTTTGATTGGAATTTTAACTATTGGAATAATAAATTGGAGAAAAAAAATTCATATAATAAATTCAATAATACTTTTTTTAATTATTATTGTAATTGCATCAACAGGTTTTTTTCTCACTGGAATTACAAATCAATATTTGAATTATTTTTGCGGAATATTTGCCGAAAATTACGGATTATCATTTTTTATAGGAGGAATAATTCTTACTACAATTGGAATTACAATACTATGGAAAACTATAAATCTGAATAAAAACACTATACACAACACCGTATAAATTTTATTGCTATTTATGGCTTATTTTGGAAAATCCTCGCACACTTTTAATTCAGTAAATATTTATTAACTTTACGCTTAATCAACGCAACAAAACTTTATACATCCACGTTGTGCGTTATTAAAAAATTCGTCATATCAAGAATACTTTGAACTATAATTCTTACTTTTGAATATAAACATAAAACGTTATGGATATTCAAGCAGAAAAAATAGAATTGGCTAAAATGCTTTTAAATACTCAAAACCCGAAAATAATTGAGTCTATTAAAAACATTTTTAAAAGGGAAAAAACAGTAGATTTTTGGACTGAATTATCAATTGAACAAAAAACAGAGATTGAAAAAGCATCAATAGAAATTGAAAACGGAGAAGTTACCGATTATGAATCGTTTATGCAAAAACACAGATAAATGATTCGTAAAGTTGTTATTTCAAAAACGACCGAGAAAAAATTAGATTCCCTTTTCAGCTATTTGGTTGAAAAATGGTCTGTTAAAGTAAAAAATGAATTCATTGAAAAGTTAGATTATTCAATTGAACTTATCAGAAATCAACCTGAAATGTTTCCTGAATCTAAACAAGGAAAAAAATTAAGGAAATGTGTTGTAACAAAACAAACGACTTTATTTTATAGATTTACATCTAAACAAATTAATGTAGTTACAATTTTTGACACAAGACAAAATCCGAAAAAACTAAAGAAGGAAATATAAATAACAACGCACAACACCGTATAAATTTTATTGCTGTTATTGGCTTATTTGGGAAAATTCTCGCACACATTTAATTTAGTAAATATTTACTAATTTTACGCTAAATCAACGCAACAAACTTTATACAACAACGTTACCAACCATTACCCATCAGAATCCGATAAATTCCTTGGGCTAAAGAGAAAAAAAACTCTAAAATGTTTATTAAAATTGGTAGATTTGACCCAAATATAATTAACTGAATAACAAAACTTGACATTAGACAAGATAAAAAGAAGCATACGATATTGTGATAACTGTTTTTTTAAAATATTTCAAAAATATAACATCCCAAAAAATGATTTTATGGTGTTATTTAGTTTGGTATCTAACAATTATAAGCATATACTTTGAAGCTTCACTAAAATTATGGGCTAGCTCTATAGGAATTTCACTTATCATCGGGTTTGCCCTAATACTATCCACTATTCAACAAGGCATAAAGCAAAATATTTGGGTAAAAATTAGACTTTTTTTGTTCCCTTTCTGTGTTTCTAGTTATTCAGCTACAATAAAAGATTATGATTTCATTCTATTATTTCCTAGTAATTTCTTACACTTATCTATTTCAATACTGAATTGCTTATTGTTTTTATTTCCAATTTGGTGCATAAAAACTTTCTATAGACCATAAGATACCCAATAAATTGAAATAACGGTTGGCAACAAGGGCTATAATTAATACGGGTTTTGATGCTTAACCCAAAGTTTTGGTATATTTACTAAGTCCGCCAAATCTTTTGATTTGGCTTTAATAAAGAAAAGATAAAACAAAATAAAAAAATTTGGCTAAGTGATTAATCGGAAATTCATTACTTTTAATTCCCGTACTAACCATAGCCGAGACGTTGTGCGTCATTACCAATCAGACTTGCTGAATTCAATAAGTTTACTGAAATATATAGCAATTAAATCCAAGGAAAGTTTTCTAATTAATAGAAATAAAAATTAATGAAGAATAAAAAAACGAAAATTGGTTGTGGAGGAATTATTCTTTTAGTTGTTATTGGAATCATTTATTTATGGCATTTTCTTTTTGGGGAAGGGAAAAGAGATTTAGGGAATTTGTCAAACTCTTGTAATGAAAAATATGAAATAAATATCACTCATTATTCTGAATTTGAATCTAAACAATCACTTCGATTTAACATAATAAAAAATAATAAAAAGATAGAAAAATTTGGAAAAACGTTCGCAGTTACTAGCAGAATGGACGAAAGTTTAGAGAATTTTGAAATTCATTGTTTTGATAATATTTTATATGTGACTTGGAAAAATAAGAATAAACCTTTAATTATGTTTGACTTTAAAAGTGAACATTTATATCCTGAAAATAGAGAGAATATTAATTACAAAAATGAATTGTTTGAAAGAATAATTAAAGGAAATCCAAAATTAGAAATTGAATAAATAAAAACGAACGCACAACACCGTATAAATTTTATTGCTATTAATTGCTTATTTTGGAAAATTCTCGCACACTTTTAATTCAGAAAATATTTACTAACTTTACGCTAAATCAACGCAACAAAGCTTATACAACAACGTTGCCAATAATACGCAGAAACCGAAACCTGAATGAACAAAAAAGTAAAAAAAATCATAGCAAGAGAATTTTTAATACTTCTAACTTTAATAGTTTTAACTTCATTATTATTTATTTGCGTTTTCCCCTATAATTCATATCAGAAAAACAATATTGACAAAATTGATAAATCGTTAAACGAAAAAGAAAAATTAACTAAAAACTTACATAAATCTGTTAATGAAAAAATTGAAAATCAAGAATGGTTTTTTGAAAAATTATCATCTGAATTTGATATTACAAATTCTGAATATAGTGAACTAAAAACACTATGGCCTATTTTGCAAAGGATAGCGGAAAATGATAGTATTGAGCATCGATGGAAAAATAAATGGGAAAAAAGTCTTACGGATTTTCATAAAGGTATCGGATTCAAAAATGGAAAGGAACTGGAGACTTTCATCGAAAAAAACTCAATATCCTCAAACGATAGTATTCAATTAAAAAAATCGGAGGAAATAAGAAAAGAAATAACGAAATTAAAAAAACAACAAGCTGAATTTAAGTACAAAATCCTCAATGATAATGAAAAACTTGATTTAGTAGGTGGAATTGGAGTTACACTTTTTGGAATATTATTTTTATTACGATATTTAATTTATGCTGTAAAATGGAGTTTAAGAACTCTTAAAGAAAAATAAAAAAGTACTATTGGCAACACCGTGTATAATTAATGGCTAGTTCTCGCCTACTTACGAAAATCCTCGCGGATTTTCTATCTGGTTTTTATTTGCTAAATTAGTTGCTTAACCACGCCACTAATCATACACAAACACGTTGTAAAACATTTGGCACAACAAACAAAATGAAAGAATTAAAACAAAATAAGAACTTCGTAAAACGTGAATTAAGAATTACGGACTCAAAATTATTTTATAACGTTTCAAAATTCGGAAACGGAAATGAAGTAGATATTCCATTTGAAAATTTAAACGGAGAAAAAGTTTCGCATAAATCAACGAATCACACTTTATTGATAATTGCAGGTGTAATTTTTTTAATAGCAATTGCAATACAAATAAGTCTATATCGAGGTGGAACTGGAGAAAAATTTGCTGGACTATTTTGGGCTGGAATAGGAACAATTTTTTTGGTAATTTACTTTTTGTCTAAACAAAATTTTTGGAAAATAAGATTGACAAATGACAGTTACATTTATATTCATAAAAATATACCGAGTAAATCTGCGACCGACCAATTTTTGTCGGAATTAATGAAATCAAGAAATGAATTTTTAAAAGAAAACTATGCGATTGTAGATGAAAATTTGAGTTATGAAAGTCAACTGAATAATTTTAAATGGCTAAAATCAATAGATGCAATTACAAAAGAGGAATTTGACCAAAAATATGCGGAATTAAAAAAAAGTGTAAAACCTGAAAAACCAAATATTGGATTTGGAAAATAAAAACGTTTTACAACACCGTATATAATTTATTGCTAGTTCTAGCCAATTTACGAAAATCCTCGCGGATTTTCTATTCGGTTTGTATTTGCTAAATTAGGTGCTTAAAACACGCAACAAACCATATACAAAACCGTTGCCAACAATACAAAAAACGAATCGATAATATTTATGTTTTCATTTTTTAAATCAAAATTGAACTTATCAGAATCTGAATTTTCGGAGAAATTTTTCACTGAATTAAAACGGAAAGTTAAGGGATTGGAATTAGTTTCAATTAATGGTTTGGAGGTAACAACAAAACTAAAAGATTCTGATAATTACCGCCATTTTTTAGACAATTCATACGCTGAATATAAAAACGAACCGAAAGATTTAAAAAACGTAATTGAAAAATATACGTTAGGCTCGAAAGAACTTTTTCTTCCAGAAGAGCCAGTTAAATTGGAGAGAATTGTTCCTATAATAAAAGACAAAAGATATTTAATAGAAAGCTCAAAACTTGTTGAAAATTTTGAGAATACTCACGTTTATGAAAAGTACAATTCGGAATTGTATATATTTTATGCAGAAGATAAGGATAACTCAATAAGTTATTTAACAAAAGAAAGAATTGAGCAACTGAATATAGGAATTGAAAAACTAAAAGAAAAAGCAATTGAAAACCTGAATTCTATAGTTTCAAAAATGGAAAGTCACGGAGAGAAAGGTTATTTTATGCTAACTGCAGGAGGAGATTATGAAACAAGTTTATTATTATTTGACATTTGGAATAAAGAAAATTTCCCAGTAGATGGTGAATTAATAATCGGAATTCCAGCAAGAGATATTGTATTAATTACAGGAACAAATGAAAAAGAAAATATTGAAAAATTAAAGAATTCAATTGGAGAAATTAATGAGAATGGAGACCATTTAGTTTCAGATAAAATATTTATATTTAAAAAAGGAAAATTTGAAATATGGAAATAAGTACTGTTGGCAACACCGTATATAATTTATTGCTGGCTTCTTGCCTAATTGCGAAAGTCCTCGCGGACTTTCTTGGTCGGTAATTATTTACTAAATTAGTTGCTTAAAACACGCAACAAATCATATACAAACACGTTAGCTGTAACACCTCAGCAGACTCTGAAACCTCAACCGAATTATTGAAAACAGGATTTAATGATGAATAGATTTTACAGATTTGTATGGAAAAAAATAGATCAACAGATCAAATGATTTATCAGACTTTATGGAAACAAACTCGAAAGAAAATTATCTATTTGGAGAAATAACAAACAAAGTTATTCAAGCATTTTATCAAGTATATAATGAAATTGGTTTTGGGTTTGAAAATGAAATCTATATTAATGCACTTGAGTTAAGTCTTAAAAATTTAAACCTAAATTCCGAGAAAAACAGAGAAATTAAAATTGTTTTTATGAAAGAAAAAATAGGAATTTATAAAGCGAATTTAATTGTGGAGGAAAAAGTTTTAATTCAAGTTTGTAACTACGAAAATTTTTCTAGTATTTTAGAACAAAAAGTATATAATCAACTAAATTTAAGTGAATATAAAGTCGCTTTGATTTTAAATTTTGGAATAAAACCAGATTTTAAAAGAAAACAAAAATGATTAATAGATGAACAGATAAAATGATTTTACAGACTGTATGGAAATGTGCTACAGCTAACAACGCATAAAAATAATTGCTGCTTTTTTAAGTGTCCTAGAAGTTTTGTAATAATTTTTTTAGTAAGGTATTATTTAGTAATTTAGTGTTTTAAAACGCAACTTTTTTTATACACGCACGTTACCTAAAATGGCTCGCTTACTCAAAACCTGAGGAAAAAAACGAATTAAAGTTATTTAAAATTTTGAAAATTT
>NZ_CANLXV010000020.1 GCF_947495205.1 uncultured Polaribacter sp. | reverse complement strand
ACCATCTAAAATTTATAAATTTTAAATGGTTTTTTTTAGAATTGTTATTTATAAGTCTGCTACTTCTGAAAGTGCTTATTTAAACATTAAAGCATAAAAAGGATGCCGTTTCAATCCTTAACGCCGGCGTCTTAATTAACTCTTGTTACAACTATAAAAAGATTATTTTTCAATTAAATTTTCGTCTTTTCTTTTTTGAATTACATAACTATAAATCCACATTATTGTAAATGTTGGTATAATATCTAAAGGAAGAATCTCTTCAAGAAAAACAACAATACCAGCTATTTTACCTTCTTTACCTTTGTACATTTTTGTCATAAAATAACCAGATACAGGCGCCCAAAAAAAGTCTAAAAAAGGCACAGGTATTAAACCAATAAGATCTAAACCTATACTTACTATTAATTTTTTATATTTATTATTCATAATTTATATAAGTCAAAATTCTTGCCAAAAACATAGTGCTTTAAAGAGAATAGCATAATTTAGCTAAAAATAAAGAGTTTTTGTGAATTTTATTCAATTTAAAAATAAAATAGAAGATTTTAAAGGTAAAAAATTAGGTGGTTTAGCTGCGCAATTTAAATTAGCGCCAGAACTTCGCCTGCATTTTAATGAAGATAAAATTAAGGCGAAAAAGCCAAGAAAAGCAGCTGTGTTGGCACTTTTTTATCCAAATAAACAAAACCAAACCACATTTCTCTTAACAGAAAGAGCGCGTTATAAAGGCACACATTCTGCCCAAATTAGTTTTCCAGGAGGTAAATATGATAAGGAAGACATAAATTTGCAAGCAACAGCAATAAGAGAAACTTTTGAAGAAGTAGGAGTAAAGCCCAATAAAATTAACGTCATTAGAGAGTTAACCTCAGTTTATATACCACCAAGTAATTTTTTAGCAACGCCATTTTTAAGTTTTACCGAAAAACAACCGGTTTTCGCAAAAAATTACGAGGTAGAAAATACCATAGAAGTGCAATTAGAAGATTTGTTAGATGATGCTTCTTTAACAACCAAAGCTGTGCAAACCTCTTACATGGGAAAAACAGAAGTGCCTTGTTTTCGGTTAAATAATTATATAGTTTGGGGTGCCACAGCCATGATGCTTTCTGAAATTAAAGAATTGTTAAAACACTAAATTTTACGTTTTGTTTCGTATGTTTGCTTTTCGTAAATTTTTAGATAAATTAATTAACAATGCCATTGTTTAAAAGAAATGTTTTCGGACATATTTTATTTTTAAAAAAATACATTATTCGAATTTTCGGATTAATTTCTCATGGTAGATATCGAAAGTTCAATAATTTACAAATAGAAGGCTCAGAAATTTTAAGAAATTTACCAGATAAAAATGTTTTATTTATCTCAAATCACCAAACCTATTTTGCAGATGTAGCCGCTATGTTTCATGTTTTTAATGCTGCATTAAAAGGTAGAGATGATTCTATTAAAAACGTTGGTTATATCTGGAATCCTAAGTTAAATGTATATTTTGTAGCTGCAGGAGAAACCATGAAAGCAGGTTTATTACCTAAAATATTTGCTTACGCAGGCTCTGTTTCTATAGATAGAACATGGCGAAGTGCAGGAAAAAATGTAAACAGACAAGTAAAAAATTCTGATATTTCTAACATTCAAAAAGCCATTGGAGATGGTTGGGTAATTACTTTTCCACAAGGTACTACAACTCCTTTTAAACCTATTAGAAGAGGAACAGCACATATAATAAAAACTTGTAAACCCATTGTTGTGCCTATAGTTATAGATGGTTTTAGACGTTCTTTTGATAAAAAAGGACTTAATATTAAAAAAAGAAACGTTTTACAATCAATGGTAATTAAAGAACCTTTAGAAATTGATTATGAAAATGAAGATATTGCTTCAATTGTAACTAAAATTGAATATGCTATAGAACAACACCCATCTTTTCTAAAAGTTTTGTCACCAAAAGAAGCAGAAATTTATATTAAAGAAGAAGTAGAGTTGAACAAAAAAAGAGAATTTTGGAGTTAGCGCAACTTTTAAAAATTAAAGCTTTAGTTTAAATGTTTTTTATAACATCTTCATATTCATAGAAAAACAACTCTAATTTAGTCATGTTTTCTACATAAAATTCATAGCAATCTCTCCAAGTATTTTTATTATGAATGCTAAACTTCTTATCAAAAGGAATGTATATTCGTTGAATTGTTTTTCCACTTTCTAAAAGATATTCATCATCATAAATCACTTCAGGAATTTCTTGTTTTAGCAACATTTTTAAAGAAAGCCATTGATCATAGTAAAGTAGGTTTTTCAATTCATCAGGATTTTCTAAATCTAAGCAAACCATTGCTTTTTTTCTATCGGCTACAAACTTAAAAGCCATTCCTTTTACTTTGGTATTGTATAACAACCATTTTTTGGGGAACGATTTACCAAAACTTGTCCAAAATTCTTTCCTTATTTTTTCAGCTTCAGCTTTACTAAACATTGTTGTTTTTTAGTGATATTGTTTTTAATGTTTAATTTTAAAATTTCTTATTATTACTAACAATTATTACCCATGAATCTTAGCAACTGTACCACGTTCTTTCATTAATTGTGCTTCAAAAGCTAACAAAGCGTTCCATTTTTTGTCTACAGTAGCTCTGTCTTGATATTGTCTTGCAAATTGTAAAAAAGTAGTATAGTGTCCTGCTTCAGAAATCATAAGATTTTTATAGAATTTACGCAGTTCTTCGTCTTCCATATTTTCAGAAAACACTTTAAAACGCTCGCAACTTCTCGCTTCAATTAAAGCCGCAATTAATAAACGTTGCACTAATGCATCTGTTCTATCTCCTGTTTTTTTAAAAAACTTTTGTAAACGAATGGCATAATCGTTTTTTTGTTCTCGACCTAAAACCATTCCTCTTTTTACCATTAACAAATGCACCATTTTAAAATGTTGCATTTCTTCTATAGCAATATTGCTCATTTCTTTTACCAATTCTGTTTCTTCAGAATAATTTATAATAATAGAAACTGCATTAGAAGCGGCTTTTTGTTCTAAAAAAGCATGATCTGTTAATATTTGTTCTAAGTTTACTTTAGCAATTTCTGCCCAAGAAGTTTCTGTTTCAAATTGTAAGCCTAACATATGTTATATTTAAAAATGCAAAAATAAAGAATTTAAAAATTGATTGGTATTTTTTAAGTGTCAAATCTAAAACATATATCTTCTAAACTTTTTTCTGCTCCAACAAGCGTCATAATATCTCCCAATCTTAAGCGCGTATAACCATGAGAAACAAGTAATTGACCGTTTCTTCTAACAGATAAAACCAACACATCAGATGGCAATCTTAAATCTCTTAAACGCATGCCATGTATGTCTTCATTTCTAATTTCTATATCCATAGAATCTTGACCTTCATCCATACCCAACAATAAAGAAGCAGCGTTTGGAGAACGCACAAAATGGTCTAATAAACCAACTAGGGCAGTAGCTGGTTCTATAATTAAACAACCTAATTTATGAAATTTATCAAAATTTTCTCTCCTGTCTAAACGCACAACTACGTTAGATGTTCCAACGTTTTCATAAATTAATTGTGCCAATTTATAGTTTTTATCATCACCTAACATTAATACAATTCCTTCTGTTTTTTCTAGCTGTAAAGTTTGTATACTTTTTAAAGAGTAATCTTCTAAATGAATATATTCTGTAGCAATTCCCTTATCAAAATCCACATGATCACAACCAATTAATCGAGTTTCCCAATTGTGTTTTTCTAGTTGTAATGCTAATGCAATAGATTGGCTTTCAATTCCAAAAATTACTGCATCTCTAGTACCATCAAACTGTTGTAAACTTGCTTTGGTATGACTCTCTTTTACAAAATTTAAAGCCCATTTAAACAATGGTGGGCCAACCAATTGATTAATTACAATAATGGCGATTACAATGGCCTCAAACTTATGGCCCCATTCTGGAAATTCATTAGCAATAATTGTTGCCAATCCTAAGGCAACTCCTGCTTGCGTTAAATAAGGCATCCATGCAATTAAACGATATTCTTTTTTGTCTTTTGCGGCATAAACACCAAATAAACCTCCAAAAAACATGGTTAAAAGACGTAATGTAAATAATGCCAAGGCAATACCAAATACGCTATATAAAATTTGTAATGATAAAGACGCGCCAGTTAACGTAAAGAAAACAATATAAATAAAGGGACTAATTTCTTCGAGTAATTCAGAAAACTCAACCCTATGTTTGCTATAATTGGTTACTACAAAACTACCAATTATACAAATTAAAAGTGGCTCTAAAACAAACTCGTGATGCAAATAAATACCTGTTTCTAATTTTACATAATAAGCAAAAATATAAACAGCATAGCCTATAATTACAATTAAAAAAGCCTTTAAACTGTGTGGTATTTTATAGTTGAAAGGTAATTGTAATAACTTGCCTAATAAATAGCCAATACCAAAAGAAGTTAGCAATTCTAACAATAAAATAATTAGAAATAAAAAGCCAATTTCCTCTCCTTTTATAAAAGCCTTGGCAATAGAAAAACAAACTGCAAAAAGTATAATTACCAAAACATCTTTTACAACAGTTACGCCCATAACCGTTTTAGTAAAAGGACCATTAGCACGCATTTCATTAATTACAGCAATGGCAGAAGATGGTGATCTCGCAACAAAAATTGTACCGAATAAAATACTTATAGCTATTTTAGTTTTTGAAGATAATGTTGCCATAAAAGGTATGGCATCTGCTACAAAATAGATTGTTAATGAAGAAATTACAAAGGTAATTACCAATTGTCCAATCGTCATCCATTTTATACTGTTTATTCTGCTTCTTAAATCATTTAAATAAAGTTCAGATCCTGCTGAAAAAGCAATAATAGCCAAGGCAATTTCATTTAAAAAATGGAGTTTGTCTATGGCATCTCTAGGAATAAAATTTAAAACAGAAGAACCGGCAATGATACCTGTTATAATTAAACCTGTAATAAGTGGAAATTTTATTTTTTGAAAAACTTTAGCGATTTGATTTGCTGCAATAGCAACAATTACAAAACCTACTAAAAAAAACAGTATTGATTTTATGGGCATTAAGTAATATTTTTAAGAATTTTAAAGATATAAATTAAACTAAATTATGCAAATTCAAATCTCATTTATATTAATTTTTGCAATAAAAAACAACGAATTAGAAAATATAGTTAAAAAAAAGCTTTTATGATTGTGAGATGCGTAAACATTGTTAAATTTACGATTCAACTTTTTTTATACATATGTTAGAATTAGCAGGAATAATTATCTTAGGAATATTAGCGCAATGGGTAGCTTGGAAGTTTAAAATTCCGGCAATTTTACCTTTAATTTTAATTGGGCTATTAGTAGGTCCAATTGCAGCTGCATATTTTAGTGAAGATGGCTCTAAATGGATAGAACCCGTTTGGAACGGTACAAAAGGACTTTTTCCTGGAGATAGCTTGTATTATTTTGTTTCTTTAGCCATAAGTATTATTCTTTTTGAAGGTGGTTTAACTCTAAAAAGAAGCGAAATAAAAAATGTTGGGCCGGTAATTACCAAACTTATTACACTAGGTTCTGCCATTACTTTTTTTGGTTCAGGTATTGTTGCACATTATGTTTTTAATCTTGGTTGGGAAATTTCATTTCTGTTTGCCGGTTTAATTATTGTTACAGGACCAACTGTAATTACACCAATTTTAAGAAACATTCCGTTAAAAAAAGATGTTTCTACCGTTTTAAAATGGGAAGGAATTTTAATAGACCCTATTGGTGCTTTAGTTGCTGTCTTAGTTTTTGAATTTATTAGTGTTGGTGGTGGTGGTGGTTTTACCAAGACAGCTTTAATTGAGTTTGGTAAAATTTTATTATTTGGTACAACTTTTGGTTTTACCTTTGCCCACGCTTTAGCTTACATCATTAATAAAAAAATGGTGCCACATTATTTATTAAACGTAGTTTCTTTATCTACAGTTTTATTGGTTTTTGTAGAATCTGAAATTTTTGCTCATGAATCTGGTTTATTAGCAGTGGTAGTAATGGGAATGGTATTAGGAAACGGAAAACTAAAAAACTTAAAAGAATTATTATATTTTAAGGAATCTTTAAGTGTTTTATTAATTTCAATTTTATTTATTCTTTTAGCAGCAAATATTAATATAGAAGATTTAATGTTGTTGTATACCTGGAAAACTGCTGCATTATTTGCTATTGTAGTTTTTGTAATTAGACCTTTAGCTGTTTTTTCTAGCACTATAAATTCGAAATTAAAATTAAACGAAAAACTTTTTATAAGTTGGGTAGGTCCAAGAGGTATTGTGGCTGCAGGTATTGCTTCTTTATTTGGTAGCAAATTATTAAAACAAGGGGTAGAAGGTGCAGAGTATATTACACCTTTGGTGTTTATGATTGTTTTAGGAACTGTACTTTTAAACGCAACTACAGCAAGATTATTCGCTAAAATTGTAGGTGTTTTCTTAAAAAAATCTGATGCTATTTTATTTGTTGGTGCATCTAATGCATCTCGTTTAATTGCCAGTTATTTAAAAAATAAAGGCAAACGTGTAATACTAATAGATTCTAACAAAACCTTTATAGAACAAGCTAAAAATAGTGATTTAGAAGCTTTACAAGCAGATGTTTATGATGATGATTTGGCAGATAATATAGAGTTGAATGATGTAGGTTATTTAATTGCCATTACAGGAAGTGATATGGTAAACAAATATGCATTAAACCGTTTTTCAGATGAATTTGGAGAACATGGTTCTTATAAAATTGCATCATCTAAAGAAATTACAGAGGCTAATTTAGAGGAAAGAGAACACTTTTTTACGCCAAATGATGATTTTATCAACCTAAGTGAAGCGTATAGAGAAAACCCTAATATTATTGAAGTTACTATTGAAAATGAACAAAAATACAATACTGTTTTAGATTTACTTTCTAATGAAGAAAAATCTATACCTTTATTTGTTGAAAACAAAAAAGGAATTTTTTTAATACCAGAATTTGAGAAAGCAGGCGATGTTAAAGAGAATTTAACGCTTTCTTATTTAGGTAAGAAATTGGTTATAGATAACTAAGATTATTTGCCTTACAAACCAATATATATATTAGAAAAGTAACTTTTTTTAGGCGCTTTCAGAAGTAGATAAAAACTTGTTTATCAGTTAAATAAGTTGTATTTTAGAGAATAACAAACCCCGAAAACGAGCCGTACACTCAAAAAACGGGGTTTTAATCTATCTATGTATGACTAAAATACGAAGAATCTC
>NZ_CANLXV010000019.1 GCF_947495205.1 uncultured Polaribacter sp. | reverse complement strand
AATTTTATTGCTTTTATTGGCGCATTTTGGAAAATTCTCGCACACTTTTAATTCAGTAAAATTTATTAACTTTACGCCTAATAAACGCAACAAAGTTTATACATCCACGTTGCCAGTAATTAATGAACAGCATTCAAATCATATTTAGTTTAGTTTTACTTGGATTTACTTTCCTTTGTTTCTGGTTACCTTTTAAAGAAGGAAAAAAAGTAACCGGAATTATTTTAGGAACACTTTTAGGAATTATTGTAATTTGGACAATAATAGCTGAACTTGAATTTTTAATTATTTTCATTTGGCCATTTATTTTGGCTTTTCAAATTACATTTTTGAGTTATTGGATTTTTAGGGTTTTTAAGAAATCAAAAGCTGGTATTTATATTTCATCATTTTTAGCTATTGGTTTTATTTTACTTTTTATGTCACCTTGGATTAGTGACTGGATATTCAGTAAAAATGATACTCGGAATTTATTCGCAAAACATAATATTGAATTAAAAGATGACTTTAAAATATTAAAAAACTCAAGTGGCGGATTTATGGATTATTACCATATTTTGGAAATTGAATTATCTAATAGAGATTATAATCGGTTAAAAACGGAAATTATCGAAAGTAGAAATTATTTAGGCAAGTTAAAAAACGACTGGTACAGTAAAAGACCTGAATTGGTAAAACTAGACACTATGAATTATGAAACAAAATATAATTATATTAGAGATTTCAATAAAAAACAAAAATTTGAAGATGGAACTTTTCATTTTGTATTCGAATTATCAAAATCTGAAAATAAATTGAGATATATTGGTTCGAATGAATAAAACTACTGGCAACACCGTGTATAATTCATTGCTAGTTTTAGCCTACTTACGAAAATCCTCGCGGATTTTCTATTCGGTTTTTATTTGCTAACTTTAGTGCTTGAACACGCAACGAAATCATACACATAACCGTTGTGTGTAAGCTAAAAACTGAACTCTATTGAAAAAAATTGTATACATTATATTTCTAATTATCTTGATAATTGGAATACCTTTTTTCTACTATATGTCAATAGACACTTTAGTTAGTTTAAAATATGAAACAGAAGTTGGAGAATGTATTTCCAATATAACTGGAACTGACTTATGCCTTCAATATGATATATTTCTGGGTTTAACTTATTTCCTTGCTTTATTAACTTTAATATTTATAATTTTTTACAAGAAAATTGTTAAAAAGGAAAAAATTATAAGTCCAATTAATTTGAATTCTGCATTTGATGACCTAAAGTTATCTTTTGAAAAAGGGTTAACAATTGAAAATCATAAAGCTGGAATTAGATATTTAGGTCTTGAAAAAGTAAAAGAATGGAAGTCTAAGTTTGGTTACTCTTTTAATATTTATAGTAATGATCATTTTATAGAAAATAAACCACATTTTCATTTTGACAATAAAGGAAAAGGAGTTTCTTGTAAAATGAGCTTTGAAGGAGAAATATTTGAAAGTAATGGTAAATATGAAATCGACAGAAAAGTATTGAAAGAATTAAGATACTTTTTATCATTAGAAAAAACTCAAGAAACAATTATTTACGAATGGAATATTAAGAATCCAAAATTGAAATACAAAAAAAAGCCTACACACAACACCGTATAAAAAAAATTGCTAAATTAGTGCTTAATCAAAGGCAGTTGCATTTTTATCAACTTCTGAATTTCCGTTGGAAATTCCTCGCTAACAAAACCGCAACTTTCCTTATACAACAACGTTGGGCATAATTATGAAAAAGAACTATTTGATATTCATTTTACTAATTTCTTTTGGAGTTAAAGCTCAAAATATAAAGTTGTTGAATAAAGATTTAAACTTAACAGACACTTTAAAATATAATAGAGAGATTAGAATATATTCTGGAGGAGGAATTAATAATTATTCTTCTGTCTTTAGAATGTATAATTACGAGAGAAAAAAATGGAAAGCGGAATTTTATGAGCATTATGCTGAAATTCCTAATAAAACTGAATTAAAAATTGAGAAGAAAAAGTTAAAACCAAAAAACAATTTTGACTTTATATTTCTAAAATTCTTGAGAAGTAAAGTTATGAATTTGCCAAATCAAGAAGAAATTAGTTGGAAAATTCAAGGAAGAGATTCAATTTTTGAAACTAAAACAAATAGAAAAGGTAAAGAAATAATTGAGTACGAATCCGTTCATAAATCCATAAGCATATTAGATGGAGTAAGTTATACTGTACAAGTGAAAGAATTCAATAAAACGAATGAATTTAAATATTATAATCCTGAAAGTTATTATAAAAATTTTAATGAGATAGATGAACTTTTATTTATGGTTGAAATATTGAATATAGTCAGAAATGAATTTAAAATTTGGAAAAAAAACTAAGCCCAACACCGTATAAATTTTATTGCTGTATTTTGCTTATTTTGGAAAATTCTCGCACACTTTTAATTCAGTAAATATTTACTAACTTTACGCTTAATCAACGCAACAAACTTTATACATCAACGTTGTGTGCAATTAGAGCAAAGTTTCACCATATCCGAGAAAGTTCTCTACTTGGAAGAAAAAAATAAGAGAGAAAAATACAAGAATTTTACACAAAATGAATTTCTTAAAAAAGAAGGCAAAATTGCAAGTGTTCAATACTCATGAAAAATTTGAATACGTTAAATATTAAAATAAAAAAATTATGAAATATTTTAAATTATTAATAATTATGATTTATGTACCACTTTTTGGACAAGAGAATAATTCTTTACAAAACTCATCTTATATTTTGGATAATGAGCAAGCAAAATTTATTCTTTTAGATGGTAATGATAATATTATTTTTAAAGGAGACTTCAAAAATGATAACTTTAAATCCAAACATTATCTATTTAGTAACGGAATAATTTATCAGAACAAGGATTCAATAGGGTTTTATTCAAATAAGAATATTTTCTTTTCTAAAATGAAATTTAGATATAAGAATCCTCTATTTAAAAATAACACAATTGAAAATATAATCTCTAAAGAGAAAATATGTGAAATAGAAGAAAATGAAAGTTATGGAATTAATGTTTATTTTAAGACCGACAAGGAAAAAGAATCTACAATGAATATTCTAACCTATTGGTCTAATATTATGAAAATTAATAGAATTTTAAATAAACGGTCTAATGAAAATGATTTTATTATTGGTTTCGTTACAGGAACAATAAGTAATAATTAACTGCACACAACACCGTATAAATTTTATTGCTTTTATTGGCTTATTTTGGAAAATTCTCGCACACTTTCAATTCAGTAAAATTTATTAACTTTACGCTGAATAAACGCAACAAAGTTTATACATCCACGTTGCCACACATAAACCACGAATCTCTAAAAAACTAATATAATCGAAAAATTTCGTATCTTTATTTCATGAAAAAAAAGCAATTTATAAGTATTGAAATCGATAAATTAACGAATTCAATTGAGAATAGAATTACTGGAGACAGTTTTGACACTCAAGTGCTTAAAATTGAAGAAACTGATTTGAAATTATTAGATAAGAATTGGAATTTTGATTGGAAACTTGAATTCGAAAATGGTGGAACAGTTTATAAATTAATAATTGAAGAAAATTATAAAGTAATTCAAGGCTTAATTAGTCTAAAATACAAAGACGGATTTGTATTTGTGGAATTAATTGAGAATGCTGACTTCAATATTGGGAGAAATAAAGTTTATTATGGAGTTGCAGGAAATTTATTTGCTTTTGCTTGCAAACAATCTTGGGACAAAGGAGATTTTGGATATGTTGCTTTTAATGCAAAATCTAATTTAGTTTCTCACTATGAAAATTTTTTAGGAGCAAAAAGAGTTGGAAACTCGAATCAAATGATAATTGAACCTAAAGAAGCTTTAAAACTAATAAAACAATATTATAAAGTTTAAATTATGGGACATATAAAAGAACCGAATGGAATTACACTTTTAGTTGAAAAACAAAACTTAACTTCTGAAATTGAAGAAAAAATAAAATCTTTCATCAAAAAAAGTAAAGAAAAAAATAAAAAGTTTTTGGAAAGCTTTAAAGAAACGGCTGAATAATTACGTGTGGCAACACCGTATAAATTTTATTGCTTTTAATTGCTTATTTTGGAAAATTCTCGCACACTTTTAATTTGGTAAATATTTATTAACTTTACGCTAAATCAACGCAACAAACTTTATACAACAACGTTGTGCAAAAGTTAAGAGGATTGAGCTAAGAAGAAAAATAATATGAAAAAGAGAATTTATGAATTCATAAATAAAAATCCAAGCTTTATTAAATTAATTTACGGATTAATTATTTTAAATGTTATTACTTTAATATTGGAATCATACCGAGAATTAAAAGTATCATTCTCTGATTTTTTTTATTATTTTGAACTAATTTCTGTAATTATTTTCTCGATTGAATATTTATTAAGGTTATGGACTTCTGATTTGGAAAAATCCTACAAAGGAAATTCTTTTAAGAAAAGGCTGAAATTTGGATTTTCAACTCTTGGCTTAATTGATTTATTAGCAATTTTACCTTTTTATCTACCTTTGATATTTCCTTTTGACTTGAGAATTTTAAGAATATTGAGACTTTTCAGGTTATTACGAATCTTTAAACTTGGAAGATATTCAAAATCATTAAATACAATAACGTGTGTTTTAAAAAGTACAAAATCTGAATTAGCTATTACTGGTTTTATTGCATTTATTTTACTTGTATTATCTTCAACAATAATGTATTATTTTGAAAATGAAGTTCAACCCGAAAAATTTGCAAGTATTGGACACTCATTTTGGTGGGCTATTGCAACTTTAACAACAGTTGGCTATGGAGATGTTTTCCCAATAACTGCAATGGGAAAAGTTATGAGTGGAATAATTGCATTAATCGGAATTGGATTTATTGCACTTCCAACAGGAATAATAAGTTCAGCATTTATAACTAGAATTCAAGAACAGAAAAAAAAGAAAGAAATATGTAAATGTCCTAATTGTGGGACTAAAATTAATAAATAAAAAGATATGAATAAAGGAGGATTTTCGTGGAAAAAATTAAGTGGATATTCAGCAGCAAAATCAAAGGTTTCAAGAAAAATTGGAGTTCCTTTGACAAAAAGTGGCAGAAATCAAAAAGTAGGAAAAATAGTAACCAAAGGTTGTTTAGGAATGTTAATTGCTTTGACTTTACCTTTTTTGTTTTTACTAATAATAATTTTATATTAATCAAAAAATAGGAGAATAGAAAAACCTTTGCACAACACCGTATAAATTTTATTGCTATTAATTGCTTATTTGGGAAAATTCTCGCAAACTTTCAATTCTGTAAATATTTATTAACTTTACGCTAAATCAACGCAACAAACTTTATACAACAACGTTGGCAATAATTAACAAAAACAATAAGTGAATAAAGAAAAACCTAACATTAATGATTATCTTATAGCTACTTTAAAAGGAGGAATTTCTGCTATTCCATTTGCAGGAGGAGTTATAAATGAATTTATCAATCTCACCATAAAAACTCCTATTGAAAAAAAACAAAAACAATGGATTGAATTACTTTATAAAGAAATAACTAATCTTAAGGAAAAACATAAAGAATTTGAAACTGAAAACTTAGCCAAAAATGAAAGATTTATTTCTTCTTTTGTAACGGCATCTCAAATTGTAATAAAAACTCACGAGAACGAAAAAATTAATTACTTGAAAAATGCTGTTATAAATAGTGTGAAATCTGATGTTAAATCTTATGAACAAACGATTTTTTTAAATTATTTAGACATTTTTACTGTTGAGCATATTAATTGTTTGAAAGCACTCATTAAAATGGGATTTAATGGACCAACATCTGCATCTGGAGATATTGAGGATATACATATTGGCTTTAATTCTCATATACCTGAATCTTCTATGAAATTCATAACTTTAGATTTGAAAAATAAAGGGTTTATAGATTCTGATTATACACTTTTGTCAAATTCAAAAATTCCCACACTAAAGATTAGTTGCTCGAAGTTAGGAAGGAATTTTATTAATTTTTTAAGTAAATAAACTATTGCCAACACCGTATAAATTTTATTGCTGTTATTTGCTTATTTTGGAAAATTCTCACACGCTTTTAATTCAATAAAATTTATTAACTTTACGCTAAATCAACGCAACAAACTTTATACAACAACGTTAGCCAAAACTGCTCACTCACTCAGGCGGAATAAAAAAGAGAAAAACGGAATTTTAAAATTATGGAACACTCTCTTACTTATCGCAATTTTTTGAAAATTGAGGAATTTAATAAAAATAAAAAAATGAGCAAACGCTGAAATCAAAATTGCGGAATATTTACTCAAATGTTAAATCAGAAAGTTTGCGGAATTGAGCTTATTTGAGAAAATTGGAAATGCAGAATTTTTAGAAATTTAAATCATAAAAAACGGAATTCAAAAATTGCGGAATTCTTACTCAAACGTGAAAAAAGAAAGTTAAAAAATAGTTAGAAAAAAATTAATTATGAAAAATCACAGCTTTGGCTAACACCGTTTATAAAAAATTGCTATATTTAGCCTAATCAAAGGTTGTTGCTTTTTTGCAATCTTTTATTTTCCGGTGGAAAATAACGATGGCACAAAAACGCAACTTTTCATATACATCCACGTTATGTGCAAGCGGAAAAAAACATCGAGATTAAATGGAACAACATTTTATTGAAGAAAAAACATTTGAAAGAAAAGACTATTCTGAAAATCGGCTTGAAAAATGCGACTACGAATTGTGTACTTTTTCAAACTGTAATTTTTCAAATTCTGACTTATCCAAAATTCGGTTTATCGAATGTGAATTTTACGATTGCAATTTAAGTTCAGTAAATCTACACGAAACGGGATTTCAAGAAGTAATTTTTAAAGGTTGTAAAATGATAGGACTAAATTTTGAAAAATGCAACGACTTTGCTTTTTCTATAAAAGCTGAAAATTGCCAATTAAATCATTCGATATTTTACAAACAAAAATTATCAAAAACAATTTTTGCCAAATCCAAGCTTCAAGAAGTCGATTTTACAGATTGTGATTTGAACTCTTCTGTTTTTGATGATTGCGATTTACTAAATACAATATTCGATAATACGGATTTGCAAAATGCTGATTTCAGAAATTCTTATAACTTTACAATTGACCCAGAAAATAACAGAATTAAAGGAGCGAAATTTACTTTAGAAACAGTAATTGGACTTTTAAATAAATACAATATTAAAATAGAACCCAATCATTAAAATGCAACCAAGAATAGAAACACTTCCAAAAAGGAAATTAGTCGGTAAATCAATAAAAATGTCTTTAGCGAACAACAAAACAGCTGAACTATGGAGCAATTTTATGCCTAAAAAAAAGGAAATAAAAAATACAATTGGTTCAGATTTATATTCAATGCAGATTTATGACAAATCTCTAAATTTCAAAGATTTTAATCCGCAAACTGAATTTTTAAAATGCGCAATGATTGAGACCTCGGACTTTGAGAATATTCCAGAGAATATGGAAACAAGAATTTTGGAGGGCGGACTTTACGCAGTTTTTATTCATAAAGGAACGCCAAAGGATTTTCCAAAAACATCACAATATATTTTTGGGCATTGGTTACCAAATTCTGAATACGAACTAGACAAAAGAGAACATTTTGAAGTTTTGGGAGCAAAATACAATCCAACCGATGAAAACTCTGAAGAAGAAGTTTGGATACCAATAAAACAGCGCGAAAACGCAAGCACATAACAACGTATATAGCTCATAGCTAGCTCTTTGCTTAATAGAAGTTAAGGTATAATTGCTAGTCCGCCAAATTTTTTAATTTGGCTTATTGAGAAAAAAGATAATAAGAAAAATTAAAAAATTCGGCTCGTGCTTCATTCGAAAATAATTTCATAATTTACACGCTACGAGCCATATACAGAGACGTTGGCATTAATTAAGAACGAAAATGAGAAAACATATAATTTTAACAATTTTTCTAATGTTAACTCAAATTGGATTTTCTCAAGTTCCAATTGGGAAAGACCTTGAAAAAGGAAAAAATGAATTAATAAAACTTATGAAAAATAAAGGTTTTACTTTTTTTAAAGAATCAAAAAATGAAATTTTTAAATACAATAAGGAAACAAAAAGAGGAGACTTAAAAACAGGAAAATTCTATTATTCTGTTTTATTCAAAGAAGAAGTTGAAATAAAAATATACTTCAATAAATTTGAAAATATTAACGAAGTATTTATTTTTCCAAATAGAATAGAAAATAAGAGGAAAATATTGAGAATGTTAGAATTTGGGAAATGGGAATTTCTTTACGAAAGAAAAAGTTATACTGGAATTGATAAGGTTTACAAAAATGAAAATTATTATTGTTTAATTCCAAATGGTCAAATAATGCAAATTAATTTTTATAAAAAGAAACCGTAAAATGAAATTAAATCTTGTGAAAGGCGGAATAAAAGGAATTGCTTTTCAAAGGGACTTTAAAGGAAACCACAATCTTAATAAGAATTTTTATGTAATATCATACGATTTGAAATCCAATGAAGGTTACATCCAAAAAAAAGGAGTGAAAAATTGGAAATTATATACTCAAATTGGACAAAAAATTGGTGAACGTAGAAAATTCTATTTTAATACTTTTGAAAGTTGTGTTGAAAAATTAAAAGAGCTAAAAGGAGATGATTTAATTTATATTTACAATCCTGAAAATATTTAAAAAAACTAATGCCAACAAGGTATAAATTTTATTGCTAGTTAATAGCCTACTCGCGAAAGTCCTCGCGGACTTTCTAATCAGTAATAATTTGCTTACTTTTAGCTTAAAATACGCAACAAACTTTATACAGAGCCGTTGTACTGCATTTGACAAAACCAATGAAATGAATCAAACATTAATTATAGCTATTTTATCACCTATTCTATTAACTGTTGGCGGAATTATTTCTTGGATTATTAAATCTAAAAAAGAAGATGTTCTGAATTCAGAAGCAAAGTCGAGGGAATTTAAGATAGAAACGTATAAAATACTCTTAGAACCATTTATCGCAACAATGACTTTTACATTATCTGAAAAAGTCAAACAGAGAGAAATAAACAAGCTGACCACATTGGAATATAAAAAAGCTGTGTTTGATTTGACAACATTTGGGTCTGATAAAGCTATACAGGTTTTTAATAAAATAATGCAGACCTTTTTTCATTCAGATATTTATAAAGATGAAAATGGAGAATATACATCTGATTATGGAAACAGGTTGATTGCATTACTTAGTGAACTTTTGTTGCAGATTAGAAAAGACTTATATACGAAAAAGACAAAGTTGAAACGTTCTGAAATGCTTGAATTTATGATAACAGACATGGAGCAAACTAAAGAAATTATTAACGAAATGAAATTATAAAAACGCAGTACAACACCGTATAAATTTTATTGCTATTTATGGCTTATTTTGGAAAATTCTCGCGCACTTATAATTCAGTAAATATTTACTAACTTTACGCTTAATCAACGCAACAAACTTTATACAACAACGTTGTGCGTAAGCTAAAAATCGAACTAAATGAGAAACTATATTCTTCTAATTTTAACATTAATAACACTTTTAAATTGTACAAATAAAGGAGAAAAAAATAATAATGAAAAAATTGTAAAAACGGAATCTGTTGTCGAAAAAAAATCAACTGAAAAACAAGATGAGCAAACTGCAATAATAAAAACCGAATCGAAAAAACAAAAAAACGAAAAAAATATAAACTGGAAACATCCAGAGTTTTTTGAATTTAAAAATTACAAAGAATATCGAATTTCAGATACAATTCAAATTGACCTGAATGGAAACGGAATAATGGAAAAAATATACTTTGAAAATAAAAATTGTCCGAAACTTATAATTGAGGAAAAAGGACATAATTTAATCTCAATTGGTTGCGGAAAAGAAGAATATAAAGGATTTCCTAATGCTATAGGTTGGGTTAATTTATGGTGTATTGTCTATGACAAAGAAACTTTTGAAGTTATAGTTCAAAACGGAGAATTAATTGGCGAAGAAAAAGTGAATTTGGAACGACCGAGCATTTACGTTGGAAAAGAAGAAGCTGGTGGAGGAATAATAACATATAAGAATGGAGAACTATATTGGATACATCAGTCTGACTGAAAAAAGCCTACGCACAACACCGTATAAATTTTATTGCTTTTATTGGTTCATTTTGGAAAATTCTCGCACACTTTTAATTCAGTAAATATTTATTAACTTTACGCTAAATCAACGCAACAAACTTTATACAACAACGTTAGCTTTAATTACCCAAAAAAAACCTACGAAAAAGAATGAAATTAGCTGAATTTGAACAAAATTTACATAAAAAACTTAAAAATTACGAAAAACCAAGACCTTTAATTTGTGAAGGAAATCCTTTAAATTGTGAAATATTTATAGTTGGTATAAATGCTGCAACTGAAATGAATAAAGACTTTTGGAGTTTTTGGACAAAAGAAAAAGGGTTTAGTAAGTCTGAATGGTTTGAAAGTTACATTCTTGAGAGAAAACTGAAACCTTTAAAACCAGGAAAAACAAGAAGGAATAAATTAAGTAGCACAAGGCAACGAATTGAATGGATTATTGAATCAGCAAATCCAATCAAAACTTTGGAAACGAATTTGTTTGTAAAAGCTACACCAACTGCTGACGAATTAACAAATAAAGACCGAGAAAGTTCAGTATTTGAATTTTTACTAAAAACTATAAAACCGAAAATTATTTTTATTCACGGAAATGAAGTAATTGAATATTTTCAAAAACTTTACGGAATAAAAATCGTGAAAAACAAAATAGAAAACTTTGAGATTTTAGGAACAAAAACGAATTTATTGGCTATGAATCATCTTTCAAGAGGTTGGTCTAAACAAAAATCAATAGAATTAGGAAAACAATTAAAATCTGAAATAAATAACTAAAGCTAACACCGTATATAATTTATTGCTGGCTTCTTGCTTACTTTCGAAAGTCCTCGCGGACTTTCTTGGTCGGTAAATATTTACTAAATTAGTTGCTTGAAATACGCAACAAACCATATACAACAACGTTGGCATCCATAAATCGCGCGCCAAAACAGGACGTGACAAGCTTAATATTAATAAAATGAGTTGTTTAAATATTAAAGTTAAAAATGGAATTCATAGTTGTTTAATATAAAAAGTAAGAACGTAAGCCACTCCTGTTTTTCGGACTTAACTCGAACGAAACTGTTGTGAATATTTCGGACTTTACTCTTGGAAATAATTTGTTAAACAATAACGGAATTAAAACGTTAGCTACTTCTGTTTTCGGACTCAACTCGAACGCAACTGTTGCTAATATTTCGGACTTTACTCATGAAAATAATTTGTTAAACAATAACGCAGTAGATACGTGAGCAACTCCTGTTTTCGGACTCGACTCAAACGCAACTGTTGCTTATATTTCGGACTTTGCTCCTGTTATTAAATATTAAGGTTAATTGTAAATATTAAACTGTAATTAGTTGTTTAAAAGCTAAAATAGAAGTTTAGAAATTGAAAAAGTAAATAGGAAAAAACATAAAACGTATGCCAACACTATATACCTGAGTTCGATTAATAAAACGCAAGTTGATTAGTATTAACTGTTTGGTATTTTATAGAAGGTTTTTTAGGCAAAA
>NZ_CANLXV010000018.1 GCF_947495205.1 uncultured Polaribacter sp. | reverse complement strand
TTGCTTTCCCGAAAAATTTCGGACTGCAAAGATAGTCGCTTTTATTTAACCTCCTAATCTTTTTTGATGTTTTAATTTTATCTTTTTAAAACTGAATAAAATCATAAAATTAACTTCTTGTAAGACCAAAAAACCCCTAAACAAACTCTCAATGAACTTAAACTAACTTACTCGTATTTCCGTTAGCGGGTGCAAATGTACAACCTCTTTTTACATACACAACACTTTTATGGAAAAACTTGTAAATTATTTTAAAATAAATCGCAAAACACTGTAAATAAATTGATTATAAAACATGGTTTTTTTACGCTAATTGCAACTTCTACTAAACAACAATAATTTAAACCCAATACAAACCATTTTTAAACCTTCTTATACATCTCTTCTTTTTATATTATAACACAAATTATAACCAATAATAACAATATTATATCTGAAAGTTTATAGGAAATAGAATTAGGAATTGGCTACATGTTGCTTTTTATTATCATTAAAACAGCAAAAAGCATCTTAAAATAATTTACAAATCGATTTTAGCTGCAGGTAATTTTAAAAATCATTACCCAAATTGTTCAAATAATAAACGAAAAATTGGCTGAAAAAATTTAAAATTGCAATAATGTGAGCAATAAACTCTCCTTAAAACGCAATATTATTTTCTGTTTGTTGCCTTCTTTATTAAAAAGCTACTCACTTTACTATAGATTTCTGCATAATGTTTCTGTTTTAATTTCTAAAAAAACGAAACTAACAGCATTATTTTACGAATTGATTAAACCTATTACTTGAATAAAAAACCACAATAACTTTAGGTTACCTTATTATGTAGTAAAAATATACCAGATTGTTATTAAACTAGACAAGTTATATTAACTTAAAGGAAGTTATTTTGCTTACAAGAAAAGATTTTGTTTTTAAGCTTACCTTATATACAAGTCTGTACAGTTTCTTTAGTTAATTTTTGCTCCTTAATATCTGCAACAATTATTTTACTTGTATTGTTACCAATCCGTTTTTCTAATTAATTTTAGTTTTGCTTTGTTTTATATGTATTTTTCCTTCTATACATATATGTATCCCTTATATTAGAGTTGGTTTTAAAATTGGTTTTAACCTATAGTTCTTCCAAGTTATAGAAAATACTGTTTATTATAACTAAGCCCGTGTTAAGGATTGCAGTGGAAATCCTTTTTATGACTATCTTAATATAAACGCATGTTGTATTTGTAAACTTAGCTTTTTAGAAATTGTTTGATTTTCTGTTATTCCTCATAAAAAGATTGTAGCGTAAAGCCTGACCACGCTTTTTTGCGTGGGAACACCCAAATAAGACATCCTTTTATATTACTGCATATATATATTGTATGGATTGTTGTTTTCTAATATCTTTGCGCCACTAAAATTGATTTAATTAAATGATTAAAGTTACTTTACCTGACGGAACTGTTAAAGAGTTTGAGCAAAATAGCACGCCAATGGACGTGGCTAAAAGCATTAGTGAAGGTTTTGCTAGAAACGTAATTTCTGCAAACTACAATGGTACAACTATTGAAACCACTACCCCGCTTACTACAGATGGAGATTTAGTTTTATATACTTTTAATGACGCTGGTGGTAAAAAAGCTTTTTGGCATTCTAGTGCTCACGTATTGGCAGAAGCTATTTTAAGTTTTCATCCAGAGGCAAAGTTAACTATTGGACCTGCTATTGATAATGGTTTTTACTATGATATAGATTTAGGTGATGCTGTTATTTCTGATAAGGATTTTGATGCTATTGAAAAGAAATTCTTAGAAATTGCGCGTGGTAAGCATGAGTTTTCTCTTCGTGCTGTTTCTAAAGCCGATGCTTTGTCTTTATATAAAAGTGAAAACAACCCATATAAAGTTGAATTGATTGAAAATTTAACTGATGGTGATATTACTTTTTGCGACCATAGTAATTTTACTGATTTATGTAGAGGAGGCCATGTACCTAATACAGGTATTATAAAAGCTGTAAAGATTATGAGCGTTGCTGGTGCTTATTGGCGTGGTGATGAAAAAAATAATCAGTTAACTAGGGTTTATGGAATTTCTTTTCCTAAGCAAAAAATGCTGAAAGAGTATTTAGAACTTTTAGAAGAAGCTAAAAAACGTGATCACAGAAAATTAGGAAAAGAGCTAGAGCTTTTTACTTTTTCTCAGCGAGTTGGTGCTGGTTTACCATTATGGTTGCCAAAAGGTGCTGCTTTAAGACAGCGTTTAGAAGATTTTTTAAAGAAAGCTTTAAAAATTGGTGGTTACGAAATGGTGGTAACACCACATATTGGACAAAAAGAATTGTATGAAACTTCTGGACATTATGAAAAATATGGTGAAGATAGTTTTCAGCCAATTAGAACGCCAAAAATGGATGAGGAGTTTTTGTTGAAACCGATGAACTGCCCTCACCATTGTGAAATTTATAAATTTAAACCTTTTTCTTACAAAGATTTACCAAAGCGTTATGCAGAATTTGGTACGGTTTATCGTTATGAACAATCTGGCGAATTGCACGGAATGACTCGTGTAAGGTCTTTTACACAAGATGATGCACATATTTTTTGTACACCAGATCAACTTAAAGATGAGTTTAAAGAAACTATAAACTTGGTTTTATATGTTTTTAAAACACTTGGTTTTGATGATTTTACGGCTCAAATATCATTGAGAGATCCAGAAAATCCTGATAAATACATTGGTAAAGATGAAAACTGGGTAAAAGCTGAAGCAGCCATTATAGAAGCCGCTGAAGAAAAAGGACTAGAAACTGTTGTAGAAACTGGTGAAGCTGCCTTTTATGGACCTAAACTAGACTTTATGGTTAAGGATGCATTAGGTAGAAGTTGGCAGTTGGGTACCATACAAGTTGATTATAATTTACCAGAACGTTTTGATTTAACTTACAAAGGTGCGGACAATAACTTGCACAGACCAGTAATGATTCATAGAGCTCCGTTTGGGTCTTTAGAACGTTTTATTGCTGTACTTTTAGAACATACAGGAGGAAATTTCCCACTTTGGCTAACTCCAGATCAGGTTATCTTGTTGCCTATCAGTGATAAATATCAAAAATATTCAGAAAAAGTTTTAGAATCGTTAGAAAATTCCGAAATTCGCGCCCTAGTAGATAACCGAAGTGAAAAAACGGGTCGTAAGATTCGTGATGCAGAATTTAGCAAAATACCATTTATGGTAATTATTGGTGAAAAGGAAGAACAAGACGGAACTGTGTCTGTAAGAAAACATGGTGAAGGAGATTTAGGTACATTTACTATTGAAGAATTTATTTCTTTAATTAAAACAGAAGAAAGTAAAACATTGGTAGATTTTAATTAATTTTGAAGTTTATTAGTACATAGAAAAATAAGGCTGACAAACAGCCAAATGTTAATTTTAAATTTATAAGTCATAGCAATTCGTAGAAGCAGGTCAAGAAGGCCATTAAGAGTAATCAAAGAAGATCAACATAGGATTAATGAGAAAATAAAATATGTTGACGAAGTTCGTCTTGTGGGCGATAATGTAGAAGTTGGTGTATATCCTTTAGCGAAAGCTAAAGATTTAGCCAAAGAACAGGAATTGGATTTGGTAGAAATTTCTCCCAAAGCAAAACCACCTGTTTGTAAAATTATTGATTACAAGAAATTCTTGTATGAGCAAAAGAAACGAGAGAAAGCTCTAAAATCTAAGGCAACTAAGGTTACTATAAAAGAAATTCGTTTTGGACCTCAAACAGATGAGCACGATTATGAGTTTAAGAAAAAGCACGCCATTAAGTTTTTACAAGATGGTGCTAAATTAAAAGCTTTTGTTTTCTTTAAAGGACGTTCTATCATCTTTAAAGAACAAGGACAAATTCTTTTATTAAAATTAGCTCAAGAATTAGAAGAGTATGGTAAAGTAGAACAATTGCCAAAATTAGAAGGTAAACGTATGATTATGTTTATTGCTCCTAAAAAAGTAAAATAAGATTCCATACAAACTTCCTTTTTAAAAGGAACAACTATAGACCAAAAATATTAAGCAAGTTAAAACGAAGGAGAGATGCCTAAAATGAAAACCAAATCTAGCGCCAAAAAACGATTTAAAGTTACTGGTACTGGAAAATTAAAAAGAAAGCACGCGTTTAAAAGTCACATTTTAACAAAGAAATCTAAAAAACGTAAGCTAGCCTTGACACATTCTACATTAGTACATAAGTCTGATGAAGCGAATATCAAGCAACAATTAAACTTAAAATAAGTTTAAAAAGGGAATTTTATTATTAACCATGTAATTTAGCAATTAAAGTCATTTTTAATTAGAAGTACGTTAGTAACGCCGCTTATTACAAAACACATTGAAATTATGCCAAGATCAGTAAATTCAGTAGCCTCAAGAAAAAGAAGAAAAAAAATCTTGAAGGCAGCAAAAGGTTACTTTGGACGTAGAAAAAACGTTTACACAGTAGCAAAAAATGCGGTTGAAAAAGGTATGCTTTATGCATATAGAGACCGTAAAAACAATAAGAGAAACTTCCGTTCTTTATGGATTGTTCGTATTAACGCGGCAGCTCGTTTAAATGGAATGTCTTACTCTCAGTTTATGGGGAAAGTAAAAGCGAATCAAATTGAATTAAACCGTAAGGTTTTAGCAGATTTAGCTGTAAACAACCCAGACGCTTTTAAGGCAGTTGTAGAGAAAATTAAATAAATATAAATTACTTGCTTATAATTAAAACCCAAACATTTTGTTTGGGTTTTTTTATTACATTTACTTCAGGTAAACGAACCACCTAAATTAACCCCTAAAATAATATTTTAAAATCATGAAATTTCGCTTTTTATTCTTTGCACTTTTTTGTGCATGCTTTAACTATTTTGGTCAAGACAACACGGTTATACAAGAAGACAATTCTTTAAACGGTCAGTTTGATAAGATCTATAGAACCTCTACCAATTATCAAGTTTATAAGGTAATTAGTAAAGAAAAGTACCTGCAATTAAAAAAGAATGTTTTAGACTCTGTTAGCAGTACAAAATCTTTGGTATCTAAAAAAGATAACCTTTTAAATAAAGAAATTGAAAACAACAAAGAAACAAAGGCGCTACTATCTAAAACTCAAATAGCACTTGAAGCCGCCAATAAAAAAGAAAACACTATTTCTCTTTTTGGTTTAGAGTTTAGTAAACTAAACTACAACCTAATTCTTTGGGGCTTAATTTTGGCACTATTATTCGCTTTATTTTATTTTATTTTTAAATTTTCTAGAAGTAACATTTTAACTAAAGAAGCTAAAGATAGCTTGTTATATGTTGAAAATGAATTTGAACAACACAGAAAAAAATCTTTAGAAAGAGAACAAAAACTAAGAAGGCAATTACAAGATGAAATTAATAAGCATAGAAACGCATAATACTAAAAAGTAATTATTTTAATAGACCAAAAAAATCTTAATATTTTAAGATTATTGTAATAATACGTTACTATTCTTTTTTAATTCATAATTTTTGTACTTTTACAATATAAATAATTGCCCCATGAATGTATTACATATTAGTGCAGAATGTTTCCCCATTGCAAAAGTTGGAGGTTTAGCAGATGTTGTAGGAGCATTACCTAAATACCAAAAAGAAATAGGTGTAAATAGTAATGTTGTAATGCCCTATTACAATAATAAATTTACTGCCAATAATTCTTTTGATTTAATTTATGAAAATGCAATAGCACTAGGACACGATTATTACAACTTTAAAATCTTAAAATTAAAAGATAGCACACTAGGTTTTGATTTGTTTTGCATTGATGTACCCAACCTAGTATACAAAGAATACGTTTATTCTAATGATGACACAAAACGTTTTTTAGCTTTTCAAATTGCAGCATTAGATTGGCTTTTAACACTAAATGAGCAACCAAACATAATTCATGTTCATGACCATCACACAGGTTTAATTCCTTTTATGGTTCAAGAATGTCATAAATATGCTGCACTTAAAAATATTCCTACGGTTTTAACCATACATAACGCACAATACCAAGGTTGGTTTTCGCATGACAGTGTAAACTTAATACCTCCTTTTGATTTTAGTAAAGTAGGATTATTAGATTGGAAAGGCATTATTAATCCGCTTGCTGCAGCTATAAAATGTGCTTGGAAAGTAACCACAGTTTCACCTTCTTACATGGAAGAATTAAAACAAGGCGCAAATGGTTTAGAAAGTTTGTTAAGTCACGAAAGTGCCAAATGTGTTGGTATTTTAAATGGTATTGATTGGAATGTTTGGAATCCTGAAACGGATAAAATGTTAAAACAAAACTTTAATCATACAAATGTTATTACTGGTAAAAAAGGAAACAAGAAATACTTATGTGAAAAGTTTAAGTTAGCTGAATCTAAACCTCTTTTTGCTTTTATAGGAAGGCTAGTTGGGGAGAAAGGAGCAGATTTATTTCCACAAATATTTGAAAAAGCTTTGGCTGAAAATGATATTTCTATTTTACTCTTAGGTTCTGGCCACAAAGAAACAGAAGCTCGTTTGGCAAACATCAACAATAAAAATTACAATTCTTTTATTGGTTATGATGAAAGTTTAGCACATGTAATATATGCAGGCGCAGACTTTTTACTAATGCCATCTCGCGTAGAACCTTGTGGATTAAACCAAATGTACTCCTTAAGATATGGTACAATACCAGTTGTAAACGCCATAGGTGGTTTAAAAGATACAATAATAGATATTAAAAATGATGGATTTGGAATTTGCCATAATACTGTAAATGTAGAAGAAGTAACGCATGCCATTTCTAGAGCAACTGAATATTATAAAAACAAAAAAGTATTCCAAAAGAATGTAACTAAAGTAATGAAAATCAATAACTCTTGGAGCAACTCTGCACAATTGTACGTAAATTTATATAAATCATTACAACAAACAAAAAAATAAAATTATGATTAACGACAATGTATTAGGAATTATTTTAGGCGGCGGACAAGGTTCTAGACTTTATCCATTAACCGCAGACAGATCTAAGCCAGCAGTGCCTATTGCTGGTAAATATAGGTTGGTAGATATTCCTATTTCTAACTGTATAAATGCAGACATTAAAAGAATGTATGTATTAACACAATTCAATTCGGCATCGTTAAATCAACATATAAAAAACACCTATCATTTTAGTTTTTTTAGTTCTGCTTTTGTAGATGTTTTAGCCGCAGAACAAACTATGAATAGTGATAAGTGGTTTCAAGGAACAGCAGATGCTGTAAGGCAAAGTATGCATCATTTTTTAGAAAACGATTTTAAATATGCATTAATTTTATCTGGAGATCAGTTGTATAATATGGATTTTCAAGACATGATAGACAAGCATGAACAAAGTGGTGCTAAAATATCTATTGCTACTTATCCTGTAGATGCAAAAGATGCCACTTCTTTTGGGATTTTAAAGACTGATGAAAACGATCAAATTACATCATTTATTGAAAAACCAGATGCACATTTATTACCAGATTGGACTTCTGAAGTAAGTGCAGAAATGAAAAAAGAAGATAGAAACTATTTGGCTTCTATGGGTATTTATATTTTTAATAGAGAGTTATTGGTAGAATTAATGGCCAATCCAGACACTATAGACTTTGGTAAAGAAATTATACCACAAGCCATTAATGAACACAAAACAATGAGTTATCCTTATGAAGGGTATTGGACAGATATTGGAACTATAGATTCATTTTTTGAAGCAAACATAGGACTTACAGAAGATATACCTAAGTTTAATCTATATGATGACAATCGTGTTTTTACAAGACCACGTATTTTACCTACATCTAAATTTAGTGGCACTATTTTAAATAAAACAGTTATTGCAGACGGTTGTATTATTAATGCAGAAAAAATAGAAAAATCTGTAATTGGCATTCGTTCTAAAATTGGCGAACAATCTGTTGTAACCAATACTTATATGATGGGTAATGACAATTATGAGTCTTTAGAACAAATTGAAAACAACAATATTGAAATACAAATTGGTATTGGAGATAGATGTGTTATCAACAAATGTATTATAGACAAAAATGTAAGAATTGGAGACGATTGTAAAATTTCTGGAGGATCACATTTAAAAGATATAGAAACAGATCTTTATCAAGTTAAAGACGGTATCGTCATCATAAAAAAAGGTGCAATACTTCCAAAAGGTACAATAATATAAATGTCTTATTCTAATTTAAAACTTTTACATGTCTAAAGTTATAGCGCATAGTTTATTTTCAGAATTTGATATAAACCTATTTAAAACTGGTAAACACTACAAATTATACGAAAAATTTGGTTCGCACATTACTACCATAGATGGTATAGAAGGTACCTATTTTGCAGTTTGGGCACCAAGCGCAAAGGAAGTTTCTGTTGTTGGAGATTTTAATTATTGGAACGACCAAGAACACCAACTTAATGTAAGATGGGATGCTAGCGGAATTTGGGAAGGCTTTATACCCTATGTTGGTAAAGGCAATTTATACAAATACAAAATTTTTAGCAACAATAATGGGGTTATAACAGAAAAAGCAGATCCTTATGCACGTAGAAACGAACATCCACCAAAAACAGCTTCTGTAGTCTGGGAAGATAATTATTCCTGGAAAGATAAAAAATGGATGAACGATCGTAAAAAGCACAACGCTTTAGATGCTCCTTATGCCGTTTATGAAGTGCATTTAGGCTCTTGGAAACAAAAAGTAGCAGAAAATAGATTTATGAGCTATACAGAATTAGCTGATGAATTGGTGAATTATGTAGCAGACATGAATTTTACACACGTAGAATTTATGCCAGTTATGGAGTTTCCTTATGACCCAAGTTGGGGTTATCAACTAACAGGCTACTTTGCTCCTACTTCTAGATTTGGTTATCCTGATGAATTTAAATTTTTAGTAGATAAATTTCACGAAAAAGGAATTGGCGTTTTATTAGATTGGGTGCCTTCACATTTCCCTTCAGATGCGCACGGTTTAGGTAATTTTGATGGAAGTTGTGTTTACGAACATCCAGACCCTAGAAAAGGGTATCACCAAGATTGGAAAAGTTTAATTTTTAATTACGGAAGAGCAGAAGTAAAATCTTTTTTAATTAGTAATGCTTTATTTTGGTTAGATCAATACCATGCAGATGGTTTGCGTGTAGACGCCGTGGCCTCTATGCTTTTCTTAGATTATTCTAGAGAAGATGGTGAATGGGAAGCAAATGAGTTTGGTGGACGAGAAAATTTAGAAGCTATCAGTTTTTTAAAAGAAATGAATGAAGCTGTTTATAAATTTTACCCAGATGTACAAACCATTGCAGAAGAATCTACTTCTTTTCCGCAAGTTTCTAGTCCTGTATTTTCTGGAGGATTAGGTTTTGGAATGAAATGGATGATGGGCTGGATGCACGATACTTTAGATTATTTTGCAAAAGAACCTATATATAGAAAACACCATCAAAACGATTTAACTTTTAGCTTAAATTATGCTTTTACAGAAAACTTTATGCTACCATTATCTCATGATGAAGTAGTATATGGCAAAAAATCTATCTTAGATAAAATGCCTGGAGATGAATGGCAACGTTTTGCTAATTTACGTTTATTATATAGCTTTATGTTTACACATCCAGGAACAAAACTTTTATTTCAGGGTAGTGAATTTGGCCAAATATCAGAATGGGATTTTCAGAAAAGTTTAGATTGGTTTGTTTTAGAATATGATGTGCACAAAGGCGCGCAAAACCTTGTAAGAGATTTAAATAAATTTTACACAACTGAAAAAGCACTGCATCAAAAGCAATTTTCTCCAGATGGTTTTGAATGGATAGATCATGGAGACCATGAAAACTCTGTAATGTCTTACATAAGAAAAGGAAAAAATAAAAAAGACGATGTAATTATTGTTTTAAATCTAACACCACAACCCAGAGAAAAATACAGAATAGGTTTACCCAAGAAAGGAAATTTAGAAGAAATTTTTAATTCTGACAACTCTAAATACAACGGAACAGCAAATTATAACAATAATACAATCACTTCAGAAAAAAAAGAATGGAATACTAGACCTAATTCTGTAGAATTACAACTACCACCATTAGGAATGGTAGCATTTAAATACAAATAAACTTCCAAATACAAGTTCCTTTCTTTTGTTTACCTAAGAAAACAACAAAAAAAAGGAACTTATTTTTACTATTTCACAAAAAATTAGCTTTTTTTTAATCGTTTCAGAATATTAAAAAAAGAAAATCTATTCACTTCATTATTAAATAAATAAACAATATTTTAGCTATATAATAACTGAATTTATCACTGCAAAAAATACTCAACTTTTGCATATTATTCGCAAATAAACAGCCAATATATGATTGTTAATACAGAACTAGAACAGAAAGGAAATTTATTTCCATCCAATATTGTAGATTATAAAAAAGACGTAGATACACTTTATTTTACAACAGCAAATAACGTAATTTTACAGCTTACAGTGGTTAGAGACAGTGTAATTCGTTTTAGATATGCCACCGCAGGTAAATTTGAAAACGATTTTTCTTATGGAATTACCATACACGCAAGTAGAGGCTACAGTTTTTTAGAAATTTCTGAAGATGATACACATTATAGTATTACCACTTCTAAATTAATTTGTAAAGTAGAAAAAACAAATTTACAAGTAAAAATTTACGATGCATTAGATCATAAATTAATAAATGAAGACGAGATTGGTTTTCATTGGGAAGAAAGTTATCAATATGGTGGAGACATTGTAAAAATGAGTAAAACTTGCCAAAAAGCAGAAAGTTTTTATGGCTTGGGAGATAAGCCTGTAGATGTAAATTTAAAAGGCAAACGTTTTGAAAATTGGGCAACAGACTCCTATGCTTTTGGTAAAAATACAGATCCAATCTATAAAGCAATACCGTTTTATACGGCTATTCAAGACAACAAATCTTATGGTATTTTCTTTGACAATACCTTTAAAACACATTTTGATTTTGCGCAAGAACGTAGAAATGTAACTAGTTTTTGGGCACACGGTGGTGAAATGAATTACTATTTTATTTACGGACCAAAAATGGAAGATGTTGTTGCCAATTATACAGATTTAACAGGTAAGCCACATGCTTTACCTCCACTTTGGGCATTAGGTTTTCACCAATGTAAATGGAGTTATTATCCAGAAGCTAACGTAAAAGAAGTCACTAAAACCTTTAGAGATTTACAAATACCATGTGATGCTATTTATTTAGATATCGATTATATGGATGGTTTTAGGTGTTTTACTTGGGATAAAAATTACTTTCCAGACCCTAAACGAATGGTTAAAGAGTTAGAAGATGACGGCTTTAAAACAGTTGTAATTATAGATCCAGGAATTAAAATAGATTTAGAATATGACGTTTTTAAAGAAGCTTTAGACAAAGACTATTTCTGTAAACGTGCAGACGGACCTTATATGAAAGGGAAAGTTTGGCCTGGAGAATGTTATTTCCCAGATTATACCAGACCAGAAGTTAGAGAATGGTGGTCTAGCCTATTTCAAGAGCTTATAGAAGATATTGGTGTAAAAGGAGTTTGGAATGATATGAACGAGCCAGCTGTAATGGATGTTCCTAACAAATCTTTTCCAGATGATGTAAGACATGATTATGATGGCAACCCATGCTCTCATAGAAAAGCCCATAATATTTACGGTACACAAATGGCGCGTGCCACTTACCATGGTTTAAAGAAATACGCATATCCAAAAAGACCTTTTGTAATTACAAGATCTGCCTATTCTGGTGCGCAAAGATATACCTCTACTTGGTTTGGAGACAATGTTGCTACTTGGGAACATTTGGCGGTTGCCAATAACCAAGCTCAAAGAATGGCAATGTCTGGCTTTTCTTTTGCTGGTTCTGATATTGGTGGATTTGCAGAACAACCTCAAGGAGAATTATTTGCAAGATGGATTCAATTGGGTATTTTTCATGTTTTTTGTAGAGTACATTCTTCTGGAGACCATGGAAACCAAGAACCTTGGGTTTTTGGTGATGAAATTACAAACATTGTAAGAAAATTTGTAGAATTAAGATACCAACTTCTACCTTATTTATACACTGCCTTTTGGGATCATATTAATGATGGTACACCAATTTTAAAATCATTAGTTTTATATGACCAAGAAGATACACAAACGCATTATAGAAGTGATGAATTTGTTTATGGTGATAAAATTTTAGTTTGTCCTATACAAGAGCCAAATGCAAAAGGGAGAAGAATGTACGTTCCTAGAGGTAATTGGTACAATTTCTGGACAAATGAAGTTGTAGAAGGAGGTAAAGAAATTTGGGTAGATGCAGATTTAGATAGCATGCCAATTTTTATAAAAGAAGGCGCTGTAATTCCTAAATATCCTGTACAACAATATGTTGGCGAAAAAGATTTTGATGAAATTACTTTAGATGTATATTACAAAAAAGGTATAGAAACTTCTAAATTATATGATGATGCTCATGACGGTTATGATTATAAAAAAGGAAGGTTTAGCTTAAGAAGTTTTAAAGTTACAGGTAAAAAGAAAGAACTTATTATACAACAACACAAACGTGGAGATTATGAAGCTCCTTATAGTAAATTTGAGATTGTTTTACATAATTTACCTTTTACAATAACCACTGTTGAAATAGATAATGAAGTAATTTCTTTAGATACCATTAATTTAGAGACGCAAACCATAACTATAAATAAAGAATTTACTGAATTACATTTGGCAGGAAAATAATTTTAAATTCTAAAATTGTAATACAAAACTTTTAATTTTAACTTGATTGAAAGTTTTTGATCAAAAAAAAACCTCAGAAAATTCTGAGGTTTTTTTGTGCTAATTACAATAAAGTGTGTAGCGCTTATATTCCATCTCCCAATTCTTTTAACTTTTCTGTGTTTTCTGCCAACATCAATTCGTCTATTATTTTTTGAATATCGCCATTCATAATATTAGGTAAATCATATAAAGACAAACCAATTCTATGATCTGTAACTCTTCCTTGTGCATAATTGTATGTTCTAATTTTTGCACTTCTATCTCCTGAAGAAACCATAGAACCACGTTTTAATGCATCTTCTGCCTGTTTTTTAGCCAATTCCATATCATATAAACGAGAACGCAATACTTTAAAAGCTTTCTCTTTATTTTTATGCTGACTTTTTTGATCTTGACATTGTGCAACCAAACCAGTTGGTATGTGTGTTAAACGCACAGCAGAATAGGTAGTATTTACAGATTGCCCACCAGGACCAGAAGAACAGAAAAAATCTATTCTTACATCTTTTGGGTTTATTTCTACATCAAACTCTTCTGCCTCAGGAAAAACCATACAAGTAGCTGCAGAAGTATGCACACGTCCTTGAGTTTCTGTTTGCGGAACACGCTGCACTCGATGCACACCAGCTTCAAACTTTAAAATACCATAAACATCTGCGCCGTTTACTTCAAACTGAATTTCTTTAAATCCACCATTTGTTCCTTCAGAATAATCTACTGTAGAAACCTTCCATCCTTTACTTTCGCAATATTTAGAATACATTCTAAATAAATCTCCTGCAAAAATACTTGCTTCATCACCACCAGTTCCTGCGCGCAATTCTACCACGGCATTCTTAAAATCTTCTGGATCTTTTGGTATTAATAAAAATTTAATTTCATCTTCTAACTGTGGAATTCTAGTATTGGCCTCATCTAACTGCATTTTTGCCATTTCTGTCATTTCTGCATCAGAACCATCTGCAATTATTTCTTTTGCCTCTTCTATATTTTCAGTTAATTGTTGGTATTCATCTCCTTTTTTAACAACATCACCTAAATCTTTATATTCCTTCATTAATTGCGCATAACGCTTCTGATCCATAATAATTTCTGGCTGAATAATTAAATCAGAAACCTCATCATAACGTTGCTTTACAATTCTTAACTTATCTATCATTTTACTTACTATTCTAGGATTGCGAATTTACAATTTTTATCGGAATTATATTTTAAATTCAATTAACTATATTTGATGGTATTCAATCAAAAAAAATGAGCAAATTAAAACTTTATTTTATTTTTCTTAAAACAAAGTTTTTATTCCCACTTGTTTCTTGCATTTTCGCTTTACACTTTACATCGATAACTGCAATAGCTATAATTACATTATTTGCAGCAACATGGTTACTTTGGGCTTATGAATATTACATAAACGACCCTAAGAAACAATCTTTATACTTTTACTATAATTTAGGAATTACTACACTAAAATTATATGGTTTTGTATTTTGTTTTAATTTACTGCTATTTACCCTTTACAAAAGCTGTTTTCTATGAAAAAAATAGAAATGGATAATGTTATTTTAAATTTTGGTAAGACCGAAATTTTAAAATCGGTTTATTTTAAGGCAGAAAAAAAGCAGATTACGGGCATTTTAGGAAGCAATGGTTCTGGAAAAACATCTTTATTACGAATTTTATTTGGTGAATTAAAACCACAAAGTAAACTGATTAGAATTGATGATAAGCCAATTTTAAAACCTTTATATACTCAAAACAACATACGCTTTTTACCTCAATTTCATATTATTCCAAGTACATTCTCATTACAAAAGGCTTTTAATTATTTTAATGTTGCTTTAGATTCTTTTTTAAACCACTTTCCTGAATTTAAAAAACAAAAGCACATTAAATTTAAAATATTATCTGGTGGAGAACGCAGATTAATAGAAACGTATATTCTTTTAAAAAGCAAGGTAGATCTTGTGATATTAGATGAACCTTTTTCGCACTTAGCACCACTTTATATACAAAAAATAAAAACTTTAATTATTGAAGAAAAAAAGAATAAAGCCATTATAATTACAGATCATTTGTTTAAAGATATTCTAGACATATCTGATAAAAATTATTTCTTAAAAGACGGTTGGTGTAAATTATTAAAAAACAAAGAAGATTTAATTTTCTACAAATACACCAATACTATGTAACAAGTTAGGCAACTCATTTACAACTGCTTCCCTATTTATCTTATCCTAAAACCAAAACAGCATCTAAAGCGCTAATTTTTTGGTTATTTATTAGTTTTAAAGCGCTTGTAATTGTTTCCAAATAGCATCTTCTATAAAAACTACACCTTCCTTTAGATTTTTTATTCTTGTATTTGCACTTTTTTCTCCTGGATAATACGTTTTATCTCCTGGAGTTATAGGCGCTACATTATGCGTAAAATCTACCACCTCATCAATAAGTTTTTGTTGCAAATCTGTATCATTAAAAACCTCTGGAGAAATGCATATATATACTTGAGAAATACCTGTTTCAATTTCTTTTGCACTTACTCTTGCTGTAGAATTTCCTGCAGATAATATAGTTGCCAACATGTCTAAAACCATAGAAAGTGCAGATCCTTTCCAATATCCTATAGGCAAACCTCTTTCTTTCAATAAAATTTTTTCAGGGTCTTTAGAAAGCTGGTTGTTTTGATCCCAACCACCATGATAGGGTAATTTTTCTCCTTTAAGTTTATAATCGTTTATTTTACCAAACGCAAACTGAGACATTGCCATATCCAGAACTATATTTCCTTTTTCTCTAGGAATAGAAACCACAAAAGGATTGTTACCAATTCTGCTATCTTTACCACCCCAAGGTGGCATATTGGCTTTTGTATTTGTAAATAATATGGAAATACATTTGTTATCTACAGCTTGTTTGCCATAAGTTCCTCCTCGCATCCAGTGGTTTGTGTTACGCAAAGCAACTAAACCCATACCATGTTCTTTTGCCAATTCTATAGCTCTGGTTGTGCATTTTTGCGCATTTAAAATACCTGGACCAAAATTTCCATCCCAACGTTCAATATTTCCAAAAGAAGCTATTTGTTCTGCTTCAGCATTTATCTTTATAATTCCTTTTTTAATATAATCTATAAAAAGAGGAACACGATTTATGCCATGAGAACTTACACCATCTAAAGTACTATCTGTAAATACTGCTGCAAGTGCATTTGCTTTTTGTTCTGTAAATTTATACTTTATAAAAAGTTGAGAAAGTGTTTCTTGTAATTTTTCTGGTGAAATTAGCATACGTATTTAGTTATCATGAATACTTAGATTCAACAAAATACCTTGTTTTAAGTAATCTACCAAAATTTAGATAGTTTTTATAATTTATGATATTTCAAAAATTATAAGAACAAACAAATTGCTAAAAGAAATAATTTTAACGGTTAATACTCAAAAGTACCAAACTCACTTTTTATGGTTAGTTTCTTGTTCTGTTTTACAGCAGAATCTAAAGCTTCAACCCTACCAACAATTTTGGCAGCTACATTAAAGGATTTAGAAATCTTAATAATATCTTCTGCAATTTCTGGAGAAACATATACTTCCATTCTATGCCCGCAGTTAAAAACTTGGTACATCTCTTTCCAATCCGTTTTAGATTGTTCTTGTATTAATTTAAATAATGGCGGAATTGGAAACATGTTGTCCTTTACAATATGTAAATTGTCTACAAAATGTAAAATTTTGGTTTGTGCGCCACCAGAACAATGTATCATTCCGTGCACTTCATTTGAAGTAAATTGAGATAAAATTGCTTTAATAATTGGTGCATAAGTTCTTGTTGGCGATAAAACTAATTTACCTGCATCAATCGGTGCATTTTCTACGTTGTCTGTTAATTTCATATTTCCAGAATACACCAATTCTTTTGGCACTGCAGCATCAAAGCTTTCTGGGTATTTATCTGCTAAATATTTGTGAAAAACATCATGTCTTGCAGATGTTAATCCGTTTGAGCCCATACCACCATTGTATTCCGTTTCATAAGTTGCTTGTCCAAAAGATTCTAAACCTACAATTACGTCTCCTGCTTTTATATTTGCATTGTCTATAACATCTGCACGTTTCATCCTTGCAGTAACTGTAGAATCTACAATAATGGTTCTTACCAAGTCTCCTACATCTGCAGTTTCTCCGCCTGTGGAATGTATGGCTACACCAAAGCCTTTTAAATCTGCTATAAGTTCTTCTGTTCCGTTAATGATTGCTGATAAAACTTCTCCAGGAATTTTACTTTTATTTCTACCAATTGTAGAAGATAACATAATATTATCTGTTGCTCCAACACATAAAAGATCATCAATATTCATAATTAATGCATCTTGTGCAATACCTTTCCAAACAGCAATATCTCCCGTTTCTTTCCAATACATATAAGCCAAAGAAGATTTTGTACCTGCGCCATCTGCATGCATTATCAAACAGTAATCATCATCATTTGTTAAATAATCTGGTACAATTTTACAGAATGCTTTTGGAAACAAACCTTTGTTTATATTCTTTATTGCATTATGTACATCTTCCTTTGATGCTGAAACACCTCTTTGCGCGTATCTTCTAGAAACTTCTTGGCTCATTTCTTATTTTTATTTCTACAAAGGTATTTATAATTAAAAAAGTAATAAAACTTTTTAAAGTAAATGTTTATTTATATTAAATATTTGCTATATTTGGACTTTAACCCCTAATTCCCTAAACCCCATGAAGAAAATATGTTTTCTTTCAGTTCTATGTACAGTATTTAGTTTAACAGCACAAATCTCTGCAGACAAATACATAGATTTTATTCCAATTTCACCTATTCAAGTGAAATCTTTAGTTTTAAGTACTTCCTCAGAAAACAAAATTATAAACTTATCTACTACAGAAATGTCTATAGATAAACAATCTGTTTTAAATTTTGTACCCAATGAATCTATGGAAACTACCATACAAAAGTTTACAGAATCTGGTGATTTAGAATATCATTATTCTGGAAGATCTGTTAAAAAAGGAACTTACAGATTAACTATTGATTACAACAAATACATTATTCAAAATATTAATAACACAGACGAAAACGATTGTTTTGGTTATGCTAAAATTGGTATTGGCTTGCGCATTGTTGCTAACATTAGTGCTTTAGAAAATAATATAGATATAAGTAGTTTGGTTGCTATTGGTAATGCTGCCCAAAAAGGAGATATTGCTGGTACAGTGGGTTACCAAGTTATAGGTATAGAATCTAAAGAAATTACGGCTATTCTTCCTATAAATTCAGAAATAACCTCATCTATTAATCAAGTTTTTCTGCAAGCAATTGGTGTTGTTAAAGGAAAAATTTATGATAAAGAAACGAGACTTCACCCGCAAATTATTGCGATTAAGCACACAGGTTGTGAAGTAAATACGGTTATTAAAAACCTTATGAAACAATATGCTACAGTAAAAGACAACCAAAGTTTTATTGTATTAAATTAAAAATAGAAATCATAAAAAACATCTTCTTTTGAAGATGTTTTTTTTTGCTTTAGAAATAAGGTTATTAGAAAACCAAATAGTAATATTTAATGCATTTTAAGGCACTATACGACTTTCAATAAAAATATAATTATTTGGTAAACAGTAATTCTCTATATTTGGTTATTGGCCACAAATTATCATCTACCATAGTTTCTAATTGATCGCAATGAAAACGAATTTGCTCAAAAAATGGTTTTAATTTATAGCAGTAATGTTCTGCTAATTTTAAACCAGAAAAATTATCTGCATTTTTACGTTCTTCAATCATTTTTATAGTAAGCGCATTAATTTCTGTAATATGCCTAGAAATTACCATAATTAATTCGATTTGCTCTTTTGCTATATTTTTGAAATCTGCACCAAATATTTCTTTTAAGTTTTTCGTATTTTCTAATAATGTATTCTGATAAATAATGGCAGTTGGCACCACATGATTTCTTGCAATATCTCCTAAAACTCTACTTTCTATTTGTAACTTTTTAGAATACTCTTGCAATTTAATTTCATAACGCGCTTCTACCTCAACTGGGCTCATAACATCCATTTCTTTGTAAAGTGCAATTACTTTTTTATCAATTTTAATCTTTAAAGCCGCTGGTGTTGTTTTATTATTACTTAAACCTCTTTTTTTCGCTTCTTTCTCCCATGTTTTTGAATAACCATCACCTTCAAAACGGATATTTTTACTAGCTTTAATATACTCTCTTAATACATTAAAAACAGCTTCGTCTTTCTTTAAGCGTTTGATTTCTATTAAAGTATCTACCTCTACTTTAAAATCTTTCAGTTGTTTGGCAACAATGGTATTTAAAACAGTCATTGGGCTAGCACAATTTTCTTGCGCACCAACTGCTCTAAACTCGAATTTATTACCCGTAAAGGCAAAAGGAGAAGTTCTGTTTCTGTCTGTATTATCTAGTAAAATTTCAGGAATTTTACCAATGATATTTAATTTTAAATCGGTTTTTTCTTGAGGAGACAACTTACCTTTTGTTACATTTTCTAACTCGTCTAAAACCGCAGAAAGCTGACTTCCTATAAACACAGATAAAATAGGTAAAGGAGCTTCATTAGAACCCAACCTACACTCGTTACCAGCAGAAGCCACAGAAGATCTTAGCAATTCTTCATGCTCGTAAACTGCTTTAATGGTATTTATAAAAAAAGTTAAAAATTGTAAATTTTTCATTGGTGTTTTACCGGGGCTTAACAAATTGGTTTTATTATCTAAAGACAAAGACCAGTTGTTGTGCTTACCAGAACCATTAATACCAAAAAAAGGTTTTTCGTGAAATAATACTTTAAATTGATGTCTTTTAGACACTTTGTGCATTACATCCATTAATAAAGAATTGTGATCTACCGCTAAATTAGCTTCTTCAAAAATTGGTGCAATTTCAAATTGATTTGGTGCCACCTCATTATGCCTAGTTTTTACAGGAATTCCTAAAACCATACACTCTTCTTCTAAATCTTGCATAAACGCCATTGCTCTTGCAGGAATGATACCAAAATAATGATCGTCTAATTGTTGTCCTTTTGCAGGAGAATGCCCTAAAAGCGTTCTACCTGTTAACTGTAAATCTGGTCTGGAATTGGCAAGTGCATCATCAATTAAAAAAAACTCTTGCTCCCAACCCAAGGTTGCAGATACTTTATTTGCATTTTTATCAAAATACTTACAAACAGCTGTTGCATGTGTATCTATGGCCTGTAAAGCTCTTAATAATGGTGTTTTATTATCTAAAGCTTCACCTGTATATGCTACAAAAATAGTAGGAATACATAATGTAGTTTCATACACAAAAGCGGGCGATGTTGGATCCCAAGCTGTATAACCTCTTGCCTCAAAAGTATTTCTTATACCTCCATTAGGAAAACTAGAAGCATCTGGCTCTTGTTGTACCAATTGCTCACCATCAAATTTTTCCATGGCCAAACTACCATTTATAGATTCAAAAAAGGCATCATGTTTTTCTGCAGTTGCACCTGTAAGTGGCTGAAACCAATGCGTATAATGTGTTGCACCTTTAGATATTGCCCAATCTTTCATGCTAACAGCCACTTGGTCTGCAATTTTACGATCTATTTTAGTACCATGGTCTATGGCATTCATAACACTTTCATACGCAGCTCTAGTAAGATACTGTTGCATAGCATACTTATTAAACACATTTTTACCAAAAAGCGTAGATCTTTTTTCTTGTTGATTTACTTTTAATGGACCTCTTTTTAAGGTTTCTTTTATGGCATTGAATCTAATAATTGACATATTATGAATTTATACGGTAATTTTTTTATTTTTAACCAAACTACCCCTACAAAAATTAGGGATAAAATTATTTTTAGGCAAAATTAAACATTTTACCCCTATTTTTTTTGATATGTAATCAAAAAAATCCATTTTTGTGATGTAAACATTACACACATTAAATTATTATGGCAAAAATTAAATTAGAATACATTTGGTTAGATGGTTACTTTCCAACTCAGAACATGAGAAGTAAAACCAAAGTTGAAGAACATGAAAACTTTCAAGGAACAGTAGAAGAATTAGGAAATTGGTCTTTTGATGGTTCATCTACAAAACAAGCTTCAGGAGGTTCTTCTGACTGTATTTTAAAGCCAGTTGCAATTTACCCAGATCCTGCAAGAATTAATGGATACTTGGTAATGACAGAAGTTTTAAATGCGGACGGAACTCCACACGAATCTAATGGTAGAGCTACAATAGAAGATGATGATAATGATTTCTGGTTCGGTTTTGAGCAAGAATACTTTATTATGGATTCTAAGACTCAGTTACCTTTAGGTTTCCCAGTTGGTGGTTACCCAGGTCCTCAAGGAATGTACTACTGTTCTGTTGGTGGAAAAAATACTTTTGGTAGAGATTTTGTAGAAGAACATGCTAATTTATGTATTGATGCTGGTTTAAACTTTGAAGGAATTAACCAAGAAGTTGCTTCTGGACAATGGGAATTCCAATTGTTTGCCAAAGGAGCTAAAAAAGCGGGCGATGAAATTTGGATTGCACGTTATTTATTAGACAGATTAACTGAAAAATATGGTTGGTATATTGAGTATCACCCAAAACCAATTAAAGGAGACTGGAACGGTTCTGGAATGCACGCAAACTTCTCTAACTCTATCTTAAGAACTTGTGGTTCTAAAGAAAAGTACGCAGAAATCTGTGAAGCTTTTAGACCTTACACAAAAGAGCATATTGCTGTTTATGGTGAGTTTAACGAGCAACGTTTAACTGGTTTACATGAAACTGCATCTATTAACGATTTCTCTTGGGGAGTTTCAGATAGAGGAGCTTCAATTCGTATTCCAATTATCGCTGTAGAAAAAGGATATAAAGGATGGTTAGAAGATAGAAGACCTTCTTCTAATGGAGATCCATATAAAATTGCTGCAAGAATTATTAAAACGGTTAAGCCAATTAAATAATTTTAGTAAAATAAATTTAAACAAAAAGCTCGCAAATTAAATTTGCGAGCTTTTTTTTATGCAGTAGTTTTAAAAACTAAATAAATAAACGCAATATAACCAACAAACAAAAAGAATCCTTTAAATCTGCTTAAAATAAATTTTTTGGGTATAAAAACTAAAGGCAATAAAACAGCAGCAAAACCTAACATCCAAAAGATATCTCTAGACAATATTTGTGGTTCTGTTATTGGTATTTGCTTTATTAAGGCAGTTAAACCCAAAACAGATGCAATATTAAAAATATTAGACCCAATTAAATTTCCTAAAGAAATTGCCTTTTCTCCTTTTGCAATTGCAATTAAAGAAGCTGCTAATTCTGGCACGCTTGTACCAATAGCAATCATGGTTATAGAAATTACACCTTCACTAACGCCCATATTTTTAGCAATATTTTTTGCGCCATCTACTAAAAATTCAGAACCAAAATACAAAGCAACACCACCAATAAATAACCAAATAAAAATTTTAGTATACCCAACTTTTTCTAGAGATTCATCTACTTCTTCAACTTCTAGCTCCTCTTCTCTTGCTTTTTTTATCAAAATGAATAAAAATACAGCCAAGGCAATTAAAAGGAATACGCCTTCCAGTAATGTGAGCACATTATCATTGTATAAAAAATAATACAATGCCCCAGAAAAAAGCATCATTGCAGGCCAATTAAGCTTATAAAAATCTTTATCTACAGCAATAGGACCAATTAACGCAGTAATACCTAAAACCAAACCAATATTTGCAATATTAGAACCAATTACGTTATTAATGGCTATTGCAGGAGAACCATCTAAAGCAGCTTGTAAACTAACTAATAATTCTGGTGCAGAAGTGGCAAAAGAAACCACAGTCATACCAATAACCATTTTAGACAAATTTAGTTTAAAAGATAAGCCTATAGAAGATCTCACTAAAAACTCGCCACCTAAAATTAGTAAAACAAAGCCAAGTATTACATAAAAAATATCCATAAAAAAACTTTTTGCGAAGATACATTTTTATCACTTTAAGAAGATCAAAAAAATAAAAACAGTGCATTTGGTAAGTTTTAACAAGCTATTTGCCTTTGGTTTATAAAAACAACACAAAAAATCACTTTATTTTATTACACTTTATAACACTTAAAGCTATTATTTATTCATAAAAACAACAACTATATAGGTTTATAACTTATATATTATAACTAAAATAATATTTTTAGTTACAAATGTAAAATCAAATTTATGAATATATCACAATCTGTTTGGTAGTAAGCTTTCTTTAGTTATATATTGAGAAAACAATTTCGAAATTACCCCATTTTACTAACTTAAAAACAACTACTATGACAACAATTATTATTACTACCGCTAAAGACCTTACAGATCTTATTTTTACGATACTATTCTAAAACTAAGTTTTAGCAACTCTTTTTTAAGAGTTGTTTATTTTCATTAAATTTGAGAAACATTTTTTTTAATGAAAACACAACTATTTAAAATTCTTGCAAGAATTAACAAGATTATTTTACCTTCTTTCACAAAAAAAAGATTGGATATTGCAAAAGCTAGCAAACTACAATTGGCCATAATTGGTTGGCGGGCTTTTGTTACTAAAAATTCATTAACATAAAAACATACTATTATGACAAAAGAACATGTTACCATTTTTTCAGGTTCATCTATTATTGTAAGAGGCTTACAAAACAGACTAGATGATTTAAAAATAAATTCTATAATAAAAGATCGTGTAGAGTCTGCAAGACTTGGCGGGTTTGGAGAAACAAGAAGTGCAGTAGAATTAATGATACTTAATGTTGATGTTGAAAAAGCACAACCAATTGTAGATGCTTACAAAGCGGAAATTAATTTATAAAAAAACGCAATAGATTTTCTATATTAAAAAAATGCGTTTATATTTGCACCCGCTTAAAGGCCATGTGGCGCAACTGAATAGCGCACTTGATTACGGCTCAAGAGGTTCTAGGTTTGAATCCTAGCATGGTCACAACAAAACCAGTACTTTACAACAACTTTGTAAAGACTGGTTTTTTTATTTGCATGAAATTTGCCCGAAAAATATATTTTATTTTACGCTACATCAACCTAAAAACTGAACTTGTAATAATTTTGTTCTTTATTTTTTAGTCTTAACAACAAACATTAAAATATCAAATAAGCGCAATGCTTTTTCTAAAATTAAGCTACAAAAAATGTTTTTAATAAAAACCAACATTAAAACATTTATAAGCGCAAGATTGTTGTATTTTTTTAATATTAATTTATGTATCTGCAATTAAAATTCTATTTTTAGAGTTCTAAAAAATTGCACGCTATACATGTCATTATTTCAAACTTCTGTTCTAAAGAATTACATAAACCTACAAGAAACGGCTTTAGTAGAAAAAGCCTATAAAAAGTATGCCAAGTATTTTTTAAATCCTACCATTCAAGAAAACATAAGAAGTTCTAAAGAAGAAGAATATCAAGGTATTTTTTTAACTGAGTTGTTTGTAAATATCTTAGATTATACCTTAAAACCAAAAGCTAATTTTAATTTAGTTGCAGAATATAAAAATCAGAATAATGCACGTAAAGCAGATGGCGCCATTTTACAAAATGATGTTGCCTTAGCTGTTATAGAATTAAAAGGAACCAATACCAAAGATTTAGAAAGCATACGCAAACAAGCGTTTGATTATAAAGCAAACCAAAAAGGTTGTGTTTATGTAATTACTTCTAATTTTGAGAAATTACGTTTTTATATTAATGATGCTACAGAGTTTTTAGAATTTAATTTATTTGAACTTACCAAAGAACGTTTTCAACTCTTTTACTTGTGCTTACATAAAGACAATATATTAACCAATGTTGCTTTAAAAATTAAAGAAGCATCTATTGTACAAGAAGAAAAAATTACCAAAGATTTTTACAAAGATTACTCTCTTTTTAAAAGAGAATTGTACAGAGATTTGGTAAAACAAAACATGACAAGGGGCTTAACAAGGGACTTAAGTCCCTTGCATAAAAATGAAAGTCTCTTGCATAACAGTGAAAGTCCTTTGTTACATCAAGAAAAAACAACAAAACTAGCGCTCTTTAAAAAATCTCAAAAACTAATAGACCGTTTCTTATTTATCTTTTTTGCAGAAGACAGAAGTTTATTACCAGCAAATAGTACAGAACTTATATTACAAAAATGGAAAGCAGATATAGATTTTGGTGATGACAGACCATTATACAATCTTTTTAAACAATATTTTCACTTTTTAGACCAAGGAAGAAAAGGTACAAAAAGCAGAGGAGAAATTTACGCCTATAATGGTGGTCTTTTTAAACCAGATGCTTTACTAGATAGCTTAACAATAAATAGCGATTTACTTTACAAACACACCCACAAATTAGCAGGTTACGATTTTGAAAGCCAAGTAGATGTAAATATTCTAGGTCATATTTTTGAAAACTCTTTAAATGAAATAGAAAGCGTAAATGCGGAAATTGAAGGTGCAGATTTTGACAAACAAAAAAGCAAACGTAAAAAAGATGGTGTTTTTTACACACCCAAATATATTACCAAATACATTGTAGAAAATACGGTTGGTAAATTGTGTGAAGAAAAAAAAGCAGAATTAGGCATTAAAGAAGAAGAATACTTTAAAGGACGTAAAAACAGAAAAAGCGAAACCATTAAAAATTTGGTTGCTCTTTTAGATGCATATAGAACTTGGTTGTTACAACTTACCATTTGCGACCCAGCTTGTGGCTCTGGTGCATTTTTAAACCAAGCCTTAAACTTTTTAATTGCAGAACATACGTATATAGACGAATTAAAAACCAAAGTTTTGGGTGGTGGTTTACAGTTTTCTGATATTGAAAACACCATTTTAGAAAACAACATTTTTGGAGTAGATTTAAACGAAGAGTCTGTAGAAATTGCCAAACTCTCTTTATGGTTACGTACAGCACAACCTCGTAGAAAACTAAACGATTTAAGCAGCAATATAAAATGTGGTAATTCTTTAATTGATAGTAAAACCGTTGCTGGCGATAAAGCTTTTCATTGGGAAACACAATTTCCTAACGTATTTAAAGAAAAAAACAAAAAACCTTATCATATAACAACAGCCATTCATGATAGTAGAACCTCTACAAGAATGGAAAAATATAAAGTTAGAGAACGCAGAGAAATGGGTACAAATCCTTACCCAAATGTAATTTATTTTACGCCAGAAGACGATGCCAACATTAGTAAAACCATTGCAGAAATTGTACAAGAAGACAATTTAAACCTATTGGCATACAACATTTGTGCAGATCATATTCATTTATTATTGGTTTGCGAATTGGAAGAAATACCTGCCATTATGCAAAAAATAAAAGGGCGTACTTCTTACAACAACAAGAGAGACAACAAGGGGAATAACAAGGGGCTTAAGCCCCTTGCAAAAAAGGAAAAAGAAAAAGAAAACAACAAACCTTTATGGCAACAAAAATACAGTGCACCAAAAGAAATAACTTCTGAAGAGCAACTTTACAACACTGTAAAATACATACAAACCAATAGAGCAAAACACGAATTACCAGCGCATAAAAAAGCAACGCAACAAATTATAGATGCGATGTGTTGTACAAAAGCGAAAGCTTTTAAAACGGAATATACAGGTGGTTTTGATGTGATTATTGGCAATCCGCCTTATGTACAAGTTAATAAAGATAAAGTATTCTATGATAAAAAATATCAGACCTCTAAATGTGGTGATTTATACGCGTTTTTTTATGAAAAAGGAATAGAAATACTAAAAGCTAAAGGTATCTTTTCTTATATAACTCCTTCTTTATTTATTAAAGGATTGAGGTACGAAAGCTTGAGAGAATTTTTACTTGAGAATACAAATATTATAGAAATATCAGATAAAGGTGATGGGGTTTTTCAGGATGTTCAGATGCCTACAGCAATATTAATAGCAGAAAAATCTATGAACAATAATCAAATTTGGGATAATTTTATTCCAAATGGAATTTTAATAAATAAAATTCAAAAAGATTCAATATACCTTTCAGATTTAACTAAAATAAAACGTGGGTTAGAAATAGGTAAAGATAAAGTTCTAGAATTTGACCTTTCAAATATTAAAATAATTACAGGTGAGGATGTAGCTAGGTATTTAATTAAAAACTATAAATCAATTTCAAAAGAAACTTATGGTAAATACAAAAAAGATAATAGTTTTTTTGACAATGAAAGAATAGTAATTCGAGAAACAGGAAATCGAATTACAAGCTTTTATGTTTCTGAAAAATTACAACAAAATAGAAGTTTATATTCTATTCTGTTGTGTAAAGATAATTTTGATTACAAATATTTACTAGGTCTTATTAATTCATCTTTAATGCAGTTTTATTATAAAAATAAATATGCTGCAAACACTAATGTATTTCCTAAAATAAGAATAGCCCAAGTGAAAAACCTACCAATAAAGAATATAATTCATACAAAACAAATACCTTTTATTGATAAAGTAGATATAATGCTATCTATAACCAAAAATTTTCAAAAGATAGTATTAAAACTCCAAACCTACCTCAAACAAAAATTCCAATTAGAAAAACTCTCCAAAAAACTACAAAACTGGCACGAGTTAGAATTTGGAGACTTTATAAAAGAACTCAATAAGGCCATAAAAGTCAGCAACAAGAATTGCAAGGGGCTTAAGCCCCTTGTTAAGCCACTTGCAAAAAAAGACGAGTTTGAGTGGTTAGAGCTTTTTGAAGAAAACAAGCAAAAAGCCCAAGCACTACAAATCCAAATAAACCAAACAGATGCAGCAATAGATAAAATGGTTTATGAATTGTATGGTTTAACTGAGGAAGAAATTGCAATTGTAGAAGCTAGTTAGTTTATTACAATGGGCTTAAGCCCCTTGTTAAGCTCATTGTTAATTGAAAAACACAAAACAATATCAATTTAAAAACCCCAAGCATAACACTTGGGGTTTTCGTCTAACCAAACTTAGTATAAAAATACTAACTACTACTATCTTTAAAAATCTTAAATACACCTAGAAAAACACCTAAAGCTATTAAAATTACCTCAAAACCATCTATTGGTAAACCAGGTGGCGGCGGTGGCGGAATTGGTGGTGGCACAACTTGTGCATATCCTATAAAAGGAACCAGCAAAACAACCAAAATAAGTAAGTATTTAATTTTCATTTTTTTTTATCTTCTATAGTTAAGACACTATATAATTTAAAAAGTCACAAAATTTAAAAGAAAAAGTAATATTTTTTTTATGAGTAGATTTACTCAATATATTTTCGAAGCGCAATTCTGTGCTCTGGTAGGCTTTTCTTGTAGTTTTTTACCACCAATTCTAAAATCTCAGGTTTATTTTTACCTACATCTTTTTTATGAACATAGCGAGAAACATACAAATTAAATTGTTCATTTTCTTTTTCGAAAATTAAAAAATGCGTTTCATTTAGCGCTCTTATAGCAATCTCATTTCCAGAAAAAGCTTCACTTTTATCTGTAAAGAAATCTGAAAACTCAAAATAATCTAGAATAGTATCCATATTAAATTAATTCTGCAGAAAGGCCTAATTGTAGTAATTTAGAACATCTTGGTTCTAAATCTTTAAACTCGCCAGATTTTACGGTACATTTTCCTTTATAATGTACCAAGGTTGCACATTGTTCTGCTTGCTCAAAACTATGATCGCAAACGGCCACTAAAGAATCTATTACATGATCAAAAGTATTTACATCATCGTTATGCAACACAATTTCATGCTGAAATACTTCTTGCTCTAATACGTCTACTTCTTCTTGTATTTTTTCTTTTGTACTCATACTTGCAAAATTAAGACTTATTATATTTTAATGCAACCCAATTGTTACGTTGTATATATGTTTCTAATTTTAAATTGTATTTAGAAACTTCTGCATCTATAACGGGTATGTCTTCTTCATAAAAACCGCTTAACAATAAAATTCCTTTTTCTTCTAAACAATTGGTGTAAATTTCCATATCCATCAATAAAATATTTCTGTTGATGTTTGCAATAATTACGTTGTACTTTTTATTGATTAATAAAGATGAATCGCCTTCGTAAACACTAATATGTTTGCAATTGTTGCGCGTAACATTTTCTAAAGAATTTTCATAACACCAATTATCAATATCTATAGCATCTAAAGGTTTTGCGCCTTTCATTTCTGCAAAAATTGCTAAAATTCCGGTGCCACAACCCATATCTAGCACTTTTTTATTTTCTAAATTTAAATTTAATAAATGTTGCACCATCATGTGTGTGGTTTCATGATGTCCTGTACCAAAACTCATTTTAGGTTCTATTACAATATCATATTTTAAATTAGGATTATTATGAAAAGGTGCTCTTATACTTACTAAACCATCTACTTGTATGGGTTCAAAATTCTTTTCCCATTCTGCATTCCAATTGGTTTGTGCTACTTCTTTTTGATTGTATTTAATAGAAAATTCTTTAGAATTTAATACAAAAACGGTTTCTAAAATACCTGCATTCCAATCGTTTTTCTGAATGTAAGCCGTTACACCATTTTCTGTTTCTACAAAACTTTCAAAACCTATATTACCTAATTCTGCTATTAAAATTTCTGTAGCTGGTTCTTTTGGTGCAACCGTAAAATTGTATTCTATATAAATATTATCCATAAAATTATTCTAAAAAAAATGCATCAAGATTTTAAAAATCTCAATGCAAATTTATTGGTTTTTGTTTAGAAAAACGCCTTTTATATTGCTTTAATAATAGCTGTAAAATCAGCTACTTTTAATGCAGCACCACCAATTAAACCACCATCTACATCTGGCTTAGAAAAAATTTCTTCTGCGTTTGCTGGTTTTACACTTCCACCGTATAAAATAGATACATTATCTGCTACTTCTTTAGTATATTTCTTTTCTATAATGCTTCTAATAAACGCATGCATTTCTTGTGCTTGTTCTGGACTTGCAGTTTCTCCTGTACCAATTGCCCAAACTGGTTCATAAGCTAAAATAATACTTTTAAAATCTGCGCCTTTTAAATGAAATAAAGCATTACTTAATTGACTTTCTACTACTTCAAAGTGCTTGTCTGCTTTTCTATCTTCTAACAATTCTCCAAAACAAAAAATAGTTTCCATTTTGTTTTCTAAGATTGTATTTACTTTTTCTGCCAAAGCGGCATCTGTTTCATTAAAATAGGTTCTTCTTTCTGAGTGTCCTAAAATTACAGTTTTTACACCAATAGCTTTTAACATTTCTGCAGAAACCTCGCCTGTATATGCACCATTTTTTGCTTGATGCATGTTCTGTGCAACTACTTCTATTTTAGATTTTTTTGCAGTTTTTACAGAGGAAGCTAAATTTACAAATGTTGGCGCTACAATAACACGCGTGTTTTTTAGTTTCTTATCTTCTATTGCTTTCTTTAAATCTTTAATTAACGTTTTACTCTCTTCTTTTGTATTGTTTAGTTTCCAATTTCCGGCAACAATCTTAGTTCTCATAATTAGTATTTTAATGTTTTAAAAACAGTTTTTTAACTTTTAAATTCTGATGTAAATTTAAGAAACCAAAACTAATTTTAATACGATTATATAAATAGTTACTAAAACGATTTATAAAACCGTATTCAAAGCTTTTTCAATATCAGAGTCTGAGGCGCTTGTGGCTTTAAAAAGTGCTATTTTGCCGGTTTCATCAATAACCATATATCTTGGTATCCATCCTAAATTAATAAAATCTACAAAATCGCCATCTTTCATTCCTTTTGGTAAATTATAATGTTCTCCTTGCAAATTAAATCTTCTTACACCGTTTTTCCATGCAGTTTTACTAGTATCTACAGATAAAAATAAAAAAACTACATTGGGATAACTCTTTTGCAAATTTCTTACCGCAGGCAAAGCTCTTATGCAATCTCCACACCAGGAAGCCCAAACATCTATTACTATTTTTTTGCCTTTATACTTCTCTAAAATTGCCTTTATTGTAAACGACTCTTTGTTTAATGCATATGCGCTATCCTTTAATGCCAATTCAGAAAATTGTGTAGGTTTTTCTAAATTACAACTCATTAAAAAGAGCATACAAATTAGGGTAATTTGATTCATTATATTTTAAATTATATTTAATTTTTTGTCTTGTTCTGGTTGAAAAGCTTACAAAATAAAGTATTTTTGTGCAACTTTATAAAAATTATGACCACACAAGAACTTGTTGCCCAAATTAGAAAGAAAAAATCGTTTTTATGTATTGGATTAGATGTTGATTTAAACAAAATTCCAAGTCATTTGTTAGCTGATGAAGATCCTATTTTTGCTTTTAACAAAACCATTATAGATGCTACTCACCACCTTTGTGTGGCTTACAAGCCTAACACAGCTTTTTATGAAGCTTATGGTTTAAAAGGATGGCAATCTTTAGAAAAAACTATTAATTATTTAAATACAAATTACCCAGAAATATATACCATTGCCGACGCAAAAAGAGGAGATATTGGAAATACGTCTACCATGTACGCAAAGGCATTTTTAGAAGATTTAGCGTTTGATTCTGTAACTGTTGCCCCTTATATGGGTAAAGATTCTATAGAACCTTTTTTAGCTTTTAAAAATAAACATACCATTATGCTAGCCTTAACTTCTAATAAGGGAGCTTTTGATTTTCAGACCAAAAAAATAGACGATATTGAGCTTTACAAACATGTTTTAGAAACTTCTAAATCTTGGCAAAATTCAGAAAACCTAATGTATGTTGTTGGTGCAACAAAGGCGGAATATTTTAAAGAAATTAGAAAAATTGTACCTAATTCTTTTCTATTAGTGCCAGGAGTTGGTGCACAAGGTGGCAGCTTGCAAGATGTTTGTAAATATGGTTTATCAGAAAATATTGGTCTTTTAATAAACTCTTCTCGAGGAATTATTTATGCTTCTAACAATACAGATTTTGCAGAAAAGGCTGCAGAAAAAGCAAAAGAACTGCAACTACAAATGACCATGTTTTTATAATAAAATCTTTAAGATTTTTTTTCTTATAATTAAAAAAGCCAGAGAAAAATTCTCTGGCTTTAAAATATTACTTAAATAGGTATTACTAATTAATATCTGGATTTCCGTCAATTTCTCTGATAGGAATTTCAAAAATCATTTTAGGATCTAATGCTGGTATTACAATATCTGCTCCTGGTTGTACTAAATTTTCTCTTCCATCTTGCCTATTTAAACCAACACCGTTTCTAGCCATATCAAAAGAAGCTAATCCTTCTCCCCACAATTCTATTCTACGATACATTAATATCTCGTCTATTAAGCTTTGACCAGTATTTGTAGATTTCACATAAGCATCATCACGAGTAGTATTAAGGTCAAACAAAACTTGTTGTGCTTCAGCAATTTTATTTTGTCTTGCTAATGCTTCTGCTTTTGTTAAATAAAATTCAGCATTTCTTAAATATATATAATCTCCAATAAACACTCCTGGTCCAGGTTGTGCTATAAATTTTAAACTTGTGTATTTAGGCGTAATATTATAATGACTCCAAGTTCCTGGAACAATTACCACACCAGAAGAATATTCTTGATCAGCAAACCATTGTTTTCTTCTATCAGTGTCTGGTATCATATTATACAAGTTAGAGTTTACGGTTTTAAAATGATTCCAACCACTATACCCATCATTTATCTGACTTATATGCGAAAAGAAAGATTGATATATTTCTGAGGTAGTTGCAGTAACTTCTGCACCCCATATTGTTTCTGATAAAGATAACTCATCAAAACCATGCATTACATCTGTACTCAAAGAACCTACCTTCATTGCAATATCTGCAAATTTCTCTGCCTCAGACCAATTTTCATAAGTTAAATGATATCTAGCTAAATAAGCGGCAACTACATTAGCATCTACCACTTGTACGCTTGGTCTATTGTAGTTTTTTAATCCGTTATAAGCTAATGTTAAATCACTAAGTATTTGCATTTTTACTTCACCAACAGGAACTTTTGGCGAACCAAGTTCTGCACCGTTGTTTAGAGGAATTGATAGTTCTGAATCAACTGCCTTTGTGTGTTGATATATACGTAATAAATAAAAATAAGCAATAGCTCTGTAAGCGTAAGCTTTGTGTTTAAAAGCAAGAACATTTTCGTCTGTTGCTGTATCAGGAATAAGATTGATTACTTCATTTGAATCTTTAATTATTCTGTAAAAAAATGTCCAAATAAAATCATTATCACCTGATGTTAAAATAGTATTGTCATATCTATTCCAAGCTCCAAACCAGGTGCTTCTGCTCATGTCGATATCATTACTTCTTAAATCCATTCCTAGATCAATTGCTTTCATTCCGAATTCAATTTCTCCATTTTCTCCATCTCTAAAATAAGATAGAATAGCACCATCTATAGCTTCTATACCAACAGTACCTCCAGATGCTGATATTTCATTAAAATGAGAAGTGGTTAAATATCTTTCATCTTCAAAATTTTGATCTAAATCTGCACATGATGTACCTAAAGCGGCAATAACAAACAGCGCTAAATACTTTATATTTTTTATTTTAAAAAATTTATATAGTTTCATAATATTTTATTTAATTAAGTTTAACATTTACTCCAAATGAAATTGTTCTATTGGCTCCAAATTCTGCAGATGATGTACCTGCTATACTAAGTCTTGGGTCATAACCTTGCCTTGCACTATATAACAAGAAACCATTATTTATTGTACCATAAAGCCTAATACTTTCTATATTATATTTTTTTGTAACTTCATTTTTTAATAGATATCCAAAATTAATATTATTAATACTTAAGTAACTTTGATCTATTAAACGCATGTCTGTAGTTCTGTATTGGTCTGTCTCTAAAGGATCTACCCTAGGCAAACTTGCAGTTGGGTTATCTACTGTCCAAGTTTGATCATAGCCTGCAAAGTTGGTAACATTGGTTGTTGCACCCAATAAACTAAAAAACTCGTTATCTATACCGTAACCTCCTAATTGGTATGCAAACTGAACTGCTAAAGAAAAGTTACCTAGTTGAATGTTTGTACCAAAACCACCTGTTATTGCTGGTATTGCTTTTTTATCTAAAAAATACCTGTCTGCTTCGGAAAAAACTTCTGTAATAACATCCTCTCCGGTTGCAGGGTCTACTTTAAACCATCTTGCATTTCCGTTTTCTGGGTTTACTGGTGCAGATTTTCGCATATAATAATCAAAAATACTTCTCCCAACAACTCTTCTAAAATTTCCACTTTGAATAGAATCTCTTCCTACTGGAAGTTTTGTAATTTCATTCTTTAAAGTAGAAAGGTTAGCGTTAATATTTACATTAAATTTTTCCTTTTTTACAGCATCTACAGCAACTTCAAATTCAAATCCGCTGTTTACCATAGAACCAACATTTTCTGGTATAGACGGGTTACCAGAAGAAACACGAAGTGGTGTATTAAATAAAAGATCGTTTGATGTTTTATTGTAGTAACCTAAAGAAAGATTTACCCTATCTAACAAACTCATCTCCAAAGCAACATCAAAACTAGCTGCTCTTTCCCATGTTAACTTATTGTTTCCTAAGAATAAAAGCTGCGCAGTTAATTCTTCGTTATTTTCATCAACTTCGTATTGATTTTCAAAAGCTACCAAATTTCTTCCGCCTCCAGGATATAATATTCTGTCATTACCTGTTGTACCATAGTTTGCTGCTAATTTAGCATAACCAATAGTATCAGAAAAATCTTTCATAAATTCTTCATTACTAATAACCCATGACGCACCAGCAGACCAAAAAGCTCCCCAACGCACACTAGGATCAAAAACAGATGAAGCATCATACCTTCCTGTTAAGTTAATATAATAACTATTATCTAATCCATAAATAAATCTAGAAAAATAACCCTCTGTAACATAACTTGTATTATAATTACTAGCACTAATATATTTAGAAGTGTTATCTAATATTGGACTAAAACCACCTACAATATTATACTTTGTAAGACCCAAAGTGGTAAAATTTTCCTCATAAGTTTCATGTCCTAAAAGAACATCATAACTGTTACGACCCTTAGAATTTTTCCAAGTTAATAATTGTTGATTGGTAAACGCAGAAAAATTATCTCTGTTATTAGTTAATAAACCATTTTGAGATGCTGCAAATGCACCAGCTCCTGGTCTTGTAAAATCTGTACCTTGATCTATTTCTGTTAAAAGGTTTGCTACATATTCAAATTTTATATCAAAAGGTAAATCAATTTTAGCTCTAAAACCGATATTAAAATTATCTCTTTCATTTGTCTCCGTAGTATTCTCTATTACTGCAAGCGGATGTTCTCCTGGAGCATAATTTCTAGGACCTCTTATATTGCCTCCTCCGAAATCTTGAGGAACACCAAAGTCATAAGCTCTACCCCCAGGGTTATTTGGATTTAATATTGGATTCCAATCAGCATCATATTGAAATACTGGAAAAACAGGCGCAATTCTTCTTGTCCAAAAGAAAGCGTTTGAAAAAGTATTACCACCATCTCCTGGCACTGATTGACTATAAGATTTAGCATAAGAAACATCTCCTGTTAAAGATAATACTCTAGCTATTTTTCTAGCATTAACTTTAAAACGAGCTGTGTGTCTTTTAAAGTTACTTCTTACTGTATAACCATTATTTTCTTCTGTACCTAAAGAAAAGTAATAGGTTGTGTTTTCTGAACCACCTGAAACATTTAAATTTGTTGAGCTAAAAGTAGCTTGATTTCTAAACAACTCATCTTCCCACCTATCATTAACTAACAAGTTTGCAGCACTATTTAATTTCCCTGTAAGAGGATCAACCAAGGTTTCGTCTGAAACATCGTATAAATTGTAACCTAAAGCCCCTATTAAATTATTAGATGCTGTTTGTCTTGCTTGAGCTATTGTTACAGGTGTGCCTGCTTGTCCTTGTGCATAAAACTCAGAATTTGCTAACACACTATGATACGATTCATAAAATTCTCCGGGAGTTTTAATTATATCATATTCTTTTGTACCTCTTTGCGTTATACCATATCTAGTATCAATATTTATTAAAGTTTTGTTTTTACTCCCTTTCTTGGTAGTAATTAATAAAACTCCATTAGAAGCTTTATTTCCATAAAGAGAAGTAGAAGAGGCATCTTTTAAAACACTTGTAGATTCAATGTCCTGAGGATTTATACTATTAAGACTTCCTGTATAAGGTACACCATCTAAAACAATAAGAGGAGCACTATCTGCATTAATAGATCCAAATCCTCGTATTCTAATTATAGGATCTGATCCAGGTTGCCCATCAGCTTGAATAATTCTTAATCCTGATACTAGTCCTTCTAAACTTTTTACTGGGTTTGAAAAGGTTGATGCTTCAATCTGCTTTGCATCAATAACACTTACAGAACCTGTAAGAGATGCTCTTGATTGGGTTCCGTAAGCTACAACTACTACTTCATTTAAAGAACTTGCATCCTCTACCAGAGTAATATTAAGCAAATTGCTATTTGAAATTGTTTTTTCTACCTTTTTGTAACCTAAATAACTAAAAACAAGAATATCTCCTTGACTAGCATTTATACTAAAGTTTCCATCAAAATCTGTTTCTGTACCTTTGGCTGTTCCTTTTATTAAAATAGAAACTCCGGGTAAAACACTGTTGTTATCCTTTACAGTTCCAGTTATAATTTTTTTTTGCGCATTTGTTATTAAAATTACACAAAAAAGCATAGCAAAAAATAAAGGTCTTTTTAAATTTTTTTTCATTTTCTATTTGTTTGAATTAGTTGCTGCAAATTTCTTAAATTTTTCCTAAAACAAAAAATATTGACGCAATAATTTTAAATATAATTTAACGAAATGCTAAAATCGTTAAATTATTTTTATCGAAAATCGTTTTTTGATAAATATAACGTAAAGAGGTCTAGTGTTTTAATATATAAAACTTCCCAAATAAAAGTGTATTTTTTTTTAACAAAAACCCCTAAAATATATTTAAGTCTTCTAATTAATATTTTCTTAAGGTATTACAATTTATAACCCTAATTTTTAAACGCTTAAAAATTATAATTATATGTGGTTTACTAAAAATAGCCTTTTCTATTTTTAGTAAATTAAACTTAAAAGTTAAAATAATTGCCGTTGTTTTTTTCTAACGAGCTTTTTCCATTGATGAAAAACATATTTTTCAACGAAAAATCAAAAAAACAACAGCAGAATATGAAGAATGTTTTTTTCAATAGTATGTATAAGGTTTTCTTTACCATTACCAAAAACATAGGAAATTAATTGCCTTTGATAAATTTTTATAAAAACAGCTTACTTAATAATTTTTATTAAAGTTTTAAAACTTAAAAAGGTTTAAAACTATACTTAGAAGCACCTTAATAGCAATACTTTTTGCAGTTCTAAAATAAAAACTTACCCTAAGTGCATGCTATCAATTTTTGATGCTAAACTCAGAATTTTGAATCGAAGTATGTTTTAAAACAAATACTATAAATTACTTGTTGTCTTGCAGAGCAAAAACTTGTTTTAGTAAAGCAGTATTTCTTAACCCTGCTTTTTCTCTAATTCCTTTCTCTTCCACCTCTATCATAGTAAAAACCCCTTTTAAAGCTTTTTCTGTAACGTAAGCCGTTAAATCTGGATTTACTTTTTTAGTAAATGGTATGGTATTGTATTTCGCAATTAAATTAGACCAAATTTTATCTGCACCAACTTTAGAAAAAGAGTTATTAATTACTGGTGAAAAGCTATTATACAAGTTTTCTTGAGTTTTAGATTGTAAATAAGTAGTAGCCGCAGTATTTTCTCCTAAAAGGATATTTTTAGCATCTGCAAAAGACATTTCTTTTACTGCACTTACAAATATTGGTGTCGCTGTTTTTACAGCGTCAGAAGCCGCTGTGTTTAATGCTGCAACTCCTTTATCTGCCAAACTACCTAAACCAATTTTACGTAAAGCTTTCTCTACAGATTGTAGTTCTTGTGGCATTGCTATTTTCACCAATTCATTAGTTAAAAAACCATCTTTTGTAGTTAACTTACTTACCTGATTTTTAATACCATTTTCTAACGCTTGCTTTAAACCATTGCCTATTTGTGCTTGAGATAAAGCACCTCCACCACTAGGTAAGTTACTCACTACATTTTGCAATTCTGCACAACTCACCAACTGAATTGCTACTACTAAAATTAAAATTCTTTTTATCATTATTACTTCTATTTATCTTAATATTAAGAAACCGTTTTCTATTAAAAGTCACTATTTATTGAAAGCTATCTGTTTTCTTGTCATACCCATAAGGGCAATGCTTACAACCACTTTTACAGCAATGACCTCTTTTTAAATGAAATTGTGCAGTAAAAACTTTATACCCTTGCTCATTTTCATAAAAATCTCCTTCTTCTAAAGGTACTCTTTTATTATACATGCATCTAACACTTTAGCATTTCATCACAAAAATAGAACTTTAAAACATAAAAAAAGCGTTCTTGAGAACGCTTTTTTTTTAGTTTTTATCTTCTCCTGGAGGAAACCTAGAAATAATCTCTTGCACGAACTCTTGAATTCGTTCTTCTTTTTTAGCCCTATTTTGTGTTCTTAGAGCCCCAGTGCCTACTCCTTGCCAAACCAATTCCTTTTTATTTTTGTCGATAAAATCTATAAACAAAGTTCCTTCTGTATATTGCGAAACATTTAAATTATTATTCGCTCCATTCCATAACCAAGGATTCCAACCCCAGCCCCAGCCAAAACCTGCGCCCCATGCAAAATTATTGTTTTGATTTAAATTTACTTTTTCTCTAGATTTTGTAAAAATACTTACCAAAATATCTGGGCTGGTAGATTTCACAAAACCTTGTAACTCTAGTTCTGTTTCTATTGCTCTTAAAATTCTTTTTTTATCTAAGTCAGAAATTTCTGCTTTATCAATTCCTGATTTATAAAATGCATAGGTTTTATATTTTTTAAAATCTATATCGTCATCAAAATCTGTAGTTACTTTAACAACACTGCAAGATGATAAAAATACAACCGCAAGTAATCCTATAATTTGAATATGTTTCATTGTATGTTTTTTTTCAATTAGCACCAAAAAACATGCCAATTTTAATTAAATTAGCAAAACTGATACGTTAAATTAAATGTAAAAACATTAACTTTAAACAAGCTTCTAAGAAGTATTCAAAATTTATTCTTTATTCATATTTTGAAGTTTCTAAAATAAAGGTCCAAAAAAGTGATAGCAACACTGGAATAAATTGCATACCATATTCTAAAACCACAAAGTAAAAAGACTTTAAATACACCAAATAAATAAATGTAAACAGCAAATAAGCAACAAAAACAACGCTGTAAATTAACACATACTTCCTAGCCATACTAGCTAATTTCTTGTAACGAATAATTGAAAATAAAAAAGAGAAAAGCTGAAAAACACCTAAAGGAAAAGCAATTAAAAAGGAATATACTAAATATTCCGAATCAAAAATTGCAAATAACAAAGAACCAATAAAAAGCGTTATTAAAATTCTATTTATCCAAATTGCGATTGAGCTATTCTTTTTCATTCATTTAATTTTACTACGTTTATCTCATATCTGTTTATTAAAAAAAGAAACAAATCATTACCAAAAGAATAGCCAATATAGGCAACAAAAATTATGAAACAGCAAAAACCCTTAGCTTTTTTTTTGGCTTTAATACTTAAAACACGCCATATATAACAGCAGTTAAATTGAGGCTTTAAATGCACAAGGATTCACAACTTTCCATTCCTTCATAAATAAATAAGTCGTAATAGTTTTGCAACTTTTAACACTAAAAATATCTTTTAAATTTCTACTTCTTTTTAGAAACAATTATATTTACAAAAATATTTATCAAATGAAAAAAATACTTTATATATTAATTGTAGCAATTAGTTTTTCTTGTTCTGAAGATGAGAATTTTGATGCAGAAAACATTGCAGACATTGAAGCTTATTTATTAGAAAATAATTTAAACGCTCAAAAAACAGGGTCTGACTTATATTATATTATAAGCAATTCTGGAAATGGAAACTCACCTACTTTTAACTCTACAGTTACAGTGGGATACAATGGTTACTTTTTAGACGGTACATCTTTTGACAGTTCTGAAAGTGCTACTTTTAATTTACAACAAGTAGTTCCTGGTTTTAGTGAAGGCATTAGACTTTTAAAACCCGGTGGTTCTGGTACTTTTATTTTACCCTCCAAAATAGCCTATGGCACAAGAGGTTCTGGAACAATACAACCTGGAGACATTATTGTTTTTGACATTACACTACAACGCATTAATTAAAATTATTTAAAATGAATTTATTAGGAATAGGCTCTAGAATTAAGCATTCAGAATTTGGTTTTGGAGTGGTAACCAACGTAGACCACAAACAATATTGGGTTACTTTTATAGAAAGCGGTCTAGAAACCATTGCTCTTAACGATACTTTTGAAACTATAGAAGCTGTAAATGATGAAGTTGACGCCGTTAGTTTTATGGATGTTGAAAGCAGCTTAAAAAAGATTTTAAGAAAATGGTCTGACGCTACAGAAATTACACCTATTGCAGACAAATGGAGAAATGGTACGTTAATATTACAACCACAAGACGCTAATTTATCTAACAAAGAAATTCCTATTGACACCTTTTTTCATAAAATAGTTATGGTTCGCGATCGCATTCGTGTAATGGAACAAAAAATTAATTCTAGTAAAACTTTAGAAGATCAAGACAAAATAGATTTACAACAATACATTACTAGAATATACGGTAGTTTAACCACTTTTAATGTACTTTTTAAAGCAAAATCAGACAATTTTGTAGGTGCAAAATCAAAGTAAACACACTAAAAACATTCCATAAAAAAAGAGTAGCAATTTTAAATTTGCTACTCTTTTTATTTTTATTGATAATTATTAAAAAAATTATCTTCTTGATTTATTTTTACTTTTAGGTGCTCTGCTTACTTTCTTTTTACGTCTGTTAAAAGGTATAGCATCATCAAAAGTATGTTGTGCCGTTGTATGTTTTGTTTTATTCTTTTTCCAAGAATTATTTTCTGGCAATAACTTCTTTAACAAATCTGGTCGTCCAACTTTATTCAACGTATTTCTAATCCAATCTTTGTTTTCTTTTTTGTACCAAAAGAAAAATTTATGTTGGTCTTCTTTCTCCTTTTTTGTTTTTGGCGTTTTAGTTGGTTTTAATGTGTAGGGATGATAACCTGAATAATAAATTACAGTAGCAACCGTCATTGGAGTTGGTGTAAAACCTTGTACTTGCTCTAACTGAAAGCCCATATCTTTGGTTTCTGCCGCTAAATTTGCCATATCTTCTACTTCAGAAGCTGGGTGACTAGAAATAAAATAAGGAATTAATTGTAAATTCAGTTTTTTCTTAATATTAATACGATCAAAACGCTCTTTAAACTTATGAAAATACGTAAAAGACGGTTTACGCATCAACTTTAAAACAGGATCTGAAGTATGTTCTGGCGCCACTTTTAAACGTCCAGAAACATGTTTTGTCATTACCTCTTCTGTATAAGCATCTAGCTCTTTTGGATCTGCATTTTTGTTAAATTCTGGCACCAACATATCATGTCGAATTCCACTTCCTATAAAAGATTTTTTAATTTTTGGGTGTTTATCAACAGCTTGGTACAAATCTGTTAAAGGCTTATGAGACGTATCTAAATTAGAACAAATCACTGGCGATATACAACTTGGCGCAACACATTTATCGCAAATTTCTTGCACCTTACCTTTCATTTGATACATATTAGCAGAAGGCCCACCAATATCAGACAAATATCCTTTAAAATCTGGCATATTTGCAACCTTATCAATCTCTTTTAAAACCGATTCCTGACTTCTACTCGCTATAAATTTTCCTTGATGCGCAGAAATTGTACAAAAACTACAACCACCAAAACATCCTCTGTGAATGTTAATTGAAAACTTTATCATTTCATAAGCAGGTATTGGTCCACGCTTATCATATTTTGGGTGTGGTAATCTTGTAAAAGGTAAATCAAAAGAACCATCAATTTCCTTTTCTGTCATTGTAGCAAAAGGCGGATTAATTACTAAAGTTTTATCTGCAACCTTCTGAAAAATTCGTCTTGCCTTCAATTTATTAGACTCCTGCTCTATTGTTTTAAAATTAGATGCAAATGTTTTTTTATCTTTTAAACAAGCCGCATGAGAATTAATAGTAACATCTTCCCAACCTTTAACCACTGGAATTTTTTCTTCCTTTTCATCAATTAAAACAGCCGTTTGTTTAATATTTTTTAAACTAGAAAAAGGCACACCTTTTTGTAATAATGTTACAATTTCACGTAAAGGTTGTTCGCCCATTCCATACACCAACATGTCTGCTTTAGAAGTCTCTAAAATAGTTGGCATTAATTTATCAGACCAATAATCGTAATGCGTTACACGTCTTAAAGAAGCCTCTATACCACCAATTAAAACAGGCACATCAGGAAACTTCTCTTTTAGTATTTTAGAATATACAGAAGTAGCATAATCTGGCCTAAACCCCTTATCACCATTTGGTGTATATGCATCTTTATCGCGTCTTTTTTTACTGGCTGTATAATTAGAAACCATAGGATCCATACAACCACCTGTACAACCAAAAAACAATCTTGGTTTCCCTAATTTTTCAAAATCCTGTAAATTATCATTCACACTTGGTTGTGGCACAATTGCCACGCGCAAACCATAACTTTCTAAAATTCTACCAATTACAGCAGGTCCAAAAGAAGGATGATCTACATAAGCATCTCCACTAAATAAAATTACATCTAAATAATCCCAACCACGTATTTTTACTTCACGATTTGTAGTTGGTAACCAGTCTGTTAATTGATGTTTTTTTGTGCCTTCCATATAGTGCAAAAATAAGGAGAAAAATTTTGAAGTACTCCTCTTTAAATTGTTTTTACCAATATATTCAATTAAATGTATAAGATATACTTATTATTAGAAGCTATTTCCAGCTTTCACTACTCGCTTTGCGCAAAAAAGCGCAAGAGCTCAAACAAGCCGTTCAATCTGGGCTCATATCTTTGAGATGTTCAAAGATATCTAAATTTTCTATCTTTAGA
>NZ_CANLXV010000017.1 GCF_947495205.1 uncultured Polaribacter sp. | reverse complement strand
TCTCTGTTAAATCAAAAATAATAAAAATTAAGACAATAAAATTAGGAATTAAAGATAGTACCTAGCCGTGTTTGCCAGCATATTACATAATTTTTAGGGTTGTTGTTTTTTTAATGTAATCTGGTTTTAGTTTTTGTAGTAATATAAATTTTAAGAAGTGGTAAATATGAGATCAAGCATAAAGTTGTGGAATTTTACAATTAGGCAAAAATATTTGTTAATCTAAACAGGAAGAACTCTATATTTCTTACACCTCTAAATTCTTCTAGAATACTGTTTAACTTTGTAAAATAAAAATGAATTTCTTCTGATTTAACTTTGTGTTTGATGAGTTCAAAATAAGTAACAAGAACTTCGGGAAGTAATAAATTGGCTATCGATAATAAAGGAGCGGAAGACATAAATATTTTAATATCAAAGTTCAACCTTTTTTATTTAATCCACAACTTTTAGTATTGATTCAGGTTATAGCGAAACAAAATTAGTAAATAAATGCGCTAATGATGTAAAATGTTCTAAAGCAGAGCACCAATTAAATAGAAGAACAGAGTTTATCATCTTAAACCCAGACAAAATTAGGTAAAAGCAAATAACAAAAGAAAATAAATAAAATAAGGTTAGGCAATTAGTTGCTTAATCCTTTTTTAAGTTAAATATGCACTGTTTAGTGGCTATAATTTGTACTTTTATACTATGAATTTGTTTTCTTCAGAAAAAATAAATAACATTTTACCTTTTGATGGAATTTCAAACTACCATGGTATTGTTTTAAATAATAAAAAATGCGATTTTTATTATCAAAAATTACTAGAAACAATTGCCTGGAAAAATGATGAAGCTATAATTTTTGGTAAAAAAATAATAACCAAAAGAAAAGTAGCGTGGTATGGTAGTTCAGAATTTTCTTACACCTATTCTGGTATAACAAAAACAGCTTTATTATTTACAAAAGAACTTACTGCATTAAAAAATTTAGTAGAAAAAGAGAGCGGAGAAACCTATAATTCTTGCTTATTAAACCTATATAACTCTGGTGAAGAAGGTATGGCATATCATTCAGATGGCGAAAAAATGCTGAAAAAAAATGGAGCAATAGCCTCTTTATCTTTGGGAGCAGAACGTAAATTTTCGTTTAAACATAAAGAAACCAAACAACGCATAGATATTGTTTTAGAAAGAGGAAGTTTATTGGTAATGAAAGGCCTTACACAACAAAATTGGTTGCACAGGTTACCACCTACAAAAAAAGTATTCACGCCCAGAATTAATCTTACTTTTAGAACTATAGATCTAAAGTAAATTTTAGTAAGATTAATGTTTTAATACATAAAAAGTGTTTTTTTGATAAAAATTGTAGTATAAATTTTAATATTATATTTTTTTTTATACTTTTACCTACCAGAGCAGAACAGTATGGTAGCAACCAAATCACTTATCCAAATAAAACACGATAGTGTTACACCAAAGTATCAGCAAATAGTTAATGCTATTAACAATGCTATTGGTAAAGACATATTGCAAAAAGGAGACCTTTTACCATCTGTAAATAAAATTTGTAAAGAATTTAGCCTTTCTAGAGATACTGTTTTTAAAGCATATGCCATTCTTAAAGATAGCAATAGAGTAGTTGCAGTGCCAAACAAAGGGTATTATGTAGCTAATGAAACTAAAAAGGTACTCTTAATTTTAGATACATTTAAAGCATATAAAGAAGTCTTGTATGATGCTTTTATCAATAATTTACCAGATAATGTAATAACAGATGTACAATTTCATCATTACAATATAAATAATTTTAAAACCATTGTAAATACAAGTATTGGCAAATACTACAAGTATGTTATCATGAATTTTAATCATGTAGATGTAAAACACACATTAGCTAAGTTTAATACAGAAAACGTTTTATTAATCGATTGGAATATTTATGCCAAAGAAGATAGTAATTTTGTTTTTCAAGATTTCGGGCAATCATTTTACAATGCCATATTAGAAGCTAAAACACAATTTCGCAAATATAAACGTATAGATTTGTTGTTTCCAGATTTTACATATCACCCAAAAGAAACCATACATTTTTTTAATAAATTTTGCGAAGATTATAATTTTAAAAGTAAAATTTGTACTGATTATAAAAACTTTAAAATCGAAAAAAATATAGCTTATGTAAGTGTAAGCGATAGAATGTTAGGTAAATTTTTAGAGCAATGCAAAAGCAATAATTTAGAACCTGGTAAAGACATTGGTTTTCTATCATATAATGAAACACCAATGAAAAAATTTATTTACAAAGGTATATCTGTAGTATCTACAGATTTTAAAGAACTAGGTACAAAAGCAGCAGAATTTGTTACAAAAAATACTAATTTACGCTGCTATATTCCAACAAAATTAACATTAAGAGAATCGTTATAATGAATTATTATTTAGGATTAGACATAGGAAGTTCATCTATAAAAGCCGCTTTGGTAGAAGTAGATTCTGGCAAAAGTATTGGCGTTGTACAAGAACCCAAAGAAGAAATGGGCATGTTTGCACAAAAAAATGGTTGGGCAGAACAAGCACCTTTAGATTGGTGGTTGCACATTTGCAACGCAATAAAAAGTTTACAAAAACAATATAATGTAGACAAAGCTCAAATAAAAGGTATTGGTATTTCTTACCAAATGCACGGTTTGGTTTTGGTAGATAAACAAGGCAATCCATTAAGAAGAAGCATTATTTGGTGCGATTCTAGAGCAGTGGCAACAGGAAACAAAGCTTTTGCAGAAATCGGAGAACAAAAATGTGCTACACAATTGCTAAACTCACCAGCAAATTTTACAGCATCAAAATTAAAATGGGTAAAAGAAAATGAACCCGAAGTTTACAAACAGATATACAAATTTATGTTACCTGGAGATTTTATTTCTTATAAATTTTCAAACACCATAAACACAACCATTTCTGGTTTGTCCGAAGGAATTTTTTGGGATTTTAAAAACGACTCAGTTGCAGATTTTTTACTAGAATACTATGGTATAGAACCTTCTTTAGTGCCAGATATTGTAGACACTTTTAGCAACCAAGCTCAAGTAGATAAAAAAGGAGCAGAAGAAAGTGGTTTAGCAGTGGGGACACCAATCTTTTACAGAGCAGGAGATCAACCCAATAACGCTTTATCATTAAACGTATTTAATCCAGGAGAAGTTGCAGCAACAGGTGGTACCTCTGGCGTTGTTTATGCAGTCACAGAAAGTTTATCAGCCAAAGAAAGTGCTAGAGTAAATAACTTTGCGCACGTAAATTACACAAAAGGAGCAGCCCCAAAAATAGGAAAATTATTATGTATCAATGGCGCAGGAATTCAGTACAGATGGCTCCTAAATAACCTCGCAGTTTCCTCTTATGAAGAAATGAATACCTTAGCATCAGAAATTGCAATAGGTGCAGATGGCGTTTGCCTAATTCCTTTTGGTAATGGTGCAGAACGCATGTTAAACAACAAAGAAATAGGCACACGTATTGTAAACATGAATCTAAACAATCATCATAAAGGACACATGTGCAGAGCTGCATTAGAAGGCATTGCCTTTTCTTTTGTTTACGGCATGGAAATTATGAAAACAGACGGAATTACACCAAGCGTAATAAGAGCAGGAAACGACAATCTATTTCGTTCAGAAATTTTTGCAAACACAGTAGCAACCTTAATAGAACAAGAAATAGAAATTTACAACACAACAGGCGCCATTGGTGCAGCAAGAGCAGCAAACTTGTATAAAGGAGATTTTGAATCTTTTAGCAAAACAATTATGGACAATGACCATGTAATGACATTTATGCCGTTTAAAGACAAAAAACCATACTTAGAAGCCTATAAAAACTGGAAAAAAGAATTAGAATTAATTTTAAATAAATAAGATGTGGGCGTTACTTTATGCTGAAGGCATTCAGCATAAAGTCGGGCTTTCACTACTCGCTTTTTTTCCGAAAAAGAAAAAAGAGCTCAAACAAACCGTTCAATCCCTAACGCAAATAGAGACAACTCAAATAAAAGTTACAGTAAACAACAAATACACAATAAAACCAATAAACAATTAAACAATTAAACAATGGCAAATAAAGAATATTTTAAAGGAATCAATAAGATTCAATTCGAAGGAAAAGAGTCAGACAATCCAATGGCTTTTAAATACTACAACCCAGACCAAGTAGTAGCAGGAAAAACAATGCGAGAGCATTTTAAATTTGCAATAGCCTATTGGCACACATTCTGTGGTCAAGGAGGAGATCCTTTTGGCCCAGGAACACAAAACTTTGCTTGGGACCAAGCAGCAGACCCAATACAAGCAGCAAAAGACAAAGCAGATGCCGCTTTTGAGTTTATCAACAAAATGGGCTTTGATTATTTTTGTTTTCACGATTATGATTTAATTCAAGAAGGCGCAACTTTTGCAGAATCAGAAGCAAGATTAAATACTATTACAGATTACATTAAAGGAAAACAAGCAGAAAGTGGTGTAAAATTATTATGGGGAACTGCAAATTGCTTTTCAAACCCACGTTACATGAATGGCGCTTCTACAAATCCAGATTTTAATGTAGTTGCCAGAGCAGGAGGTCAAGTAAAATTGGCGTTAGATGCAACCATTAAATTAGGTGGAGAAAATTACGTATTTTGGGGCGGTAGAGAAGGTTATATGTCTTTATTAAATACAGATATGGGTCGTGAATTAGATCACATGGCACAATTCTTAACAATGGCAAGAGATTATGCAAGAGCACAAGGTTTTAAAGGAACTTTCTTTATAGAGCCAAAACCAATGGAGCCAATGAAGCACCAATATGATTTTGATTCGGCAACTGCAATCGGTTTCTTAAAAGAATACGGTTTAGATAAAGATTTTAAAATGAATATAGAGGTAAACCACGCAACTTTAGCACAACATACCATGCAACACGAGTTGGCAGTAGCTGCCAAAGCAGGCATGTTAGGTAGTATAGATGCCAACAGAGGAGATTACCAAAATGGTTGGGATACAGATCAATTTCCAAACAATATTCAAGAAACTACAGAAGCAATGTTAGTTTTCTTAGAAGCAGGTGGTTTACAAGGTGGTGGTGTTAATTTTGATGCAAAAATTAGAAGAAACTCAACAGATATGGAAGATGTTTTTCTTGCACATATTGGTGGGGCAGATACGTTTGCAAGAGCATTAATTACTGCAGATAAAATTATAACATCTTCTTCTTACAATGCGTTAAGAGAAAAAAGATACAGCTCTTTTGATGCTGGTAAAGGAAAAGATTTTGAAGCAGGTAAATTAGAATTAGCAGATTTGTATAAAATTGCTCAAGAAAACGGAGAATTAACGTTACAAAGTGGTAAGCAAGAATTGTTTGAGAATATTATCAATCAATATATTTAAGAAAAAAAAGACCAATTAGATAATATAATCTAATTGGTCTTTTTACATTTACTAGCTATGTAATAAAACATCAATTAAAAATAACAATTAATTAAATACAACAGAATGAAAAAAGCAGCAGATTCAGGATACCTGTTAAAATTAACTTTAGTAGCAACATTAGGAGGTTTACTTTTTGGCTATGATACAGGTGTAATTTCTGGAACCGTAGGTTCCTTAGATAGTTTTTTTGTAATTCCCAAAGGGTTATCAGAAACCGCGGCAAGCGCATTTAAAGGTTTTTTAGTATCTAGTGCGTTAATAGGTTGTGTTATTGGTGGTGTATTTGGTGGTTTAGTTAGTAAAAAACTTGGTAGAAAAAACGGCTTAATTTTAGCAGCAATTTTATTCTTAATATCTGCATTAGGTTCTGCAATGCCAGAAATGTTTTTGGCTCCAATAGGTGAATTAGACCATACATTTTCTACTATTTTTATAGGATACAGAATTATTGGAGGTATAGGTGTGGGCTTAGCTTCTATGCTATCTCCATTATATATTGCAGAAATAGCTCCAGCAAAAAATAGAGGTAAATTGGTATCTTTTAATCAACTAGCTATTGTTGGTGGTTTTATGGTAGTTTATTTTGTAAACTATTTTATTTCTAAAACTGGTGGTTCAGATGCTTGGTTAAATGAAATTGGTTGGCGTTGGATGTTTGCTTCAGAAATAATACCTGCAGGTTTGTTTTTAGCCTTTTTATTTCTTGTGCCAGATACACCACGTTCTTTAGTATTGCGCAATAAACCAAAAGAAGCATTAGCTGTTTTAACAAAAGTAAACGGAGAAGAAGAAGGCGTTAAAATCTTAGAAGAAATTAAAGGTTCTATGAATGAAAAAATTTCAGGAAACTTATTGTCTTTTGGTTGGTTAGTCATTATAATTGGAGTTTTATTATCTGTTTTTCAGCAATTTGTTGGTATTAATGTGGTTTTATATTATGCGCCAGAAATATTTAAAACCATTTCTTCTGGCACAGATACCGCTTTATTAATGACAATTATTGTAGGTGTTGTTAATTTCTTATTCACCATTATTGCTATAAAAACTGTAGATAAATACGGTAGAAAACCATTAATGGTAATTGGTGCTTTAGGTATGGCAGTTGCTATGTTGTCACTTGGTTTTGTGTTTTATGCAGAAGCAACAGGTTATTTAGCTTTATTTTGTATGATGCTTTATGTGGCTAGTTTTGCCATGAGTTGGGGTCCTGTAACTTGGGTATTATTGTCAGAAATATTTCCAAATAAAATTAGAGGTAAAGCATTGGCAATTGCCGTTGCAGCGCAATGGATTTCTAATTATTTAGTTTCTTTAACCTTCCCTATGATGAATGATAATTCTTACTTAACAGCGCAATTTAACCATGGTTTTGCATATTGGGTATATGGTATTATGAGTATTTTGGCAGCCTTATTTGTTGTTAAGTTTATTCCAGAAACAAAAGGAAAAACCTTAGAAGAAATGGAAAAATTATGGAAATAAACCAATTTTATTTAAATTTATGAATGTAAAATATAAGAGTAAGGATGTTTTGGTTAATTTTTATAAGAAAATATTAGTTTTAATAGTACTTGCTTTTATGGTAGTTTCTTGTGGAGAAACTAAAAAAGAAATTACAATAAACTATGACATTCAGTTTAAAAAAAGTGCTACAGAATTAGTAGCAAAAATGACCTTGAAAGAGAAAATATCGCAAATGCGTTATGATTCTCCAGAAATTACACGCCTAAATATACCAGAATACAATTGGTGGAATGAGTGTTTGCATGGTGTAGCAAGAGCAGGAGAAGCAACTGTTTTTCCTCAAGGAATTGGTATGGGAGCAACTTGGAATCCGTCTTTAATACATAAAATGGGTATTGCAGTTTCAGATGAAGCTAGAGCAAAACATCATAAATTTAAAAGCGAAGGAAAAAGAGGTATTTATCAAGGTTTAACGTTTTGGACACCAAACATTAATATTTTTAGAGATCCAAGATGGGGTCGTGGACAAGAAACTTATGGAGAAGACCCTTATTTAACCAGTAGAATTGGCGTTAACTATATTAAAGGTTTACAAGGCAATGATCCAAAATATTTAAAGGTGGTTGCCACTGCAAAACATTATGCAGTGCATAGTGGACCAGAAAAAACAAGACACTCAGACAATTATAAAGTATCAGATAGAGATTTATACGAAACCTATTTACCTGCTTTTGAAGCTGCAATTATAGAGGCAAAAGTACATTCTGTTATGTGCGCTTATAATAGATTTAGAGATCAGGCATGTTGTGGTAGTAATTTATTACTTCAAAAAATATTAAGAGAAGATTGGAATTTTCAGGGTTATGTAGTCTCAGACTGTTGGGCAATTAATGATTTTTGGGAACCAAACAAACATGGTTTAACAAAAACGCCAGCAGAAGCAGGTGCTTTGGCAGTAAACTCTGGTACAGATTTAAATTGTGGTAATGTATATGATCCTCATTTACAAGAAGCTGTTTTAAAAGAAATGTTAGATGAAGCTCAGTTAGATAAGGCTTTAATTAGATTATTTACAGCAAGGTATAAATTAGGTATGTTTGAAGATGATGCCAATATACCTTGGGCAAAAATACCTTATAATGTTGTAGCAAGTAAAGCGCATTATACATTATCAGAAAAAGTAGCCAAAGAGTCTATGGTTTTGCTTAAAAATGATAATAACATATTACCTTTAAGTAAAAAAATAAACACTATTGCAGTAATAGGACCTAATGCAGATTCTAAACAAGCACTTTTAGGAAATTATCATGGCACACCACATCATTTTTTTACACCTTTAAAAGCCATTCAAGCTAAATTACCAAATGCTAAAGTAAATTATGCTTTGGGTAGTCATGTTGCAGAAGGTTGGCCAATGCTAAAACCAGTTGCACCTTCATTTTTACAAAACAATGGTAAAGTAGGTTTAAAAGGAGAATATTTTGATAACAAAAATTGGGAAGGAAAACCTGTATTTATTAGAAATGACGCAGATATCAATTTTATCTGGATGCCAAAAAAACCTGTAGAAAATTTACAGAAAGATAATTTTTCTGTAAGATGGACAGGGCAAATAACTCCAAAAGAAAGTGGTAAATATAGAATAGGTTTTCAAGCCAGCAATGGGGTTAAATTCTATCTTAATGGTAAATTAAAGTTTCAGTTTACGGCAAAACATCAAGTAAGAACCAATTATTTTGATATCGATTTAAAAAAGGGAAAACCAAATACAATTAAGATTGAATATTTTAATTTTCATTCAGATCCACAAGCACATTTGGTGTGGGCTAAAATGGATAAAGATTTAATAACACCTGCGTTAGAAGTAGCTAAAAAGTCTGAGGTAGTTGTGCTGTGTTTAGGCTTATCTCCAGATATTGAAGGAGAAGAAATGCCTGTTTTGTTAGAAGGTTTTGATAAAGGAGATCGATCTGATATTGTTTTACCAAAAACACAATTAGAATTAATGCAAAAAGTGGTGGCTTTAGGCAAGCCAACAGTTTTGGTTTTAATGAATGGTAGTGCATTGGCAGTTAACTGGGCAAATAAAAATGTATCAGGAATTTTAGAAGCTTGGTATCCAGGAGAGTTTGGTGGTAAAGCTATTGCAGATGTTTTATTTGGTGATTACAATCCTGCTGGTAGATTACCCATAACTTTTTATAAATCTCTAAAAGACTTGCCAGATTTTCAGTCTTACACAATGCAAAATAGAACATATAAGTATTTTAAAGGTGATCCTTTGTTTCAATTTGGTCATGGATTAAGTTACACAACTTTTAAATATAGCAACTTGGTTCTAGAAGATAACATTGCTAAAGAAACACCAATTGCCTTAAGTGTAAATGTTACCAATTCTGGTAAAATGGCCGGTGATGAAGTTGTACAATTGTATATTAGTCATATAGATAGTAAAAATGATGCTCCAATAAGATCTTTAGTAGGTTTTAAAAGAATACACTTAAAGGTAGGAGAAACAAAAACAATTGCTTTTACAATTTCACCAAAACAATATGCACAATTAAATAGCAGTGGAAATGCTGTGTTTAATACAGGTAAAATTATTGTAAGTGTTGGTGGCAAACAACCTATAAATTTAAAAGATGAAACTGTAATTTCTAAAGTAGTAACTATAAATAATTAATTGCAATAAATTAAGTAGTGTAAAAACTAGCACTTATTACTGTTTTTCATTTTACCAACTATCATTTCGTAAAATGAAATCATTTTAACTGTTTTGTGTTATTAAAAAAGAACTATTAACAATAATTAAAAAAAGTGAACTATACATCATTTGAAAAAGGAGAAGAATTTGAAAATTTCGTTGAAAATGAATTATTTAATGAAAAAGAATACAAATTAGTTCATAGAACTAATAATTTTGAACAAAATAAATCAAGATACTCAGAAGATACTTTAAAACCTGATTTTAAGTTTAGATGTAAAAACACTCAACAAGAATTTTATATTGAGGCAAAATACCGTTCAAACTTCAATTTGAATGATAAGATTGAAATTATGAGTGTCAATCAATTAGAGAGGTTTAAGAAAATCCAACAAACCGAGCAAATTCCAATTTTTATTGTGATTGGTTACATAGGAAAACCTTCAGAACCAAATAACATAAGCTTAATTCCTTTATCTGAGCTTATTTATCTTGAACTTTATCCATCATTTCTTCGAAAATTTAAAGTCAATAAAAGAACAATTGATATTAACGAGCTAAACCTAAAAAGTAGTCATTCAATTAAGGAAGCTTCTCTCAATGAAAAAAGGGTAAATAAAGAAGAAAAAATTAAGCCAATAATTAATAAAAGAAAGAACGTCAAATTTAGTGTTGCATTTCTTTTTGTATTAATAATTGCATTTTTCAGTTTTTATTATTTTGAGCAACAACATTGAAAAAGACATAAAACAAAAAGTATCAGAATACTATAAGACCATTGATAATGGAAACATTAACGATTTAGATAATTATATAAATCCAATTGTAGATAAATGGTATAATAAAACAAACTTAACGCTATCTGAGATTAAATCCCAAACAACTGAATATTTGAAAAAATATCCTAAAACTAGAACAGAAATTCAATGGGAATCATTTAAAATTACTAGTTTAAATAATGACTATGCAGTTTCATACAAAATGATTTATAAAATTTTATCTGAAGGAAAGTTTAAAAATAAAGTTTACCATTTAGAAATTAATGCTGTGTTTAATACAGGTAAAATTATTGTAAGTGTTGGTGGCAAACAACCTATAAATTTAAAAGATGAAACTGTAATTTCTAAAATAGTAACTATAAATAATTAATTGCAATAAATTAAGTAGTGTAAAAACTAGCACTTATTACTGTTTTTCATTTTACCAACTATCATTTAGTAAAATGAAACATTTATCTCTCGTAATTTACATTGGTGGTTTTTTATACAAATGAAGGTATTTATTTCAGGTAGCAAATTAGTATTGTTTTCATAACTTAGTATTAAAATATAAAAAATGAATAAAAGTGTTAAATTTATACACATTTTGGCATTTACCATATTAGGTTTTGTTAGCTGCAATTCACCTAAAAATCAAGCCATAAAGTCTAAAGTAGACCAAAAAGTAGATGCTCTTTTAAATTTAATGACTTTAGAAGAAAAGATTGGTCAAATGAACCAATACAATGGTTTTTGGGATGTTACTGGGCCAACGCCAAAAAATGGAAATGCAGCCAAAAAGTACCAAGACTTAAAAAACGGTTTGGTGGGTTCTATGTTAAATGTACGTGGTGTAAAAAACGTAAAAGCAGTTCAAAAAATAGCAGTAGAAGAAACAAGATTAGGTATTCCTTTAATAATTGGTTTTGATGTAATTCACGGACATAAAACACTTGCTCCAATTCCACTTGCAGAAGCAGCAAGTTGGGATTTAGAAGCTATAAAAGCATCTGCAAGAAACGCAGCAATAGAAGCATCTGCAGAAGGTATTAATTGGACTTTTGCACCAATGGTAGATATTTCTAGAGATGCAAGATGGGGACGAGTTATGGAAGGCGCAGGAGAAGATACCTACTTAGGATCTTTAATAGCAAAAGCAAGAGTAGAAGGTTTTCAAGGAAACGATTTATCTGCACACAATACAATTGCAGCTTGTGCAAAACATTTTGCTGCTTATGGTTTTGCAGAAGCTGGTAAAGAATATAATACTACAGAAGTAAATCCGTCTACATTAAGAAATACAATTTTACCGCCTTTTAAAGCAGCAAAAGATGCTGGTGTTAAAACGTTTATGAACGCTTTTAATGATGTAGATGGCAAACCAGCAACAGGTAATGCACACTTACAAAGAACTATTTTAAAAGAAGAGTGGGGTTTTAAAGGTTTTGTGGTTTCTGATTGGGGCTCTATTAAAGAAATGATTGCACATGGTTATGCAAAAGATAACAAACATGCTGCAGAAATTGCTATTAAAGCAGGCTCAGATATGGATATGGAATCTTATGCCTATGTAAATCATTTAGCAAAGTTAGTAAAAGATGGTAAAGTAAAAGAAACTTTAATTAATCAGGCTGCAGCTAGAATTTTAAAAGTTAAATTTGAGTTGGGTTTATTTGATGATCCCTATAAATATTGCAATGAGGAAAGAGAAAAAAAAGTACTAGGTAGTAAAAAACTACATGCAGGAGCATTAAACATGGCAAAAAAATCTATTGTTTTATTAAAAAACAGCACCAATTTATTACCTCTAAAAAAACAAGGTTTAAACATTGCAGTTATTGGAGATTTGGCAGACGATAAAACGAGTCCTTTAGGCAGTTGGAGGTTGGCTTCAGAAGATAATACAGCAATTTCTGTAATAGAAGGTTTAAAAGCACATTCTAGCAATAATATAACGTTTGCTTCTGGACCAAAATTATATACAGGAACACCAACATTTGTAAAAGAAATAAAAATTAATAACAAAGATAAAACCGGATTTAATGAAGCCCTAAATGCAGCAAAAAATAAAGATGTTGTAATTATGGTTTTAGGAGAATATGGTTTTCAATCTGGTGAAGGCAGAAGTAGGGTAAATCTTGGTTTACCAAGTTTTCAACAAGAGCTGTTAGAAGCTGTTTATAAGGTAAATCAAAATATAGTATTGGTAATGATGAATGGCCGTCCATTAACCATTAATTGGGCAAATGATAATCTGCCATCAATAGTAGAAGCATGGCAATTAGGCACACAAAGTGGTAATGCAATTGCCCAAGTTTTATATGGCGATTATAATCCTTCAGGAAAATTACCAATGACTTTTCCAAAACACGTTGGGCAAGTGCCAATTTATTACAATTACAAAAATACAGGAAGGCCCAAAACATCAGATCACGATGCTAATACTGTGTTTTGGTCGCATTATGGAGACATTTCTAATGAACCATTATATGAATTTGGTTATGGTTTAAGTTATACCACTTTTACATACAATAACTTAAAATTAAGCGCCAAAAGTTTAGATAAAAAAGGCAATATAAAAGTAACTTTCACCCTAAAAAATACAGGTAATTATAAAGGTAAAGAAGTTGTGCAACTGTATATACAAGATTTATATGCAAGTATTATAAGACCAGTAAAAGAGTTAAAAGGTTTTAAAATAATAGCTTTAAAACCAGGCGAATCTAAAGAAGTTAATTTTACGATAGATTCAAAAACCTTAGAATTTTATACTGCAAATAATAAATGGGAAGCAGAGGTAGGAGCGTTTAAGGTATTTGTAGGAGGAAGCTCTAAAACAAGTCTGGTAGATTCTTTTGAATTGATTGACTAACTATTTAAAATCCATAAAACCAATTGAAAAAATAAAAAATACAAATAGTTCTCATAGAAAATTTAGCACAAATTTTCTTTTCACTTAATTTATTTTAGCAGACTTTTTATAAATTTCAATAAAAAAAGAACGCTCAAAAAAAACATCAGCAATTAATGTTTATTTTTGTCAAAATTTTTTTCTTTGGACACCAATAACCAACAAACCACAAATCTTAATAAATACATTAGTTCTTCTGGAATTTGCTCTAGAAGAGAAGCAGAACGTTTTATTAACGAAGGAAGAGTTACCATAAATGGAAAACCCACACAATTAGGCAACAGAGTTGGTAAAAAAGATGTAGTAAAGTTAGATGGCAGGTTGGTAAAACCCCAAAACAAAACCCTTTATATAGCCTTAAATAAACCTATTGGTATTGTATCTACAACAGACGGCAGAGAACCTAATAATATTGTAAAACATATCAATCATCCAGAAAGGTTATTTCCAATTGGGCGTTTAGACAAGCCTTCTGAAGGCTTAATTTTTTTAACAAATGATGGTGATATTGTAAACAAAATTTTGCGCGCAGGTAACAATCACGAGAAAGAATATTTTGTTTCTGTAAATAAATCTATTACGCCAGATTTTATAGAAAAAATGGGCAGTGGAATTCCTATTTTAGGCACAATAACCAATAAATGTCTGGTAGAAAAAGTAAGCGACAAAATTTTTAAAATCATTTTAACACAAGGTTTAAACAGACAAATTCGTAGAATGTGCGAATATTTAGACTATGAAGTAACCAAGTTAAAAAGAACCAGAATAATGAATGTAGAATTAGGTTATCTACAAACTGGTGATTGGCGTGAGTTAACAGACCAAGAAATGCAACAAATCAATAAAATGATTGCAACTTCTTCTAAAACCCAAGAAGCTTCCGTTATAAAAGAAAAACCCAAGCCAAAAGTTTCTAAGAAAAAACCAGCACCAACTAAAAATGCCTTCAATAAAAAAAGTGCATCGTTTAGAAAATCATCACCAAAAAACAAAAGAAAAAATACTAGTTTTTCATCTAAAAAGAAACGCAGGTAGTTTTATTTGGGCGTTCCCACGCAAAAAAGCGTGGTCAGGCTTTCACTACTCGCTTTGCGCAAAAAAGCGCAAGAGCTCAAACAAACCGTTCAATCCTTAACGCACATTATTGCCAACAAAATCAATAATTCAAAAGTTGTTTCACCTTAAAAAATTACAAATTATTTAATTTTTCATTGCTTACAATAATGGTATATTTGCCCACAATGAAATTCAACCTAAAAACAACAGATTCTAAGAGTAAAGCCAGAGCAGGCGTTATTACTACAGACCATGGCACAATAGAAACGCCAATATTTATGCCTGTAGGTACAGTTGGTACTGTAAAAGGCGTACATCAAACCGAATTAAAACAACAAGTAAATCCAGATATTATCCTAGGAAATACTTACCATTTGTTTTTAAGACCAGGTTTAGAAATTTTAGAAAAAGCAGGTGGTTTACACAAGTTTATGAATTGGGATAGAAATATTCTTACAGATTCTGGTGGTTACCAAGTATATTCACTCTCTGGACGTAGAAAAATTAACGAAGAAGGTGTAAAATTTAAAAGTCATATAGATGGTTCTATGCACTTTTTTACACCAGAAAACGTTATGGAAACGCAAAGAACAATTGGTGCAGATATTATTATGGCTTTTGATGAGTGTACACCTTACCCTTGTGAATATAATTATGCAAAACGTTCTATGCATATGACGCATAGGTGGTTAGATAGATGTATTAATCATTTAGAAAAACTACCATATAAATATGGTTTTGAGCAAACGTTTATGCCAATTGTGCAAGGAAGTACCTATAAAGATTTAAGAAGACAATCTGCAGAATATATTGCAAACTCAAATCAGCAAGCCAATGCAATTGGCGGTCTTTCTGTAGGTGAACCCGCAGAAGAAATGTATGCCATGACAGAGGTGGTAACCGAAGTTTTACCAGAAGACAAGCCACGTTATTTAATGGGAGTAGGTACACCAATTAATATTTTAGAAAATATTGCATTGGGTATAGATATGTTTGATTGTGTTATGCCAACAAGAAATGCAAGAAACGGTATGTTGTTTACTGCACATGGAAGCATTAATATCAAAAATAAAAAATGGGCAGATGATTTTTCTCCAATAGACCCAATGGGAATTACAGCCGTAGATTTAATTTATTCAAAAGCCTATTTACGTCATTTATTCGCTGCAAAAGAAATGCTAGGAAAACAAATTGCATCGATACATAATTTAGGCTTTTATGTTTGGTTATCTAGAGAAGCAAGAAAACATATTTTAGCTGGAGATTTTAGAGAATGGAAAGATAAAATGGTAAAACAAATGGATAATAGATTATAGTTTTTAGTTGGTGGCTGCTAGTTATTGCTAGATAGCCAAAAACCAAAAACCAAAAACCAAATAAAATTGAAAATAATAGATTGGTACATATTAAAACGTTATTTGGTAACATTTCTGTTTACCTTATTAATCTTAATACCTATTGCAATAGCAATTGATGTATCAGAAAAAATAGATAATTTTTTAGAACATCCTAATTTAGGTTTAGAGGAAATTGTAAATGATTATTACATTAATTTTATTATTTATTATGCCAACACTTTTATGCCTTTGGCATTATTTATTGCTGTAATTTTATTTACTTCTAAACTTTCTAATAATACAGAGATTATAGCCATTACCAATGCAAAAGTTTCCTTTACAAGATTTTTATTTCCTTATTTTATTGGTGCTACCTTAGTTACACTTCTTTCTTTGGGTATGAATCATTACGTGGTACCAAGCAGTACTAAAATTCGTAAAAAATTTGAGAAAGAATACATTAAAAGTAGTCGTCAAAAAAGAGACCTAAAGTTAGTTACTAATTTTAGTTTACAATTAACAGACAGTACTTACATTTATATAAAAAGTTTTAACATAGATACCAATTCAGGTTACGATTTTACATCAGAAACCTATAATGGTTTGCAATTAAAATCTAAACTTTTTGCAGACAATATTAAATTTACACAAAAAGATTCTGTCTTTGTACCAGAAGATTCTACCTATGTAAAAAGAGACTCCATATTTACGTTAGGACGTTGGAGAAAACGAATTATTTATAAAGATAGAGATAGTATTTTTAAAGGAACAAAAATTGATACTGTTTTTAATTTTACACCAAGAGATTTAATTTACAAATCTTCTTTTGCACAAGAAATGCCAACAGGAGAGTTGGTAGATTTTATAAAATTATCTCAAAAAAGAGGGGTAAAAAATTTAAATGCATATTGGGTAGAGTTGTTTAAGAGAACAAGTTTGCCAATTGCTAGTTATATACTTACCATTATTGCTGTGGCATTAGCGTTTAGAAAACGTAGAGGAGGTACAGGAGTAAATTTAGCTTTGGGCGTTGGTATTATGTTTTTGTATATTTTCTTTATGAAAATAGGAGAAGTTTTAGGTTCTGTACCTAATGTAAGTTCTTTAGCTTACGTTTGGTTACCTAATATTATGTTTGGTATTTTAGCAATTTACCTCTACTACAATGCCAGAAAATAAGCTTAAAAATTACCTGTTACTGCATTTTATTGTATTTATTTGGGGTTTTACAGCAATTTTGGGCGCATTAATTACAATAGATGCAATACCATTGGTTTGGTTTAGAATGGCTTTGGCAGTTGTAATGATTATCATCTATTTTTTAATAAGAAAAAAATCTTTTCGTATAGATAAAAAGGCAATTTTAAAGTTCTTTTTTACAGGAACTATTATTGCTTTGCATTGGATATTTTTTTTTAAAGCAATTAAAGTTGCTAACGTTTCTGTAGCTTTAGTTACCATGAGCACAGGTGCTTTTTTTACAGCTTTAATAGAGCCACTTTTCTTTAAAAGACGCATAAAAACTATAGAATTACTATTGGGCTTAATGGTTATAACAGGTTTATATATTATTTTTAAGTTTGAAAGTGAATACAAACTAGGCATTTTGTATGCTTTAATTGCTTCTTTTTTAGGCGCCGTGTTTGCAGTGCTAAATGGTTTGTTTGTTAAAAAACACAAGGCAGATACTATATCTTTGTACCAACTTTTTTTTGGTGTACTTTTTATAAGTATTTATTTACTTTGGAGTAATCAATTGAATGCATCATTTTTTATAGTTTCTAAAATGGATTGGTTATATCTATTTATTTTAAGCAGTATTTGTACAGCTTATGCTTTTATAGCATCTGTGAATATTATGAAGTATATTTCTCCTTATACAGTTATGCTTACAGTAAACCTAGAGCCTGTTTATGCTATTATTTTAGCACTTTTTATTTTTGGTGAAAAAGAACAAATGAGTACTAATTTTTATTTTGGTGCATTTATAGTTTTGTTTGTGGTTTTGTTAAATGGAACTTTGAAAAACAGAACAACCCTAAAAACTAAAATTCAGCAAAAGTTGAAGAGAAAAAAGTAATACAAATTTACATTAAAAAGCAATTTTTATAGTATGTTTGTTATTCCAAATAACTAAAAGAAAACCACTACAAAATGGAATATTTAGATTTTGAAACACCAATTAAAGACTTACAAGATCAACTTCAAAAATGTCAGATAATTGGTGAAGAGAGTGATGTAGATGTTACTGCAACTTGCAAAAAAATAGAAAAAAAACTAGCAGAAGCTAAAAGAGATATATACAAAAACTTAACTCCTTGGCAACGCGTACAGTTGTCTAGACACCCAAACAGACCTTATACTTTAGATTATATAAAAGCACTTTGTGGAGATACTTTTATGGAATTACATGGAGACAGATCTGTAAAAGATGACAAAGCAATGATTGGTGGTTTGGGTAAAATAGGAGACCAATCTTTTATGTTTATTGGTCAGCAAAAAGGAAACAATACCAAAACGCGTCAATATAGAAATTTTGGAATGGCAAATCCTGAAGGATATAGAAAAGCGTTGCGTTTAATGAAAATGGCAGAAAAGTTTAGCATTCCTGTTGTTACATTTTTAGATACGCCTGGTGCATATCCTGGTTTAGAAGCAGAAGAACGCGGACAAGGAGAAGCAATTGCAAGAAATATTTTAGAAATGACACGTTTAAAAACTCCAATTATTACTGTAGTTATTGGTGAAGGAGCTTCTGGTGGTGCCTTAGGTATTGGAGTAGGAGATAAGGTGTACATGATGGAAAATACTTGGTATACTGTGATTTCTCCAGAATCTTGTTCTTCAATTTTATGGAGAAGTTGGGAGTTTAAAGAGCAGGCTGCAGCGGCATTAAAGCTTACAGGAAAAGACATGAAAAAGCTAAAATTAATCGATGCAATAATTAAAGAACCAATTGGTGGTGCACATTTTGATAGGCAAGGAGCTTTTGATGCTGTTCAAACTCAAATTTTAAAAGCATTTGAAGAGTTAAAAGATTTGTCTGAAATAGATTTAGTTGCCCAAAGAATGGATAAATATGCAAATATGGGTGTTTATAAAGAGTAGATCTGTAGAAACTGCGAGAATGAGATTATTTTAAAGAACGAGAGATCAATAAAAATATAATTTCAATCAATAACAAAAAAGCGAAAATCTAAATTTAGATTTTCGCTTTTTTGTTTAAGTTTTTACTAAAGGTAAAGACTAAATACCTAAAGAGGCAAACATATCTTTTAACCTTGGTTCTGAAGGTCTTGGTGCATTAGCATTTACAATATTACCTTGTGGATCTATTAAAATAAATCTTGGTATACCTGTAATTTGATACGCTTGTTGAAAAGAATAATCTTGACCAGACCATAATTGAACGCCACCCAATTGTCTTGCTTTTACAAAATTTCTCCATTTTTTTTCTGCAGCTTCCCAAGAACCACCGCTTCTTCTAGCTTCATCTGTAGAAATACTTACAAACTCAATATTTTTGCCTTTGTATTCCTCTTCTAAATTCTTTAAATAAGGAATTTGCTGTATACAAGGTCCACACCAAGTAGCCCAAACATCTATATAAACATATTTACCTTTAAAAGAATCTAAAGATTTTTTTCCACCTTTAAAATTTACATAATTTTCAAATTTAGGAGAAGGACTTCCCTTTGCAAACATTTTATTTTTTGCGAAGTTTTGTTCAAAGTAACCAATCATTTGGTTGGTTTGTTGACTCGCAATAGCAATCATAGTACTATCAAGATCAGCATATGAATTTAGAATGCTATCATATGTACTTTTTATATTTTCCATTTTAGCTAAAAAAGCTTTTTCTTCCAAGTCTAGAATAGCAGCAGGATTGCCTAAATTTTGGCTTTCTTTAATTTGAGCATACATAAAACTACTGTTGTCTGCTCCGTTTCCTGAGAAAGTAAAACTTTGCATAAACTTGCTAGCATCTCCTTTTAACTTTATATCAAAACCATTTTTTAAAAAAATTGGTGCAATTTTGGTTCTACTTGTACCAAATGTATAAATGTTTGGCTCTTTCACCTTTAATGTATCTTTAAAACTACCATCTTCATTTATTGTAATGGTTTTTATAACACCTTGCTGTCCAGAAATAGATAGAATAGAATCTGTGTTATTTGCTAATGTTCCTGACAAAGAAACATAATCTTTAGGAGTATTGGTACATGATGCTAACGCTAGTAAAGCAGCAAATACAAAACTTATTTTTTTCATTTTATAATATTTATGCGCTACAAAGATATAGATTAAAACATATTTACTACAGCTTTGTTTTTTGTTTTATAAATTTTTCCAATAAAATTTTCTTGAAAACTTATTGTATTTTAAAAATCCCAAACGATTTCGTTTGGGATTTTAATTTTTAAGATTCAGTTTCAGAGGTTAAAATAGTATCACCTTTCTCTATATTTATTGTAAGTATGTTGGTTTTACTATCTAAGTCCATAATAATGGTATCTCCTTCAGATAACTTAGAATTTACAATTTCTTCGGCTAATGCATCTTCTATATATTTCTGAATTGCTCTTTTTAAAGGTCTAGCTCCATATTTTTTATCAAAACCTTTGTCTGCAATGTAATCTTTTGCTTTTTCGCTTAATTTTAAAGTGTAGCCTAAATCAGAAATTCTATGTAATAATTTGTCTAATTCAATATCTATAATGGCATGTATATCTTCTCTTTCCAACGCATTAAACACAATTACATCGTCTATTCTATTTAAAAATTCTGGTGCAAAAGATTTCTTTAAAGCTCCTTCTATAACAGATTTTGCATGAGCATCTTCTTGTTCTTTTTTAGATGAAGTACCAAAACCAACACCACCACCAAAGTCTTTTAATTGACGTGCACCAATGTTAGATGTCATTATAATAATTGTATTTCTAAAATCTATTTTACGACCTAAACTATCGGTAATGTGCCCATCATCTAAAATTTGCAATAACATGTTGAATACATCAGGATGCGCTTTTTCAATTTCGTCTAAAAGAATAACAGAATACGGCTTTCTTCTAACCTTTTCTGTTAATTGACCACCTTCTTCATAACCAACGTATCCTGGAGGTGCACCAATTAATCTAGAAATGGCAAATTTCTCCATATATTCACTCATATCAATTCTAATAAGAGAATCATCAGAATCAAACAATTCACGAGCTAAAACTTTAGCCAATTGCGTTTTACCAACACCAGTTTGTCCTAAAAATATAAAAGAACCAATTGGTTTGTTAGGATCTTTTAAGCCCACTCTATTTCTTTGAATTGCTTTTACAACTTTAGTTACAGCAACATCTTGTCCAATTACTTTCCCTTTAATTAATTGTGGTAATTCATGTAATTTATGAGTTTCTGCTTCTGCAACTCTATTTACAGGTATACCTGTCATCATAGATACTACTTCTGCAACATTGTCTTCAGTTACTACTTCTCTATTTAATTTAGAATCATCTTCCCATTGTTTTTGAGCAGAATCTAAAGCAGCTTCCATGTTTTTTTCATCGTCACGTAACCTAGCAGCTTCTTCATATTTTTGGCCATTTACAGCCTTTGTTTTTTGCTCTCTAATATTTTCTAATTTTGTTTCTAGCTCTAAAACCTGCTGTGGTACCACAATATTGGTAATATGAATTCGAGATCCTGCCTCATCTAAAGCATCAATAGCTTTGTCTGGTAAATACCTATCTGTCATATATCTATTGGTTAATTTTACACAAGCCTCTAAAGCTTCATCTGTATAATTTACACTATGATGATCTTCATATTTACCCTTAATATTTTGTAAAATTTGTATGGTTTCTTCAACAGAAGTTGGGTCTACAATTACTTTCTGAAAACGACGCTCTAAAGCACCATCTTTTTCTATATTAGTTCTGTATTCATCTAAGGTAGTTGCACCAATACATTGTATTTCTCCTCTTGCCAAGGCAGGTTTTAACATGTTAGATGCATCTAAAGAACCAGTTGCACCACCAGCACCAACAATGGTGTGAATTTCATCAATAAAAAGAATTATATCATCATTCTTTTCAAGTTCATTCATTAACGCTTTCATACGTTCTTCAAACTGTCCACGGTATTTTGTACCTGCAACTAGACTTGCCAAATCTAAAGAAACCAAACGTTTGTCAAACAAAATTCTTGAGACTTTACGCTCAACAATTCTTAGCGCTAAACCTTCTGCAATGGCAGATTTACCAACACCAGGTTCACCAATTAACATAGGATTGTTCTTTTTTCTACGGCTTAAAATTTGTGAAACGCGTTCAATTTCTTTCTGTCTTCCTACTACTGGATCTAGATTACCGTTTTCAGCTAATGCTGTTAAATCCCTACCAAAGTTATCTAAAACTGGTGTTTTTGATTTTTTTACATTTTTACTTTTAGATTGTTGTTCAAAAGGATTTGGTTTTTCAGAAGGAAAACCATCATCAGAAGGTGTTTCTGCAATTGGGTTATTTGGTAAATCAGCGTCATCTACATGCAATTGTTTGTATAAGGCTTTGGCCTCGTCATAATTTACATGGTATTTTTGAATTAGCTTAGTAGTTGGGTCATTTTCATTTCTAAGAATGCATAAAAGTAAATGCGCTGTATCTATAGCATCACTTTGATACAATTTAGCTTCTAAAAATGTTGTTTTTAGTGCTTTTTCTGCTTGTCTTGTTAAATGCAAGCTTTTTTTCTCTGTAGTTGCTGCAAAAGCAGGATTTACAGGGTTTAATTGCTCTAGCTTTTTGCGCAAAAGTGTTAAATCTACATCAAATGCAGTTAAAATTTCCATTGCTTTGCCTTCTCCTTTTCTTAGAAGACCTAATATTAAATGTTCTGTTCCAATAAATTCGTGCCCTAATCGTAAAGCTTCTTCCTTACTAAACGTTATTACATCTCTTACTTTTGGTGAAAAATTATCGTCCATATTTCGTTCTATCTTTAGTGCTATGATGTGTATTCTAATTCTTTCTTTTTGCTAGATTGCAAAAAAGATGCCAGTATAAAAAACTGTCAAATTGACTTTTGTCTAAAATAGAAAACATCTAAAAGCTAGCCAAATATTTTTATGTTAAAAATTATCAAAAAATGTTGATAACTCTATTGGTTTGAGTTCTCTAAAATCTTTGTAAAAATTTATAGAAATTGTATCTTGCCTTGTTTTTAAAAAATGATTAATATTAATAAGAAATATATATGGCAGACGGAGAAAAGTTAATTCCGATTAATATTGAAGAGCAGATGAAAGCTGCTTACATTGATTATTCAATGTCAGTAATTGTGTCTAGAGCATTACCAGATGTAAGAGATGGTTTAAAACCAGTACATAGAAGGGTTTTGTATGGTATGCATGAGCTAGGGATTAAAGCCACAGGAGCTTATAAAAAATCAGCAAGAATTGTAGGTGAGGTTTTAGGTAAGTATCACCCACATGGAGATACTTCTGTGTACGATTCCATGGTGCGTATGGCGCAAGATTGGAGTGTGCGTTATATGATGGTAGATGGCCAAGGAAACTTTGGTTCTGTAGATGGAGATAGTCCTGCAGCAATGCGTTATACAGAGGTTAGAATGCAAAAAATATCAGAAGAAATGTTAGCTGATATTGAAAAAGAAACTGTAGATCATCGTTTAAATTTTGATGATACTTTACATGAACCAATTGTTTTGCCAACCAGAATACCAAACTTATTGGTAAATGGGGCTTCTGGTATTGCAGTAGGTATGGCTACGAATATGGCGCCTCACAACTTAACAGAAGTTATAAATGGTACTGTTGCATACATAGAAAATAGAGAGATTGAAATAGATGAGTTAATGCAACACATTACAGCTCCAGATTTTCCAACAGGAGGAATTATTTATGGTTATGATGGTGTAAGAGATGCTTTTCATACCGGTCGTGGACGTATTGTAATGCGTGCTAAAGCCAATATAGAGGAAGTTAAGGGACGCGAGTGCATTATTGTAACAGAAATTCCTTACCAAGTAAACAAAGCAGACATGATTAAAAAGACTGCAGACTTGGTAAATGAAAAGAAATTAGAGGGTATTGCAAACATTCGTGATGAGTCTGACAGAAACGGAATGCGTATTGTGTATATTTTAAAGCGTGATGCAATTCCTAATATTGTATTAAATAAATTATTCAAATACACGCAATTACAAACTTCTTTTAGTGTAAATAATATTGCTTTAGTTAATGGGAAGCCAGAGCAGCTAAATTTAAAGCAATTAATTCATTATTTTGTTGAACACAGGCATGAGGTTGTTGTGCGAAGAACAGAATATGAATTGAAAAAAGCTGAAGCTAGAGCACATATTTTAGAAGGATTAATTATAGCTTCAGATAATATAGATGAGGTAATTAAAATCATAAGAGGTTCTAATAATGCAGATGAAGCAAGAGCCAGTTTAATTGAACGTTTTGAATTAACGGAGATTCAAGCAAAAGCAATTGTTGAAATGCGTTTGCGTCAATTAACAGGTTTAGAACAAGATAAATTACGTGCAGAGTATGATGAAATCATGATTACTATTGCAGATTTAAAAGATATTTTGGCAAATGAACCAAGACGTTACCAAATAATTAAAGACGAATTACTTCATATTAAAGACAAATATGGAGACGAAAGAAGATCTATTATAGAGTATGCTGGTGGAGATATGCGTATTGAAGATATGATACCAGACACAAAAGTAGTGGTAACCATATCTAATGCAGGTTATTTAAAGCGTACCAATTTAGATGAATACAAAGTACAAAATAGAGGAGGTAGAGGCCAAAAAGGTGCAACTACTAGAAATGAAGATTTCTTAGAGCATTTGTTTGTGGGTACAAACCACCAATATATGATGTTCTTTACCCAAAAAGGAAAAGTTTTTTGGATGCGTGTTTACGAAATACCAGAAGGAGGTAAAAACACCAAAGGTAGAGCAATGCAAAACCTTATTAATATAGAACAAGACGATTCTGTAAAAGCATTTTTAGTTACTCAAGATTTAAAAGACGAAGACTACATTAATAGTCATTATGTTATAATGGCTACAAAGAAAGGTCAAGTTAAAAAGACTTCATTAGAGCAATATTCTCGTCCAAGAACAAATGGTATTAATGCCATTACGATTAAAGAAGGTGATGAACTTTTAGAAGCAAAATTAACTACAGGAGATAGCCAAGTAATGTTAGCTTTAGCCTCTGGTAAATCCATACGTTTTGAAGAAGCAAAAACAAGACCAATGGGTAGAACTGCATCTGGTGTTAGAGGTATAACTTTACAGCATGAGAATGATGAGGTAATTGGTATGGTAGCTGTAAATGATATGGACAGTAATATATTAGTGGTATCAGAAAAAGGATATGGAAAACGTTCTAGTTTAGAAGATTATAGAATAACAAATAGAGGTGGTAAAGGTGTTAAAACTTTAAATATTTCTGAAAAAACAGGAAATTTAGTAGCCATTAAAAATGTAGATGATTCTAATGATTTAATGATTATTAACAAATCTGGATTAACTATTAGAATGGCTGTAGAAGATTTAAGGGTAATGGGACGTGCAACACAAGGCGTGCGTTTAATTAAAATTAAAGATGATGACAGCATTGCTGCAGTAGCTAAAGTTGTTCATGAAGAAGATGCCGAAGAGGAAATTGAATCAGGAAATGAAAATGGCACGGAAATTGAAAACAATACCAATGATAATCAAGAACAAGAATAAATTAAATAATTATAAAATGAAAAATCAAATTATAACACTTTCATTAGCACTAGCGTCTTTAGTTACTTTTGGTCAAAAAAAAGAATTAAAGACGGCAGAGAAAGCTTTAGCGGCTAAAAAATATTCAGAAGTTTTAACTGCTTTAAAATCTACAGAGGGTATGTTACCTACAATGGATGCTAAATACAAAGCAAAATATTACTTTTTACAAGGTCAAGCCTTAGGAGGAAAAAAGAAATATGAAGCTGCTGCAGAAGCTTTTAATAACCTTTTTAGTTATGAAAAAGAAATAGGTAAGCAAAAGTATACCAAAGAAGCAAAACCTATTTTAACTTCTTTAATAGATAAAGTATCTAATTTAGCTGTTTCCCAATTTAATGATAAAAAGGATTATCCAAAGGCTACAAAAAACTTTGCATTAACTTATAAGTTAAATCCTAAAGACACAGCATCTTTGTACAATGCAGCAATTAGTGCTTCTTTAAATAAAGATAACGATACTTCTTTAAAATATTTTTTAAAATTAAAAGAAATCGGGTATACAGGAATTAGAACAATTTATAAAGCCACTAATAAAATTTCTGGACAAGTAGATAATCTTGGTAGTAAAGCAAATAGAGCTAATATGATTAAAATTGGACAATATGAGAATCCAATAGATGAAACTACACCTTCTAAAAAGCCAGATATTATTAAAAATATTGGTTATATTTATGTTAATCAAGGAAAAACAGAGGAGGCTATTACCGCTTTGCAAGAAGCAAGAAAAGCAAACCCAAAAGATGTAAACTTAATTTTAAATGAAGCACAATTATATATTAAGTTAAATAAAATGGATAAGTTTGAAGGTTTAATGCAAGAAGCAATTAAACTAGACCCAACTAATCCTACCTTGTTTTTTAATTTAGGTGTTGTAAATGCAAACGAAGGCAAAGCAGAAGACGCTAAAAAATATTACAAAAAGGCAATTGAGTTAAAGCCAGATTATGGAGATGCTTATATGAATTTAGCAATCGCCATGCTTTCTGAGGAAAAAACAATTGTTGATGAGATGAATAACAATTTGTCTAACTTTAAAAAGTATGATGCTTTAAAGGAAAAGCAAAAAAAATTATATAGAGAAGCAATTCCTTATTTAGAAAAAGCAGATAGCTTAAAAAGATCTGAAGATACAGTTAGAACGCTTTTAAATATGTATGATACCTTAGAAATGAGCACCAAAGCAGACGCTTTAAGAGTAGTTTTTAAAAAAATGCGAGGTATGTAATATTACTTGTATAAATTTGTAAAAAACCGAAACTTTTTAGTTTCGGTTTTTTTGTTTTTATACACTTAGCTAAATTCTGTAAAAGCATTTTAGAAAACTATTGATTAATTAATTGTAAATAGGAAAAATTACATTACAACTGAATTATGAATTTGATAAAATTAAACGTGTAAATGGTGTGAAAATCGGTATATTTTCTTTGTAATGACTTTTTTTATAGAAATATAATAATTAATATGGTTTTTTTTTGTGTTTTTTTTAAGTTCTGTCTCATTAAAAAATCAGTGAAATTGATTACTTTTGCAAAAGTTTAAAAAAAGAGAAATGGCAAGATTCGAATTAAAGCTACCAAAGATGGGAGAAAGCGTTGCAGAAGCAACAATTACCTCTTGGTTAAAAGAAGTAGGAGATACTATAGAATTAGATGAAGCTGTTGTAGAAATTGCTACAGATAAAGTAGATTCTGAAGTTCCTTCTGAAGTGGAAGGTGTTTTGGTTGAAATTCTTTTTGAAAAAGATGCTGTGGTAAGCGTAGGACAAACACTTGCTATTATAGAAATTGAGGGAGATGATACTTCTAGCGAAAAAGTAACAATATCAGACAATAGTAATACTTTAGAAGTACCAAATGTAAATATACAGGCAATTGAAGAAAGTGTAGCGTTAGCCAATCAAGTTAAAGAAACACCAATTTTAAAAACCTCAGATGCAGGTAAGTTTTACTCTCCTTTGGTTAGAAATATTGCACAAACAGAAGGTATTTCCCAAGACGAGTTAGCTTCTATTGTTGGTTCAGGTAAAGAAGGCCGAGTAACTAAAGAAGACATATTAAACTATGTTCAAAATAAAGAAGAAGTAAAGGAGACAGTTGTACAAAATAAAGCTACAGTTCAGGTTGAAAATAAGTTTCAAATTAATGACCAACAAAGCAATGCAAAAGTAGCGCCTATTGTAGCAAATAGATCAGACGAGGTTATAGAGATTTCTAGAATGGGCAAGTTGGTGGCTAAACATATGGTAAACTCTATACAAACATCTGCACACGTGCAATCTTTTATAGAAATAGATGTTACCAATATTGTAAAATGGCGTAATAAAGTAAAGGATGCTTTCTTAAAAAGAGAAGGAGAAAAGTTAACTTTTACGCCAATATTAATGCAAGCAGTTGCTCAAACAATTAAGAAATACCCATTAATTAACATTTCTGTTAAAGACGATACAATTATTAAAAAGAAAAATATCAATTTAGGTATGGCAGCTGCCTTACCAGATGGTAATTTAATTGTACCTGTAATTAGAAATGCCGATCAATTAAATTTAGTAGGCATTACCAAAGCAGTAAATGATTTGGCAACAAGAGCTAGAAACAATGCATTAAAGCCAGATGAAATTCAAGACGGAACTTATACAGTTACTAACGTTGGTAGTTTTGGTTCTATTACAGGAACACCAATAATTAATCAGCCACAGGTGGCTATTTTAGCTTTGGGGGCAATAAGGAAAATGCCAGCTGTAATAGAAACACCAGAAGGAGATTTTATAGGGATTAGACAAAAAATGATGGTTTCTCACTCTTATGATCATCGTGTTGTAAACGGCGCATTAGGCGGTATGTTTATTAAAACTTTTAAAGATATACTAGAAGCTTGGGATGTAAACCAAGACTTTTAATTGTCTGTATTTAAATTTATAAAACGCCCTTTTTTATGGGCGTTTTTTTATGGAAAATAGTATCTTCGTAAGTAATAACCTTAACCTTTAAATTATAATTTATGAAAATGAAAAAAATCCTAATGTTGTTTGTTGTATTATCAACATTAAATATTGCCGCTCAAAAATCTGTTTTATTAAGATTAAATTATTCTCCAGGAGATGTTTTTGTGGTAACCCAAGATGTTTCTCAAGATATGGGTGCTCAAGGTGGTTTAGATATTAAAATGTCTATGGAAATGAAAGCGAGCAGTATTTTGGGAGATACTATTAACACAGAATCTCAAATTAAAAAGATTAACATGAATATGTTGCAGGCTGGTCAAATTATGAGTTTTGATTCTACCATGAAAGAGGAAGATTTAGATCAAATGGGTAAAATGATGAAACAGCAAATGGATCCAATGCTAAAAGCAACTATTTTTTCTAAGGTAACCCATAAAGGTGAAATTATAGATGTTAAAGTAGAACCAGTTACACCTGCGATGGCTCAATTTGTGAATCAAAAACAAAGTGTAAAATATCCAGAAGAAAAAGTTTCTGTTGGATCTACTTGGTCAGATGAAAACAGTATGCAAGGTGCAGTAACAAAGATGATTTTTACAGTTACCAAAATAGAAAATGGTAAAGTGTTTGTAGCTGTAACAGGAGATGTTTCTGGAGCTGTAAAGGGTGTGGTAAAAGGTAGTTTAGAGATAGATATTGCAACAGGTATACAAAACTTAGCAGATATTGAAGTTACCATGGGTGCAGAAGGTTCTAAAATGGTGGTTAAAACAAAAAGTACAATAACTAAATTGTAAACATTTAATAAAGTAAATTTCTAAATGCTTTAATCTCAGATTAAAGCATTTTTTATGCACTTATTTCTATACAACTCATTAAGCAGTATTTCATTTACAAAGATTATAAAACAAATTGGGTAATATTCCCTTATTAACCTTAAGAGATCTTAAACCATTTTATTTGTTCTAATTAATTTGAGTTTGAATAAGAAATTAATAATTTCTAATATAAGTGGTTTCCAGTACTTTTAGATGATGTGCAATAAAGTATAAACCACTATGATATATAAAGTAAGTATATCTTAAAAATAAAAAATCCCAAACTTAAGTGTTTGGGATTTATAATATTTACTTTTAAAGAAACTAGGCTAACATTGTAACCGGATTTTCTATAAATGTTTTTAATGTTTGTAAAAATGCTGCACCAACAGCACCATCTACTGTTCTGTGGTCGCAAGTTAAAGTTAACTTCATTGTGTTTCCAACAACTATTTGTCCGTTTTTAACTACAGGTTTTTCAACAATAGCACCAACAGATAAAATTGCAGAGTTAGGTTGATTGATAATAGAATTAAAATTCTCTATACCAAACATACCTAGGTTAGAAACTGTAAATGTACTTCCTTGCATTTCTGCAGGAGCAATTTTCTTGTTTCTTGCTTTACCAGCTAAATCTCTTACACCAGCACCAATTTGAGTTAAACTTAATTGATTTGTATGCTTAATAACAGGTACTAATAAACCATCTGCAACAGCAACAGCAACACCAACATGTATGTGAGAGTGATAAATTGTATTTGCTTCTGACCAAGATGTATTTACTTGAGGGTGTTTTTGTAATGCCATTGCACAAGCCTTAACAACCATATCATTAAAAGATACTTTAGTATCTGGAATTGCATTGATTGTTTTTCTTGAAGCCATTGCATTGTCCATGTCAACTTCAATATTTAGACTAAAATCTGGAGCAGAAAACTTAGAGTTTCCTAAAGATTTAGCAATTGCTTTACGCATTTGAGAGTTTTTAACCTCTTCAGATTTTTCTTCACCAACAGCTACAAAATTCATTGCAGTTGCACCACTAGTTTCAGCAGTATTATTAGCTACTGCAGGTTTTGCAGCAGGTGTGTAGTTTTCTACATCTTTTTTAATTATTCTACCGTTTTCACCAGAACCATTTACATCAGCAAGATTAATACCTTTATCTGCTGCAATTTTCTTTGCAAGTGGAGAGGCAAAAATTCTTCCTCCGTTTGAATTTGTACTTGTAGAATTTGCAGATGTATTTGATGCTTCTGTTTTTGGTTCTTCTTTGGTTGAAGTAGTTTCAGAAGTTTTTTCTTCTTTAACATCAGCAGTACTAGTAGCACCACCATTGGCAACAATAGCCTCTACATCTGTTCCTTCAGGACCAATAATTGCTAATAGGCTATCTACAGGAGCTGTTTCTCCTTCTTGTGTACCAATGTACAAAAGTGTACCTTCATAAAAAGACTCAAACTCCATTGTAGCTTTGTCCGTTTCTATTTCGGCTAAAATATCACCTTCTTCAACAGCGTCACCTTTCTTCTTTAGCCAAGTAGCAACTGTACCATCCGTCATCGTATCACTTAAACGAGGCATTGTTATTACTTGTACTCCATCAGGTATTGTAACTGAAGTTGAGGTTGTTTCTGTTTTTTCAGAAGAATTGGAATTACTTTCTTCTTTTTCTTCTGTTTTTGCTGGGGCTGTATCTCCACTCAAAAGAGCAGTAATATCTTCGTCTTTTTCACCAATAATAGCTAATAAAGTATCTACTGGAGAGGTTTCACCTTCTTGCACGCCAATGTGTAATAAAACACCTTCGTGAAAAGATTCAAACTCCATTGTAGCTTTATCTGTTTCTATTTCTGCTAAAATATCGCCTTCTTCAATATTATCTCCAACATTTTTTAACCATTTTGCCACAACACCTTCTTCCATGGTGTCACTTAAACGCGGCATATTTACTACTGTAGCCATATTTTAACTTATAAAAGGATAATCTTCTTGTTCATATACCATGTCATACAATTGTTGCACTTCTGGGAAAGGAGACTCTTCTGCGAATTTTTCACATTCCTTAACCTTGCTTTTCACATCTTTATCAATTGCAGCAATTTCTTCTTCTGTTGCGTACTCTTTTTCTAAAATAATATTCTTTACTTGCGTAATAGGATCTATTTTTTTGTACTCTTCAACTTCGTCTTTTGTTCTATAATGTTGTGCATCAGACATTGAGTGTCCTCTATATCTGTATGTTTTCATTTCTAAGAAAGTTGGTCCATCACCACGTCTTGCTCTTTGAATTGCTTCATCTACAGCTTCTGCCACTTTAATAGGGTTCATTGCATCTACAGGTCCACATGGCATTTCATAACCTAAACCAAGTTTCCAAATATCGTCATGATTTGCAGTTCTTTCTACAGAAGTTCCCATTGCATAACCATTATTTTCAACAATAAAAATAACAGGAAGTTTCCATAGCATTGCCATGTTAAACGCTTCGTGTAAAGAACCTTGTCTTGCAGCACCATCACCAAAACAAGTTAAAGTAACTGCGTCGCTACCTTTATACTTATCAGCAAAAGCAAGTCCTGCTCCTAAAGGAATTTGACCACCTACAATACCATGACCACCATAAAAACGGTGTTCTTTAGAAAAAATATGCATAGAACCACCCATACCTTTAGAGGTACCTGTAACTTTACCAAATAATTCTGCCATAACACGTTTAGGATCTTCTCCCATACCAATAGGTTGTACGTGATTTCTGTATGCAGTAATCATTTTGTCTTTGGTAAGATCCATTGCATGCAATGCACCTGCTAAAATTGCTTCTTGACCGTTGTATAAATGCAAGAAACCTCTAACTTTTTGTTGAATGTAAACAGAAGCTAATTTGTCTTCGAACTTACGCCAAAAAAGCATGTCTTTGTACCAATCTAAATAGGTTTGTTTGGTGATTTTTTTCATCCTGTTGTATTGTTGTTTGTTTTAGATTATTGTGTTTTAATTTGTAATAATCGAAATACAAAAATAACTGTTTTTAATGAATAAAAAAACGTGTGAAGGGTATTTTAATAAAAAAAAAGAAATTTATTTGTCTTTTGCAATTGCTATGGTTGCTTTGGCATCTGTAGCCAAATTCCACTCGTTAGAAGATAATAGCATTCCAGCATCATTATATACTTTAAAAGCAGCTGTGTTTGGGCCAGAAGTTCCTTGGTTTAGTGCTACAAATGATATTTTATTTATGCCTACTTCTAAAGGAATGTTAAAGCTTTTGTAACGTTGTTCTAGTAAAATATTATGCACAACAACTACACCATTTACAACAATACTTACACGATCGCCGTCTGGGTATTGAAAATCTCTACAAATAATATTTACACTTTTTGCGTTAGATCTAAAACTACCCAAATCTTGATCTATAACTGGATATATATATTGACCGTTAATATTTTTAAAAGCTTGTAGAAAACGAGCTTCTTGAATTTTTTTTTGCGTGATTACTCCTTTATTTAAGAGTTTTGCTTGGTCTTGTTCTTTTTTTAATTTTTCTTGTTCTTTATCAAAAGCTTTTTTAAAACCATTTTCGCCATTTAATTCTATGGCGGTTGGTTTTTCTGACACTTTACTGTTTTTAATAACCAAAGCTTTTACTTTTCCTTTCGTATTATTTCCTCCATTTGTTTTGTCTAATTGTGCAAAACAAAATGAAGATATCAAACAAAAAGTTATAAAAAGATTACGATTTAAATTGGCCATGAACTATCATTTACATCAACATTAACAAATATAATGCCGATTTTAAAGGCTGACATTTCTATTTTGTTAAAATTTGCTATTCAACCATAAAATTATGATAAGTTTTAGGAAAAGGTTCGTTTTTTAAGGTGAAATGCCACCATTCATTGTTATAAGGAATAAAACCGTTATTTATCATGATATTTCTTAATAGAAAGCGGTTTTTTTTCTGTTCTGAAGTGATGTTTTTATAAAAAGGATGTGACACTTCTCCAAAAAAATCATAAGAGCTACCCATATCAAGCTCTTTATTCGTTTGTAAATCTACAAGTGTTAAATCTACAGTGCTGCCTCTAGAGTGGCCAGATTTAGAAGCGATATATCCCAGATTAAATAATTGAGATTTGGCAACATTAGGGTAATATTGCTGTTTCATTACGGTATCATTTAATATTTTGGCCCACTTAACAAAATGATTTACGGCAGTTTGAGGTCTATAAGCATCAAAAATTTTTAAGCTTAAGTTGTCTTTTAATAATTTTTGCTGAATAATTTGTAGTTTTTTGGCTGCTGGTTTAGAAATTATTACGCAATTATTGTTGTAACCATTTATGGGTTTTCCAATAAAATTATGGTTTGTGTAGTATCTTAATTCAGTTTGTATGCTTGCATCAAAATCGTTTAAATACACAAAATTATTTGGTAAATTTTGTGAGATACCAAAGCTTGAAAATAAAATAGTAAGAATAAGAAGCCATTTTTTCATGTAGTAAATGTAATAAAATTCTATAAGGGTTCTTTTAAATTGATTAATTTTGATTTTTCTATGGAACAACTAACATTAACAACACCAGCCTTATTATTCTCTGCAATTTCTTTAATTATGTTGGCATACACAAATCGATTTTTGGCGTATGCAACTGTTATTAGAAATTTGCATGATATTTATCTACAAAAACAAGATGATGCTTTGTTAAGGCAAATTAAAAATTTAAAGTTACGATTAACACTAACTAGATTTATGCAAATTTTTGGTATTTCTAGTTTACTTTTATGTGTGTTAACTATGTTTTTAATATATATTCATCAACAAATAATTGCTGTATATATTTTTGGTTTTGCGCTAATTTTGCTAATTATTTCTTTAGCATTGCTCATAAAAGAAATTCAAATTTCTGCACAAGCATTACAACATCATATTGCAGATATAGAAGAACATTTAAAGAAAAAGTAATGTTTTTATTCCGTTACTTTTAACCTTGCTTTTGCTGTTACAGAAATTTCAGAAAAATCATTTTTAAGGTATTTTAAATAACCAGTTATAGCTATCATTGCAGCATTGTCTGTTGTGTATTCAAATTTTGGAATGTAGGTAGACCAGCCCCAATGTTTTGCTGCCAGTTCTAAACGCTTTCTAATGGCAGAATTTGCAGAAACACCACCAGCAATTGCAATTTGTTTAATTCCCGTTTGTTTTACAGCATTTTTTAATTTTTCAATTAAAATTTCTACAATTGTATATTGAATAGATGCACAAATATCATTTAAATTTTCTTCAATAAAACTAGGGTTTATGCGCTGTTGTTTTTGAATAAAATATAAAATTCCTGTTTTTAAACCGCTAAAACTAAAATCTAAATCGCCTACTTTTGGTTTGGTAAATTGGTAAGCTTTTGGGTTTCCTAATTGCGCATATTTGTCTATTAAAGGACCTCCAGGATAAGGTAAACCTAAAATTTTAGCAGACTTATCAAAAGCTTCACCAACGGCATCATCTATAGTTTCGCCTAAAATTTCCATGTCAAACACATCAGAAACTTTTACAATTTGGGTATGGCCACCACTTATAGTAAGACATAAAAAAGGGAAACTAGGGTTTTTAGCCTCTTCATCTTTAATAAAATGAGCAAGAATATGACCTTGCATATGGTTAACGGCAATTAATGGTATTTCTAAACCTAATGCCAAAGATTTGGCAAAAGAAGTACCAACCAAAAGAGACCCCATTAAACCAGGACCTCTGGTAAAAGCTATGGCAGATAAATCTTTTTTAGTAATTTTTGCTTTAGAAAGCGCTTGTTGTACCACAGGTACAATGTTTTGTTGATGTGCTCTAGAAGCCAACTCTGGAACTACACCGCCATATTTAGCGTGTACTTCTTGGTTGGCAACAACGTTGCTAAGCACTTTACCATCACAAATTATAGAAGCACTTGTATCATCACAAGAAGATTCTATACCTAATATATATATGGAAGTTTTCATCTAAAGCAAAAGTAAAATTATTTTTAATTAGAATTTCTATTTTTAAGTACAGAAATTTAATTCTTTGTTAAATTTGCACTTTCTTTGTAATACTGGTCTTACTTTTGATTTCATTTGAAAAAATATAAACTTAAACAATAAAGTTATTAAAACGCTTGGTAGAAAAATAGTGAAAATTTTAGGGTATTTTATACTCTTTTTACTTTTGTTAAGTGTGTTGTTATCTACGTCATTTGTTCAAACCAAATTAGGAAATTACGTTTCAGAAAAAATAAATGAAGATTATGGTGTTGATCTTAACGTAGGTAAAATTAATTTATCTTTTTTAGGTAGCGTACAACTTAAAAATATAGAAATTAAAGACCATCATAAAGACACTTTAATTTATGTAAAAAAACTAAGCACTAGTATTTTAAGTGCAAAAAAAATATTAGATACTAAGGTTTTATTAGATGATATTACTCTAGAAAATGGTTATTATTATATGAAAACCTATAAAGGGGAAAACATAGATAATATGGGTGTTTTTATAAATAGTTTAAAATCTAATAAACCTAAAGATTCTTTAGCACCACCATTTATTTTAAAGGCCGATAATGTTTATGTACAACATCTAAATTTTAAGCTAATTAATCAAAATAAAGACAACCCATTATTGTTTTCAGCATCTAATATTGGTGGTAATTTACAAGATTTAGCTGTTGTAGGAGCAAAAATCTCTGCAAAAACTAGAGGTGTATATTTTAAAACCAATCAGGGTTTAGAGGTTACTAATTTAACAACCAATTATGCTTTTACAAAAGCACAAATGAATTTTGATGAAACCACGTTAGCTACTAAAAATTCTAAACTTAAAGCCAATATTTTATTTACGTATAGCAAAGAAGATTTGGCAAGTTTTACGGATAAAGTAAATATTACTGCAAATTTTGAAGAAAGTAAACTTAAAATAACCGATTTAAAAAAGTTCTATAAAGAATTAAACGGAACTGATGTAATTACTTTTTCGGGAAATATGAATGGAAAATTAAATAATTTCGATTTAAAGAATCTAAAACTGAATACCAAAAAAGGAATTGAAATTATAGGAGATTTGTCTTTTGTAAATGCAGTAAATACCGCTAGAGGATTTGTTTTTGAAGGGGATTTCAAAAATTTATCGGCCACATACAACGAGTTAAAAAACGTTTTGCCAAATGTTTTGGGTAAAACATTACCAACAGAATTTGCGAAATTTGGTAAATTTAAAATAAATGGAGGTGTAAAAGTTACTCCTACGCAAATAGAAGCGTCTGTAAAGATGAATTCACGACTAGGAACTATAATTTCTGACCTAGAAATAGACAAAATTGATAATATAGCTAAAGCTTCATATATAGGAGATTTAGAGCTTATCAATTTTAAAATGGGGACTTTTTTTAACAACCCAATATTTGGTAAAGTTTCTTTAAATGGCTTTGTAAACGGTAGTGGTTTTACTTTAGGCAATATTAATACAGCTTTTAAAGGTAATGTTTCTAAACTAGATTTTAAAAATTATACCTATCAAAATATTATTGCAAACGGACAGTATCAAAACAATAAATTTGATGGTGATTTGGTAATTGACGATGCAAATTTTAAAATGAACTTTAAAGGATTGGCAGATCTTTCTAAAGCAACCAGAAAATTTGATTTTGGTGCAGATATTACCTATTTAAATTTAAAAGAAACCAATTTATTTACAAGAGATAGCACTGCAATTGTAAAAGGAAAAATTGCAATAGATATAGAAGGGAATACACTTGATGATATTCTTGGAAAAGCAAAATTTAATAATGTTTTTTATACCAATCCAGAAAAAGAGCACTCTTTTAAAGAGTTTACAGTAACCTCTTCTATAAAAGATAGTATTAAAACAATACAAGTTGCTTCTAAAGATATTGTTAATGGTAAAATTTCTGGTAAATTTTCTTTTTCAGATTTACCCAAAGTAGCACAAAATGCATTAGGAAGTATTTATACCAATTACAACCCTTATAATGTGCAACCCAACCAGTTTTTAGACTTTAATTTTGAGATTTATAATAAAGTAATTAATACTTTTTTTGCCGATGTTTATATTGATGATAATACTAAAATTAAAGGTAGAATAAATGCTGATAAAAAATTATTTCGATTAAACTTAAACTCTCCAAAAGTTTCCGTTTACGGCAATGAAATTAAAAATATTTCTTTAAGAACAGATAATAAAAATCCTTTATACAATACTTTTTTGTCTGCAAAAGAGGTAAATACAGATTATTATAATGTATCCAAGTTAAGCTTAATTAACCTTACTAGAAATGATACTTTGTTTTTTAAATCTAAGTTTAAAGGTGGTAAAAAGAATAATGAAGATTTTAATCTAGATTTTTTCTACACTTTTAATCCAGAAGGAAAGTCTGTGGTTGGTTTTGAAAAATCATCTTTTATTTTTAAAGAGAACACTTGGAACATCAACCCAAATAAAACAAATACAGACAAAGTTACTTTTGATATTAATACAAATGAATTTAGTTTTAGTCAGTTTAAACTAGTTTCTGGAGAACAGAAAATAGAATTTACAGGAAACTTAAAAGGAACCAATAACAAGATTTTACTAGCAGATTTTACAAAGGTAAAATTAGAAAGTTTTTTACCGGAAATAGACAGTTTAGCATTAAAAGGAGCGCTTTCTGGTCATTTAGATTTTGTGCAAAAAGAAGGGGATTATGCTCCAGAGGCATCCTTATCTATCAAAGATTTTGAAATTAATAACTTTAAACAAGGAGATTTATTATTGGATGTTAAAGGAGATAATTCCTACGAAAAATATAAGGTAAATTTAGCAATAGAAAATAAAGACGTAGAAAGTATTGGTGCAGTTGGCTCTTTAGATTTTTCTGCTACCAGACCAATTATAGATTTAGAGGTTTTTATGCAAGGTTTTCAATTAAGTGCATTTAGTCCTCTAGGGCAAGATGTACTATCTTCTTTAAGAGGCACAGCATCTGGTAACTTTACATTAAGAGGTTTTTTAAGAAACCCAGATATGGATGGTGAATTGCGTCTTAAAAATGCGGGTTTAAAATTTCCTTATTTAAATGTTGATTATAATTTTGAAGGAGAATCTGTAATTACACTCCTAGAACAGTCTTTTGTTTTTGAAGATTTTAAATTAAAAGACTCTCAAAAACAAACAACGGGTATTTTAAAAGGAAATATATCGCATTTAAATTTTGAAAAATGGTATTTAGATTTAACCATAGAAAGTGATAATCTTTTAGTTTTAGATACAAAAAACACAGAAGATGCCCTATATTACGGAGCTGCTTATATAGATGGTAAAGCAGATGTTTATGGCTTAACAGATAGATTAACCATAGATATTAATGCAAAAACAATGCCTGGAACTATTTTTGTTTTGCCTTTAAAAGATGTGGAAACGGTAGATAGTTTTAATTTAATTCATTTTAAAACAGAAGAAACAGTTGTAGAAGATAGGCAACAAGAAGTTGCTTTAGAAGCATTAAAAGGTTTAAGTTTAAATATTGGTTTAGAAGTAACTAAAGATGCTGTAGCACAAGTGGTTATAGATGAGGTTTATGGCAGTCAATTATCTGGTAAAGGTGCAGGTAATTTACAAATAGAAATAAATACACGTGGTAAATTTAATATGTATGGCGATTATGTGGTAGATAGTGGAGTGTACGATTTTAAATATGGTGGTTTTGTAAACAAACCTTTTGTAATACAAAAAGGAGGTACACTTTCTTGGAATGGAGATCCAGCAGATGCGAATTTAGACGTAACCGCTGTTTATAAAGCAAAAGCAAACCCAGGTGTTTTATTAGAAAATTTTAATTCTAATAGAAATATAGAGGTAGATTTAGTAGCAAGAATTTCTGGTGGTTTGTTCAATTCTAAACAAGAATTAGATATTTTATTAACCAATGTAGACCCTACAATTGCTAGTGAGTTAGAGTTTATTTTAAATGATAATAATGTAAACGAAAAAACAACTCAGTTTATTTCTTTATTAGCATTTGGTAATTTTGTAAATCCAGATAGAGTAAATTTCAATGCATCAAATCAAATAGCAAATACAGCTTCTAGTGCTATTGCCAATGCTTTTTCTAGTCTTCTTAACAGTCCAGACAGTAAATTTCAGTTGGGTGTAGATTACCAACAAGGTCAAACAGATAACGATATAGAACGATTAAATATAGACAATCAAGTAGATTTATCTGTAAGCACGCAAGTAGGAGAAAGAGTTATAATAAATGGTAAAGTAGGTGTACCCGTTGGCACACAAACACAATCTAGCGTTATTGGTGAAGTTAAAGTAGAGGTAATTTTAAATAAAGACGGTAACTTTAGAGGTGTAATTTTTAACAGACAAAATGAAATTCAATATACCATAGAAGATCAAGGATATACGCAAGGTATTGGTTTGTCATATCAAGTAAATTTTAACACACTTTCCGATTTACTTCAAAAAATAAGTTCGAAAAGAAAGAAAGCTGAACAATCTAAAAAACAAATAAAAAAAGACACGCTAAAGCCTAAAAAGGTGATTTTTGATAATTTTGAAGGAAACTAACTACGCATTACCTATTTTTTTTCTTAAAACAACTTTTCACCTCTTTTTAAGTAACTTTTTATACTATTTTTAAGCACGTTTTATACAGATTTTTGGTTTATAGTTTTTATAGTATTTTTATAAGAAAAGCCTTTTAAAATATAGTGTATTTGGCTAAAACGTTTTCGTAGTTTTATTATTTTAAGTCTTTAAAAAACAGTAAATTTACCAAAGATAATTATGAAGAAAATAAAAAAAATAGCAGTAATGACTTCTGGAGGAGATTCCCCGGGAATGAATGCAGCAATACGTTCTGTAGTTAGAGCTTGTGCTTATTATAGAGTAAGTAGCGTTGGTATTTATAGAGGTTATGAAGGTTTAATAGAAGGAGATTTTATTGAGCTAACGGCAAGAAGCGTAAACAATATCATAAATAAAGGAGGTACCATTTTAAAATCTGCAAGATCTGCAGGATTTAGAACAGAAGAAGGCAGAGCTAAAGCTTACGAGCAACTTAAAGAAAACGAAATTGAAGCTATGGTTGTAATTGGTGGAGATGGATCTTTTACAGGAGCCGTAATTTTTAATGAAGAATATGATTTTCCTGTAATTGGTATTCCAGGAACTATAGATAATGATATTTTTGGAACTTCACACACTTTAGGGTACGACACTGCTTTAAATACTGCAGTAGAAGCAATTGATAAAATTAGAGATACAGCATCTTCACACAACAGGTTATTTTTTGTTGAAGTAATGGGTAGAGATGCAGGTTTTATTGCTTTAAATGCAGGTGTTGGTGCAGGTGCAGAAGAAATTCTTATACCAGAAGAAAATTTAGGTTTAGATCGTATGTTAGAATCTCTAAAAAAGAGTAGAAGAACAGGTAAATCTTCTAGTATTGTTGTAGTTGCAGAAGGAGATAAATCTGGTAAAAACGTATATGAACTGGCAGAATATGTAGAACAAAATTTACCAGAATATGATGTAAGAGTATCTGTCTTAGGCCATATGCAAAGAGGTGGTTCACCATCTTGTTTTGATAGAGTTTTAGCAAGTAGGCTAGGAGTAAAAGCTGTTGAATTATTATTAGATGGTAAAACAAACCTAATGGTTGGTTTACAAAATAACGAAGTAATAAGTACAAGTATAGCAGAAGCTATAAAAGGAGGTCATTCTATAAATCAAGAACTTTTAAGAGTTTCTGATATTATGACTACATAAGAATTACAAATAATTAAAGATAAAAAAATGATAAAAGTAGGAATTAACGGATTTGGAAGAATAGGTAGATTAGCATTTAGATCTACAGTAAGTAGACCAAATGTACAAGTAGTAGCAATTAACGATTTATTGGATGTAGATTATTTAGCTTATATGCTAAAATACGATTCTGTTCACGGACAATTTGAAGGATCAGTAGATGTAAAAGATGGTAAGTTAATTGTTAATGGCAACGAAATTAGAATTACAGCAGAAAGAAACCCAGCAGACCTTAAATGGAATGAGGTTGATGCAGATTATGTAATTGAATCAACAGGTTTTTTCTTAACAGAAGAGTTAGCAAGTAAGCATTTAGAAGCTGGTGCTAAAAAAGTAGTTTTATCTGCACCATCTAAAGACCATACACCAATGTTTGTAATGGGTGTAAATAATACAGAATTAAAAGCAGATCAAAAGATTTTTTCTAATGCATCTTGTACAACAAACTGTTTAGCGCCAATAACTAAAGTATTACATGATAACTTTGGTATTGCAGAAGGTTTAATGACTACAGTGCACGCAGCAACAGCAACGCAAAAAACAGTAGATGGTCCTTCTATGAAAGATTGGAGAGGTGGACGATCTGCAATTGGTAACGTAATACCTTCTTCTACAGGAGCAGCAAAAGCTGTAGGTAAGGTAATACCTGCAATGGATGGTAAATTAACAGGTATGGCGTTTAGAATACCAACTATGGATGTTTCTGTGGTAGATTTAACTGTAAAGTTAGAAAAAGCGGCTTCTTATGAAGATATTTGTGCGGCTATGAAAGCTGCATCTGAAAGTGATGCAATGAAAGGTGTTTTAGGATATACAGAAGATTTAGTAGTTTCTCAAGACTTTGTTGGAGATACAAGAACTTCTATATTTGATGCAAAAGCAGGTATCGCATTAAATGATAACTTTGTAAAAGTTGTTTCTTGGTACGATAATGAAATGGGATATTCTACAAAAATTGTAGATTTAATTGAATACGCAGATACGTTATAGTATTTATTCAAATAATTTTTTAAAAAACCTGATAGTTAACTATCAGGTTTTTTTATTTTTAAAACGAAAAGTATCTTTAAATCTTTATAAAAAGAAGAGGTATTTCCCTTTGTATATCTATTCAAAAATAAAAGAATTATTTTATGAGTAAGAGAATTAAAAATTGTGAAATTTGTAAGCTCAATTTTGATGTCATGTATAGAATACAGTATAAAAATCCAAAAACATGGGTATTTGTATGTAAAACATGTTTATTAAGTGTAAAAAAAGACAATGCAAATTATAAATACGGAGGCACTTGGAAAAGATAGTTGTTTTATTTTATGATGAAGTCAAAACTTTATAAAAGAAAACTGAATAGACAGCAGCTAAGTTGCGGTATCATATAATGTATAGGTTTTTAATGTGATTTTTAAAATGACTTTAAAGAAGAATAAAAAAGCTAAAAAATATACTTATTAAAAACAAAAAACCACAGTAAAATTAGTGTGGTTTAAGTGAGCCTTCTGTAAGAAGTTTGTTATAAGTGAAAATATATATTTCTAAAATGTTATCATCTTACGCTATATCAAAAAATGCAATATTTTAATTGTATATTTGGGTTGAAAGGAATTTTTCTTTTTGATAGCAATTTACTCCGCCTCTCTATAGAAGTAAAACGATATGTCAGAAATCTTATCAAAATTTATTACGAATTTTAATTCTCTAAACAGAGGATATAATAAAAATTTAGGCAGAGCTCCTCATAAACCTATTTTATTACTTGCTATAATTCAGCAAATAGATAAGGGGAATATTAATTCAAATAGAATTTTTATTACTCCTGAATTACTATTATCATTTAACAATTTCTGGAATCTATTAGTAGATAGTAAACACATTACTAATTTTGCACTTCCTTTTTTTCATATGAGAAGTGAGCCTTTTTGGTATTTAGTAACACAACCATCAATGAAACTTAAAATCACTAAGTCCAAAAGTATTAAAAGTTTCAAAAGCTTAAAAGAAACTATAGCATTTGCAGAAATAGATAAGGATTTATTTTTACTTCTATCAGAATCTGTTAATAGGTTATTTTTTGTTGAAAATTTATTAAATAATTATTTTCCAAATACTAAATCAAATTTTAGTTTCAATAATATTAATGTTGAAGAAGAAAAAATAGAGTATCAAATTTTAAATGAAGAAAAAATAGAGTATCAAAACAGCTTAGATGAATTAAGAGCAACTTTAGATGAAGATAAATTTGAGGAGGAACTTTTTATAAGAGGTGGTTTGTTTAAAAAAACAATTCCTAAAATTTATAATTATAGCTGTTGTATTTCTCAAATGAAAATAGAATCCTCTACAAACGCTCAAATGATTGATGCTTGCCATATAGTACCTTTCAGCATTTCTAATGATGATACAATACCAAATGGAATATCTTTATCACCTAATTTACATAGAGCATTTGATAGAGGCTTAATTACTATAAACAAAGATTATGTAGTAAGAATTTCTCCAGTAGTAAATGAAAATAATTCTGTATTCTCTTTATCTCAATTTAATGGTAAAAGAATAATTCTTCCTGAGAAAACTTCTTGGTTTCCCTCTGTGGAATCACTTCAATGGCATAATAAAGAAATATTTATTATTTAGTTTCTTTTTTTAACCCGAGTTCGATTAATATTTAGATAGATTTTATTAGCAAAAAAGATAGATTTTTAGTAAATTAAAGTACTGAAA
>NZ_CANLXV010000016.1 GCF_947495205.1 uncultured Polaribacter sp. | reverse complement strand
AAACCATCTAAAATTTATAAATTTTAAATGGTTTTTTTTAGAATTGTTATTTATAAGTCTGCTACTTCTGAAAGTGCCTTTTTAAAAGTGCATTTACAAATCCAGCTCAAAAGTTTGCCTTAATTTATCTAAAAGCGGATTTTTCTCTTTCAGTTTGTTGTATTTTTCTTGCGGAGTGTAAGCAAATTTCTTTTCAACTTTTTCATTAAGAATTACGTCTATGGCAATACCATAATTGTTTAGTTTTTCTCTTAGAAAATTTAATAATTTAGGTCTTCCTTTTTTAAATTGATCTTCCATCAATTTATTGGGTACTGTAAAATTGATTGTAAATTGTCCTTGTATTTTTGGCAAATCTGTACTTACAATAGAAGCCATACTTTTTTCGCCATTCTTAAATAACATGGCTGCGTAAGATTTCCAAAGTGTTTGCAGTGTTTGTTCATCAAAAGCATCTTTTGGGTGACTTTCAAAGTTTTCTTCTACAACTTTTTTCTTCACATTGCTTTGTTGATTAAAGCCTTTTAAAGAATACTTACTGGGTTGTTTACTTAAACGACCAATATTTTTAAGTATAGGTTTTTCTGCGGTTACTTTTGTGGGCGCACTAATTTTAGCTGTTTTTACAACTTCCTGTTCAGGTTTATTTGTTATTGAAGAAGATGGTTTCTTTTTTTTAGGAGAAAGTGCTTGGAAAAATGTTGCGGGAATTATGTAGTTAGCTGGCTTTTTTTTTTCTCCATCAAAAGTGATAGAGGCAATTTGCATTAAAGTCAATTCCACCAGCAAACGTTGGTTTTTACTAGCTCTATAATTCAAATCACATTGATTTGATTTTTCTATAGATTGCATTAAAAACGGAATACTTGCTTTTTCTGCTTGTTTTAAATATTTCTTTTTTGCATTATCACCAACTTCTAATAAAGGTATTGTTGCCTTATCTTTTGCTACTAATAAATCTCTAAAATGACTTGCCAAACCATTTATAAAATGATGGCCTTCAAAACCTTTGCTTAAAATGGTATTAAAAGCATTTAAAACGTCTGGTATTTTGTTCTCTAACAACAAATCTGTCATACCAAAATAAGTATCGTAATCTAAAACGTTTAAATTTTGTGTTACAGCTTCCCTTGTTAATTCTTTACCAGAAAAACTAACCACTCTATCAAAAATAGACAAGGCATCTCTCATAGCGCCATCTGCTTTTTGAGCTATAATATGTAAAGCATCATCATCTGCAGTAATATTTTCTTTTTCGGCTATTTTTTTAAGGTAATTTTTAGCATCTAAAACCCCAATTCTTTTAAAATCGAAAATTTGACAACGCGACAAAATGGTCGGAATAATTTTATGTTTTTCTGTTGTAGCTAAAATAAAAATAGCGTGTGCAGGTGGTTCTTCTAAAGTTTTTAAAAACGCATTAAATGCTGCTTGAGAGAGCATGTGCACTTCATCTATAATATAAACCTTGTATTTACCCGTTTGTGGCGGAATGCGCACTTGATCTGTTAAACTTCTAATATCATCTACAGAATTGTTAGATGCAGCATCCAATTCAAAAATGTTAAAAGCAAAATCTTCTTCTTCTGCATTTGTTGCTTCTTGCTGATTTATTTTCTTTGCTAAAATTCTAGCACAAGAAGTTTTACCAACACCTCTAGGACCTGTAAATAATAAAGCTTGCGCTAAATGATTATTTTTTATAGCATTTTCTAACGTATTGGTTATGGCTTGTTGCCCAACAACATCCTCAAAGTTTTTAGGACGATATTTACGTGCAGATACTATAAAATGTTCCATTTATTTTATTTTTTATTGACAAACCTTGGTTTACCCAAATAGTAATGATTTTAAAACCTTCAAACTAAAATTTTATAGAATAATTGTTTCAATTTTTAAGTAAATCAACAATTATAAGCGGTTCTATTCACAACCTTTTAACAAAAATAGCCATCTAAAACGGTTTAAGCAAAAAGGTTTCTTAACAAAACGCTAAAGTTGTAAACAACTGTAAAAAGTTGTGTAATTTAGCGTCAATTAAATAAAGAACCTTTTCTTTTACCTTTAATTTTAATAATAAAAACGATGAAAAAAAAAATAAAAAATATATCTATTGCAGGCTTTAGTATTTTGGTATTGGTTGTAATTTTTAGTTTTTCTATTGATACAGAAAAAGAAGAATCAATAAAAAACTATGAACCTACAAAAAAAACAAAAGTAGCTTATTTTGCAAGTGGATGTTTTTGGTGTGTAGAAGCCATTTTTGAAAGTGTAAATGGAGTTGAGGAAGCAATTTCTGGTTATGCAGGTGGCAATACTTTAAACCCAACTTACCAAAAAATAGGAACAGGAACAACAGGACATGCAGAAACAGTTGCAGTGTATTATAATCCCAATAAAGTAACGTTTAAAACATTGGTAACCGTTTTTTTTGGTTCTCATAATCCTACCACAGTAAATGGGCAACATCCAGATTATGGCACTCAATATAGATCTATTGCGTTTTATGAAACTGATCAAGAAAAACAAATTATTGAAAGTGCTATTAAAAACTTGAACGAAACGGTTTATCAAGGAAAAATAGCTACAGAAGTTGCTAAACTTAAAAAGTTTTATAAAGCAGAAGATTATCATCAAGATTTTGAAAGAAGAAATCCTAATCAGGGTTATGTAAAGGCTGTTTCTATTCCTAGATTAAATCGTTTTAAAAAGAAATTTCCAGAACTTTTAAAGGAAGAGCATTAAAATACTTAAATCTCTTTTATTTTAAGAATTATTAAAATTTATGAATTGAAATTGTTGTGAAAAACAATAATATAGCTTAAAAATTTTTACAATTCTGTGGAGATTTCAGAATATTTATAGAAATGAAAAGTTTTAATTTTTTTTACTGAAAATTTATGGTTAGCCTGTTACTTCATCTAAAGTATCTAAAATAATCTTACAACCTTGTATAATTTCATCGTCAGAAATGGTTAAAGGAGGTGTTATACGTATTGCTTTTTGTTCAAATAATAAAAAGAAAAGAATTAGTCCTTTATCTAAACATTTTAAAATGGTTTTTGTTGCTAATTCTGGTGTTTCTAATAATACTGCTAACATTAAACCTTTGCCTCTAATTTCTTTTATTGCTTTGTGTTGCAAGTGTTTTTTAATTAATTTTTCTTTTCTAAGACTTTCTTTAATTAGTTTTTCTTCTAAAATAGTATTTGCTGTTGCTAAACCTGCAGCAGCAATAACAGGATGACCAGCAAAAGTAGAAATATGACCTAATTTGGGGTTGTCTTTTAATAAATTCATATGATCAAAAGACGCCATAAAAGCACCAATTGGCATTCCGCCGCCCAAACCTTTGCCTGTAATTATAATATCTGGAACAACATTATAATTTTCAAAACCCCAAAACTTACCTGTTCTGCCAATTCCTGTTTGAATTTCATCTAAAATTAATAATGCACCTACAGCTTTACATTTTTTGGCTACTTTCTGTAAATAATTATTATATGGTTCTACAAAACCAGCGCCACCTTGTATGGTTTCTAAAATTACGGCGGCTGTTTTTGTTGTAATTTGTTCCAAACAAAAATCACAATTAAAAGCTATAAATTTTGTACCAGGAATTAAAGGTCTAAACGCTTGATTTTGTTTTTCTACACCAGAAACACTCATAGATCCCATGGTATTGCCATGGTAAGAATTTTTTGCGGCAATAATTTCTGCTCTGTTGGTAACTCTTTTAGCTAATTTTAGAGCACCTTCTGTAGCTTCTGTTCCTGAGTTAGTGAGGTAAACAGCGTTTAAATTTTTGGGAGAATTTTCTACTAAAACCTTACACAATTGTACTTGTGGTTGTTGAATAAATTCGCCATAAACCATTACATGTGCATAATTATCTAATTGGTTTTTAATAGCTTTTGATACTTTTGGGTGATTATGGCCCAAACTATTTGCAGAAACACCGGCAACAAAGTCTAAATATTTTTTACCAGATAAATCATAAATATAACTGCCTTTTGCATGATAAATTTCTATAGCAAGTGGGTGTGGAGTAGTTTGTGCTTGATATTTAAAAAAATCTGATTTCATCTACTTATTTTTAGAAGAAACGGCTTCTTTTTGCTTTTTTTCTTGATTTCCCAAAATAGGTTTTATAAGATCTTTATCACTTTTGGGTTTTTCTTGTTCGTTATCTTTTTTAAAGATGTCCTCTTTTGTTTTGGGTTGCTCATCTTCTCGCCAAACAAATCCTTTTAACTTTTTTACATCTTCTGGTAATAAAGAAGGTGGATAGGTTTTACCTTCTGATGTTTTTAAATATTTTATGGTTTCTATTTGACCATCTACCATAGTAAACTCAATGTTGCTAGAAATTTCTTTAGTAATGGTTTCTATTTTACGAGTTTCTTCACTTCTGTTATAATAAACAGATTCAGCATCACCCTTTACTAATAGCAATTTTAATTTATTATTATAAAATTTACCAAACATATTTCTACCTTTTATTTGGTTGTACTCTTCTACAGATAAAGAATCTTTAGAAACAATAAAGGCTTTATTTAAAACTTTTAAAGAGTCTAGTTGTTCTGTTTCTGTATTAGAAATTAAATAAATGGTATCTCCAGTAATTTGGTTGCCATCTGACCATAAAACAGGTTTTCTAAACATTTTGGTGTATCCTGTTTCTTGATTGGTGTGTATAGAATCGCATTTACCTTGTAAATCAGATTTAAAGATTTTTACGTGTGGATAAATACGTACAATTCTTTTTTCTGGAACACCTGTAACCAATAAAGTATCCCCATGAATAAAGGTAGAATCTAAATCTACAATACTTATAGCCACTGCTTTTTTTACAATAAAAAGAGAGTCTTCTTCCTCAAAAATTTCTGCGTAATTACCTTTGGTAACAAAGTTTTTTACGGTGTCTATAATTTGAATATTATTTGTTGCAGATGCAAAACCTTTATTTTTATCATAATACAAACTATCGCCTTCTATAGTTCTTTCTTTTAAAAATAATTTTGCGTTTTTCACAAAATAAGAAATGTCTGTTTTGGTATTGTAAAAACCTCTTTCACAATAAATTTTATTTTCATTTTTTCTATTTGTTATGGTAGAAGGACCATATAAATATGCCAAACCAGAGTTGGTATAATAATCTAAATGATTAGATTCTAAATTATGATTTGGGTTTACAAGGCTTACTTTAGTAGTCGCAGTAAATTTTTTAGTTTCTAAATAATAATTACCATTTTTACTTTTTAAAGTATTGGTTTGGTCTTTAATATTCGCAAAACTTTGGTAATATAATTTTTGGTTTAGTCTATCAAATTGCAAAGTATCTGTTGTTAGCGTCATTTCTGGGTCTTTTAAAACTACATTACCCCAAGACAAAGCCTGTTCAGAATTTGCATCATAATCTACATAATCACTTGTTTGTGTTATGGTATCGCCTTGTTTTATAATTACATTTTGCAGTGCAATAAAAAAGTTCTCCTTTTGATAATAAAAGGCTTTTTTACAAGTTAACACAATGCCTTTATGCGTCATTTTAACATTACCTGTTAATATGGTTGCACCCGGATATTTTTCTTCATCTACTTCTTGCAATGCAGCACCAAATGCCATTTTGTTAGATTGAGAAAAGCCTTGTAAAAATGATAATAAAAAGACGGAAACAAATATTTTTTTCAAAAAGAACTATTTTAAAACAAAAGTACAGAAAAGTTTAACGCAAGTCCTTAAAGAAATCTAAAAAAAAAAGGGTTTAAGCAATAGTTTTAACTCCTAAAATTAATTTTAATACTTTAGGAAAAAGAATATTATTTTCTAAGTGTAAATGTTTTTGAAAATCTAAGTCGAAACTTTTTAACGTATAAAAAAAAGCGTGAACCGTTTTACAATCAATTTCTGGCTGTTTGTAGTGGTTTGTTAATGCTCTTATTTTCTCAATTTTACGAAATAATTCAAAATGATCTTTTCTTGAATTTTCAATTTGAGTTTTAAAATCCTGATGATAATTTTGTTTGGTAATTATATCTGCAATAGCAGGAAAAACCACATATTCTTCGTATTTCATTTGCTTGGTTAATTCTAAAGAAAAATCAAGAAATATTTTTTGTATTGCGTAAAGTTTTGGAAAGGTATTACCGTGTTTTTCTGAAACTGAGTTGCTAAGGTTTATGGCAACAGGTATTCTGTCTTCTGCATATTGATGCTGAATTTTTAAAATATAATCTATTAAAAACTCTAAAGACCAACCGTTGTAATTTTTAAAAAAAGACAGTTTGCTATCAATAGTCTTTAATTCTTTTAGTAAACGTATTGGATTTACATCTTTATTCTTGCAAACCTCTATGAGGTTTTTATCACCATTTAAAGAATAATTGATGTGATACTTTTGAAATATCGATGCTGTTTTTATGTTTTCTACAACATAATTGGCTATGGTTTTGGTTTCTAAAGTCTGCATCTTATATGAATTTAGTTCTTACAAAGATCAACTACTTTACAGCTGTAAAATATGATATTAATCATATTATGATACTTATTTTAAAAATATATTGCGAACCTATTTAAAAATTAATAGAACTCTTAAATATAATAATGAAAAATACACATTCCTTTCATATTCCTGTAATGGGAATTGGTTTTACAATAGATTCTCCTTTAAAAGTTGCGCAATATGGCATTGACTCTGTTATTTCTTTAGTTGATGATATTCTGATAGAAAAAATGCGAAAACTGTACAGTGAAAAATTTAAACTTCCTTATAAAGAAATTACAGATAAGGTTGCAGATTTTAGAGCCAAACGAATTACAGCGTATTTAAATTTTTTACATGATCAAACTGAAGTAAAATTGAAACAGCTTAAAAATAAAGCTTTTGAAGATAACAAAAATTTAAAAGAATATATGGCCATGTTACCTGAGTATTCTACATTAAAAATAGATTTTTTTAGATTATTAGAAGCAGGTTTTGATTTTTCTGAATTAAAAAAATGGACTGCAGCCCATTTAAAAATGGGTAGTATTGATGTAAATATAATGACGAAGGTTGATAAAGATAATTACACCAAAAAAGAGTTATTACCAATAGAATATAATGATGCACATGCCGCTTTAAGAGGTTTTGCCAAAAGTAAATTGGCATCTTCTGTGGTACTTTCTGCAGGTATGAATCCAAGATTATATAGTTACATTAGTAATTTTAATGACTTTTTTCCCGATGAAAGTGGGTACATTAAAAAGAAAATTATATTAAAAGTAAGCGATTATAGATCTGCTTTTATACAAGGAAAATTTTTGGCTAAAAAAGGATTATGGGTTTCAGAATACAGAATAGAATCTGGTTTAAATTGTGGTGGTCATGCTTTTGCAACCGAAGGTTTTTTATTAGGGCCTGTTTTAAACGAATTTAAAGAAAATAAAGAAAAGTTAAAAAGTGAAACACAACAACTTTTAATAGAAGCTTTAAAAGAAGCAAATAAAGAAATACCAACCTTTAATTTAGATTTAAAAATAACTACACAAGGTGGCGTTGGTACAGACCAAGAACACGAGTTTCTAATAAAAGAATATCAATTAGATTCTGTGGGTTGGGGTAGCCCGTTTTTATTAGTTCCTGAAGCCACAAGTGTAGATGATAGCACTTTAGAAAAATTGGTGAAAGCTAAAGAAGAAGATTTGTATTTAAGCAACACATCTCCACTTGGTGTTCCATTTAATACGTTAAAAGGAAATACGAAAGACGCTGAAAAACAAAGTTTTATTGCTAAAAATAGACCAGGTAGTGCTTGTCCAAATAAATTTATTGCTTTAGACAAAGAGTTTAATGAGTCTGGTTTATGTACAGCATCTAGAACATATCAATTTTTAAAATTGAAACAATTAGAGGGTTTAGCATTACAAACTGATGAAAAAGAAAAAAGAAAAAATGATATTACTGCAAAATCTTGCATTTGTGTAGGCTTAAGCACATCCACATTATTGTTAAATAAAATGGATACCAAAAAAGTAGGAAATGGAGTTTCTGTATGTCCTGGCCCTAACATGGCTTATTATGATAAAATAGTAAGTCTGCGTGGTATTACAGATCATATTTATGGTAGAAAAAATATGATGACAAGGGCAGATAGACCAAATGTATTTGTAAAGGAATTGTCTCTTTACACAAAACATCTACAGGAAAAAGTAGAAAATATGAAAACAAATTTTGATAAAAAGCAACTTAGATCTTTGAAGAAATTTAAAAATAATTTAGAGGATGGTATCAATTACTATATAAATATATTTACCACACAAAAACAAACGTTTGTAAGTCAGAAAAAAATGCTTTTAGCATCTTTAAAGATAGCGCAAGATAAGTTAACAGTTATTAGTTTAGCTTTAGAAGAACTGTAATGTTTCACTATACAAAAAGCATCTTTTAAAAATAAAAGATGCTTTTTGTATAAAATTTAAGATTAAAATTATCTTACAATAGTTTGCTTTCTATCTGGACCAACAGAGACTATTTTTACAGGAACACCTGTTTCTTTTTCTATAAATGCTACATAATCTAATAAATTTTGTGGCAATTCTTCCGCAGAAGTCATTTTTGTTAAATCATCTTCCCATCCTTTAAATTCAGAATAGTTTACAGAAACATTTTCTGGTTCTATGTTATAGGGTAAATGAGAAATTTCTTCACCTTTATAATTATAAGAAGTACAAACCTTTAAAGTATCAAATCCAGAAAGTACATCACCTTTCATCATCATTAATTGGGTAACACCGTTTACATCTACAGCATATTTTAATGCAACTAAATCTAACCAACCACAACGTCTTGGTCTTCCTGTAGTTGCTCCAAATTCATGTCCAATTCTAGCCATATCTTCACCATCTTTATCAAATAACTCAGTAGGGAATGGGCCAGAACCAACTCTGGTTGTATAGGCTTTAAAAATCCCAAAAACTTCACCAATTCTGTTTGGAGCTACACCTAAACCTGTACAAGCACCTGCAGCAGTTGTGTTAGACGATGTAACAAAAGGATAAGTACCAAAATCTATATCTAATAAAGAACCTTGTGCGCCTTCTGCTAAAATTGTTTTTTTATCTTTTATAGCCTTATTTAAAAACTCTTCACTATCAATAAATTGTAATGTTTTTAATTTATCAATTCCTTTTTTAAATTCTGCTTCTAGTTCTGCAAGATTGTAATCTATTTTTACATCAAAAAACTCTAACATTTTAATATGCTTATCTGTTAAAGTATCGTATTTTTCTTTCCAGTTTTCTAGTTCTAAATCTCCAACACGCATTCCATTTCTTCCAGTCTTATCCATATAAGTTGGTCCAATTCCTTTTAAAGTAGAGCCAATTTTAGCTTTTCCTTTAGAAGTTTCTGATGCTGCATCTAATAATCTGTGTGTTGGTAATATTAAGTGTGCTTTTCTAGAAATTAATAATTTAGTAGTATAATCTATATTATGCTTGTCTAAATTTTCTAATTCCTTTTTAAAGATAACTGGGTCTATAACCACACCATTACCAACAACATTTAATGCTGTTTTATGAAAAATTCCTGAAGGAATAGTATGTAATACATGTTTTGTTCCGTCAAAAATTAAAGTGTGACCTGCATTTGGTCCGCCTTGAAAACGAGCAATAATATCGTAATTTTTAGTTAATACGTCTACTATTTTTCCTTTTCCTTCATCTCCCCATTGCAATCCGAGTAATAAATCTACTGCCATTTTTGTTGTGTAATTGTGTGTTGTTTGTGTAATTATTAAATTGTAAATGAATAAGCTGTAAATAACAGTTTATTTTTTCTTTTTAGTACCGTAAAAATAAAGTGAATGATTATGAATATCGATATCAAAAATATCTTCTATAGTTTTTTTTATGGTTTGTATTCTAGGGTCGCAAAATTCTTTTACATCTCCAGAATCTGTAAAAATTACATGATCGTGATTTTTATCAAAATAACTTTTTTCATAGCGTGCCATTGATTGTCCATCAAATTGATGTTTTCTAACCAAACCGCAATTTAAGAGTATTTCTATAGTGTTGTAAAGGGTTGCTCTACTTACTCTATAGTTTTTATTTTTCATTTTTATATAAAGAGATTCTATATCAAAATGTTCATCTGCACTATAAATTTCTTGCAAAATAGCATAACGCTCAGGCGTTTTTCTATGCTTATTTTCCTCTAAATACGTTGTAAAAACGTTTTTTACTACTTCTTGGTTTTCAAGAGAACTACTCATTATCTTAAAATTTTTCTAAATGACAAATTTACAGTTATTTCTGAATATACACTCTTTTTTTAAAAAGGATATTTATAAAGTATTAACACGTTCTACTTTTTTAATGCCTTCTATTTTTTGTAAGCTTTTTATCATTTTAGATAATTGTGTGCTATTCTTAACGCTTAGGCTAATTTTACCATCAAAAACACCTTCGTTTCCAGAGATATTTATACTGTTAATAAAAATATCCATATTGTTAGATATTACTTTTGTAACGTTGTTTACTATTCCTTTATTATCTACACCACTTAAATGTAAAATTGCTTTAAAATCTTGTTTTGTAGAATCTATCCATTTTGCAGGCATTATTCTATAAGCATAGTTAGATTGTAAAGAAATTGCATTTGGGCAATTTTTCTTGTGAATTTTTAAACCATCAGTAATGGTTAAAAAACCAAAAACTTTATCTCCAGCAATAGGGTTGCAACATTTAGAGAGTGTATAGTTTAATTTTTCTTCATCTTTTCCAAAAACTAAAGCGTCGTATTTATGGGTTACTTCTTCATTATCTATAAGATCTTTATTTGCAGTAGGTGATCTTTTTAACTTTGTTTTAAAGAAATTAATAATAGTGCTGCTTCTTTGTGTAACAAAAGCCTTTAATTGTGTATTATCTATGGCTCCATTACCAATTCTGTAAAATAAATCGAAACTTGTTTTCAATTGAAAAAACACAACCAATTCATTTATTGTTTTTTCACTAAAAGGTATTTTTAAATGGCGTAGTTTTCTTTTTAAAATAGCCTTACCTTCTTCTGCAATTTCTTTTTCTTCTTCTTTAAGTGCTGCTCTAATTTTTGTTTTTGCTCTTGCTGTAATTACAAAATCTAGCCATCTAGCGTTGGGTTTGTTGTTGCTAGATGTTATTACTTCTATTTGGTCGCCACTTTTTAAAATAAAACTAAGTGGTACTAGTTTCCCGTTTACTTTTGCGCCTCTGCATTTTAAACCTACATCTGTATGAATGGCAAAGGCAAAATCTAATGCAGATGCATCTTTAGGTAACGATTTTAAATCGCCTTTAGGTGTAAAAACATAAATTTCTTTGGAGTAAAGGTTTAATTTAAATTCTTCTACAAAGTTTACAGCATTAAGACTTTGGTTTTCTAAAGATTCTTTTAATTTATTTAACCACAATTCTAAACCACTTTCGTTGGTGTTTCCTTGTTTGTATTTAAAATGTGCAGCATATCCTTTTTCTGCAATTTCATTCATTCTTTCAGAACGAATTTGCACTTCTACCCATTTAGCATCTGGCCCAACTACGGTAATATGTAAAGCTTCATAACCCGTAGATTTTGGTTGAGAAATCCAATCTCTTAAACGTGTAGGATTGGGTTTAAAAAAGTCTGTTACAATGGTGTATATTTTCCAAGCATCAAATTTATCATCACGAGAAGATGGTTTATAAATGATTCTAATTGCGTATTTATCGTAAACTTCTTCAAAGGTTACATTTTGATTTCGCATTTTTTTTCGAATCGAATAAATGGATTTAAAACGACCTTTAATTTCGTATTTAAAATTTTCTTGATCTAAACCTTCTTGTAATGTTTTAGAAAATGTTTCTAAGTAATTTTGTTGTTCTTCTTTACTTTCTTTTATTTTTTGAACTATGGATTTAAAAACATCTGGCTCTGTATATTTTAAACCTAAATCTTCTAATTCTGTTTTTATATTATACAAACCTAGTCTGTGGGCTAGTGGTGCATAAATGTATAAAGTTTCAGATGCAATTTTTACTTGTTTATGCGCTGGCATTGCATCCATAGTTTGCATATTGTGCAACCTGTCTGCAATTTTTATTAAAATAACTCTTACATCATCATTTAATGTAAGTAGCATTTTTCTAAAATTTTCTGCTTGTATAGAGGCGTCTTGTTCTTTGTTTAAACGAGATATTTTGGTTAATCCATTTACAATTCTTGCAATGGTTTGTCCAAACAATTGCTCCATATCATCTAAAGTATACTCTGTATCTTCTACAACATCATGTAAAAGCGCAGCAGCAATAGATGTGGCACCCAAACCAACTTCCATAGCTACAATTTTAGCTACTGCAATAGGATGAAAAATATAAGGTTCACCAGTTTTTCTGCGTTGTTTGGAATGGCCATCTACAGCAATTTCAAAAGCTTTCCGTATTAGTTTTTTATCTTCTTCAGATAATACTTTATACGTACCTTTTAGCAGGTCTTTATACCTGTTTGCTATTTCTTTATTTTCTTCTTCTATGGTTGCCGTATACGCCATAAATTACCTAAGCTTTAGTAGTTTGTAATCTTAAGTGAAAATAGGTATAACTAAATAAATAAACAACTAATTAGCGTTCTAAATTTTTTACTCTTTCCAACAAAGTTGGATGTGAATAGTGCATAAAAGCATAAGCTGGATGTGGTGTTAAATTACTTAAACTGTTTTTAGATAACTTCTTAAGTGAGGTAATTAGTGGTTTAGAAGCGAAGGTTTCTTTGGCAAAATCATCTGCTTGATATTCAAATTTTCGAGAAATATAGTTCATAAATAAACCTGTAATCTCTGAAATTGGAGAATATAAGATCCCAAAAGCTATTAAGCCAATATGAAAACTAGGAATATGAACACCTAAAGCATTAGAAAGTAAAGGGGAATTTATAAATAACGACAAAATAAATAAGGTAAAACCCGTGAGTAAAATGGAAGCAATTAAATTAAAAATGATATGGTTTCTTTTATAATGCCCAACTTCATGTGCTAAAACAGCAACAATTTCGTCTGTTTCTAAATCATTAATTAAAGTATCAAAAAGTGTAACTCTTTTTTGACTGCCAAAACCAGAAAAATATGCGTTTGCTTTTGTAGATCTTTTAGAACCATCAATTACAAAAATATTATTTAGTTTAAAACCAACTTTAGAGGCATATTTTTCTATGGCTGTTTTTAATTCGCCATTATCTAAAGGTTTTTGTTTGTTAAAAATTGGCACAATTAACTTGGCGTAAAACAGATTCATAAATAACGTAAAAACAGTAACTAAAAGCCATGCATATAACCAGAAATTAGCGCCGGTAAATTGATAAAACCAAATTATTAGCGATAAAATAGTACCACCTAAAACAATACTCATTAACCAACCTTTAATTTTATCTAGCCAAAATATTTTTTTCGTGCTTTTGTTGAAACCAAATTTTTCTTCTATAACAAATGTTTTGTAGTAGGAGAGAGGCGTGGTTAAAACGTCTGAACCAAGCATAATTATACCAAAAAACAGCAGTGCAACTAAAATAGGATTGTTGGTAAAATTGCGTGCGAAATTATCTACATATTTAAAACCATCTAACAAAAAAAAAGCTACTGTTAAAATAAATGAAAATGTGCTGGTAATGTTGGCAAATTGCGCATTAGCTTTTTTATATTGTTGCGACTTTTGGTATTCTTCAGCATCATACACATCCTTTAATTCTTTTGGTATATCTTGATTAAATCTTGTTGCATTTAATGCATTGATAATTTTATCAAAAATAAAACTGATAACCAATATGGTAATTAATAAGAAAAACAAATTGTTAGCGGTCATGATATTTATTTTTATTTACTCATTTTACGAGCATAAAGAGCTGCACCAATAATACCTGCATTATTTTTAAATTCGGCAACTTTTACTTTTACATCTGTAGTTAAGTGTTCTTTAAAGTTATTGAACTTTTTACTAATTCCGCCACCTAAAACTACTAAACTTGGAGTGTATACAATTCTAATATATTCCAATAATTCATCAAATCTTTTTGCCCAATCGTCTAACTTTAAGTTTTCTTTTTTTCGAACAGAATCGGCAGTATATAATTCTATAATATTACCATTTTGGTGTAACATTTTACCCACTTCTAAATTCGGAATTAATTTTCTGTCATAAAAAAGTCCAGAGCCAATTCCTGTGCCAATGGTAATAACAATTACAACTCCTTTCTCTTTTTTTGCTGCGCCTAAATTTACTTCTGCTAAACCCGCCAAATCTGCATCATTACTGATATAAAAAGAGCGTTTACATTCTTTTTTAAATAACTTTTCTACATTTATATTCAGCCATTTTTCACTTAAATTTCCTGTGTGAATGCACTTTCCATCAACTATCGTTGTTGGAAAACTACAACCTACTTCTTTTTTCCAATCGAAATGTTTAATCATTTCTTTTACAACGCCAGCAACAGCCTCTGGAGTAGCTGGTTTTGGTGTTGGAATTCTAAATCTTTCAGATAATAAATTTCCTGTTTTTGTATCTACAATGGCTCCTTTAATTCCTGTGCCACCAATATCAATTCCTAACATTTTCATTAAAATATATTTTTTATTAATTAAAAACCACGTTGTCTTTTGGCCTCAAAAACCACAATAGCCGTTGCCACAGAAACATTCATAGAATCTATTTTACCTTGCATGGGAATGTTGATGTTTTGTGTGGCTTTTTCTCTAAAGACATCACTTAAACCCGTAGCTTCTGTACCAACAACAATTGCAGTTGCTACAGTGTAATCTTCTTTACAATATTCGTTAGAATTTTGTAAAGTTGTGGCAAAAATATTTACCTTATTTTTTTCTAAAAAAGCAATAATTTCTTCAGAAGTTCCAACACCTATTTGATTGGTAAATACACAACCCACGCTAGAACGAATAATATTTGTGTTATACAAATCACTTTTAGGATTTGCTATAAGTACAGCATCTACATTTGCGGCATCTGCAGTTCTAAGTAATGCTCCAATATTTCCTGGTTTCTCCAGACTTTCTGCTACTATAATAAGAGGGTTTTTATTGTTGAGACTTATGTTTTTTAAACTAAAATCTTTTGATTTGGTAACTGCTATTATACCTTCTGTTGAAGATCTATACGCTAATTTTTGATATACCTCTTTAGAAATTACAATTCGGTTTACATTTTCATTAAAAAGCGTTAAAATATCTTGTTCAGAAATTAAATCTGATACAAATAGAACGGTATCAAATGTATAATTTGATTGTATTGCCAAAGAAATTTCTCTTTTTCCTTCAATTAGAAAAAAACCTTTCTTTTTACGTTCTCTAGCTTTTTCTTGAAGTTTTAGCAACTCTTTAATATACGTATTGTGAATACTTGTAATTTCTTTCATTATTACAAATATACCTATTTGTAGGTATTGTTTATAATTACATTTTAACGAATATTTGTAATAGTAATAAGGAATAGGTTTTCAACTCACTAATTATTTGAATTGTATTGCTGAGAAAAAGGAAAGTTAAAGTTGATCTTTATTACAATTAATTGTTTTTGAAGAGAAAAGGCTCGCAATTTGCGAGCCTTTTTGTTATTTTAACTATAAATTGTATTTATTTAAGATTTGTACTTTTTTGCATAACGTTTCCAAAGTTTTGTTTGGTGTGTTTCTAAGCTAATTTTTCTACCTTGTATAAAGGCTGCTGTAAGTCTGTTTCCTCTCATTTCTAAAGCATCTCCTTCAGAAATAAATAAAGTAGCATCTTTACCAACTTCTAAAGAGCCTGTAAATGCGTCTATTCCTAAAATTTTAGCAGCATTTAAAGTGATTAGTTTTACAGCTTCTTCTTTTGCCAAACCATGTGCTGCAAATGTACCAGCATAAAAAGGAATATTTCTAGTATTCATACGTTCCATTTGGCCTTCCATACCAATACTAACAAGAACACCTTTATCCGTTAAAGTTTTTGCAATTGTGTATGTAACATCATAAGCATCATCTTCACTATCTGGATTTCTGTGTGGTCTGTTTAAAATTACAGAAACATTTTTACTCACTAAAAAATCGGCTATTTTATCAGCACCTTCACCACCAACAATTGTAATTTTTGCTATGCCTAGTGTTTTAGCCATTTTTACAGCGTCTGTAATTTCTTTTTGACCATCTGCATGAATATAAAATCTTTTAGAATTATTAAATAAACCTGCTGTTGCTTCATAAGGTAAATGTGTTTTTTCTTTTTTACCTGCCAAATATAGCTTTGCGTTTTCAAAATACATTTTTAATTGTGTTGTTCTTTCGCTGTATTTTGTATCTGGTTTTAAAGCAGGATCTTCGCCCAACCACCATCTACCACGTGTAAAACTACTTGGCCAATTTATGTGAATACCGTCATCTGTTTTTATTGCAGCGTCTTCCCAATTCCAAGCATCTAATTGGACAACAGAAGATGTGCCAGAAATAACACCACCTCTTGGCGTAATTTGTGCCATTAACACACCGTTTGGACGCATAGATTCTACCACTTTACTTTCTGCATTATAAGCAATAATACTTCTAATATGCGGATTCATTGCGCCAATTTCATCTTCATCATCACTTGCTTTTACAGCATCAATTTCAACTAAACCTAAAGTGGCATTAGCAGCTATAAAACCAGGATAAATATGTTTTCCTGTTGCATTAATTACGTTTCCAACTCTTGCAATTTTTGCCATTGCAGACCCAACAAAAGTAATTTTACCTTTGTTAAACATAATTAATGCATTTTCTATTACTTCTCCGTTTCCTAAATGTGCGGTTGCACCTTCAATAGAAAAAGGCATATTTTGTTTGTCTGCTGGCGTTTGTTGTGCTAAAATATTTCCTATTAAGAAGAAAAATAGCAAACTATATATTGTTTTTTTCATGGTTTTAGTTTTTAAGTTCTTCTAAAGTATCACATTCAAAATTTCTGTCTTCTCTAATCATTGGTGGTTTGGTTTTACCACCATTCATTTTTTCATTCAGCATCATATTTATTAGTGTACTTTTTTCTTTTTGAATTGCTACGCGCTTTTCTTTGTCTTTTGTTCTATCAAAGAAAATTCTACCATCTATAATGGTTTTTTCTGCTTTGGTATAAATAGACATTGGGTGATGGCTCCATAAAACTACATCTGCATTTTTGCCTTCTTTAATACTACCAACTCTATCATCTAAATGTAACAATTTTGCAGGGTTTATTGTGACTGTTTTCCATGCATCCAATTCAGACATTCCACCATATTTTATAGTTTTAGCGGCTTCTTGATTCAAACGTCTAGACATCTCTCTATCATCTGAATTTATAGCAACAGTTACACCTGCGTTATGCATAATAGCTGCATTATATGGTATGGCATCATTTACTTCGTATTTATACGCCCACCAATCAGAAAAAGTAGAGCCGCCAACACCATGTTGTTTCATTTTATCTGCAACTTTGTAACCTTCTAAAATATGCGTGAATGTATTTACTTTAAAGCCCATTTTGTCTGCAACTTTCATTAGCATATTAATTTCTGACTGCACATAAGAATGACAAGAAATATGACGTTCTCCGTTTAAAATTTCTGCTAATGTTTCCATTTCGTCATCTTTTCTGTAAGGTTTTCCACTTTTTTTAAGCGCATCATATTCTTTTGCTCTTGTAAAATAATCTACAAACAATTGTTCTACACCCATTCTTGTTTGTGGAAAACGCGTTCCATTAGGACTTCTAGATTGTTTTACATTTTCTCCTAAAGCAAATTTTATAAATTTTGGCGAATTGTTATAAATCATATTTTCTGCGTTTTCTCCCCATTTTAATTTAATGATTGCAGAACGTCCACCAATAGGATTTGCAGAACCGTGTAAAATTTGAGCAGTAGTGGTTCCTCCAGAAAGGTTTCTGTAAATATTAATATCATTAGGATCAACCACATCTTCTATAGTAACTTCTGCTGTAGAATTTTGTGCCCATTCATTTACTGCAGATGTTGCAATATGAGAATGTTCATCTACAATACCCGCCGTTAAATGTTTGTTGGTACCATCAATTAATTTAGCACCTCTTGCTTGTAAATTTTTACCAATTTTTTCAATTTTTCCATCTTTTAATAAAACATCTGTGTTTTTTAAAATTCCTGCATCTTCACTTGTCCAAACGGTAGCGTTTTTAATTAAAATAGTTTCTGTTTTCGGTAATTCGTAATTTCCAAAACCTAAATTAGGGTAACTTACAGGAAGCACAACAATTTTTTTCTCTTTTGTTTTTTTGCTACTTTTTTTCTTGCTTTCTTTTTTTACTTTTTTGCTGGCAGACCAATAAGTTTCATTTCCTAAAGTATCAAAAGCAGTACCTTGCATAACGTTTGCAGCATTAATAGTTTGCCCCATCATTCTTGTGTAACCACTATCTTCATTTAACGTAATGGAAATCCAATTGTCTTTAAAAGAAAATGTAGACTTTATTTTTTTATCGTCTAATTTTACAACAGCGGTTTGTTTGGCACCTTTTCCTGAAATAATTAAATTATAAGACTTATTATTTACAGAAAGCATGTAGTTACCAGATAAATCTTTAATAGACATATCATTTACTATATTTTTTGCGCCTTGAACCCAGTTTTCATAAAGTGTAGTTTTAGCATCAAAAATATCACCAGAAGTAATTATAAAATTGGCATAACTGCCTTGGTTTAAATTACCAATTTTAGAATTTCCTAAAATATTTGCAGGAATAGAAGTTAGAGCCTCTAAAGCCTTTTCTTTACTAAAGCCATATTTGATAGCTTTTTGCAAGTTCTTGTGAAATGATTTAATAGATTTTAAGCTATTTGTTGTTAAAGCAAAGTTTACTCCGTTTTCTGCTAAAACTTTTAAATTAGACGGTTCTTGATTCCATTTACGCATATCTCTTAAAGAAATTTTTTGCGCTAAAAGCGGATTAGAAACGTCATAAGCACTGCTAAAATTAATAGGAATTACAAAATTTGCATTGGTCTTTTTTACATCCTTTACTCTTTCATATTCGTCTCCAGAACCAACAATTGTGTATTGAATTCCAAATTCGTCACCCACTTTATCTGCTCTAAAAGCGTCTAACAAGTTAGAAGTTTTAAATATTTGTACTAAATTTTTATTATCATTCAATGCCTCTAAAGCCAAATCTTTATTTTTCATGTTTCCTTTAGCATACCAAGAAGCATCATTATAGGTTTGCCTTAACAAAGCCATTGCACCCATTATAGAACCAGGATACACTTGCAAAGAAGTAGCACTTTTATTAAAGGATAAATATTGCGCAGATTTGGTATTTAAAATTCTGTATGCATCAGAAGAATTAGGATTTAAAGCAACCAATAAACCATTACCTCTTATAATACCATCTTCCATATGAGTATTTACTACACCAAAACCAGCATCTATGAATTCTTTAGCTTGTTTTGCATCAAAAGAAAAATCTTTTAACGGATTTACATCTGGCCTAATATGATCATTCCAATAATAGCCTTCTCTAGAAGCTTCATATTGTGTTCTTCTAGAATTGCTTGTTTTTCTGCTTGGTTTTTTAATTCCGAAGTTTGAATAAATATCTACAAAAGAAGGGTAAATGGTTTTGCTTTCTAAATTGATGGTTTTTGCATTGTTAGGCACTTTTACAGATCTTCCAATGGCAACAACTTTGCCGTTTTCTATAAGTAAAGTTCCCTTTTTAATAACTTTTTTGGATGTTACATAAATAGTAGCATTGGTAAATGCTGTTTGTGTGTTTTCTGTGGTTTTTACTCCTGCATCTGTTGGAAAATAATCTTGCGCATTTGCGATGGAAAGCGACAAGAAAAAGAGTAAGAAAAATAGTTTTTTCATGAAGTAGATATTAATTTGAATTATTGATAAATTTATTACTATGAAATTGGAAAGCAGTTAAAATGATTCATTTTAACATATTTTTAGGAAATTTAGAGATTTTTAGAAGTTTCAAAATAAGTAATCAACAAATCCACTACATAATTATAAGAAGCAATGCCTTTGTCTTGTTTATTGGCTTTTAAGTAGGCATTGTAACCTTTTTTCACAATAGGTTCAAACGGATTTTTATATTCTTGCCAAAACTGATAACTAGCATTAAAATCTTTCACTATTCCTTTATTTACCTTTTGCCAAAGTTTTTTTGATAATTTAGAATCTCTTTTTCGTAATTCAGAAATACAATAACTAAAAGCCATTCTGTAACTTGCATATTTAAAATAAATATCTTCGTTATAATTGGCAGCTAAGAAACCCACAAAATTTGCTTCATTTTCTGCAGCAAAACCAATTTGATGCGCCATTTCATGACAAACAGTGGTTGGGTAACTCGTTTTTGGAATTTTATCATTTACTTGAGCCTCGCCAGTTAGCGGATTTAAATAACCTGAAGTGCCATTATACGTTTGTAACAAACTCATTAAAGAACTTTTTACAGATTTGTATTGATATTTTAACTGCGGAAAATCGGTTTCTAAATTGGTATATCCTAAAACAGCCATTTTGTACATTTCCTTTTGCTTGTATGGGTTTACAACCTTTACAGTATCATTATTTGTAATTTTAAATTGATAAAAATTTAGTTTTTCAACAATGCTTTCTGTTACTTTTAAAAGTTGTGTAGTGGTGTATTTTTTTTGTTGATAATTTAGATTTTCTGCTAATGGTTTTCTGTAATAGTTTAAGCCCCAGAAAAGATAAAAACAAAAATAAATTACGGACAAAACTGCAAAAAAATGTATAAATTTTGGGACACAATTTTTAAATTTGCTTTTTATAAGACGATATAAAAATAGCAAGAAAATAAATAGGAGGAAAGCCAACAAAACATCACCAAAAGAAAAAGGCAACCAACCCAAAACAATTCTTAAAAACTTAGAAATGTACGGGTAAATTCCGTTGGAATAATACCTTTCTATAAAATTAGGGTTATTAGCAGCCAATTGCACTAATAAAACCTGAAAAGGCAGTAAAATAGCCAGAAAAATATGTTTTTTATTCCATTTCATTTTTGCTAAAATAATAAATTGAAACAGAAGTGAACTGGTTATTAACAAGATAATAACAATTTAGTTTACAATAAATGTCAACAAATAAAAACCAAGTTTAACAAAGCACAATCAACCTAAAAAAGTACATTTGTAGCCATGGAAAAATCAAATGCAATTTCTGGTCAAAAAATAGATAAATCTAGAATTATTAGTCTTGAAAAAGGTAAAATTCCGCCACAAGCAGTAGAATTAGAAGAAGCTGTTTTAGGTGCAATGATGATTGACAAAAAAGGAATTGATGACGTAATTGATATTTTAAGTTCAGATGCATTTTACGATCAAAAACATCAAGAAGTGTATGCTGCCATTTATGAGTTATTCCAAAACTCACAACCTATAGATTTACTTACCGTTTCTAACCTTTTAAAAAAGAATGGAAAATTAGATTTTGTTGGAGGCGATTTTTTCCTGATTCGTTTAACGCAAAAAGTAGCATCTTCTGCGCATATTGAGTTTCATGCACGTATTATTCTTCAAAAATACATACAGCGTAAACTAATTTCTATTTCTAGTGAAATTATAGAAAACGCCTATGATGAAAGTACAGATGTATTTGATTTATTAGATGATGCCGAAGGAAAACTTTTTGAAGTTACCCAAGGAAACCTTAAAAAATCTTCTGAAGATGCAGGTTCTTTGGTGAAACAAGCCTTAAAAAAGATTCAAGAAATTGGTAATCAAGAAGGGATGTCTGGTTTGGCAACAGGTTTTACAAAATTAGATGCCTTAACTTCTGGTTGGCAACCGTCTGATTTGGTAATTATTGCTGCAAGACCTGGTATGGGAAAAACGGCTTTTGTAATTTCTATGGCAAAAAATATGGCCATAGATTTTAACCACGGAGTTGCTGTTTTCTCATTAGAGATGTCTTCTGTACAGTTAATTACACGTATGATTTCTTCAGAAACTGGCTTAACTTCAGAAAAATTAAGAAAAGGAAATTTAGAACCACATGAGTGGGAACAGCTAAACGTAAAAGTTAAAAAACTGTCTGACGCACCTATTTTTATAGATGATACACCATCGCTTTCTATTTTTGATTTACGTGCAAAAGCTAGAAGATTAGTATCGCAACACAATGTTAGAATTATTGTAATTGACTATTTACAGTTAATGACAGCTGGCGGAAAAGCAGGAGGAAACCGTGAACAGGAAATCTCTATGATTTCTAGAAATTTAAAGGCCTTAGCAAAAGAATTAGAAGTACCTGTAATTGCACTTTCTCAATTATCGCGTGCTGTAGAAACACGTGGTGGCTCTAAAAGACCATTATTATCAGATTTACGTGAATCTGGTGCCATTGAGCAAGATGCAGATATTGTAAGTTTTATTTTTAGACCAGAATATTACGGAATGACAGAGTGGGATGATGATGATCACTCACCATGTGAAGGCCAAGGAGAATTTATTGTGGCAAAACATAGAAACGGTGGTTTAGATAATATTCGTTTAAAATTTACGGGTCATTTGGCAAAATTCTCGGATTTAGAAGAAGGTTTTAGCTCAGAATTCCAATCTTCTATGAACAATCCTTTTGATGATGAAACTACTGTAAATCAAAGAATAGAACCAAAGGATGCTTTTGGAGAAGATGATGTGCCTTTTTAACATCTCTTAATTTAAATTATACGTAACAATTTATTATATTTGTACGTATAAATTAAAGTATTATGGATTCTAAACTCACATTAAAACTAGATAAAACTGTTATAGAACAAGCTAAAGCGTATGCAAAAGAGCAGCAAACTAGTTTGTCTAGATTGATAGAAAATTATTTAGCGGCTATTACTAGTTCAAAAATAGAAAGAAATAAAGAGGAGATAGAGATTACGCCATTAGTAAAAAGCTTAAGTGGTTCTATTAAAGTTCCAGAGGATTTTGATTATAACAAAGCTAAATATGAGTATTTAATGGAAAAATATAAATAGTTTGAAAGTTATCTTTGTTGACACAAATATTATCATAGACTTTATAACGAAAAGGAAACTTTTTTATAAGGAGGCAAATAAAATATTCTCGTTAGCAGATACTAAAAAAATAATTTTAAAAACAAGCTCACTATCCTTTGCTAATGCTTATTACATTTGTTCTAGATTAAAATTAAATTCTGATAAAGAATTAAGAAGTGTTTTTGCAAGTTTAAAAAGTTTAATTGAAATTATTCCAATAACAAGCGAAATTTTAGATAGGGGTTTATCAGACGATTTGTTTAAAGATTTTGAGGATGGCCTTCAATATTTTTCTGCCATAAGTTCAAATTGCGAAATTATATTAACAAGAGATTTAAAAGATTTCAAAAATGCTAAATTACCAGTAATGACCGCTGATAATTATATTTCGGGTCTATAAATTTATAAATGAAAAAACTACTAACAATATTAACATTCTTATTACTATCAAATGCTGTTTGGGCATCATTTATTTATGTTCCAATGAGTGATGATAACCAGAAAAACCACCTTAAAGCATACGGAATTGTCTATTTTTCTTTAGAAGCAGGCTTAAAATCTAAATGGTTGCTAAATTATGATGGTGGCGCATTTTTAATAGAAAACAACAAGTTAGTAGAAAACGAATGTAAAATTCGTGGTGTTTCTTATCAAGTTATATCAGACGCAAAATCGCAATTAATTTTGCAAGAAATTGCCTCACCATCTTCTAATCAAGATGCTGTAACTTTAGAAAAAGCACCAAAAATAGCCGTATATTCTCCAAAAGACAAAATGCCTTGGGATGATGCTGTAACTATGGTCTTAACCTATGCAGAAATTCCGTTTGATGTAATTTACGATAAAGAAGTTTTGGAAGACAAACTCTTAATTTACGAGTGGTTGCACTTGCATCACGAAGATTTTACAGGACAATATGGCAAATTTTACGGTTCTTTTAGAGCAACACCATGGTACATAGAAGGCAAACAAAGAGCAGAAAAATTAGCAAAAGAATTGGGTTACAACAAAGTTTCTGAACAAAAATTGGCAGTTGCAAAAAAAATTAGAGATTATGTTGTTGGCGGTGGTTTTATGTTTGCCATGTGTTCTGCCACAGATAGTTTTGATATTGCTTTGTCTGCAGAAGGCGTAGATATTGCAGAGGCTATGTTTGATGGAGATGCTTCTGCACCAAATTACCAATCACTTATCAACTTTAATAAAACCTTTGCGTTTAAGAATTTTAATTTGGTAAGAAGTCCAACAACCTACGAGTTTTCTACAATTGATATGACAAGAAAACGTAAAATTCCAAAAACATCAGACTATTTTTCTTTAGTAGAATTTTCTGCAAAGTGGGATCCTGTGCCAACAATGTTAACACAAAATCATACCGTTTTAGTAAAAGGTTTTATGGGACAAACCACTTCTTTTGATAGAAATACCGTAAAAAGTAACGTGCTCGTTTTAGGAGAAAATAAAGTAAACAGAGAAGCACGTTATATTCATGGTACCAAAGGAAAAGGCATGTTTACTTTTTATGGTGGTCATGATCCAGAAGATTACACGCACAGAGTTGGCGATCCAAAAACGGAGTTAGATTTGCACCCAACATCACCAGGATATCGTTTAATTTTAAATAACGTTTTATTTCCTGCTGCAAAGAAAAAGAAACAGAAAACCTAATATTTAAATATTTTTTTGGGCGTTTTAACGGGCTTTTCGCACTCGCTTTTTTTCAGAAAAAGAAAAAAGAGCTCAAACAATTGCTACAATCCCTAACGCACTTACTCAATTCCAATAAAAATATTTTTTTAAAGAAAAAACAGACTGTTAATAAAAGTAAAATAAATAGTTGGTAAAAGTATTTCAAATTCAATCACTTTTGTATTTTTGTCAACATAAAAATACAATCACAAAATGCCAACAACACAACAATTACAAGATTTTACACAACAAGTTCGTAGAGATATATTAAGAATGGTACATAAAGTAAATTCTGGTCATCCAGGAGGTTCTTTAGGTTGTGCAGAGTTTATTACCTGTCTTTATCAAGAAGTAATGGATTATTCTACAGAATTTTCTATGGATGGTAAAAACGAAGATTTATTCTTTTTATCAAACGGCCATATTTCTCCTGTTTTTTATAGTGTTTTGGCACATTCAGGTTTTTTTCCAGTAGCAGAATTAAATACATTTCGTTTAATTGATTCTCGTTTACAAGGTCATCCAACAACACACGAAGGTTTGCCAGGAGTTAGAATTGCATCGGGTTCTTTAGGACAAGGTTTGTCTGTAGCTTTAGGCGTAGCACAAGCAAAAAAACTAAATGGTGATGATAAAATTGTGTATACTTTACATGGAGATGGAGAGTTGCAAGAAGGTCAAAACTGGGAAGCAATAATGTATGCATCAGCAAAAAAAGTAGACAATTTAATTGCAACTGTAGATTTAAACGGAAAACAAATAGACGGTACTACAGATGATGTTTTACCAATGGGAAGCATTAAAGCAAAATTTGAAGCTTTTGGTTGGGACGTTTTAGAAGTAGAAAAAGGTAACGATATTGAAGCTATTTTAGCAGGTTTAGCAGAAGCTAAAGCTAAAACAGGTAAAGGAAAACCAGTTTGTATTTTATTAACAACAGAAATGGGTAATGGTGTAGATTATATGATGCATACACATGCTTGGCATGGTAAGGCACCAAATGACGAGCAATTAGAAAATGCTTTAGCACAAAACCCAGTTACTTTAGGAGATTATTAGAAATGCTAACCTTCCCAAAGGAAAGGAACTTTTATGGATAAAGAAGGTTTTTCTATAAAAAATATTTAATTTAAAAAAGAGTTTTTCAATTATTTGAAAAACTCTTTTTTTATGATTTCATTTAGTTTTATAAATTAATAATAAAAGTATCTTTACCGCAAAATAATTAATTTTAATAAGTAGTTACTTTATGAAAATAGGTATTGTATGTTATCCAACTTTTGGTGGTAGTGGAGTAGTAGCCACAGAATTAGGAATGGCTTTAGCAGATAAAGGGCACGAAGTCCATTTTATAACTTACAATCAACCAGTTCGTTTAGATTTTCTATCTCATAATTTACATTTTCATCAAGTAGTTATAGAAGAATATCCATTATTTGAATACCAACCTTATGAACTAGCTTTGTCTAGTAAAATGGTAGAAATTACCAGAAAATATAAATTAGAAGTTTTACATGTACATTATGCAATACCACATGCATATGCTGCATTTATGGCAAAACAAATGCTAAAAGAAAAAGGCTTAGATGTAAGAGTTGTAACTACTTTACATGGTACAGATATTACTTTAGTAGGCAGCCATCCAACCTATAAAACTGCTGTAGAATTTAGTATTAATAATTCTGATGTTGTAACCGCTGTTTCTAACAATTTAAAAGAAACCACAAACTCTTTATTTAATATTACAAAAGATATTGCAGTCGTTTACAATTTTATAGACACTATTAAATATGATAATGCGCATAAACAAGAATGTAAAAGAAGTGCATTAGCAAAACCACACGAACGCATTTTAACGCATATTAGTAATTTTAGGCCGGTAAAAAGAGTAGAAGATGTAATTAAAGTTTTTAATGAAGTTAGAAAAACAGTACCCTCTAAATTATTAATGGTTGGTGAAGGTCCAGAAAAAATAAAAGCAGAAAAACTAGCTAAAAAATTAGAAATAAACCAAGATGTTTTCTTCTTAGGAAATAGCACAGAAATAGAAAAAATTCTTTGTTATACAGATGTATTTTTATTGCCATCTCAAACCGAGAGTTTTGGTTTAGCAGCATTAGAAGCTATGGCTGCTAAAAGTGCTGTTATTTCTACAAATACAGGTGGTTTACCAGAAGTAAATATTCATGGAGAAACTGGTTTTTTAAGCAATTTGGGAGATGTTGAAGATATGGCTAAAAATACCATATCTATTTTAAAAGATGATGCTACGTTAACACGCTTTAAAGAAAATGCAAAAGCCCATACCAAAAGATTTTCTTTAGAAACTATTTTACCAGTTTATGAAGATTTGTATAAATCTTGCTATGTACGTCAATAAAGTAGTTTACTAAGAAAACAGCACCTTTCACTAAGTAAAATCTTTTTATTTTTTTAATTAATTGTATTTTTGAGACAAAGCTAATTTGTGAAAAAAAATATAATTTTTCTCTTCTCTTTACTCTTGTTTACATTCTTATCGAATGCACAACAACCACTTGCTATACATTTAACAGAAAAAGATGGCTTACCAGATATTGAGTTTTATGATATTTTTAAAGACGATAAAGGCTTTATTTGGTTGGCTGCAGACAAAGGTCTTTACAAATATGATGGAAGAACTTATCAACTTTTTGAACACCCTTTAAAAAGAGGACGCTCTTTGTTTTCTTTAAAACAAGATAAAAAAGGAAGAATTTGGTGTAATAATTTAGCAGGTCAGTTTTTTTACGTAGAAAAAAACAAACTACATTTATTCGAAAATTTTGCTTTCATAAATAATTTAATCGATTACTATATTTTTAAAAACTACTTGGTTTTAAACAATACTAGAAAACTGTATTTTATTGATATTGACTCAAAAAAAATAGTAAAAACAATACATAATGTAGAAGGGTTTATATCAGAAGAGTTAAATAATCAAGATAAGGAATTTTTCTATTCTTCTAAGAACAATATCTTTAAAATTACTGATTTAGAAACATCAGAATTTATTAATAAAATAAAAATTGAAGATAAATTTAAACGGAATAAAAGGTTTGGGTTTGAATTAAATTCTGAAAAATATGTACTTCAACAATCTGAAAAAGAGTTAGATATATCAATTACTAAAATTGTAAATAAAAGTGCTGATAATATATTTATACCTCATAAATTAAGTGGCAAAGCAATTTCTAAATTAGCAGTAATTGGCAAATATTTATTTATTGCAACCAATAAAGGTGTGTTAAAAACGGCAATAATCAACAATAAATTAAAAATTTATAATTGGTATTTTAAAGATAAGTTTATTACCGATGTTGTTTTAGATAAAGATTATAATTATTGGTTTTCTACACTTAAAAATGGCATTTTTATAATACCAAATGAAGCTATTAAAAATTATAATAATGTATTTCAAAAAGTAGTTTTAACAGAAAAAAAAGATGAAAAAACTATTTTTATAGCAAATGGAGATGGAGAGGTTTTAGAATTTGATCTCTTATCAAAAAAAATAAAAAAACTAAATTTTATTACAAATACAGTAATTAAAACGTTGCTTTATAACAAGAAAAATAATACACTAATTATTGGTTCTTCAAATTATTCTGTAAATTACAATTTATCTAACAATACATCAACACCTTTTAAATCTAATAATGTCTGGAAATCTATTTCTTACGTAAAAAAAAATAAATACGTTGTAAGCACGCCTAATAACTTTTCTGAAATAGATATTTTAACTCAAGAAATAAATCCAATATTAAAGAAAAGATCGTACGCCTCTTTATATTTAAAAAAAGAAAATAGCTATTACACAACTATGATAGATGGTTTGGTAAAATATAATATTGGCAAAAAGAAAGAAACATATCTGTTATACAATAAGCAAAGAGTATATGGCTCTAAATTGGCAAAATTGCAAGATGGTACTATTTGGATAGCAACTCACAATAAAGGATTGTTAGCTTACAAAAACAGTAAGTTTATAGATAGTTTGGTCTTAGAAAACGGATTAGCTTCTACTGTTATCAACTCTTTAAAAGCTCATGACAATAAACTTTGGATTGCTACAGACAGAGGCTTGCAAAGTTATAATAGCACTAATAAAACAATAAAAACACTTAGCAAAACAGATGGCTTAAATACTTATGGAATATCTAATTTAACATTCTTAGATTCGTTAGTTTTTGCCAGCACCAATAAAGATTTGTTAAGTTTTCATGAAGACAAAGTTTTTAAAAAAAGAAATAAACCTATACTTTATTTCACAAATTTATTTGTGAATGATTCCATTAAAAGCTTTCCGGAAATTTTAGAAATTGTAGAAGGTAAAACTAATTTTAAGGTTGAGTTTAACTGTAACGGATTTCAATCTCTAAATAATATTGTATATGAATATGTTTTGGTGGGTTTGTCTAATAAATGGACAACCATAGATAATTTAACAAACTTTATTAAATTTAATTCCTTACCCGCAGGCAAGTTTCTATTAAAAATTAAAGCTAGAAATATTTACGATAAAAAATATTCGAATACTTTAAAATTACCAATTGTGGTAACCAAACCATTCTATAAAACCTTTTGGTTTTTATTATTAGTTTTAATTTTTGTTGTGTTTTTAGTTTTTAGCTATTTTAAAAAGCAAAATAGTAGATTAAAAAAAGAACAAAAAATTGCTTTAGAAAAAGCAGAAATTAGTAAAGAGTTGGTGTTTTCTCAATTAGAAAATTTAAGGTCTCAAATGAATCCGCATTTTATTTTTAATGCGTTAAATTCTATTCAAGACTTTATTATTTTAAATGAAAAAAAATTAGCAAGACAGTATTTAGTCAAGTTTTCTAAATTAATTAGAATTTACTTAGAACACAGTCAAAAAAACGAAATAACTTTAGAAGAAGAAATAAAAGCGTTACAACTTTATTTAGAACTAGAAAAAGATCGTTTTAATGATGGTTTATTATATGAAATAAATGTTGACAAAGCATTAAATACAAGTCTTGTTTATTTACCATCTTTATTTTTACAACCTTATGTAGAAAACTCTTTAAAACACGGGTTATTACATAAAACAACCGATAAAAAAGTACAAATTGATTTTATAAAAAACAAAGAAAATCTAGTTTGTACTATAACAGATAACGGTATTGGTAGAGCAGCATCAGCAGAAATTAATAAAAAAAGAAATAACAAACCAAAATCTTTTGCAACTTCTGCAAACCAGAAAAGAATAGATTTATTAAATCTTGCAAATAAGACCCATTTAACGCTACAAATAGAAGATTTGTATAAAGGAAATGTAGCAACAGGAACCAAGGTTATAATTAATATCCCCGAAAAAAAATAACTATGAATGTAATAATTATTGATGATGAAAGCAGAGCAAGAAACGTTTTAAAAACTTTATTAAAAGAAGAATGTGCAGGAATTACAACAATTTTAGAAGCTTCTAATTTATTAGATGGTGTAGCTTTAATTAAAAATAAGCAACCTAAAATTGTTTTTTTAGATGTGGAAATGCCACAGCATTCAGGTTTAGAAATTTTAGATTTTTTTAAAAATGAACCCATAAATTTTCAAATAATTTTTACAACAGCATATAGTAAATATGCCATAGAGGCATTTCGTTTGTCGGCAATAGATTATTTAATGAAACCTATAGATATAGAAGATTTAAAATTAGCGTTACAAAAGGCAAAAGATGCTATTAAAGAAGAAAACATCAACCATAAATTACAAAATTTAGAAAAAGCATTTCAACAATTATCTTTAAACAAAATAGCTTTAGAAATACCTAAAGGAATTATTTTTGCTTCGCATGACGAAATTTTATTTTTTGAAGCAGATGGTGTATATACCAAAGTGCATCTTAATGATGGTAAAAGTCAGTTAATTTGTAAAACCTTAAAACACTTTACAGACCAGTTAAAAGACAAACCACTATTTTATAAACCACATAGATCTTATTTAATAAATTTAAAATTTATGAAAGAAGTGGTTAAAAAAGATGGCTTACATGTGATTATGCAAAATAAAAAAACCATTCCTATTGCTAGAGATCGTAAAGATGCATTTTTACAAATGATAAACACTTCTTTTAATTAAGTACAGTTTATAAACAAATGCTTACCATTCACTAAATAGTTAGCTCTTAAAGGTAGCATAATTCTATATTTAATGTAAAATATAGAAATTATGAAAACACTTACAACATTAGCAGTATTCTTTATTGCACTCTCATCTTTTGCCCAAACTTCGTTTTTTGAAACTATAGAAAAACATGGTAAAGATGCAGTTTACAATCGGTATTATTCGGTTTATAAAGATGATGCTGGTAAACAACAAATTAAAGGAAAGCAATACCAACTAAAAGCAGAAATTTTAAAATTTAATGGCGTTTATACAGGTTTAAAAATGGTAGCTGCATCAAAAAATGACAAAGCAGGTATTTTTACTATTGATGCAACCAAATCAAAATCAAGTAAAATTATTGGGTATCCAAATGTATCTCATATTGTAGACAGAATATCTCGCAAAGGTTTTGTAGCCATAGACGATTATATTTTTAAAATAGGTAACGTTTGGAAAGCCAAAGATGGCCATGGTTTTAATTCAATTGATGAAATTTACATTAGAGTAGGGGCATCAGATAAAGAAAACAATACAGCATCTAAAGATAAAAAGAAAAAGAAGTTTGGTGCCTTTATGAAAAAGTTGAAAGATGCTGCAATAAACAAAGCACCTTCTGAATGTACAAGTCCTGCTTGTAAAAAAGCTGCAAATATGGATTTGGTTGCTTTTGTAAGAAAATATTTAAAACAAATGGAAGCAAAACAAAACCGTTATGTTTTAACAACGAAGGATAAAGCAGATATTGCCAAAATAAAAAATGCTGTAAATGCTTATTATGGCAAAGTAAAGTCTAAAAATGATGCGTATTGGAAAAGTCCAGAAGGACAAGCGATTTTAGAAAATAGAAGAAGAGCCAATGGTTATGCTAAAAAAAATGAAGTAACACTTACAAATAAAACAGGACGCACAATATATATAGCAGATAAAGGATCTAGAAATCAAGGTACTTTAGTAGGCGTTGGGCAATCTATTAGTTGGAACTGCTCTAGAGATGCTTATTTGCAACAAAAACTTAAAAAAGACACAAATACATATTATTTTAGAACAACAAGCAAGAAAGTATACCGTGCAAATAATAAATGTGGTGGTAAATTTATAATTAATTAAAAAACTATTTACAGTTTACTAGAAAAAACAAACGGTTTACTAAAAAATACCAAATGCAACCTAACATAGGTTGCATTTTTGTTTTATAAATAAATAAAAAACTATTATGAAACTAAAATTATTATTACTCTTACTTTTTGTGTTTGGTATTTCATTTGCACAAATACCAACAAACGGACTAAAAGCATACTACAAACTAGAAAACTTAAGCGGGGCAGATGTATTGGGTTTGGCAGATTTATCTCAAACAGGAGCAGCAAGTGTATCAACTTCAGACAGAGTAGGAACAGCAAATACAGCAATTACTCTTAATGGAGATAGTTTTTCTAGAAGTAATATTTCTTATCCATCTGCTTTTAATGATTTTTCTATAAGTTTTTGGGTAAAAACAGCTACCAACACTGGAGATTTTAAAGTGATTTTAGATGATCGTAATAATCCAGCAGGTTTTGGTGGTTCTTCAATTACAGTTGGTAGTCTTTTATTTTTAAGAGATGGAAAAATAAGTTTTAGGCTACGTTATGCATTAGGTTCAAACACAGGAATACAATCTACTATTCAATCAGATTTTATTGCTGATGATAATTGGCATCATATAACTGTTGTCTCAGATCAATTAAAAACAAGAATATATACAGATAATAGATTATCTAATTCAGCAGGAAATAATAATGCACCTGCATTTAACAATCGTCTTGCAGATCCTGTTGGAAATGTTATTATAGCACAAAATGCTACCAATAATCTAGCTCAAACAAATCAATATCAAGATGCACTAGACGATATTTTATTTTATGATAGAGTCTTAACTCAAACAGAAATAGAAAATATAGGAAATAATAATTTTTGTTTTCCTCCATCAGATTCTGAAATTACGATAACTAATGTAACAGAAAATAGCGCTACAGTTAACTGGGTTGCTTCTGGAACTTATGATATTGCCTATGGGTTTGAGTCAGATTCTTTTGCAAATTATACAACTGTGAATGGTATTTCTGGAAACTCTTTTTCATTACAAAACTTAGATGCTACAAGAAGGTATTCTGTGTATATTAGGCAACAATGTTCTTCTTCTTTAAATTCTAATTGGAATACTGTTTCCTTTGCAACAAGTGGTACTGTTTATGTAAATGCTAATGCAACAGGAAATAACAATGGTAGTTCTTTTGCAGATGCTTACACTGACTTAAATACAGCAATAACAAATCATCCTGGAGAAGAAATATGGATTGCTGCAGGAACGTATATTCCAGAAATAAATGGAGTTACCAATAGGAGTTCTTCTTTTATTATTCCTGAAGGCACAGAACTTTATGGAGGTTTTAACGGAACAGAGACGCAACGCTCTCAGAGAGATTTTAGAACTAATACAACTATATTATCGGGAGATATTAATGGAAATGATGATGGAGTTCTAGCCCATAATAATTCTACTTATGATGATAATTCGTTTCAAGTAGTAACAGTAAATGAAAATAATGTTGTACTAGATGGGTTAACAATAAAAGGAGGAAATGCTAATGGAACAGAAACCTCTGGATCTGCATTAACATTTAACCATAAAGCTCTTTCTTTAAATATTAATAATGTGATATTTGAAGATAACAGAGCATCAGCTGCTGGAACAGTTTATGCAAATAATTCAGTAGCAGATTCTGCCATACATGAAATTAACTTTAAAGAGTGTGTTTTTAAAAATAATATAGCACGTTTTGCAACAGTAATTTACGTTCAAAATCCCTTAACATCAAACACTTACACAACAAGTTTTATAAACACACTTATTTCTAACAATTTTGTAAGAGACACAGCTTCAAATACCGGTACAAATACTTTATTTTGGTTTAGAAATGATAGATCTACAAGTAATATTGCTTTTTTTTACAATTGTACAATTACAAAAAATCGTTTTTTTGGAACAAACACACAAAATGCAGGTATCATATCTTCATCTAGAGTTAATGCTTTTGCTGGCCAAAGTCAAGTTAGAATTTACAACTCTATTATTTGGGATAATTTGGTGTTAGGCATTAGTGAGCAAGTATCTGTTGATAGATGGGGAACATTTGCTTTACCAGGAAATGTACAAATAAGAAATAGTATTGGTGCAGATAGTTTTAGCAATTGGTCTCCAACCAATTCTAGTAATTCAAATCCTTTGTTTACAGATGTAGTAAATAATGATTTTACACTTCAAGCAAACTCACCAGCAATAGATGCAGGAGATAACAATTTATCAACAGCTACAACAGATCTTTTAGGGAATTCTAGAATTTTTAATGGTACAATTGATATAGGTCCATATGAATTCGGTTCTTCAATTCCAATGGATAGAACATTAACAATTACGGCAACAAACGGATCAGTAAGTGCAAATCCAACTCCTGTAAACGGAACGTATGATGATGGAACAGTTGTAACTTTAACAGCAACACCAGATGCAGGGTATAAATTTGTTGGTTGGTCTGGAGATGCAACAGGAACTACAAATCCGTTAAATATTACTATGGATGCAAATAAATCTGTTACAGCATTATTTAGCAGAATTCAAAGAACACTTACAATCACAGCAACAAACGGATCTGTAAGTACAAATCCAAGTCCTGTAAACGGAACCTATGACGATGGAACCGTTGTAACTTTAACAGCAACACCAGATGCAGGATATCAGTTTGATGGTTGGTCTGGAGATGTAACAGGAACTACAAATCCGTTAGATATTACTATGGATGCTGATAAATCTGTAACAGCATTATTTAGCAGAATTCAAAGAACATTAACAATTACAGCAACAAACGGAACTGTAAGTACAAATCCAAGTCCTGTAAACGGAACCTATGATGATGGAACCGTTGTAACTTTAACAGCAACACCAGATGCAGGCTACCAATTTGATGGATTTAGAGATGATATTTCTGGAGCAAATTTATTGCTTAATAGTGGTAATCGTTTATCAACAACTATTACTTTAAATGCAGATAAATCTGTTACAGCATTATTTAGTAGAATTCAAAGATCCTTAACAATTACAGCAACAAACGGATCAGTAAGCACAAATCCAAGTCCTGTAAACGGAACCTATGACGATGGAACCGTTGTAACTTTAATAGCAACACCAGATGCAGGATATCAATTTGATGGATTTAGAGACGATATTTCTGGAGCAAATTTATTGCTTAATAGTGGTAATCGTTTATCAACAACTATTACTTTAAATGCAGATAAATCTGTTACAGCATTATTTAGTAGAATTCAAAGATCCTTAACAATTACAGCAAAAAACGGATCTGTAAGTACAAATCCAAATCCTGTAAACGGAACCTATGATGATGGAACTGTTGTAACTTTAACTGCAACGCCAAATGCAGGTTTTGCATTAGTAAATTGGACAATTGATGGAGCTACTTTAGATAATTCTACATCTGGTCCAGCAACTTCTATAACAGTTACTATGAACGCAGATAAAACAGTTGCTGCAGTATTTGACGCAACAGCAAGTGTTGATGATGAATTTTTAAACAGTTTTAATCTTTATCCAAATCCAACAAATAATGTATTAAATATTAGTACAGATTTAGAGATTAAAGATTGTAAAGTGTATAATGTTATTGGTAAAAAGGTTTTAGAATCAAAAAGTAAAGAAATAAATGTTACTAATTTACCAAAAGGTATGTATTTAATTCAAATAATAACAGCAAAAGGAAAAAGTGTTACCAAAAAGTTTGTGAAAAAGTAAATTTGTTAATTTTCCCTCAAAAGAAAAGGTCTTTCAAAATTTTGAAAGACCTTTTTATCTTTCTATTAAAAATGTTTTTTAGTAAAATTTGTTTTCCATTCCGTAAAAGCAACACTTTATAAAGTTTTTTAGTTTCATCATTTTAAATAATAGTATTTTTAATGAAATTTATTTTTTTGAAAAAACATTTACTTTTTATATATTTTATTTTACAAACTTTATTAAGTATTGCTCAGCAACCTGTTTCTATTCATTTAACAGAAAAAGATGGCTTGCCAGACATTGAGTTTTACGATATTTTAGAAGATAAAAAAGGCTTTATTTGGTTGGCAGCAGATAAAGGTTTGTATCGTTATGATGGTAAAACATACAAACTCTTTACGCACCCAAAAAAAAGAGGGCGTTCTTTATTTGGACTTACTTTAGATGATAAAGGTAATGTTTGGGCTAACAATTTAGCGGGGCAATTTTTTTATACAGAAAATGATAGTTTAAGGCTTTTTAAAGATTTTAAAAATATTAAAAATTTAGTAGACTTTTATATTTATAAAAATCATCTAATAATTCAAAATTTTGGTAAGGTTGTTTCTGTAAATATAGATACAAAAGAACAAGTTGCTGTATTAGAAAACAATTCTATTTTATATTTAAAAGATATAAATACGAATCCTAATCCTAATGGTTTTTATTTATATATAAATGATGCTTTAAAATTTACAAAAGATGTTCAATTTAAAAAAACAGAACAACTACATCTAAGCAAGTTGTCAGATTTAAAAGTGCGTGGTTTTCGTAATTTTTTTAGGTATAAGAATACTTTTTATTATTTTTTTAAAACTGAAGTTTTAGCTAATACAGAGCTTTTTAAGTTGGGTACAAAAGACATTAAAAAATTAGAAACTCCTACTAGAATTTCAAATTCGTTTATAAACCATATCTATACGATTCATAATAAATTATGGGTATTAACAAACAAAGGTGTATTTATTTGTTCTTTAGAAAACAATACTTTAAAAATTGAAAAAAGTTATTTTAACAACTTATTCATCACAGATCTTTTAGTTGATAAAAACAATAATTATTGGTTTACAACTTTAAAAAATGGAGTTTTTGTAATGCCTAATTTAGCATTAAAAAAAATAGAAATCCCGGAAAACTTAGGTGTTACAAGATTAGAAAAATTAAATAAAAACGAGCTGCTTTTTGCTACTTTAAAGCATGAAATTTTTAAATATTCTTTAAATACCGATGCATTAGAAAAGAAAAAAATTACATTTAGAAATACCATTTACGATATTGTTTATAACGATGTAACTAAAAATCTTATTGTTTCTGCTAAATTAAAATCTGTATTCATTAATAAAAAAGGAGACAAAAATATATCTAATAAATTAATGGGTACAAAAACAATATCTGAAATAGATGCTAACAAATATTTAATAAGTCAAGCTTTTTCATTATCAATATATGATAAATTTAAAGATACTGTAAAAAATTTAAGAGAGGTTAGGAGTTTTGGTTCTGTTTTAAATAAGAACAAAACAAAAGCTTATGCCAACTTTATAGATGGTTTGGCTACAATTGATTTAGAAACAAATAAATACAAACAAATTCTACATAAAAACAAACCTATTTATGCTTCTAAAATTGCATTAAGTAAAGATAATATTGTTTGGGTAGCAACAGAAAATAAGGGCGTATATGGTTTTGATAATGATACCTTACGTTATCAATTTACAAAAGCAACAGGATTAGTATCTAATTTAATAAATGTAATACAACCAGATTATAATACATTGTGGCTAGCAACAGATAAAGGCTTACAAAATTATAACTATAAAACTAAAAAAATTTCTATTTTAAATAAAGAAGACGGCATAGATTCTTACAATATTAATGCAATAGAAGTATTAGCGAATCATGTTTTTTTTGCTTCAAATACGGGTTTGTTCCAGTTTAATAAAGCGCAAATATCTAAAAGTAAAAATATGTTTAAACCATATTTTACCAACATTCGTATTCAAGAAAAAGATACTTTATTAAAAAAAACATATCAATTAAAGCAAACAGAAAGTCAAATAAGGTTTGGCTTTAATACAAATGGATTTCAATCCAATAAATTTGTAAGTTATGAATATCAATTAGAAGGATTTAGCGACAATTGGGTAAAAGTAGAACAAGGTTTAAATTTTGTGAAGTTTAATACCTTACCCGCAGGTAATTTTAATTTTAAATTGCGTGCAAAAAATGTTTATCAAAATAAATATACAACACCCATACAAATTTCTCTAAAAGTACTTTTACCTTTTTATAAAACATGGTGGTTTTTTAGTTTTATTTTTTTAATATCTATAGTATTCATTTGGTTTTTTTTTGATAGAAAAACCAAGCAATTACAGGCAAAACAAAAAAGAGAATTAGAACAGGCAAAAGTAAATCAACAACTCGTTTTTTCTCAATTAGAAAATTTACGTTCTCAAATGAATCCGCATTTTATATTTAATGCGTTAAATTCAATTCAAGATTATATTATTCTAAACGAAAAAAAATTAGCCAGAGTTTTTTTGGTGAAATTTTCTAGATTAATTAGAATCTATTTAGAGCATAGCCAAAAAGCACAAATTTCATTAGAAGAAGAAATTAAGGCACTAAGGTTATATTTAGAATTAGAAACCGATCGTTTTGATGATGGTTTTGAATTTAATATAAATGTTGCTAAAGATTTAGAGCTAAAAGATATTTTAGTGCCTTCTTTATTTATACAACCTTATGTAGAAAATGCAATTAAGCATGGTTTATTGCATAAAAAAGAAAACAAACGCTTGCAACTACAATTTTTTAAAAAAGCTGGTTTTTTAGTTTGTACAATACAAGATAATGGAGTAGGTAGAGCAGCAACTGCAGAAATTAATAAAGAATTACACCCAAAACATGCTTCATTTGCTTCTAGTGCAAACCAAAAAAGAGTAGACTTAATAAATAAAACACAACAACATAAAATTACGTTAGATATTGTTGATTTATACGATGATAAAAACAAACCAACTGGTACAAAGGTGATAATTAATATAAAATTATAAAAAAGCCATGAAAGCGATAATAATTGATGATGAAAAAAGAGCAAGACGCATTTTAAATACGTTAGTTGTGCAAGAATGCACAGAAATTACTACTATTTTAGAGGCAGATAATTTGATGGATGGAGTTGACTTGATAAAAAAAGAAAACCCAGAAATTGTATTTCTAGACATACAAATGCCAAATCATTCTGGCTTACAAATTCTTAATTTTTTTAAAAATGAACCCATAACTTTTCAAATTATATTTACAACTGCTTATGGCCAATATGCTATTGAAGCTTTAAAGATGGCTGCTGTAGATTATTTATTAAAACCAATAGATGTAGATGAATTAAAGCTTGCAGTAGTAAAAGCAACTGCTAAAATGGATGATGAAACCATCAAAGAAAAACTAACCAATTTAGAGTACAATTACCAACAATTGGCTTTAAATAAAATTGCTTTAGAAGTACCCAAAGGCATAAAATTTATCTCTCACGAAGAAATTTTATACTTTGAAGCAGATGGTGCTTACACAAAGGTTTTTTTACAAAATGGTAAAACGGAATTAATCTGTAAAATGCTTAAACATTTTGTAGAACAATTATCAAATAAGCCTTTGTTTTACAAACCACATCGTTCTTATTTAATCAATATAAAATACATGAGTGAAGTTATTAAAAAAGATGGTTTACAGGTAATTATGACAAATAATAAAAGTGTGCCAATTTCTAGAGAACGTAAAGAAAATTTTCTAGCAATGATTAATAATGTATTTTAGAACAACCATAAAATTGTTTTTTTATAAGTTTTTAAATAGAAAGCCAACAGGCTTTCTATTTTTATTTGCAGTTCATTCTTAAAAAGCTGCTGTTCATAAAAAAGTTTAAAATTTAAAGAGCTGTAGGTTTCATATTTGTACAAAATAAATTTTAATAAATTAATTATGAAAACAAGATTACTATTACTATTTCTCTCGCTTTTTACAAGCTGTTTAATGTTTGGGCAAATTCCAACTAATGGATTGCAATCTCAATACACTTTCACAAACGGAGCATTTAATGATGAAACAAATACTACAGATTTAGTTAAAACAGGTACAGCACTAACAAATGTAAATGGTGTTGATGGTTCTACAAATAACGCTGTAAGTTTAAATGGAGATTATTTAAAAAGAAATACACAAGCTTTTAACGATTTTTCAATATCATTTGCCATAAAAACATCTTTAGTAAATGGATCTGTAACAACTATTATAGATCAATCATCTAGAACTACAGATGCTAATGATAATGTAAAGGGTTGGTATGTTTTTATACAAAATGGAAAAATAGGTTTTGCAGGAAATTTAAGCGGAAGTGTTGGGGATACTTCTGGAGGTACTGGTTATAATGGGTTGTCTGGTTATCAAAATGTAATATCTACAACAAATATTGCAGATGGTAATTGGCACCAAGTAACAGTAACTGTAGATGAAAGTACTTTTAGAGGTAGTGGAGCAAGATTTTGGCGTTTTTCTGCACGATATAAAGTGTATATAGACAGAGTTTTAGAAAATAATCAAGAATTTACTATAGGCACTAATCAAAAACAAGCAAATAGTCCTTGGGCAAATAACGCCAATGTAGAAGTAAGTTCTAATAATGATATAACAATTGGTAATAACCATAACGCAACTTTGAATAATAGTTACGCAGGCATTATTGATGAAGTATTAATTTATAATAGAATATTATCGACTTTAGATATTGAGTTAATTGCAGATGCTTCTGGTTTTTGTTTTAAACCCTCATCTGCAAATCTTACCGTACTTAAAGTTGATGCAAATTCAATTGAATTAAATCTTTCAGGAGCAAGTAAATATGATATTGCATATCATAAAGCTTCAGAAACCTTTTTAAATGCTAAATTTTTAAATAATGTAGATGGTGGAGAAATTATTATTCCTTATTTAGAAGCTTCTACGGCATATAATTTTTATTTTAGAAAAATTTGTTCAAATACTCAAAATTCAGAATGGTCAGACCCAATTTCTGCAACTACTTTAACAAGAATATACGTTGATGTAAACGCATCAGGAAATAATGATGGTTCAAGTTGGGCAAACGCACAAACCAATTTAAAAGACGCTTTAGATAACAACTTAAATGCAGAATTTTGGGTAAAATCTGGTACATATATTGCTGGTAATACTGGTAGAAATAATGTTTTTGCTTTAACTGATAAACAAGCTATTTATGGTGGTTTTAACGGAACAGAACTTACTTTAAGCGATAGATTACCTACAACACCAAAAACAATTTTATCTGGAGATATTAACGGAAATGATGACAATACAACCCTATCATTTTCAAATCCAACAAGACTTGAAAACAATCATAGAATAATTGTTATAAATGGAGATAATATAATTTTAGATGGTATAACAATTAGTGGTGGTAATGCAGATTCCTCCACAAATTCTGGCGCTGCAATTTGGGTAAATTCAGGTAATCAAAACCTTACAATTAACAATTGTGAAATTAAAAATAATTCTTGTTTATCTGCAGGTATAATAAGAGCTTTAGATACCAATAACGGAACAAATCTAACCATAACAAACACTAGTTTTAGTTATAATTTTGCAAGACTTGCAACCATATATTATTTAAGACCTGCTAATGGTAAAACATTAAATTTTGAAGGAACAAACAATTTATATTTTAAAAACAAGACATTAGATTCCTCAACAGATTTAGGAAACAATACGCTAACTTGGTTTAGAAATGATACAGGAAATGCTGCAAAAATAAACGCAACTTTTATCAATTCTACTTTTGCAGATAATTCGTTAGAAGCCACTGGAGCCAGTTTTGATTCTCCTATTCTTTCAGTTCCAAGACAAAACATTTTGCCTAATGTTAAAATTTACAATTGTATTTTTTGGGGCAATACAAACAATACAGGAGCAACTACAGTTTCTGTTGGGCGTTTTCAGGGAACTAGTTACAACCATCCAATGGATATTCAAAATTCTATAGATGAAGATGGTTTTTCAAAATATGTAGGTGATACGCAACAAATATTAACTTCAGATCCATTATTTGTAGATACTTCAAATGATAATTTTAAATTAACTGCTACTTCTCCTGCAATAGATTATGGTAATAATTCTTTAATCCCAATAGATATTACAACAGATCTTAATAAAAGAGAAAGAATTTTTAATACTACAGTAGATTTAGGACCTTATGAATTTAATTCTACTACTTTACCAACACAAAGAATTTTATCTAAGATAGCTGATAACGGTTTTATAGTAACAAATCCAAATCCTAATAACGGTTCTTATGATGATGGAGCTGTTGTAACTATTACAGCTAAACCCAAAACAGGTTTTAAGTTTGACAGTTGGTCTGGAGATGTTACAAGTACAGATGCAACCACAACAATTACAATGGATGCAGATAAAAGTATAGTTGCTAATTTTTCTGTTGCAAGAATATTAACTTTAGTTGCTACAAACGGTTCTGTTTCAATAAACACAAGCCCTACAAATGGTTATTATGAAGATAATACACAACTTACTTTAACAGCAATACCAGATGCAGGTTATCAATTTTTTGAATGGACTGGTGATGCCTCAGGAACAACAAACCCTTTAAGTATTACAATGGATGCAGATAAAACGTTGGTCGCAAATTTTATACCAACTCAATATGCATTAAATATCACATCATCTGATGGTACAATTACTACAAATCCAAATCCTACAAACGGAACTTATGATATTGGTACTGTAGTAACTGTTACAGCAACGCCAAATACTGGTGTAAACTTTGTAAATTGGACAGGTGATGCATCAGGAAATTCAAATCTATTAGTAGTAACAATGGATTCAGACAAAAATATTACAGCAAATTATGCTAAAAAGAAAGTTTATGTAGATATAGATGCTACCGGTGGTAATAATGGAACCTCTTGGGCAAATGCTTATACTTCTTTAGCTACAGCTTTAACAGATAATAACGCAGCAGATTTTTGGGTTGCAGAAGGAATTTATATACCTGGTAGTAATAGAACAGATTTTTTCACATTAAAAGAAAGTCAGCATATTTATGGAGGTTTTAATGGAACAGAAACCATGCAATCCGAAGCAAATTCAGTCGTAAATGAAACCATATTAAGTGGTGATATTAACAGAAATGATAATGCTACTTTTAGCACATCAGATGCAAATAGATCAGAAAATAGTTATAGAATAATAAATATAAATGGAGCGAATGTTATTATTGATGGTTTTACTATTTCAAATGCCAATGCAAATGGTTCTTCATCATCAACACAAGAAGGCTCTGGAATTAATGTTAGTGTGAATGCAACATCAGTTAAAATTAATAATTGTAAATTTAAAAACCACACTTTATCTAGAGCAGGTATTATTAGATCTATTGATATTGGAGGCACAATAAATATTTCTATAAAAAATACTGTTTTTGTAGATAATCAGTCTGTTTTTGCAACATGTTATTTTGGTCGTTCAGGTGGTGGTAGTCTAAATTTAAATATTGAAGGTGCTTTAATTACTAATAATACTGCTACAACAAATAGTAACGGTTCTTTATTTTGGTTTAGACAAGATAATGGTGGTTCTCAAACTGCACAAATTGTAAATTCAACTTTTGTGAATAACAACATATTGTCTGGTACACCTATTATTAATTATTTGAATTCTGTACCAACAATAAATATTTATAATTCTATTTTTTGGGAAAATACTAATGGAAATACAACCTTGGTTAACGCTTTACAAAGTGGTACTTTAGGTGTAATTTCTAACTCAATTTCTAATAAGGGGTTTACTGGAAATGGAAATACATCAAATATTTCTACATCAGATCCATTATTTGAAGACTCTGTTAACAGGAACTATATATTAAAATTTAATTCTCCTGCAATTGATACTGGAGATAATAGTTTTGTAACAGTGACCAAAGATTTATTTGGTACAGATCGTGTTCTTAATACAACTGTAGATATTGGTGCTTTTGAATTTGATCCTTCTACAATTATAAATAGAAATTTATCAACTACAGCAACTAACGGAAGTATAACCACTAACCCAAATCCAATAAACGGAGTTTACATAGATGGTACAACTGTGTCGCTAACAGCAACACCAGATGCAGGGTATCAATTTGATGGTTGGTCTGGAGATGCAACAGGAACTACAAATCCGTTAAATATTACTATGGATGCTGATAAATCTGTTACAGCATTATTTAGCAGAATCCAAAGAACATTAACAATTACGGCAACAAACGGATCTGTAAGTACAAATCCAAGCCCTGTAAACGGAACGTATGATGATGGAACAGTTGTAACTTTAACAGCAACACCAGATGCAGGATATCAATTTGATGGTTGGTCTGGAGATGCAATAGGAACAACAAATCCGTTAGATATTACTATGGATGCTGATAAATCTGTTACAGCATTATTTAGCAGAATTCAAAGAACATTAACAATCACTGCAACAAACGGAACTGTAACAACAAATCCAAGTCCTGTAAATGGAACCTATGATGATGGAACAGTTGTAACTTTAACAGCAACACCAGATGCAGGATATCAATTTGATGGTTGGTCTGGAGATGCAATAGGAACAACAAATCCGTTAGATATTACTATGGATGCTGATAAATCTGTTACAGCATTATTTAGCAGAATTCAAAGATCATTAACAATCACATCAACAAACGGATCTGTAAGTACAAATCCAAGTCCTGTAAATGGAACCTATGATGATGGAACAGTTGTAACTTTAACAGCAACACCAGATGCTGGTTACCAATTTGATGGATTTAGAGATGATATTTCTGGAGCAAATTTATTGCTTAATAGTGGTAATCGTTTATCAACAACTATTACTTTAAATGCTGATAAATCTGTTACAGCTTTATTTAGCAGAATTCAAAGAACATTAACAATCATATCAACAAACGGAACTGTAACAACAAATCCAAGTCCTGTAAACGGAACCTATGACGATGGAACGGTTGTAACTTTAACAGCAACGCCAGATGCAGGATATCAATTTGATGGATTTAGAGATGATATTTCTGGAGCTAATTTAGCGCTTAATAGAGGCAATCCTTTATCAACAACAATTACTTTAAATACTGATAAATCTATTACGGCATTATTTAGCAGAATTATTCAAAGATCCTTAACAATTACAGCAACAAACGGAACTGTAACAACAAATCCAAGTCCTGTAAACGGAACCTATGATGATGGAACTGTTGTAACTTTAACAGCAACACCAAACGCAGGTTTTGCATTAGTAAATTGGACAATTGATGGAGCTACTTTAGATAATTCTACATCTGGACCAGCAACTTCTATAACAGTTACTATGGATGCAGATAAAACAGTTGCTGCAGTATTTGATGCAACAGCAAGTGTTGATGATGAATTAATAAACAGTTTTAGTCTTTATCCAAATCCAACAAATAATGTATTAAATATTAGTACAGATTTAGAGATTAAAAAATGTAAAGTGTATAATGTTATTGGTAAAAAGGTTTTACAATCAAAAAGTAAAGAAATAAATGTTACTAATTTACCAAAAGGAATGTATTTAATTCAAATAATAACAGCAAAAGGAAAAAGTGTTACCAAAAAGTTTGTGAAAAAGTAAATTTGTTAATTTTCTCTCAAAAGAAAAGGTCTTTCAAAATTTTGAAAGACCTTTTTAATATATTAAATTTTAGGTTATTTGTTTTTATTTTCCTAATAAACCACCTAACATTCCACCAAGACCTCCAGACTTTTTTTCACTTCCTCCTAAAAACATACCAGCAACATCGTCTATAACACTTCCATCACCATCTGCATCTAATATTTTTTCTAGGAAACTTTGGTCGTTTGAAGCAGAACTTCCGCCTAACATACCACCTAAAAGACCACCTAAACCATTAGAATCGCTTATATTTTGTTCTTTTTTCTGTTTCCCTAACATTCCCATTAACAAAGGAGCGGCAACTTTTAAAATATTACCAACAGAACCAGCATCTAAACCTGCTTTTTGCCCTATAACTTGTTCTACACCTTGTTGTTTAGCACCTAAAACGTGTTTTAAAATTCCTGCGCCATCTTGTTTTACAGATTCATCAACACCACCTCCAAATAAACCACCTAAGTTGTCTAAAATACTACCATCATGTTTGTTTTCTAAAGCGCTTTGCAAGCCTTGTGCACCTTCTGGTGTTGCTGCATTTCTTTGCATTGCTTTCATTAAAACAGGCATAGCCATGGTTAAAACACTACCTGCTTTACTAGAATCTGTTCCTGTAGAACCTGCTACACCAGATACAATTTGTTTTCCTAAGTCACTGTTTAATAAATCTAAAATTCCTGCCATTTTTATGTTTTTATTAATTAATCTATATGTTTTCTAAAAATATGACACAATATACAAATAAAGTCACGTGAATTTTAATTATTTTTTTATCTTTCAAGTCTTATCGAAAATTTAAAATAATTAATGAAAAAATTAGCATTACACTGGAAGATTTTAATAGGAATGGTATTGGGAATCATTTTTGGTTTTATAATGAATACTATTGATGGAGGTAAAAGCTTTGTTACAGATTGGATAAAACCATTTGGTACTATTTTTATAAACTTATTAAAACTAATAGCTGTTCCATTAATTTTAGCTTCTTTGGTAAAAGGAATTTCTGATTTAAAAGATATTTCTAAAATTAAAAAAATGGGTTTTAGAACAATTGGTATATACTTGTTCACCACTATTATTGCTGTTATTATAGGTTTGGGTATTGTAAATTTGGTGCAACCTGGCACAGGTATGTCTACTGAAACCATTTCTAAAATTAAAGAAAAATATGCTACATCTTCTGGCGTTACAGATAAGTTAACAAAAGCTAATGTTCAAAATGATGCAGGTCCTTTACAAGCTTTGGTAGATATTTTTCCAAGTAATATTTTTAAAGCCTTTACAGATGCTAGTATGTTACAAATAATTTTCTTTGCTTTATTTGTAGGGATTTCTTTATTGTTAATATCAGAAAAAAAAGCAAAACCATTGGTAGACTTTTTTGATTCTTTAAATGAAATGGTAATGAAAATGGTAGACTTAATTATGCTTTTTGCGCCTTATGCTGTTTTTGCATTATTAGCAAACGTAATTATAGCTTTTGATGATACAGAAATTTTAATAAAACTAGTATCGTATGCATTTTGTGTAATTGGCGGTTTGTTGTTGATGATTGTTTTTTACCTTACTTTAGTGAGTCTTTACACAAAAAAATCTCCTATCTGGTTTTTAAAACAAATTAGTCCTGCACAATTATTAGCTTTTTCTACAAGTTCTAGTGCAGCAACTTTACCTGTAACTATGGAAAGGGTAGAGGAGCATTTAGGTGTAGACAAAGAAGTGTCTGGTTTTGTTTTACCAGTTGGAGCCACTGTAAATATGGATGGTACAAGTTTATACCAAGGAATTGCCGCGGTTTTTATAATGCAAGTTTTATGGCCAGAAGGCTTAACATTTAGCAATCAATTGGTAATTATTGGTACTTCTGTTTTAGCTTCTATTGGTAGTGCTGCAGTGCCAAGTGCGGGTATTGTAATGCTGGTAATTGTATTAGAAACTATTGGTTTTCCTGCAGATTTTTTACCCATTGGTATTGCACTTATTTTTGCAGTAGATAGGCCTTTAGATATGTGTAGAACTGTTGTAAATGTTACAGGAGACGCTACAGTATCTATGTTAGTAGCAAAATCTTTAGGAAAATTAAAAGAAAATCCGAAAGCAAAAGAGTGGGACGATAATTATGACAACGTAAAATAATCCTTAGCTCTTTGTTTCTAAAGTAATGTCTTACTTATAAATGTAAGTTTTATTGTGATTAGGAATAACTAAGAATATCTACATAGGTTTTTATTGTATTTATTACACTATAATACTATAATTATTGCACAGAATTTATATAGAGTATTTTTTTGTGCATAAATAAACGTCAATAAAACGTTTAAAATGCATAAAAACAACTACTTTTGCACGAAATTTAAGAAATTACCAATGCAAGAAATCAGAAATATTGCAATTATTGCCCATGTAGATCATGGTAAAACAACTTTAGTAGATAAAATTATAGATCAAGCAAAAGTCTTAGACGAACGTAAAGAGCGTACAGATTTATTGTTAGATAATAACGATTTAGAACGTGAAAGAGGAATTACAATTCTTTCTAAAAACGTTTCTGTAAACTACAAAAACACAAAAATTAACGTAATTGATACACCTGGTCACGCCGATTTTGGAGGAGAAGTAGAACGTGTATTAAAAATGGCTGATGGTGTTTTGTTGTTAGTTGATGCTTTTGAAGGCCCAATGCCACAAACACGTTTTGTATTAGGTAAAGCATTAGAATTAGGTTTAACACCAATTGTAGTTGTAAATAAAGTAGATAAAGAAAACTGTACACCAGATTTAGTGCACGAAAAAGTTTTCGATTTAATGTTTGCCCTAGAAGCTACTGAAGAGCAATTAGATTTTGCAACTATTTATGGTTCTGCAAAAAACAATTGGATGTCTACAGATTGGCAAAACGAAACAGACAATATTGTACCATTATTAGATGCTGTTTTAGAATCTATACCAGCAACAAAATACAATGAAGGTACATCACAAATGCAAATTACTTCTTTAGATTTTTCTTCTTTTACAGGAAGAATTGCTATTGGACGTGTTTTTAGAGGCGACTTAGAAGTAGGTAAAGATTATATGCTTTGTAAAGCAGATGGTTCTACTAAAAAAGTAAGAATTAAAGAATTACATGTTTTTGAAGGAATGGGTAAAGCTCAAGTAGATAAAGTTCCTTGTGGAGATATTTGTGCCATCACTGGTTTAGAAGGTTTTGAAATTGGAGATACTATTGCAGATTTAGAAAATCCAGAAGCATTACCAAGAACAGAAATAGACCAACCAACTATGAGTATGTTGTTTACAATTAACAACTCTCCGTTTTTTGGTAAAGAAGGTAAATTTGTAACATCTCGTCACTTAAGAGATCGTTTATTTAAAGAATTAGAAAAAAACTTAGCATTAAAAGTAGAAACTACAGATTCTGAAGATAAATTTAACGTTTACGGACGTGGAGTTTTACACTTATCTGTATTAATAGAAACAATGCGTAGAGAAGGGTATGAGTTACAAGTGGGAAGACCACAAGTAATCATAAAGGAAATAGATGGCGTAAAGTCAGAACCTTATGAGACTTTATCTATAGATGTACCAGAAGACGTTTCTTCTAAAGCCGTAAATTTAGTTTCCTTGCGTAAAGGAGATTTAATGATTATGGAACCAAAAGGAGATTTACAACACTTAGAATTTACAATTCCTTCTAGAGGTTTAATAGGTTTACGTAATAAAATTTTAACAGCAACATCTGGACAAGCAATTATAAATCACCGTTTTTCTGAGTATGGTCCTTATAAAGGAGATTTTACAGAAGAGGTTAAAGGCGCTATTGTTTCTGCTGCTGCTGGTAAAGCAACTGCTTATGCTTTAGACCGTTTACAAGATAGAGGAAAATTCTTTATAGATATTAATGAAGAAATTTATATTGGCCAAGTAATTGGAGAAAATAGTAAATCAGATGATATGGCTGTTAACCTAATTAAAGGAAAACAATTAACAAACATGCGTAAATCTGGTACAGATGATGCTATGAAAATTGCACCAAAAATAGATTTTTCTTTAGAAGAGTGTATGGAATATATTAAAGCAGATGAGTATTTAGAAGTTACTCCAGAAAGCTTACGTATGCGTAAAATTACTTTTAAAGCATAAATTGATATTTTCTGTAAAAACAGAAATCTTATACAATTTAGATTTATAAAAAAGCTCAAGATTTTTTTCTTGAGCTTTTTTTTGTTTTCAAATGATAAATTTAAAGCCATTAAAATTTAGTAGATAGTTTTATACTTTTTTTGCAATAATATATTTCCCTGCTTATTACAAAATAAATTAAATCCTATTTATTTTGCGCTTGTGTTAAAAATGGAAATGAACGTTGTTGTATACGGTTTGTTGCGTGTTTCAAGCACCTAATTTAGTAACCTGAGTTCGATTAATAAAACGCAAGTTGATTAGTATTAACTGTTTGGTATTTTATAGAAGGTTTTTTAGGCA
>NZ_CANLXV010000015.1 GCF_947495205.1 uncultured Polaribacter sp. | reverse complement strand
TTTCGGGGTTTATTTTTATCTAAAATACAACTTATTTAGCTGATAAACAAGTTTTTATCTACTTCTGAAAGCGCCTAAAAAAGCCTAGTAATTTTAATTTACTAGGCTTTTTTTTATTGTGAAATTTACTAAGATTTACTTAGTGTCAACCCTAATTGTTTTCCTTTTTCAATCATAAAAGTATAACAAGCATTGTATTCATTAGGTATTTTACCATCTAAAATCCCCTCTTTAATAGCTTCTTTAATTTGACCAATTTCTCTGCAAGGTTTTAAATTGAAAACAATCATAATTTCTTCGCCTGTAATTGGTGGTTGAAAATTACGCACTTTATCTCTTTCCTCTACTTCTTTTATTTTGGCACGAACCAGCTCAAAATTTTGATGGTAGCGTTTAAATTTTCTTGGATTTTTTGTGGTAATATCTGCCTCACACAAGGTCATTAAAGCATCTATATCTTCACCAGCATCAAAAACCAAACGTCTTACTGCAGCATCTGTTACATTACTTGCCAAAACTATAGGTCTAGAGCTTAACATTACCATTTTTTGTACAAACTTCATTTTATTATTTAAAGGCATTTTTAAGCGTTTAAATAATTTGTAAACCATTTTAGAGCCCACAAATTCATGAGAATGAAAGGTCCAACCCACTTTTTTACTAAATTTTTTGGTTGGTGCTTTACCAATATCATGCAGTAATGCAGCCCAACGTAACCAAACATTATGGGTGTGTTGTGCAATATTATCTACCACTTCTAAAGTGTGGTAAAAATTGTCTTTGTGTTTTTGCCCTTCTACCTCCTCTACTCCTTTTAAAGCTATTAATTCTGGTAAAATTTGTGGCAGTAATTTTGTTTTTTCTAATAACAAAAAACCAATGGAAGGTTTTACAGAAGCCAAAATTTTGTGCAACTCGTCAATAATTCTTTCTCTGGTAATTATTTTAAGACGATGTGCGTTTTTTGTGATTGCATTTAAAGACTCCTCTTCTATTCTAAAATGTAATTGTGTAGCAAAACGAATGGCACGCATCATTCTTAAAGGATCATCAGAATACGTAATGTCAGGATTTAGAGGTGTTTTTATAATACCATTTTCTAAATCTTGTATGCCATTAAATGGATCTAGCACTTCGCCAAAATTCGCTTCATTTAAACTTAAAGCTAAAGCATTAATGGTAAAATCTCTCCTATTTTGGTCATCTTGTAATGTTCCTTCAGAAACCTCTGGATTTCTGCTTTCTTCTGTGTAAGATTCTTTTCTGGCACCAACAAATTCTACCTCTACATCTTTATAACGCAGCATTGCAGTACCATAGGTTTTAAAAACTTGTACTTTTGGTTTATTTGGTAAAAGATCAGCTACTTTCAGAGCTAGATCTATACCACTTCCAATGGCAACTACATCTATATCTTTTGCTGTGCCTCTTTTAAGAAAAAAATCGCGCACAAAGCCACCAATTACATAGCTATCTATTTGTAATTGTTTAGACGCTTTAGAGATAATTTTAAATATTTCTAAGGATATTGCTTCTGGGTGCATCATTATGTATTTATAAAAAACTCACGAATTACAACGCAAATCTTGTACGTTTTTAAGGTTGTACAAATGTAAGATTTAATCTAAGTTATAAAAATTGTTACTAATAATTATTGATGCGTTTTAATTATATTTTTTTTGAAGCCAAGACTTTATAAAAGCTAACTTTTTAGGCGGACACAAATCTAAACTTTGCATACATAAGAAAAGTTTATCACTACTTTTTTCTACCTTATTCACTTTATATTTTAACCAAAAAAATGGTTTTCTATAATTTTGAAAATAGGCTAATTGATATTTTTTTTTAAGAACAATATTGATATTTTTTATTCCTAAATGATACATTAAAGACTCTGTTAAAAATTGAGTTGAATCTCTAAACTTATATTTTATATTATTCTCAAATTCATTTTTATTTTTGCTGAAATAATTTTGTAATGTAGACTTTTTTACTGGAAAAGGAGTGTGCTTTGTTTTTAAAAACTTGGTAAAACCTAGTTTTTTTGCAGCAAGCTGTTGAGCTTTAAAATGGCTCGCTTTATTTCTTTTTTTTAATTGAAAAACTTTTAAATAAAACTGCTTTATTTTCTTACTTAAAACGTTTTCATCTAAAGATCTCCAAACACCTCTTACAACCAATTTACCATCTATAAAAAAATCTTTTTCTTGCACATCGCTTAACAACAAAACGTCGTCATTAAAAACTAAAAAATGTTCTGATAAATTAGGAATTCTATACAACATTGTAGCTATAGACCTTGCATTAAAAGTTGGTAAGTATTGGTGATAGCCTTCAAAAATAGTTTTATGATCTACTATAAAAACGTTCGGAAAATCTTTTTTTGCTTTTTGTTTGTCCTTTAAAAAAACAGGGATTTGATTATCTGTTACAATGTAAATATTTCTAACAAATTTTGCGTATTTTAAGATAGATTTTACAGCAAATTCAATTTCATTAACTGAATTATAAGCAGTATACTGCTTTGTAGTTTTCCAGTTAACTTTGTTATCTAAGTATGTATTAATTTTTTTTTGCCAATTTACATCACTGGCATCTACAAAAGTAAAAACAACATCAATTTCCATTATATTTTTCTCTTATTTAACAAACTTAATTTGCTGTAATTTATAGATTTTTCACTTAACCAAGTACTGTTTATTATCGCTAAAAAATAATAAGATATTATTTTTTTAAATAAAACAAACTGAAGTTTAAGCTTTGGTACAAAGAAAAAAAACAAACCAAGTAAACCTAAAATAAATTTACTAAACATTGTGTAAACCACAAGCAGAGTTTGTAATAAAAAACAATAAATACCCTTAAAATGGTTGGCAAAATAAACGTGTTTAGAAATTAACACCTCTAATTTTGTTATGGAAGCTGTTTTTAGGTTTATTCGGGAAGATCCGCCATGATTGTGTATAATAAAGGTATTTGTAAGCAAACCTATTTCCCCTTTTTTATCTCTAATTTTTTTAGACAAATCTACATCTTCAAAATACATCCAATAATCTTCATTCCAACCTTTTATTTTAGAAAACCAATTTTTACTTATAAGCACTACAGCACCAGAAATCCAATCTGGATATATAATATGAGTATCTTTTTTAATAGATTTTTCTAATTTTGTTTTAAAAATTGCCCTAAAAAAACCAAATAATGTAATTAATTTAGGAAAAAATCGCATACTTTTTTCATAACTACCATCTTCATTTTTTTGTAAACAAGAAACTGCTCCTAAATTCTTTTTAGCTAAAATTACAGTAAGCATTTCTAAAATAGGTTGTTTGGTAATTTTTGTATCAGGATTTAAAAATAGAAAATAATTTCCAGATGCCTTTTTAGCTCCTAAATTACATCCGTTTGCAAAACCATTATTACCAGAATTTATATAAAATTTAAAACTTGGAAAATTATTTTTAAATTCTTCAATTTTAATTTTATTCAAAGAATTATCCACAATAATTACTTCTAATAAAAAATCATCATCATCAATTTTAGCAATAGAATCTAAACAATTCTGTAAATGATGCCAACTTTTATAGTTTACAATAATAATAGAAATATTATTTTTTTCTGCAGCCACATTTATTGATTTCTGTTGTTAATGAGCCAAAGTTTAATATAGCGGGTTAAAACACCGTAGGCTTGTGTTTTTGCTACTAAAAAACCGGCAAAACCATCTAAAAACCCTAATCTTACTAAGTAATGTATTAAAAAACGTGCTGGTGGTTTTACTAAAACATGGTAAATATTTACTTTTTTACCTTTCTCATAAAGTTCTTCTGCCCTAAGTTGTCCGTAGTGATTCATTTTGGCAATATAGTGGTCGTAACTTCTAAAAGAAAAGTGATCTATTTTACTTTTAAAAAAACCCAATTCACCTTTAGCCGTTATGGTTTCATGCACCACACCTGCATATTTACAGTATTCTTTCAAAAACAAACGTACTACTTTGTCTCTTTGAAAACCACTATAATTTACTTTTTTATCTGCAAAATAAAAGGTTCTTCTTACATAAAAACCAACAAAACCTTTTGGTTTTTTAACTGCTTCTAAAATTTCTGCTTTTACTTGTTTTGTAACTCTTTCATCTGCATCTAAAATGTAAATCCAAGCATTTTTTGCTTGAGAAATGGCATAGTTTTTTTGAGAAGAAAAATCATCAAACTTTCGTTTGATGATTTTTACATTCATTTTTTCAGCTATTGCTAGCGTATTATCTGTACTATAAGAATCTATTACAATAATTTCATCAGCAAAACTTACAGATTTTATAGCATCTGCGATATGAATTTCTTCATTTAAGGTAGGTATTATTGCTGAAATTTTTGTCATAGAACTCTGTCTTTAAACAGCTACGTCATACTCACGTAAAGCATCATTTAAAGAAGTTTTTTTGTTGGTACTTTCTTTTCTTTTTCCAATAATTAATGCACAAGGTACATTGTACTCTCCGGCAGCAAACTTTTTAGTATAACTACCAGGAATTACTACAGATCTTGCAGGTACTACACCTTTCATTTCTACAGGTTCATTGCCAGTTACATCTATAATTTTAGTACTCATAGTTAATACTACATTTGCGCCTAAAACAGCTTCTTTTTCTACTCTAACACCTTCTACAACAATACATCTAGAACCTACAAAAACACCATCTTCTATAATAACAGGTGCTGCTTGTAACGGTTCTAAAACACCACCAATACCAACTCCACCAGAAAGGTGTACGTTTTTACCAATTTGTGCACAAGAACCTACAGTTGCCCAAGTATCTACCATAGTACCTGCATCTACATAAGCGCCAATATTTACATAACTTGGCATTAAAATAGTACCTGCAGAAAGGTAAGATCCTTTACGAGCAGATGCACCAGGAACTACACGCACGCCTTGTGCTTCATAATCTGTTTTTAATGGCATTTTATCGTGATATTCAAAAATACCAGCTTCTAAAGTTTCCATTTTTTGAATTGGGAAATATAAAACTACTGCTTTTTTTACCCATTCATTTACTTGCCAACCATCTGTTGTTGGTTCTGCAACTCTTAATTCTCCTTTATCTAATAAATCAACTACATTTCTAATGGTATCAATCGTTTTTTGTTCTTTTAATAACTCGCGATTTTCCCAAGCTGATTCTATTATTTCTCTAATTTGTTCCATCTTAAAATTTATTTAATTGCAAATATAATTGTATCTCTTTTAAAGCAAGGCAAGATACATTTTTTAAACAGATATTTTTGGTTTGTTAAAATCTGTACTTAATGCTGTAATAATTTCTGTAAAGCGTTATTCATTCGATCTTCATCAGAATTTAGCTTTTTTCTACCTTTTAATCCTTTTATGTATAGGTTGGGTAAATGGTGAATTAAATTTTCTTCAAATTCTGAAATACAAATTAATTTTTTCATTCCTCCAAAGTCGTACACATCTGTATTTACCTTACATTTTAAACTATATCTAAAAGGCTCCTGAATTGGTTTACCAACTTTTTTACGTAAGGAATTGACCAAATTATTCCATAAATAAAAAGGTTTATAGCGTATTAATTGTTCAAAATTAATGTTTTGCCCAACTTTGTCTAACTGTTTCTTGGTTAAAATAAAAGTAGCTTGGTGTGTGTTTTTAAAGTAAGCAAATTTTTTACCCGCATGCTCTTCCACAGAATTAAAATCCCAATCAAAATGGCTGTGGTAACCTACATAAAAAAGGCCATCTTTACTTTTTTCTATTTGAATTAAACCAGTAACTCTATCTTCTGGCAGAATTTTGCTGTATTCTAAATGTTTATCTACATGGCTTTCTAAAAATAAATGATCGTTTTCGCCGTAAATAAAAACATCAAAATCATTTTTTCTTTTCCAAATTTCTGCTCTACATGTTAAAGGTAATAATTGATAGTTGTTTAATTTTACAACATTAACTTGGTCTATACCTTCTATTTCTAAAGGAATGTTAGATTGAACAATTACAGTAACTTCGTATTTTTTAAAGCTTTTAAGTTCCTTTACAACTTCAGATAAATAATCTAATTGTTCGTCTCCAAAATTTACCAAAACTGCCAATAACTTCATAACTAATAATTTTAACAAAAATATTAAAACCACTATAATAACCTAACTTTTGAAGTTATTAATTTTGAATTTTAAAACATACCTTTGCTTAAAAAAATATTTTGGCAAGAGTTTTAGCAATAGATTTTGGTAAAAAAAGAACAGGAATTGCAGTTACCGATGAACTGCAAATTATAGCTTCTGGTTTAACTACCGTAGATACACCCAATTTATTAACTTTTTTAAAAGAGTATATTTCTAAAGAAAAGGTTGAATTGTTTTTAGTAGGCTTGCCAAAACAAATGAATAACACAGATAGCGAAAGTGAAGTTTTAATTGCTCCTTTTTTAGAGCAATTAAAAAAACAAATACCAAATATTCCTGTAAAAAGAATAGATGAACGTTTTACATCTAAAATGGCTTTTCAAACTATGATAGCTGGCGGCATGAAAAAAAAACAGCGCCAAAATAAAGCTTTAGTAGACGAAATTAGTGCAACTATAATTTTACAGTCTTATTTATACAATCAATTTTAAGGATGTAATTGGTTCTATTGAAATCAGTTTAATGCAAAAACAGACAAATAAACGTGTTAAGTTTTAAATTTCTAAACCAAACTGCTTAATTTTCAATTAAAATACAAGAAATAAAATTTCATTTTTCCCTCGAGTAATAGCATTACTTAAAAAATCAAAAGCAAAAATTCGTAATTCGTAATTGTAAATTGTATTTTTGCACTCGTTTTTAAATAAATAATAAAAAGAATGATTTTACCAATTGTTGCCTACGGAGATCCTGTTTTAAGAAAAGTTGCTGTAGATATTGATGAAAATTACCCAGATTTAGACAAGCTAATTGCAAACATGAAAGAAACCATGTACAATGCTTCTGGAGTTGGTTTGGCTGCCCCTCAAATTGGTAAACCTATCCGTTTGTTTTTAATTGATGCTTCGCCTTTTGCAGAAGATGAAGATTTATCTGAAAAAGACAGAGCCGTTTTAAAAGATTTTAATAAAGTTTTTATTAACGCTAAAATTTTAGAAGAAGAAGGAGACGAATGGGTTTTTAACGAAGGCTGTTTAAGCATACCAGATGTTAGAGAAGATGTTGTTCGTAAACCAACAATTAAAATAGAATATTTAGATGAAAACTTTACAAAGCACACAGAAGCTTTAGATGGTTTAGCTGCAAGAGTTTTTCAGCATGAATATGATCATATAGAAGGTGTTTTGTTTACAGACAAACTATCTTCACTTAAAAAAAGAATTATTAAAAAGAAATTAGAAAATATTTCTAAAGGAAAAATTAAAGCAGATTACAGAATGCGTTTTCCGCTAGCAAAAAAAGGCAAATAAAAATATAAAATCTCTTTAAAGTTCGTATTAAAAGTACACAAAAAGTAAAACAACTTTTAATTGAATTAAAAGAGAAGTTTTAAAATTAAAAAATATGGAGTTTAGTAAAATTATTTCAATAACTGGTAAACCAGGTTTATACCAAGTAGTATCACAATCTAAAAATGCAATTATTGTTTCATCTTTAACAGATAACAAAAGAATTGCAGTAAATGCAACACAAAATGTAAGTTTACTAGAAAATATTGCAATATATACGTTTGAAGAAGATTTACCTTTATTAGATGTTTTTAAAGCAATGTATGCTAAAACAGAAGGTAAAGAAGCTATTTCTCATAAAGAAAGTGGTAAAAAACTAGAAGCATTTTTTGCAGAAGTTTTACCAAATTATGATGATGAAAGAGTGTACACTTCTAACATAAAAAAAGTAATACAATGGTTTAATCTTTTGGTAAAATCTGGCATGGATTTTTCTAAAATTGAAGCACCAAAAGAAGAAACTACAGAAGAATAAACCGCTTTAACAAGCCTATAATTCTTACTAAAATAAAGCAATGTCATTTCTATGCATAATAGAAATGGCATTTTATTAAAGAAACGTTTTGAATAGCAGAAAAGAACAACTAGCGGCTTTTAACAGATTGTTAGATATTATGGACGATCTAAGGGAGAAATGCCCTTGGGACAAAAAACAAACGCTAGAAAGTTTACGCCATTTAACTATTGAAGAAACCTACGAATTGGCAGATGCCATTTTAGATAACGATTTGCCAGAAATTAAAAAAGAACTGGGAGATGTTTTGTTGCATATTGTTTTTTACGCAAAAATTGGTAGCGAGAAAAAAGCATTTGATATAGCTGATGTTGCCAATGCCATTTCTGATAAATTAATTGACAGGCATCCTCATATTTATGGCGATGTTAAAGTTGAAAATGAAGCAGACGTAAAACGTAATTGGGAACAATTAAAGTTAAAAGAAGGTAAAAATTCGGTTTTAGAAGGCGTTCCAAAAAGTTTACCTGCTGTTGTTAAAGCAAGTAGAATTCAAGAAAAAGTAGCAGGTGTTGGTTTTGATTGGGAAAAACCCGAGCAAGTTTGGGAAAAAGTACAAGAAGAACTTACCGAGTTAAATGAAGAAATAAAAGCTAAAAATAAAGAAAACACAGAAAAAGAATTTGGCGATGTTTTATTCTCTATGATTAATTACGCGCGTTTTATTGGTGTAAATCCAGAAAACGCATTAGAAAAAACAAATAAAAAATTTATAAATCGTTTTCAATATTTAGAAACAGCGGCTAAAAAAGAAGGCAAAAACATAGCAGACATGTCTTTAACAGAAATGGATAGCTATTGGGAAAAATCTAAGGAATTTTTTAAATAATTCCTTAAATTTTCTATCAACAAATATCAAAGACAAATTATTGATATTGTTTCATTTCATCATCATAAAAAGCGCCTGCTTTATCCATTAAATCTGCTAATTCTGTAGCAATATCTTCTTCACTTTCTCCTGTTAAATCTTCAAACCACTCAATTTCATCATCTTTTAAATTAATAATAAAACGAGGAAATTCTGTATGTAAAACAAAAATATCATCAGGAAAATTGCTATTATCTGCTAGTAAAAATTTTGGTAAATCCATTTCTTAAAATCTAAATTAAATCAACTCGCATGCCGTTGAAGGTTATTTTGTGTGCACTAATTTTTTACCTGCGTGTAAAAAACTGGTTTGTTCTTCTTTTTCTTTTATCAACTTTAAAGTTAACCAATTAAAGCGCATAAAAAGTAAAATAGAGGCTGTGGTTAAACCAGCTAGTAAACCTAACCAAATGCCAAAACTGCCATACATATTTTCTTTTCCTAAGTAATAAGAAATAGGAAAACCTACTACCCAATAAGAAATAAAAGTTAAAATTGTTGGTATTTTTACATCTTGTAATCCTCTTAAAGCGCCTAAAACAATTACTTGAATGCTGTCTGATATTTGAAAAAATCCTGCAGCAAACAATAAACTACCAGCTATTTTTATTACTTCCATATTATCATCATAATTTGCCAAATCTTTTAAATCTACATAAATATTTGGTAAAACTTCATGAAATATAAAAAAGAAAACTGCAAATACAAACGCAAAAATTGTTCCTAAGAAAAATATTGAAAATGCTATTCTACGCAGTTCTTTATAATTTTGTAATCCTTTTTGATTTCCTACTCTTATCATAGAAGCCACACTTAAGCCCATAGCCACCATAAAAGTCATAGAAGCTAAATTTAATGCTATTTGATTTGCCGCTTGCGGATTTTTACCCAACAAACCACTCAACCAAATGGCTGCTGTAAAAATAGCCACTTCAAAAAACATTTGCATAGCACTTAAAGAACCTAAATTTATTATTTTTTTTATACTTATAAAGTCTAAAACCAAAACTTTAATGTGTTTTACAATGCGCTTAGACCGTTTGTTATAACGTAACACTAGCCATAAATACAAAACCATAACAAGTCTAGAAGCCAATGTACCATAAGCAGCACCAACAATACCCATTTCTGGAAAACCAAATTTTCCAAAAATTAATAAATAGTTTAAACCAACGTTTATAATATTTGCTAATAAAGTAGCGTGCATTGGGTATTTGGTCATAGACATACCATCACTAAATTGCTTAATTGCCTGAAAAATAATTAAAGGAATTAAAGAAAATGCAACCAAATCTAAATACGGTAATGCTAAATTTACAACCTCTGTTGGTTGTTGCATTAGATATAATAAAGGTTTAGAAAAATAAATTCCTAAAAACAAAATTACGCCCAAAGTTGTGCATAAAAACAAACCACTTTTATAAACATTTTTAGCCTGTTGTAAATTATCAGAAGCATCTGCAGCTGCAATTAACGGCGTAATAGCTGTAGAAAAACCAATACCAATAGACATGGCAATAAACATAAAACTATTACCTAAAGATACTGCTGCTAATTCTGCAGTACCCAATTGCCCAACCATAATATTGTCTATAAAACTAACAAAAGTATGCCCTAGCATACCTAACATTACAGGCGCAGCAAGTTTCCAATTGTATTCAAATTCTGATGTATATTGAGATAGATTCAATAAAATATTGCTTTTAAATTGTGCAAATATAGATATTATAGTGGCAATATATTTGGCAAGAACTTATCAATTTTCACTTATTTTTTCCAATTAAAATAATTACTTTTGATGAAACTAAATTTTAACAATTATGGCGAATATAACATTACACGGAGACGCAATACAAACTTTAGGAGACTTACCAAAGGTAGGCGCTCAAGCACCAAATTTTTCTTTAAAAACAGTAAAATTAGAAAATAAAACTTTGGCAGATTTTTCTGGAAAAAAAGTAGTTTTAAACATTTTTCCTTCTATTGATACTGGCACATGTGCAACTTCTGTTAGAGAATTTAATAAAAAAGCGGCTAGTTTAGAGAACACCGTGGTTTTATGTATTTCTAAAGATTTACCATTCGCACAAGCTCGTTTTTGTGGTGCAGAAGGTATAGATAATGTAGTAATGTTGTCTGATTTTGCTAGCGGAAGTTTTGGTAAAGATTACCAACTTGATTTTACCTCTGGCCCACTAGCTCCATTGCATTCTAGAGCAGTAATTGTTTTAGATGAAACCGGCAAAGTTTCTTATACAGAACAAGTACAAGAAATTGTAGACCAGCCCAATTATGATGCTGCTTTAAAAGCAATATAAATCAATGAAAAATCCTAAAGATGGTTTTTTAAGTGGCAGAATACGTAGTTTAAAATTTGCTTTTAGAGGTACTTGGTTACTAATTACTAAAGAAGACAGTATAAAGGCACAATTAGGTATTGCTTTATTTGCTACAATTTTAGGTATTTGTTTCAAAATTTCTAATACAGAATGGATGGTACAGTTTTTGGCCATAGGTTTAGTTTTAGTTGCAGAAGCATTAAACACAGCAATTGAAGAAGTTGCAGATTTTATCCATCCAGATTTTCATACAAAAATAGGTATCATAAAAGATATTGCAGCAGGTGCACCAGCTTTAGCCAGTATTATTTCTTTAATAATTGCTGGCTTTATATACATTCCTAAAATCGTTTTGCTATTTTAGCAAAAAAACGTAAAATTTATTTAAACATAAATGGCTAAAAGAAAACCTAGCACAAAAAAACCAATTGAAAACTTAGAAAACAAAACATCTGCTTTTGCTTTTTTAAAGACAAAACAAGCAAAAACTATTTTTGGCTTTTTCTTAATGTCTTTTGCTTTTTTTTTAGGAATTGCTTTTATCTCATTTTTCTTTAATTGGCAAGAAGATCAAAGTACATTAACGCAACTTGGTAATAAAACCATAAAAAGTGGAAATCTTTTAGGAAAAATAGGCGCAAATCTTAGTCACTTTTTTATTTACAAAGGTTTTGGTATCGCTTCATTTATAATCAGTTTCCTACTTTTTTTAACTGGTTTATCTGTATTACTGCATAGAAAATTAGCAAAAATTGTAATCTCATGGAATTGGGGTTTAATAGCAATGTTATGGCTTTCTGTTACTTTAGGTTTTTTAAATAAAAAATATGCCTTGCTTTCTGGTATTATAGGGTTTGAAATTAATGATTATCTACAAACTTTTATTGGCAAAACAGGATTAATAATTATTTTAAGTTTTTTCTTTATTGCCTACATCGTTTTACGCTACAAAGTAACTTTTGATGGTATTTTAGAAAAAATCAAGCAAAAAAACGAAGTTGCAAATATTGAAAAAACTACCCAAGATCTCGTTTCAAATGAAAGCACTAACCATTCTGAACCCAAAGAAGAAACTTCAGTGCAAGCTAAAAATATAATTGCAGACAAAAAGGAGCAATCTACTTTTGAAAAACCACTTATTAATTTAAAACCTACCATAACAAATCATTCAGAGGTTTCTGATAAAAAAGAGAGCATACAATTAAAGGTGGAAGAAACGGTACCTGAAGAAATAGAACCCGTTTTAAAAACAGATTTAATTGTAGAAGAAACAGTTATAGAAGAGCCAGAAGTAGAAATAGATGTTGCTATTAGCAGAGATGAAGAACATTCTACCGAAAACTTATCTGACAAATTAGTAAAAGATTTTGGTGAATTTGACCCCACTTTAGAATTGGCAAATTTCAAATTCCCAACTTTTAATTTGTTAAAACAATACAACGAAACAATTTCTATAGATCCACAAGAATTAGAAGCCAATAAAGATAGGATTGTAGAAACTTTAAAAAATTATAAAATTGGTATTGCAGAAATTAAAGCCACTGTTGGTCCAACAATTACACTTTATGAAATTGTACCAGAAGCTGGAATTAGAATTTCTAAAATAAAAAATTTAGAAGATGATATTGCACTTTCTTTATCTGCATTAGGTATAAGAATTATTGCACCAATTCCTGGTAAAGGAACAATTGGTATAGAAGTGCCAAACAAAAAATCTACCATTGTTTCTATGCATTCTGTGATTTCTTCAAAGAAATTTCAAGAATCGCCAATGGAGTTGCCAATTGCTTTGGGTAAAACCATTTCTAATGAAACCTTTGTGGTAGATTTAGCTAAAATGCCTCACTTGCTTATGGCAGGTGCTACAGGACAAGGAAAATCTGTTGGTTTAAATGCGGTATTAACATCACTTCTATACAAAAAACATCCTGCAGAGGTTAAATTTATATTGGTTGATCCTAAAAAAGTAGAACTAACTTTGTTTAACAAAATAGAGCGTCATTACTTAGCAAAATTACCAGATGTAGAAGAAGCAATTATAACAGATACTACCAAAGTTGTGCATACCTTAAACTCGCTTTGTATAGAAATGGACAATCGTTACGATTTGTTAAAAGCAGCAATGGTAAGAAATATAAAGGAGTATAATGCCAAGTTTAAAAAGCGAAAATTAAATCCTAATGATGGCCATCAATTTTTACCATACATTGTTTTGGTTATTGATGAATTTGCAGATTTAATAATGACCGCTGGTAAAGAAGTAGAAACACCAATTGCGCGTTTAGCGCAGTTAGCAAGAGCTATTGGTATTCACTTAATTGTAGCTACACAAAGACCATCTGTAAACGTAATTACTGGTATTATTAAGGCTAATTTCCCAGCAAGAATTGCATTTAGGGTAACTTCTAAAATAGATTCTAGAACCATTTTAGATGCTGGTGGCGCAGATCAATTAATTGGTCGTGGAGATTTATTATACACAGCAGGAAATGACATTAATAGAATACAATGTGCCTTTGTAGATACACCAGAAGTAGAAAAAATAACCGACTTTATTGGTTCTCAAAAAGCTTATTCTGATGCTTTTTTATTACCAGAGTATGTAGATGATGAAAATGGCACAAGTATTGATATTGATATTGCAGACAGAGATAAACTGTTTAGAGAAGCCGCAGAAATTATTGTAACTGCACAACAAGGTTCTGCTTCTTTATTGCAAAGAAAATTAAAATTAGGTTATAACAGAGCTGGCCGTTTAATAGATCAATTAGAAGCTGCTGGCATTGTAGGTGGTTTTGAAGGTAGTAAAGCAAGACAAGTTTTAATACCAGACTTTGTAGCCTTAGACCAATTATTAGAAAACGAAAAAAACGTATAATTTCTTTTTAAATTTTAAATAAAAGATTTTTAAAATCATGAAAAAAATAACAATTTTATTTTTAGCCGTATTTTTTACCACAATTACTTTTTCTCAAAATTCAGAAAAAGCAAAAAATTTGTTAGATGAAGTATCTACTAAAATGGGCGCTTATAAAAACATGTACATCCGCTTTAGCCAAACATTAAGTAATGAAGAGGCTGGAATTAATGAAGGTGACGAGCCACCAATTAGAGGAGCTATTAATTTACAAGGAGAAAAATACAATTTAAATTATCTAGGTAATCAATTTATTTATGATGGTACGCGCTTACATGTCATCAACCATGAGGAAAAAGAAATTTCTATAACAGATGGTGATTTAGGTGAAGATGACGGATTTGTTTATCCTTCTAAATTATTAAGTTTTTATAAAGAAGGCTATAACTACAACATGGGTAAATTAGAAAACACAAAAGGCAGAAGCATACAATATGTTACGCTAAACCCAATAGATAGCAATTCTGAAATTGTAAAAGTAGAACTAGCAATAGATGCAAAAACAAAGCATATTTACAAACTGATTCAAACTGGCGAAAATGGTTCTAAAACCACATTCACAATCGATCAATTTAAGAAAAACGAAGACCTTTCTCCTAACTTTTTTCAAGTAAATAAAGAGAAGTATCTCAACCAAAATTACACCATTGATTAATATTTTCAATTAACAGAAAATTAGTAGCGTATTTACAGATAAGAAACTACTTTTGCTACAATGAAAATTTTAGACAAATACATTTTAAAAACATTTTTAAGGCCCTTTGTTGCGTCTTTTTTAATTGTTCTATTTGTCCTGGTTATGCAAATTCTTTGGCAAATTTTTGAAAACATTGCTGGTAAAGGAATAGGCATGGTGTTTATTCTAAAGTTTTTATATTACACCACCTTAACTGTTGTACCACAAGCATTACCTATTGCTGTTTTGCTTTCTTCTATAATGGCACTTGGTAGTCTTGGAGAAAATTATGAATTTGCTGCTGCAAAATCTGCTGGTATTTCCCTACAACGTTTGGTTAGACCTTTAATATTACTAGCATTTCTTTTAAGTGCTATTAATTTTGTTTTCTTAAACAATATTTTTCCACATGCTATATTAAAACAAAGAAACCTTTACTTTAACATTAAAAAGAAAAAACCAGCTTTGGCTTTAGTTGCTGGTAGTTTTAATAGTGATTTAGAAAGCTATCAAATTAAATTTGATGAAAAATACGGTGAAGAAGAAAACCTGCTTAAAAAAGTTTTAATTTATGATTTAACAGGCAGACATGGAAATACAAAAGTAATTACAGCAGAAAGAGGTAAAATTATATCTGAAGAAGGCAGCAGATACATGACCTTTGTTTTGTACGATGGTTTTTATTACGTAGATCATACCAGTGCATCTAAAACCCAGGCTAAAAAGAAAAGAATGCCTGCATCTGAAGCTACTTTTAAAGAATATGAATTTAACATAGATATTTCTAAAATAGGCGGTAATGATGATTTGGGTGCAGAAAAAATAAAGAACAGCTACAATATGCGTACCTTAAACCAATTAAGTGATACCATACCAGATTTAAAAAGAGCGTATAATGAAATGCTTTCTTCTAGAGCAAATACCATTTCTACCATAGCAAATGGTAAAATGTTATATGCTTATAAAGATTCTATAAAAGTAAAAAACATAGACAGTTTAAATATTCTGAATAATTTCGACTTACAAAATAAAATAAGTGTTTTAAGTGCAGCCAGCACAAAAATGAATAGTGCCCTAACCAATGTAAGAAACAATATAAAAACTATAAAATGGAAAAGGAAAATGTTAAACTTTTTTGATTCTGAGTTTTATGGACGAATAGCATTGTCTTTTTCTTGTTTAATTCTATTCTTTATAGGAGCACCTTTAGGCTCTATTATAAGAAAAGGAGGTTTTGGTTTACCTATGATTTTAGCAATTTCCATTTATGTTATTTATTTTTTTGTGAATACCATGGGAAAAAACTTAGCAGAAGAAAGCTCCATTACATCTTTATTAGGCGCTTGGATATCTACGCTTACACTTTTTCCTTTAGGAATTTTATTAACAAAAAGAGCTACCAATGATAAAGGTATTTTTAATATTGATACCATAACACAACCTATTATTAATTTCTTTAATAAATTTAAGTCTAAAAAAGACCAATAATACCATGACAACTTTATCAAACACAAAAAAAGTAAAATTAGACAACATTGCTGCCGCAATAGAAGATATTAGAAATGGTAAAGTAATTATTGTTGTAGATGATGAAAATAGAGAAAACGAAGGCGATTTTTTAGCAGCTGCTGAAAAAGCAACTCCAGAAATGATTAATTTTATGGCCACTCATGGACGTGGTTTAATTTGTGCACCTTTAACAGAAAAAAGATGTAAAGAATTAGATTTAGGCATGATGGTAAACAACAATACAGATCCTATGGAAACTGCATTTACCGTTTCTGTAGACTTACGTGGCAAAGGCGTTACAACAGGTATTTCTGCATCTGATAGAGCCTTAACCATAAAATCTTTAATTGATACCAATACAAAACCGCACGATTTAGCCAGACCTGGACATATTTTTCCGTTAAAAGCAAAAACTGGTGGTGTTTTAAGAAGAACTGGCCATACAGAAGCTGCTATAGACTTTGCACGTTTAGCAGGCTTAAAACCTGCAGGAGTTATTGTAGAAATAATGAATGAAGATGGCTCAATGGCACGTTTACCAGAATTGTTAAAAGTCGCTAAAAAATTTGATATTAAAATTGTTTCTATAGAAGATTTGGTTGCTTATAGAATGGAACACGACTCTTTAATCGTAAAAAAAGAAGACTTTGATATAACTACTCGTTTTGGTGAGTTTAGACTAAGAGCTTACCAACAAACTACAAATAAACAAGTACATATAGCTTTAACCAAAGGTACTTGGACTAAAGAGGAAAGCATTTTAACTAGAGTAAACTCAACTTTAGTTAATAATGATATTTTAGGTACTTTAACCAATAACGCAGATCAAAAGCTAGATCAAATGTTTCAGGTGATAAATGATGAAGGCAAGGGTGCAATAATTTTTGTAAATCAACAAAATCAGTCTCAAAACTTATTAAGTAGGTTAAAAATTTTAAAAGAAAACCAAGAACAAGGAGAAATTAAAGCTCCAGAAATTAAAATGGATGCCAAAGACTTTGGTATTGGCGCACAAATTTTACATGACATTAATGTTAGAAAATTAAAACTAATTTCTAATTCGCAACAAACCAAACGTGTTGGTATTATTGGTTATGGTTTAGAAATTGTAGAATATGTAAAGTATTAGTATTCAGTATTCAGTATTCAGTATTCAGTATTCAGTATTCAGTATTCAGTATTCAGTATTCAGTATTCAGTATTCAAAACTAAAAAACTTTGCCTACTAAAAGAGAAAGTACGCTAAGTTTTTTAGTTTTTTTCAACTTTAAAATTAAACGAAAACCTCTACTCCACTTTCTAACTCTAAAGGTTCTTGGTTTTGTTGAAACAATCTTGCAGAATAATTACCTTTTAAAATTATACAATCTCCAGAAACTTGCAACCAACTGCCTTCTCTAAGACCTAAAACCGGAGTTTCATTAAATACATGAAACTCTTTTATTCTAGTTTCTCGGGTTTCTCCCATGTGTTTAGAACCTTTTTCTGGATCTAAATAATGTGCATTTATATTAAACGGAATGCAACCTAAAGTTAAAAAACTTGGTGGATACACAATTGGCATGTCATTGGTATTCATCATAGAAATACCACAAATATTACTACCTGCACTTGTGCCTAAATAAGGCGTTCCGTTTTCTAAAACTTGTTTGAAAATTGAAAAAATATCATTTTTGTATAATTGATTTACCAACTCAAACGTATTTCCACCACCTGTAAAAATAGCTTCTGCGTTTTCAATTGCATTTTTAGGGTTTTTAAATTCATGTATGCCTTCAACATTAATATCTATAAACGCAAAAGCCTTTTTTGCAATTGTTGTATACGCATCATATAAAATACCACTAGGTCTTGCATAAGGAATAAAAAGTAATGTTTTTACATTTTTAAAATGTGCTTTTAACGTGGGTAATAAGTATTCTAAATATCCACTTCCAAAAACTGTTGATGTACTTGCAATTATCATGTTTTTCATAGATCAAAAATAATTTATTTTTTTTTAGAAATTTATTTTTTTAAAAAGTGAATAAAATGTTATTTAACAGCTTTTTACAACTCTGTTAATAGAGTTTTAAGAAGCTTTACTGTTTTCTTTGCAGCAAACCAAACCAATGAAACCAAAATTATTCCTCCTATTTTTGGCAGTATCTTCTTTTTGTATTGCACAAGAAAAACAACAACTATTTTACGGTAAAATTGTAGACGCTGTAGATGTTGTAATAAATGTACACGTTATTCATATAAAAAACAACAAAGGAACTTTTTCTAATAAAAATGGTTTTTTTGAAATAGCCGCAAAAGAAAATGATAGTCTACAGATTTCTGCCATAGGTTACAAAACAAAAATTATAAAAATAAAATCCCATCATTTTAGAGAAAAACTAAATGTAATTGTTTTGGCTACAAAAAAGTACAATTTAGATGAAGTTATTGTAAAAAAACATAATCTTTTAGGCAATTTAGATATAGACCTAAAAGCGGTTCCTCCAAAAACAAAAGAAGATGTAGATGCTGTAAGTTTGGGTTTACCAGGAGCAGGAATGAAAAAAATGGAAAAACAGGATAGAGAAATTTACACAGCAACTACCAGCTCTGGCGGTATTCCTTTTGACTATTTTTTAAACGTTTTATCTGGTAGGTTAAAAAAATTAAAAAAACGAAAAAAATTAATTGAAGAGCTTCAAGATACAGATAAATTATTTCAAAAGTACGGCAAGCTACTTTTAACAAACTTTAAAATTAAAGAAGAAGACACCTACAGATTTCTAAACTATTGCGTAAAAGACAGTCTTTACAACAGCTTATTATTAATTGATGAATTTAAGTTGATTACATTTTTACAAAAAAAATCTAAAGACTTTCTATCAAATAATTACAAATAAAAAGAAAAATTATGCAACAAAAATTACTTTTCTTTTTAATAATTACAAGCACTTGTTTTTATGCTCAGCGTAAAAATAACTTTCAAGGAAAAATTTTTGATGTTTCTAAAGCACTTAAAAACGTGCATGTTGTAAATCTTCAAAATAAAAAAGGAACATTTTCTAACAAAGCCGGATTTTTTAAAATTATTGCAAAAAACAAGGATAGTTTACAAATTACAGCTGTTGGCTTTAAAACTAAAATAATAATTGTAAAACCCTATCATTTAAGAGAAACAGAAAATATTATTAAACTAGAAAATAACATTGTTATTCTAGATGAAATCGTATTAAAAAAACACAATTTAAGTGGTTTTTTATCTTTAGATATTACAAACGTTAAACAAACATATAAAGAAAAAGCTACAGCAACTTTAGAAAACCAATTAAAAGGCATGGATCCCTATTTAATTTCTAAAATGGGTATTGGCTCAGATGAAGTGCACCTTGCAAAAGCCAACAAAGTAAGGTTACCAAACAATAAATTTGAAGGTGCAGGATTTACAAGAAGATTAGGAAAAAAGAATGCAGTAAGTAAAAAAGAAAAAGCAAAAAAATTGGCAGAAAAAGAAAATTTTCCTGATGTTTTATTAAGTGAATTTGGAGCACATTTTTTCTTTAAAGAATTAAAAATTCCCAAAGAAAAATATAACCACTTTATTAATTATTGTGAAGTAAAAAATATTTTTAAGCTCTACAAACAACATAAAAAATTTAAACTCATCCAAATTTTAATAAAGGAAAGCAAATCTTATATAAAAGCCACAACAAACAAGTAAAAATCCTTTAACAGAATTTTAAACTTATTTATCATATAAAAATCTTCTTTTTACGTACTTTGTTCACCCTATAAAGTAATGTATGAATAAAAAATTACTCACACTTTTAGTGCTTCTTTTTGTATGTTTATCTTCTTTTTCTCAAGAAAGAAGAGGACTTATAAATGGTAAAGTGTTAGATTCTTTAAGCACAGTTAAAAACGCCAATATTATTAATTTAAAAACCAATCAAGGTACATTTTCTTCTGATAATGGTGCATTTAGAATTTTTGTGAAAGCAGGAGATTCTTTAAGAATTTCTTCTGTGCAACACTTTACAAAATTTGTACTTATTAAAAAAAGCAATATTACTGCTAAAAATATTTCTGTAAAATTAAAATACAGAACTGTTGTGTTAGATACTTTTGAATTAAAAAGACACGATTTGTCTGGAAGATTAGGCATAGACACCAAAGCTGTTCCTGTAAATAAAAGAGACTCTTTGCTTAGAATAAGAATGGATTTTTCTAAGATTGATAGAAATGTTGTAGGACCTATAGATGAAATGGATTTGGCAAAACCACCTTTAAACAATGTAGACCCAACAGCACAATTTGCTGGCGCAGGAGCTGCTGCTGCAATCCCATTTAAATATTCTGAAAAATTATGGGCATTGCGTAAAGAATTAGCGCAAAAAAAGGAATTTCCTTATAAAATAATGTCACGTTTAGGTGATAAATTCTTCTTTGAAAGATTAAAAATTCCAATTGATAATTACTTTCACTTTCTAGAATATTGTAATCCCTTAGGTATAGAAGACTTGTATGCAAAAGGAAGAATCTTAGATATTATAAAAATATTTCAACAAGAAGGTAAAACTTACTTAGAAATAATAAATGAAGAAAAGTAACTTGGCGCACTAATTGTTTTTATCAACACATGAAATTAAAAAACCTTTTAATACTGGTTCTAATACTACCACTACTCTCTTTTACTACACATAAGTATTATTTGAGTCTAACTCAAATTAAATTTAAAGAAAAAGCACAAGCTGTGCAGATCATTACCAGTGTTTTTATGGATGATATAGAACTGGCTGTAAATAAGGAATATAACTTAAATTTACAGTTAGCCACAAAAAAAGAATTACCAAATAACAATGTGTATTTTGAAAAATATTTATCAGATAAACTTTCTTTTAAAATAAATAATGTGGCAAAAACCTTTACATACATTGGTAAAGAATTTGAAGGAGATTTGGTTTATTTTTACTTAGAAATAGAAGAAATACCAAACGTACAATCTATTAGTGTAAACAGTAAATTATTGCTTAAAAACTTTCCTGAACAACAGAATTTAATAAAATCTAAAGTTGGCAATAAAAATAAAAGTGTACTCCTTACTAAAAGTAATCAAGAAGAAAAGCTAATCTATTCAGACTAATATTAATTAATTCAAATTTACAATTATGAAAAAACTAGGGCTACTAATCCTAACCGTATTTTTTATTTCTAGTGCATTTATGGCGCAAGAATCAAAAACAAAACAAGGTCATGTAAATACAAACAAATTTCGCCAAATGAAAGATGTTTTACCAACGCCAAATTTACAAAGAACAGCTTCTGGAGCGCCAGGTATAAAATACACACAACAAAAGGTAGATTATACAATGGACATTGTTTTAGATGATGAAAACACCAGAATTTATGGAAATGAAACCATTACTTATCACAACAATTCAGACGATACTTTACCATATTTATGGGTTCAATTAGACCAAAATATGCGTGCTGCAGACTCTAAAACTCCAGACATTCAACCCAACAGAATACCTAATAAAACATCTAAAGACAGGTTTAATGCTGCATATATAGCAGATGCTTTTGATGGTGGCTTTAAAATAGAAGGTGTAACCAATTTAGATGGCAGCAATTTATCGCACACCATAAACCAAACCATGATGCGTATTAATTTAGCAAAACCTTTGGCATCTGGAGAAAAATTTCAATTTAAAATAAAGTGGTGGTACAACATCAACAATCACAGAACCCAAGGTGGTAGGTCTGGTTATGAGCATTTTACAGAAAACGGTAACAATAATTATGTTATTGCACAATTTTATCCAAGAATGTGTGTGTATGACAATGTAGAAGGTTGGCAAAACGACCAATTTTGGGGCAGAAGTGAATTCGCTCTAGAATTTGGAGATTTTAAAGTAAACATTACCACACCAGCAGATCACATGTTAGGTGCAACAGGTGTTTTACAAAATCCAAAAGAAGTTTTTACAAAACAAGAATTAAAAAGAAGAGAAAAAGCAAGAAAGTCTTTTAAAAATCCTGTAATTATTAGAACTCAAAAAGAAGCAGAAAAAATTGAAAAAACAAAATCCAAAAAAACAAAAACATGGAAATTTGTTGCTAAAAATGTAAGAGATTACGCATTTGCATCTTCTAGAAAATTTATTTTTGATGCTATGGCTGTAGATATTAATGGAAAAACGGTTATGGCAGAATCTTTATATTCTAAAGAAGCAAACCCTTTATATGGAGACCATTCTACAAGAGCAGCCGCACAAACTTTAAAAACATATTCTAAATATACTTTTGATTATCCTTACCACAAAGCCATTTCTGTAGATGGACAAATGGGTATGGAATATCCGCAAATTTGTTTTAATCCTGGTAGACCAGATTTACCAGACGGTGGTTATTCAGACAGAGTAAAATACAGAATGATAAAAGTAACTATACATGAAGTTGGGCATAATTTTTTCCCGATGATTGTTAATTCTGATGAAAGACAATGGACTTGGATGGATGAAGGATTAAACTCTTTTATGGAAATGTTGGCAGAATTAGATTATGATCCAAATTTTCCTATTGTAAGAGGTTATCCTAAAAATATTGTTCGTTATATGGCAGGAGACCAATCTAGAATTGCACCAATTATGTCTAAAGGAGATCATGTATATAGTTTTGGTAACAACGCATATGGTAAACCTGCAACTGCTTTATGGATTTTAAGAGAAACCATTATGGGTAAAGAGTTATTTGACCATGCTTTTAAAACCTATTCACAAAGATGGATGTTTAAGCACCCAACACCAGCAGACTTTTTTAGAACTATGGAAGATGCATCTGGCGTAGATTTAGACTGGTTTTTTAGAGGTTGGTTTTATACCACAGATGTAACAGATATTGGCGTAAAAAGCGTAAAAAAGTTTTATGCCGTTGAAAAAAATAAAGAAACTATAAATTTTATAGAAGATAAAAGTGAAGGCTTAAGCATTGCAAAACCAAAAAAAGCACAACCTAAATACTTTTACGAAATCACTTACAACAAACCTGGTGGTTTGGTAATGCCAATTATTGTAGAATTTACGTATGAAGATGGTACAAAAGAGAAAAAAATATATCCTGCAGAAATCTGGAGATATACAGATAATGAAGTTACCAAAACGGTACATTCTAACAAACAGATTCGTAAAATTATGATTGATCCAGATTTAGAAACTGCAGATGTAGATACTGCTAACAATAGCTACCCAAGGCAAACAGGAGATCAGTTTAGTAGATTTAAAGCAAAAGTTAAAAATTAGTACTTTTAGAAATAGTATTTAAAACAATGTAGAATTTTTTCTACATTGTTTTTTTTAATAAAGATATGTTAAAAGTTTAACGAATTTTAACTTTATTGTGCAGTTATTCTTAATTTGCAGCACTTAAAAAAAAACAGTATTCTAACAATATGAAAAAACTTACTTTATTAGTATGTTCTCTTTTTTTCATTTCTATTGCTGCCATTGCACAGCAAACAAAAATTGACAAAAAAGGAACTCAACAAGGTCATACAGACGAAAACAAATTTAGACAAATGAAAGATCTTTTGGCAACACCAAATGATCAACACAATGCAGCTGGTGCCCCAGGACATCAATACACACAGCAGAAAGTAGACTATGTTATGGATATTCGTTTAGACGAAACAAATAACAAAATTTATGGAGATGAAGAAATTACTTACCATAACAACTCTAAAGATCATTTAGAATATTTATGGGTGCAATTAGATCAAAACATGAGGGCAGATGATTCACAAACACCTTTAGCAAAATCTAATAGTGCTTCTGCATTTATTACACCAGATAACTTTAAAAGTTCTTACATGAACCAGAAAAAAGGGTTTGGTTATAATATTACAAAGGTAGAAAGTAATGGAAAACCTTTATCGCATACTATAAACAGAACTATGATGCGTATCAATTTATCTGAAGCATTGGCTCCTGGCAAAACATTTGAATTTAGAATTCAGTGGAACTATAAAATAAACGACATTAATAAAGATGGTGGACGTTCTGGATTAGAAACATTTCCTGACGGAAACAACAATTATACTATCGCACAGTTTTTTCCAAGATTGGCTGTATATAATAATGTAGAAGGATGGCAAAACATGCAGTTTTGGGGACGCTCTGAGTTTGCATTAGAATTTGGAGATTATGAAGTAAGTTTAACAGTACCAGCAGATCATATTGTTGAAGCTACTGGAGCTTTACAAAACGAAAAAGAGGTATTATCTAAAACACAACGCAAGCGTTTTGAACAAGCAAGAAAATCTTTTGACAAACCTGTAATTATTGTTTCTCAAGAAGAAGCAGAAAAAAATGAAAAAGGAAGAGCCACTGCAACAAAAACATGGAACTTTAAAGCAAACCAAGTAAGAGATTTTGCTTTTGCATCTTCTAGAAAATACATTTGGGATGCTATGGCTGTAAATGTTAATGGTAAAACCATTATGGCAACCTCTTTATACCCAAAAGAAGGTAATCCTTTATGGGAAGAGCACTCTACAAGAGCAGTAGCCACTACTTTGAAAGAATATTCTAAATTAACGTTTGATTATCCTTATCCAAAAGCTGTTTCTGTACATTCAGAAAGACAAGGAATGGAATACCCAATGATTTGTTTCAATTTTGGACGCCCAAATCCAGATGGAACCTATTCTGACAGGACTAAAAAAGGGATGTTAGGTGTAATTATTCACGAAGTTGGTCATAACTTTTTTCCAATGATTGTTAATTCTGATGAAAGACAATGGACGTGGATGGACGAAGGTTTAAACTCTTTTGTAGAAATCTTAGCATCTGATGTATATGATCCAGAATTGTTTGCCTCTAACCCAGCTAAAGGAATTACAAGATATATGGGTGGAGACCAATCTAACATTTCTCCTATTATGTCTCAAGGAGATTATGTAAAACAATTTGGCCCAAATGCGTATACAAAACCAGCTGCTGGTTTATACATCTTAAGAAAAACAATAATGGGACCAGAATTGTTTGATCATGCTTTTAGAACCTATGCACAAAGATGGATGTTTAAACACCCAACTCCAGAAGATTTCTTTAGATCTATGCAAGATGCTTCTGCTATGGATTTAGATTGGTTTTTTAGAGGATGGTTTTACACAACAGATGTTACAGACATTGGTATTAAAGATGTAAAACCTTTGTATCTAACAGACAAGCCAAGTGAAAGAATGGTAAAACTAAAAGAACAATACAAACAGTATTTTGATAGTTTAGGAGACCTTGTTTATATTACAGATAAAAAAGAAGATGCAAACGGAAATGCAATGCGTAAATATGCAGAAGGAGAAGAAGTACCATCTTACTTATATTCTGTAGAATTTGAAAAACCAGGAGGTTTGGTTATGCCTTTAATTGTAGAATTAACATTTGCAGATGGTACAACCAAAAGAGAAACTTTTCCTGCCCAAATTTGGATGCGTGATGACAATTCTGTAAAAAGAGTTTTTGCAGCTACTAAAGAAATTAAAAGCATTGTGGTAGACCCAGATTTTGAAACTGCAGACGTAGATACGTCTAACAATACTTGGCCTAAAAAAGAAGGCGATAAGTTTGACGAATTTAAAAATAAACAGAAAAACTAAAACTAGTTTTTAAACTAAAAAGCCTCGCTTACAAAATGTAAACGAGGCTTTTTTTTATGATTTATAATTTTTAAAATTACTCTCCAGCGTAACTTACAAAATTTCTAGGAGTTTCATATAAGGTAATTTCTAAGTCTAAATGATTAGGTAACAATTTTCTTAACTTTTGGTAAGATACTACACAGATATTTTCTGCAGTTGGGTTTAAATCTTGAAACTCCAAAACTTCTAAATTTAGGTTTTTATGATCAAAACATTCTTCTATTTCAGATTTTATGTGATTTTTTAAAATGCCTAAATCATAAACATAACCGGTTTCTTGGTCTATCTCACCTTTTAAAGAAACAATCATTTCGTAATTATGACCATGAAAATTTGGATTGCTACATTTGTTAAACACTTCAAAATTTTTCTCGTCGCTCCAATCTTTTCTGTACAATCTGTGTGCTGCATTAAAATGTGCTTTTCTATGAACAGTAACTTTAGGCATAATTTTTATTTGGTTAAGTTATAATTCGCAATTTTTTCATAAGACTTTTCAAAAATAATTTTAAACCAAGCAGTGTATAATTCTGGCTTATCTTCAATATCTTTTTTCACGTTTTCTAAAGACATCCACTTATAAGCTTCTACCTCTTCCCTATTCACAACAGGTGCATCATTATAAAAACCAACCATAACATGGTCTAGTTCGTGCTCAGTTAATCCATTATCAAAAGGTGCTTTGTAAATAAAAGAAAAAACCTCTTTTAACTCTGCGGTAAATCCCATTTCCTCCATCAACCTGCGTTTACCTGCTGCGATATTACTTTCACCATCTCTTTGGTGTGAACAACACGTATTGGTCCATAATAAAGGAGAATGATATTTGCCCGCTGCTCTTTGTTGCAGCATTAACTCCCCTTTATCATTAAAAATAAAAACAGAAAAAGCTCTGTGTAATAATGCTTTTTCATGTGCTTCTATTTTTTCCATTAAACCTAATGGTTCATCATTAGTATCTACTAAAATTACGTTTTCTTTCATTATTACAAAAATAGGAAATGATGTTGCAATAAATCATAAAAAAAAATTAAAACAATAGGAATGCCTTAGTATTTTGTATTGTTGAATTATCTTTGAATTTCTAAAAAGTGACTTCTTCGAAATGAAAATATTTTTAAATACCTGTTTAGTGATTTTATTTTGTGCATTCTTAAGTTGTAAAGGAGAAAACTCATCCACAGAAAACAATAAAGAAAACACGCTAGACAAAACAAAAAATAAATTAGAAAAAAAAGTAGAAAAACGTTGGGATAGCCTTAATGAGAGTAATGTAGAAGCTTTTTTTACGGAATACGGCAAAAAAAATAAGGAGACAAAAGTTATTATTAAAACCAAATTTGGTAACATTAAGTTACTATTATATAACGATGTACCCGTGCACAGAGCCAATTTTATTTTTTTAACCAAAATAAAATACTTTAATACCACAGAAATTTATAGAGTTGCCAAAAATTTTGTTATTCAAGGTGGTAATTCAGACGAAACGTATACCTTAAAACAGAGAAGACTTTACGGTAATTATAGAATTAAACCAGAGTTTAAAAAAAATAGAAAACATAAATATGGAGCTTTAGCAGCAGCTAGAGATTGGGAGGAAAATCCTGAAAAAGAATCTAATCCTTTTGAATTTTATATGGTACATAATAGAAACGGCGCACATCACTTAAATGGCGAACACACTGTTTTTGGAGAAGTAATTGCAGGTTTTGATACTATGGATAAAATTTCTAAAGTAAAAGTAGGTGTAGATGAATGGCCTTTGGAAGACATAAGAATAACGGTTGAAATTTTAGAATAACAAACTTTATAATTGCTTCATAAAATTACCTTTAAGCATTTCCTTCTAAGATTAAATTTAATTTATTTTTGGCAAGTAATTCAATCTTGGCTTATCAATTAATACTTTCTCGATATATTTATCTTGAATAACGTTTTTTTTAAGAGATATTCATCTCAAAAAATTAGCTTTTTTAAATTTATCAACTTCACACTAGATAAACCCGTTAGAAGTTTCGTCAAAATTCGTTTCCATTTATTTTTACACCTTTTTTAGAAATTACTATTACTTTCCTCTGAAAAAACATAAAGCATTAAAAATAAAGAAAATGGACAAAAATTTAATCTTAAAAATTTGTAGCACTTACTTGAACTTTTTTATTTGTATACCTTTAAAATCAGTTTAAAAATTATAGAATAAAGCCTATCTTTGCACCTCAAAATTTGTAGATGAGCTTTTTAGAAGAAATTAAACGTAGAAGAACTTTTGGTATTATATCGCATCCTGATGCTGGTAAAACTACACTAACAGAAAAGTTATTACTTTTTGGTGGTGCAATACAAGAAGCAGGCGCTGTAAAAAATAACAAAATAAAAAAAGGCGCAACTTCAGATTTTATGGAAATTGAACGCCAGCGTGGTATTTCTGTAGCTACATCTGTCTTAGCATTTATCTATAAAGACAAAAAAATAAATATTTTAGACACACCTGGTCACAAAGATTTTGCAGAAGATACGTTTAGAACTTTAACTGCTGTAGACAGCGTTATTGTAGTAATTGATGTTGCCAAAGGTGTTGAACCACAAACCGAAAAACTTGTGGAAGTTTGTAGAATGCGTAGCATACCAATGCTAGTTTTTATAAATAAATTAGACAGAGAAGGTAAAGATGCTTTTGATTTATTAGATGAAGTAGAACAAAAACTAGGTTTAACAGTTACACCAATGAGTTTCCCAATTGGTATGGGTTACGATTTTAAAGGAATTTATAATATTTGGGAAAAAAAACTAAACCTATTTTCTGGTGATAATAAAACATCCATATCTGAAGGTATAGAATTTGATGATTTAGCAAACCCACAATTAAACGAAATTATAGGAGAAACCGCCGCTGAAACTTTAAGGGAAGAAGTAGAATTGGTAAGTGAAGTTTATCCGGAATTTGATAGAAATGAATACCTAAGTGGTTCCCTTCAACCTGTATTTTTTGGTTCTGCTTTAAATAATTTTGGGGTAAAAGAGTTGTTAGATGCTTTTATAGAAATTGCACCATCACCACAACCTAAAAAAGCAGAAGAGCGTTTAGTAGATTCTAAAGAAGAAAAACTAACAGGTTTTGTGTTTAAGATACACGCCAATATGGATCCAAAACATAGAGATCGTTTGGCTTTTATAAAAATTGTTTCTGGTGTTTTTAAAAGAAATTCGCCATACTTGCACGTTCGAAATGGTAAAAAAGTAAAATTTTCTAGTCCAAACGCTTTTTTTGCAGAGAAAAAAGAAATTGTAGACGAATCTTTTCCAGGAGATATTGTAGGAATACATGATACAGGTAATTTTAAAATTGGAGATACTTTAACTGAAGGTGAACAATTAAATTTTAAAGGAATACCAAGCTTTTCTCCAGAACATTTTAGATATGTAAATAACGCAGACCCAATGAAATCTAAACAACTATACAAAGGTTTAGACCAATTGATGGACGAAGGTGTAGCACAATTATTTACTTTAGATATGAATGGCCGTAGAGTAATTGGTACAGTTGGCGCTTTACAATATGAAGTAATACAATACCGTTTAGAACACGAATATGGTGCAAAATGTACTTACGAAAATTTACAAGTACACAAAGCTTGTTGGGTAGAACCAGAAGATGCAAAAAATGATGAGTTTAAAGATTTTAAACGTGTAAAACAACGTTATTTAGCGAAAGACAAACAAGGGCAATTGGTATTTTTAGCAGATTCTGCGTTTACCATTCAAATGACACAAAGTAAATACCCAACTGTAAAATTGCATTTTACAAGTGAGTTTAAAAATAATTAAAATGAAAAAAAGTATCTTATTTTTAGCTTTTATAGCCACAATACAAATTTTTTCTCAAGATTTTACTATTGATGATATCAATACTTATGAATTAAATAATAACATTCGTTTAAACCATATTTTTATAAATCAACCAGATATTACTTATAGATATGGAGATGGCTCTACCTACGATTTAAAACCAAAAATGGGCTTTTTAGGTTTAAACTATAACATTCCTATTAATAATTGGTTATATACTGGAGCTGGTTTTCATGCAGCAAGTATTGGTGACCAAGGAGGCTTATTTACATTGGGTGTAAATTTAGGTGTAAACCTACCAATTTATAGGAATTTATTTTTTGATGCTAATGTTCACTTTGGTGGTGGTGGTGGATTTAGAAGTTTAGTAAACGGTGGTGCAATTATTTACCCAAATGCTGGTTTGCAATACAAAACAAAACACGCCTCTTTTGGAGTACAATATGGTATTGTAGATTTTTTTGATGGCATACAAGGCGGAGAAAACGTATCTTTTTTTATAGAAATACCTACCACTATAAGAGCAGGATCTTATAAAGATGCACATAAAACCTTTAATGTAGTAGCTTCTAAAGACCCTTTTTGGGGAAAATCTGCAGTAAAAACAGTACAGCAAGTAAAATTTGATTTTTTCTTTCCTATGGGAAGAACTAGAAACGACGGTTTGGGCAACTTTAATAATACAACCCCAATAACACAAACGCTTTACATTATTGGTTTTGAATACCAACGTTACCTAAACAGCAATACTTTTTTATATACGCATGTAGACACCATGTATAAAGGTTTAAGAGCAGGTTTTATGGATTTATTTTTTGGAGTTGGTAAAAACTTTATTGAAACTAAATATGTAAATTTCTTTGCAAAGATGGGTATTGGAGTTGCTGGTGGAAGAATTTTTCCAGAAAACGGATTAACCATGTACCCAAGTACTGGGCTAGATGTTCGTTTTTCAGAACATTTTGGTTTAAGTGCCCACGCTGGATATCATAGATCAATAGGCGCATCATTTGAAGCAATTACTTCTGGTGTAAGTTTAAAATACTTTGGTTTAAGTGGTGGTTCTAAAAACCCAAAAACCGGAAAAGCGGTTAAAACAATAAAAACACAAGGATTGCAAATAGGTGTACAAAACCAAACCTACTTTAATGTAGCCATAAAAGATAGGCCAGCAAACGATTTACAACAAATAGCAATAAAAATAAACTACGATATTTCTAATAGGTTTTATGTGGCAGGTGAAACTTCTTTTGCCTATTTAGGTAAATCTGGAGGTTATGCACATGGTATTTTTGGTTTAGGAGTAAAGTCTAATAGATTTATAAAAGATAAATTATCTGTATTTGCAGAAGCTGCAGCTGGTGTTGCTGGCGGTGGTGGTGTGGACTCTGGTGAAGGTATTTTAGTAAGACCAACTTTAGGTATTAATTATCATTTTACAGATGATTTTCACCTAAATGTTTCTGGAGGTCAAATGTGGTCTCCTTATGGAAATGTAAATTCAACAAACATTAATGTAGGTCTAACCTATAGCTTATCTATTTTAAACGCAAAAAAGTAATTTTTTTTAAAAATTTTATAGAGTACAAATAAAGATCGGTTCGAGCGCAGTCGAGAATTAAAACAAAATATTATCTCTTAACTGCAATCGAGAAAAAAGTAAAACAAAATGAAAGACGGAATCTACGCAAAATTTAGCACTCCAAAAGGAGAAATTTTAGTACAATTAGAGCATGAAAAAACACCTGGTACAGTTGGTAACTTTGTTGCACTAGCAGAAGGAAATTTAGAGAATGCTGTTAAAGAACAAGGTACACCTTACTACAACGGGTTAAAATTTCATAGAGTAATACCAGATTTTATGATTCAAGGTGGTTGCCCACAAGGAACAGGAACAGGAAACCCAGGTTATAAGTTTGATGATGAATTTCATCCAGATTTAAAACATGATGCTCCAGGTAAATTAGCTATGGCAAATTCAGGACCAGCAACAAACGGTAGTCAATTTTACATTACCCACGTTCCTACTCCATGGTTAGATGGTAAACACACTGTTTTTGGTTCTGTTATTAAAGGACAAGATGTTGTAGATGCTGTTGCACAAGGAGATATATTGGAAACTTTAGAAATCATAAGAGTTGGTGCAGAAGCAGAAGCTTTTAATGCTATTGAGGCTTTTAGAACTTTTGAAGGTGCAAGAGAAAAAAGAGAAGCTGAAGCCAAAGCAGCACAAAAAGAAATGTTAGACAAAGTTGCTGCAGGTTATGATGAAACTTCTAGCGGATTGCGTTACCAAATATTACAAAAAGGAGACGGAAAAAAAGCTACAAAAGGTGCAGGCGTTTCTGTACATTATAAAGGTCAATTATTAGACGGTACTGTTTTTGACTCTTCTTACAAAAGAAAACAACCTATTGATTTTAACGTTGGTGTTGGTCAAGTAATTTCTGGTTGGGATGAAGGGATTCAGTTATTACAAGTTGGCGACAAAGCCCGTTTTGTAATACCATCTAACCTAGCTTATGGTTCTGCTGGTGCAGGAGGTGTTATACCACCAGACGCTACTTTAATTTTTGATGTAGAATTAATGGATGTAAAATAATAAACTACATTCTAATAAAATTTAAAAGCCTCGAAACAAATTTGTTTCGAGGCTTTTGTTTTCTGATAAAAACGAATGCGTTTTTAATTTTTCACAATTCGTTTTGTTGAAAATTTATTGTTTTGAGTTACAATTTTTACTAGATAAATTCCTTTTGATAAATCTTCTAAATTAATTTCATTTTTAGAAGAAGACAATACTTTTTTGCCCAAAACATTAAATAAACTTACGTTTTTAAGTTCAAAATTACTGTCATCAATTTTTAAAATTGAAGTTGTAGGGTTTGGATATACAGAAAATTGAATGTTATCAAATTTATCAACACTTGCTGTAGCTTCATTATAATTGTAAATAACTCTATAACTAGGAGATGTTTTTGAAATAATTTTATTAATGTGATGTTTATCTGTATCTGGAAATAGCTCAATTCCAAATTTATTTTTAAACGGATTTATAATAGCACTCATACTTTTAGATAAATCATAAGTGTAATTTTCTGTTTCAAAATTTACCTGCATTCCATTACTATCTATGTAAGCTCCACTTTCTGAAATAATATTGTTATTAGAATCATAGCTATAATTATAAAATTCATTTACAGTATAAGAACCATTGTCTTCTTTATTATAATAGAATTCACTGGTTAAATTATTATTGGCATCATAAGTAAACTCTTCCTTACCACGTTCTTCCCAAACACCATTCTTGAATTCTTCATCAATAATTTTTACGATGTTCCCATTTGCATAAGTATATGTATACCTTTCTGATTCTTCTTCTGGTACAACCCAAGCTTGACCATTCCAAACAAAAGAAGTGAAATAATCTATTTGTGTGCCATTAAATACCAGTTCAAACTTATTTTCTTTAACCCAAACTCCATTTTCTAAAGTATAAGATATAACTTCTGTTAAAAAACCATTTGCGTTATAACTGTATACATTCTTAGAATCTTCATAAAGCTCTTCTATTAATTTATTATTTGCATTATAAATGTAATTGGTAGTTTCTAATAATTCTACGTTTCCAGTGTCATTAGTACTGTAATATTTTTCTGACATAACGTTTCCGTTGGCATCATATAAATACGCTGTTTTATTTAACAATTCCCATTGATTATCAGTAAAATATTCTTCTGAAATTGAGGTTAGTTTATCTTGCGCTACTAATTGTAGGCCTATAAAAAGCAAAAATAAAATCGTAATTTTTTTCATCATAAATAAGTTTTAAAATTATGTATAAAACTAGCGAAAAATCATCTTCATAAATTACCTACTTATAGGTAACTTTTTATACTAAAATGAAGGTTACAAAAAATTGTAAAACCACAATGTAATTTTTACATTTGTAGAGAATCAATTTAAAAAAAAGAGTAATAATGGGAAGAGCATTTGAGTTTCGAAAAGCAAGAAAAATGAAACGTTGGTCTGCAATGGCAAAAACATTTACTAGAATTGGTAAAGACATTGTTATGGCTGTTAAAGAAGGAGGACCAAACCCAGACGCTAACTCTAGATTACGTGCTGTTATGCAGAATGCCAAAGCTGCAAATATGCCAAAAGATAATGTAGAACGTGCCATTAAAAAAGCAACCGATAAAGACACTGCAAATTATAAAGAAGTTCTTTTTGAAGGATATGCTCCTCATGGAGTTGCTATTTTGTTAGAAACTGCCACAGATAACAACAATAGAACTGTTGCTAATGTAAGAGCTGCGTTTAACAAATGTGATGGAAATTTAGGAACCTCTGGCTCTGTTGTTTTTATGTTTGACCATACTTGTAATTTTACCCTTAAAAAGGAAGATATTACTATGGATATGGAAGAGTTAGAATTAGAACTTATAGATTTTGAAGTAGAAGAAGTTTTTGATGATGAAGAGGGAATTATTATTTATGCTCCTTTTGAACAGTTTGGTGCAATACAATCTTTCTTTGAAGAAAATAATGTGGAAATTTTATCTTCTGGCTTTGAAAGAATACCAACTACCACTACAAAACTAAGTGAAGATCAAAAAGCAGATGTAGAAAAGTTATTAGAACGCTTAGAAGAAGATGATGATGTACAAAATGTATATCACTCCATGGAAGAATAGCAAATATTTTAAATATTTTTAACAATATAATTCTGTCTTATAACGAGTTATAAATCCTTATAAATAAAACACTAAAATTTAGTGAAATTATATTGTTTTATATAGATTATATTTTATATTTGCACCACTTTTGCAGAGAACGCAAAATTAAGTTCTAATACAAATAGTTCAAATTTATTTTTTTAGCCAAAGATTAAAAAATAATAGAAGCTAATTTTTATAAAAGTTGTCGTAACAACATAAAAAATACGGGCTCTTAGCTCAGCTGGATAGAGCACCTCCCTTCTAAGGAGGCGGTCGAAGGTTCGAATCCTTCAGGGCTCACTTAAACCACACTATTTTTAGTGTGGTTTTTTGTTTTCAGTCAATAACAGTAAGACTTTAGTCCAATATTTGGCAATTATTATACTTCTTATTTATATCTCAAAAATCATCAGAATTACACTTTTCTGGGGATACTAAAAGGCACCCATTTTATCTTGGAGGCACCCACTTTTAATTTTAAAAAAAACATTACATATGAATAATTATAAAATCACTGTATTGTTTGTTATACAGAGGAATAAAATGAATAAAAAAGGTCTATGTCCATTAAGGTGTAGAATAACCTATAAACAAAAAAGAAAAGTATTTTCAACAGGTGTTTTTATTAATCCTGAAAATTGGGACAATGTTTTGCAATTGGCAAAACCACCAAACAAAAATAATACTATAATTAACACTCAAATGAGCCTCATAAATCAAAAAATTAATGAGGCTTTTTTAATGCTTCAAGTTTTACCAGAGAGCTTTGATGTTGATGATATATTTAGGAAATATAAAGGAGAAGATGTAAAAACTGAAATTACCATACTTGGGGCTTATGACTTACATAATGATAAAACTAAAAAACTTATTGGGGTTGATTTTAATGAGCTTTCTTGGAGCAGATATGTAGAAAGTAGAAGGAAGGTTGCAGAATTTATAAGGGTAAAGTATAAGAGGTCTGATATGAAGTTAAAGCAGTTGGATTTAAAGTTTATAAAAGATTTAGAATTTTATTGGAAAACTGAGGTAAAATTAAAGCAAGCAACTATTTATAGGAGTATGCAGAGATTTAAGAAGATAATTCAGTTTGCTATAGATGAGAATTATTTACAAACCAACCCTTTTAATTTGTATAAGAACAAGAAGTATAAAGGAACTATAGTTTATTTAACAGAGTTAGAGTTGAATAATCTAATGCACTATAAATTTTCTCAAAAGAGATTAGAAAAGGTAAGAGATATGTTTGTTTTCTGCTGTTATACAGGTTTAGCTTTCACAGAAATGATAAGTTTGAGAACACATCATATAAGTGAGGGATTTGATGGAAACTTATGGATTAATATGGTTAGGCAAAAAACAGAAAGACCTATAGCAATTCCATTATTACCTCAAGCTAAAAGTATAATTGAGAAATATTTCAACTCAGATTCTGAAGAGGTACTACCAAGAATTTCAAACCAAAGATTTAATTCTTATATTAAAGAGATAGGTGTGTTAGTTGGCATTGATAAAAAAATGTCTCATCACCTTGCAAGAAGAACTTTTGCCACCACTATTTTACTTTATAATAATATTCCAATGGAAATAGTTTCTGAGCTATTAGGACACTCTAAAATGAGTATTACTCAAGAAAGTTATGCTAAAGTTGTTCAACATAAAGTAAGTAGTCAAATGAATAAGCTTAGTAAAAAACTGAAGAAAAAAGGATGATTAATAACTGTGTTGTAATACATTTATAGCACAGTTAAATTATTTATATGGATTTTGATAATTCCCTTTTTGAAAACACACCAATTGAGTTTAAAGAAATAAATCACACAGATTTTGATAGTGAAGTTTACAATGTAGAACCTAAAGAAATTGTTAAACCAAATGATGAAGGTTATTTAAGTGATAACTTAATTCCTATATTAACCAAAGACCTTCAAAACAAAAATACAACTGTTATTAATGCTGGAGTTGGTCAAGGTAAAACTAAGGCTATCATAAAAATCATCAAAAAATTTGCTGATGATAAAGATTATTTAGTGGTTATAGCTGTACCATTTAAAAGTCTTATTCAGCAGTATGAAGAAGAATGTATAAAAAATGAAATTTCAAAGGGTAGAATTTTTAACCAGTTAGGAATTGATGAATATTTTAGAGAAAAAGAGGAATTAAAAGAAAAAGAGAAAGAGGAGGAAGAAGTTAAAAAAGAGTCTTGGGGTTATGTTGATGATGAGAAATGGTTAGAAAATCATCAAAGCAAATTCAATATAAGAAATTTTGATATTCATATCTTAACTATAAACGCTCTATTAGGTAACTCTGTAGAAAGTTTATTTCAATCTAAACCCAAAACAGAATATTTTAATAAACTTTTAGGATATTGTGAGAAGACAGGTAAAAAACTGATTTTACTTTTCGATGAAATTCATGCTGGGATTCATAATTTTAAAGAAGAGTTTATTTGTAAATTATGGAATTACCATGGTTTAGTTTATAAAAACTATATAATAAGTGCAACCTATAATGAAGCTTCAAAAGAAGTAATTAAATACCTTTCTGAGTTTACAGACCACAATGTAAAAATTATAGAATCCACAAGAAAGCCACTTAAAGATAAGCAAAGTGATTTATTTCTGAATTTCTATATAGATAGAAATATTGAAAAAGATGAAACTTTATATGAACTAATTTTAGACAGATTAGAAAAAGGTAAAAAATTTGATATTCTTGTTTATTCAAGGAAATTAGCAGAAATGTTAACCAATAAAAAGCATAAAATAGGTCAGCTTTTAGAGAGTAGAGGTGTTGAAATAAATAAAAGCATTAGTGACCCATTTAATTTAGATGATGGTACTATAGGTTATGATAAAGACAAAATAAATATTGGTACTAAATTTAGTACAGGAATTAATATAGAGCATGAGGAGCATACATTTATAATTTTATTTCCAAAAGACATGAATGCTGATTTTATAGATAATAAAGGGATTTTTACAATGGGTGCTAATTCTATAGTTCAAGCATTAGCAAGACAAAGAAAAAAAGGGGAAATACATTTATTTTTACCTTTACCAATAGGCATAGAGTCAAAATCATTACCTAGTAAATATACAGAACCTCAAAAAAAACTAATTTTAGATGTATTTGAAAAAGCAAAAAAATATGGAGAAAAAACTATAAGCTATTCAAATATTAATGAACAAAGTTTAGAGCTAAAAGAAACTTACAACAAACTATATAATGAGGTATTACCAGCAATCAGAAAAATTGATGAGACAGATAGAAATAGTAAGTTAAATAGATTGTTTTTTCCAACTCAAGAGATATTTAATTTAGATAAAGGAGAAAAGCATCTTGTTAAAAGATTTTTTGGAGGAGATTTACCTGGGTATATTTTATGGGCATCATTAACTAATCAATTTTTAAATTGTAGATTGAAAGATATTGACTTTATTTCCAGATTATACTTAGATTCTAAAACTCAATATGAACAGTTAGATAAAAAAGTTAATGACCTACTTTATGAAGAAGAGGTTATAGAGGAAAATTACTTTTATAATCATTTAAAGCCCTCTGAAAAAATAATTTTTTTCAAAAAATACCTATCTACGATTATTGTCATTTTAGATAATAAAAAATTAATTTCTGTAGATAAAGAAAAAGTATTACTGGATATTCTTAAAATTATTTTTTTTGATTCTAAGTCTACAACCAAAGATGAGGTATATCATTTATATCTAAAATCCTGTTTGATAAATTCTAATAAATTTTTAGTAAGCGAAATAGAAAAATATAAATTATCTAAAATCAAAATAGAAATTATTGAGATTTATGCAAAATGGAAGTATCTAAAAGATGTTTTAGAACAAAATATTGAAACCTATAAAAAGCATAATTTTATTCATAGTAAAGCTCAAAAAGCATTTGTAAAGGAATACAAAACAATGAATTTTAATAATGATATTGATTACTTGTTAACTTATGATGCTTTGTTAGGTACTGGGGTTTTTCCATTAAAAAATACTTTTCAAAAAGAAAAAACACCATCAAAAAAAATTATGACTATTTATAAACTTACAATTAAGTTGTTTTACGCTGATTCCAAAAAAGAGATAAGTGTAAAAGGGAAAAGAACTAAAGTTTATCTCGTAAAAGAAAAAAGTTTAGAACCTGAACAGAATCTTCTTTATAAAAATTTAGCACAACATATTTTATAAAAAAAAACACATCCTTTTTCCATTTGACTATATATGTATTTGGAAAAAGATAGGGGTTTTTTAAGACCTTCAATAAGATAAAGACTCTCATTAATTTGAGGGTCTTTCTTCATTTAAAGATGAATCTATTCAGATTAATCTTTACTAATTCAAATTAATATTAACCTTCAAAAAAATAAGATTATGCAATTAAAAAAGAGTAAAAGACAAAATGTAAAACTAAGATTAGGAATCTCTGGAGCTTCAGGATTTGGTAAAACTCATTCAGCTTTATTATTAGCCTATGGAATGACACAAGATTGGAATAAAATAGCAGTGATAGATACTGAAAATTCATCAGCAAGTTTGTATTCAAATTTAGGTAACTTCAATGTATTAGATTTAAAAGAACCTTATAGTCCTTCAAGATATATTGAGGCAATTGAGGTATGTGAAAAAGCCAATATTGAAGTGGTAATTATTGATTCAATAACACATGAATGGAATGGTACTGGTGGTTGTTTAGATATTCAAGCTAAATTAGGTGGAAGATTCCAAGATTGGGCTAAAGTGACACCTCTACATCAAAAATTTATTGATAAAATACTGCAATCTACTTGTCATATTATTACTACTACAAGAAGAAAAGTAGATTATTCTTTAGATATAGTAGGTAGTAGAACACAAGTTGTAAAGCATGGAACTAAAGAAATTACTCGTGAAGGATTTGAATATGAATTGACAGTAAATTTTGAATTAGTAAATGACCAACATTTAGCAAAAGCTTCAAAAGATAGAACAGGTTTATTTATGAATAAACCAGAATTTGTTATCACATCAAAAACAGGTGAGAGGTTACTAAAATGGTGTAATGCAGAACCTATTACAATTAAAGAAATTGTAGAGAAGATAAATAGCTCATTATCTATATCAGAATTAACAAAGCTGTATAATGAAAATCCTTCTTTTCAAAAACCTTTAGAACCCCAATTTAGAAGTAAAAAAGACCAGTTAGAACAATTAGTTAATCCAGAAAATTTTTCACAAAATGGAAATCATATCAGTAGCAGAAATTAAAAATAAGGAAAATGATGAGGTATTTAATTTACCTGAAGGTCAGTTGCAAAATGTACCTCATCAGGAAATACCTTCAGAAAATAAAGTATATCAAATCAATCCATTTTTAGAGGCTAACACGAAAACTGTTAGCCTTTCTACTTTAAAAAATGATTGTATAATACCTGTCTTTAGTAAGGATAATGAAAAAACTTTGGCTCATCAAGAGTTTATAGAGATAGCACAGAATTGTGTGAGTAAAGTATTTTCTCATCATACAATAGATTTACCAGAGGTTAGGGTTTCACATCAAATTAAAGGTAGAACCAGTAGTGCAATTTACAAACCTGTAAAAGAACTTTTAGAGCATGAGAAAACACAATATTTTGAAAGAATGGCATTTATTATTAGAATACCGTCTATTACAGAAAACATTAATGGAAATGAGGTTGCTTTAACTGTTGGAGGTGTAAGAGCCTATAATCAGGAAAATCTTTATAACAGAAAATCTTTTGAGAAGTTTAAGTTCTTTATAGGTTTTCAAAATATGGTTTGTTGTAATTTATGTATTTCTACAGATGGTTATCAAGATGAAATGAGAGTTGGAAATTACCAAGAATTACAGTCTAAAATATTACAATTGATTCAAGGTTATAATGCTCAAAATCATTTGCAAGAAATGAAACAGCTTTCTCAACAGAATTTAACAGAACAGCAGTTTGCACAGCTTATTGGAAGGACAAGATTGTATAATTATCTTCCTAAGCAAGATAAAATTCATATTCCAGAATTGTTATTAAATGATGGACAGATTTCTACTGTAGCTAAAGATTATTATTTAGATGAAAGCTTTTGTAGGAATAGTAATGGAGATATAAACTTATGGAATATTTATAACCTTTTCACAGGAGCTAATAAGAGCTCTTATATAGACTCATTTCTGTCAAGGAATGTCAATGCTTTTGATTTTACCAAAGGGTTGGCTAATGCTATCAATGGTAATTCTAACTACCATTGGTTTTTGAGTTGAGTTTTGCCCAGCTTCTATTTATTTAGAGGTTGGGTTTATTTAATTAACACACACGAAAAACAATCCTATTAGCTCTAATTTTTTTATTTTTACTTGAACAAGGAACTATTGTTTTATTGCTCATATCCTCAAGTAAGTCCATAAGACGAATATAAGAAGGATTAGATTCTACATTAGATACAAAACAGACTCTATAATTTTTTCTATTATCTAAGTAAAAATTCCATTCATTTCTTGTTAGTTGGAATTCATTCAAGTCAGAAGAACTTCCTTTACATTCATAATAGAATTTTTTACTTCCATCTTTAATTAAAAAATCATATGGAAATCCTTGCTCTTCAGATTCATTTAGCCAAATAACTTGAATATTTTCAAACATTTTTTTTAGCTCTTTATATAAGTATTCCTCAGCGATTCTACCAATTTTATTATTATAGATTGTGTTTTCGGAAATATCAACTTCTTCAATTAAATTTTGTTTTGGTTGGATAAGGTTTATTATGTTAGTCAATTGACTTGAAATGAATTCAAGAGATTGTGTATTCTTTTGTACTTGTTTCTCTATGTCTGAATCTAAATTATTATCTTCTATTGCATTAGGTGTTGATTTACTTTTTTCTACTATAAAGTTATTGTCATTTATGTTAGTTTGAATTGCTTTGGTAACAATATTTGAATTTAGTTTTGACAAAAGTAGATTAAGCTCAGACTCATCATAATCCATAGCTTTTAGATTTACATAAATCCCACCAGTCTTTTTAGCAAGATTTTCTGACTTTAATCTTTCATTTTTCTTTTGATTTATACCAATAAAATGTATGCAACAATCTTTTTTGTTAGTTTTTATAAGATTTAAAATTTCGGAATCAAAATTTTCTCTATCACTTGCACCACCATCACTAAAAACGATAATATTATTTTTATTTTCTTTTGATTTTATTATTTTTTGAGCTAAAGAAAAATATAGGGGAGTACTTGCTTCTATTGGGTCTTTTAAAAATTCAAGACTTTCAGAGATTGTATCAAAATTTAATTTTCCATTATAGATTAAGTCTAATTTTGGTAATATTTTTAATTTATTATTGTAAATTATTTTATTTTTTTTATAGTCATATTGAATCTCACCTCTAAAACTTGAAATATTAATATTAGTTGAAAATTTTAAGCAAGGGAGTATATTAAACTTTAAAATTTTTTTTACTAAATCCATTCTTGTACTTCCATCTGGTAATAAATATTTGCCATTATCTGCAGTGTCTTTCATAGCTCCCATACTTCCAGATGCATCAATAAGAATATTGAAATTTATTTCCATTTTTTTTTCACTAATTAGCGTTAAATCTATTTATTACATTTTCTATCCTTAATAAAAATTCATTTTCTCTATTACTAATTTCATTCATGCTCATTCCTTTGTCTATGTAAATACCATCAACAATAAAATTAGTATTAATGTTTTTATTATCGAATAAGTTTTCAGCATGAGTTGTATGCGTATTAATTTCATTAGATAAAGGATAAATTAGACCTCCAGCAATAACATCTGGCTGATAGTGTTGGATATAAGAGTGAACTTGATAAAAGTCATTCCTATCCAAATCAGAATAACTGCTTTGAGTTTTAAGTAATCTCATTTTTTTAAACTTAGCATCGAAAACTATTATTTTATTAGTAAACCTATGCTTCATAACTAAATCAGGAAACATTTTACGTTTATAAAACATCTTTTTATAGACATTTAATTCTTCTTGTCCAGTAACATACCAATCCTTAAAATAACGACTTAGTAACTTCTCTAAATACACTTCAAATAATTGAGAAATATCGAAGAGATAACCATTTGTAGATAGTTTATTATCTTCCTTTGATAATAACAGGTTTTGTTCTTTCAATATTATTTCAGCAAACCCAATAGTTTTTTTAAAGTTAGAAAACATAGGGTTTTGTAAAATAATATTATTTTTTGCTTTTTCTAAGATATTGGACTGAGGAAAAGTACCTGAATAGTTTTGTTTTAGAGTCTGATAAACCCCTAATATTTTTCGGTGTATATCTTTACCAAATTTCTTTTCAAGTGCTTTACAAGCTAAATATAATACATCTATAATTTCTTGAACATATACTTGCTCTCTATAGGTGGAAGTTAATTTTCCTGTAAATGGTATATCTTGTTTTAAATAGGCTTTTAAATCAATTTTACCACGAACTTTATTATTTCTTTCAGTTATAGATTGGTATGTTTTTGGTAAACCTAAAACAGATGCTTTCTCTAAAGATTGTATAAATAGAAAAGCTATAATATTTTGAAACTCATTTACTTCCTCAGTTTTATCTGCTTTAGTTGATTGATTGTCAATATAGATGTCATTGACAAAGTTTAGCATACGCTTTAGGAAGGTGTCTCCATAAGGAGTTACTATGTTAAACTGAACATCTTTATGATAGATTGTTCCTGCAAATAAGCCAGTCTGTATAATATATTTTTTTTCTTCGGTATTACTTTCTTTTGAGTAAAGTTTTAAAATAAGTTGTTCTTCATTTTCAAGCTTACTACGTTGTTGTTTAAAACCAAATATTTTGATTTGTTCAAGGCTCTCTTTTTTACTTGTAAAATGATAAGTTGAAGAGAAAATAGTTTCTTTAATGTACTTAAAATCTCTTTTGTTTTTTGCACTAAATTCTTGCTTTAATTGATTTTCAACTAAAGGCTTTTCTTCATAGAAATTATGATTTGTAGGTACATTAATTTTCATCTATTACCTACTAATAGGATTTAAGAAAACTGCTAAAGCTTCCTCTAACTTATTATCTAGCTGACTTTCAGCAAACATAGACCTTAAATATTCTTTTAGTGTTGGTTTTAAATGCAATACAAATAGTAGTTCTAAGTTCTTAGATGTAATCGTTCTATTATTAGAGATACCAGTAATTTTCATAAAAAAAGAATGCCCAAACTCATAAGATTTCCCCATTGCTAATTCTTCGCTTATAAAGTTGTTGAGGTTTTTACATGATTTGGTGTATTTTTCAATGTTATGAAAATCCTCTCCATTTCTAAATTTAACTTCATTCTCAATAACTTCGTAATCACAATCTTTTCTTATCCACTTAAAACGTCTTCTAAGTGCTAAGTCAAAAGCATCAATACTTTTATCTACATCATTCATCATACCAATAAAGTAAACGTTTTTTGGTACTCCGAAATAAGCATTTACTTTGCCATCTTCGTCTTTTAGTAAATGATAAGCTAAGTCGACATTATCTTTATTAGATTCAATCATATCCTCAATTAAAGAAGAATATTGAGTTTTTATTAAATTATGAGCACTTTCTCCATCATGTCTATAATCCTTCTCAATGCATAACAGAGTTTCACCAAAGACTGAAGATAAATTGGCTCTGTTAATTTCGTCTACCACAAAATAATAATCTTTATCAAGGTTATTCTTTGCTCTTTTACAAAAACGTTTAAAAATACCATCTACCAATTCAAATTTGATGTTTCCATTTTCTGTTACACCTTTAGGCTTAATACCTTCAATAAAATCTTCATAAGTAAATGATGGATGAAATTGAACAAATTCATATCTACTTCTATCTCCTTGACATAAAAAGTCTAAACTATTTTTGACAGCATACGTTTTTCCTGTTCCTGGAGGACCATATAGAATTACATTTGGAGTATTTGAGTCAGCTAAAGCCTGTGTGTTTGCATATTTCCAAAGAAATCTCGATAATAATACGTTCTCTTTTGAAGTGTTTTCTATGTTTAGAATTTCGTTTAAAACTTTTCTTATTTCATAATTTTTACCCAAGTTACTTGTTGTTTCAGAATCTAAGAACTCATTATGTAAGGCATCAATTGTTGGGTCTGAATAAATATAAATAAAATCATTTAGGTTATCTAAAACAGCTAATTTTCTTAAAATTTGTTTAGCCTGATAATTTGAATCTTCAAATTGAGATGCTATTAAAAGAGGTTCATTACAGTTTACAACACTTTCAAGTAGAACATTAATATCTTGCTTAAATACAGTATTAGCCTCTTCAAAAGTAGCTTTAGCTATGTTTTTTCCAATTGCATAACTACCATCTTCATTTTTTTTCACACCAAATGCTAAAGCAGAGCCAGCTGGCTTAGAAGAGCCAAATACAGTTTTTGTAGTACGTTCTAAGAAATTACATAAATAACCCCCTGCCATTGTTGCCTCTGGATTATTTATACGATTTGTATAGTCGTCTAATTCTAAAGTGTTATTTGTTATTTTATTTCTATATAACTTCCAATCATTTAAAAGACTATTATACTCATTTTCAATAAACTCTATTTCCTTGCTTGAAACTTCACTTTTATATTTATTCCAAAGTGTTTTTAATTCTTCTTTTCGTTGATTTGATATTTTAATTTTTCCCATAAGTTTGTCACTCATTACTTGTTTATGCCATTGTTTAATAAAGTAATTGGTTGCATTATTACCTTGACACTTTGTTAATGTTCCAGGTGCTTGAATATGTTCATTTCCATATTTTTTTAAGCTTCTATTAAGTGTTTTTCTATCTCTATTTTCTTCAAAAAAGGATAAAACTTCTACATTTCTCCTTAGTGTAAACCAATCAAAACTGTAGTCTGCTGTTTTATCTATAAATGCTTTACCTAATACCTTAACTAATGCAATAGGAGTTATAGTTTCACGAACCATAACAATATCTCCAATATCTATTTCATTCTTAAACACATCTGGGTCTGAAACAGGTTTTCCATTTTTGTCATTCCAAGTTTCACCTAAACCAATTACATTTTTAGTTTTTATAACATCTATTAATGTTTGAACAGACAACTTATCATCTGGTTGCATTTGAGTGTGCCAATAGTTCATTTTAAATTAATGTTTTAAACCTATTTACTATATGTTTTGTACTAAATCTATTTTAATAAGTTGGTAATCTTATTCTGTTTTTTTATGATGTTTAGAAAAATTCTATTTCTTGATTCAGCATCATAAATTAAGGTCTTTGCACTAACAACATAAATTGAAATACCTAATCTTTCATAAAACCTATGGTAAATAGGTCTTTCTGTAGAAAACATTGGAGTGTAGCTATCATCTAAGAGCCTTTCAGACAGCTCCTTGTCAATGTCTGTAATTAAGTAACCATATACCTCTTCTATCTTTTCTTTGTCTTTAAAAGCCTTAACATAATCTAACAATTGTTGTATGCCCTGAAATTTTTTTCTATCAGGTTTCTTTGAGAAATCAAAAGGTTTTATTTCAACAAGTACAGATTTAAGTCTGTCAACATTATTTGGCTTGTGAGAGAAAAACAATGACAAATCTGGCTTGTCACCTAAAATATCAACATCATCAGTATTCTCTCCAATATCATTTAAAACCTCACCAATTCTTTTATCACTTGCTGCATAACTATAGGTTGTAAATCTATCATCAAGAAGCCATAAATTATTTTTACCAACACTGTAATAATCATCTTTAGTATATTGTTTCATAAATAAATTATGAATGATAGATTCTACCCTTTCACTTTTGTCTACTAAAGTTTTAAGCCTATCAATTACAATTACTCTATCATTAATGTAAGAAACCAACTCATTCTGGGCTAATGCAATTGCATCATTTAATTCTTTGTCTGTGTATTCTTCTTTACCAGAATTGCTAAGCACTCTTTCCTTTGCAGTATCAAAACTTTTTTTAGCTTTTTCTATAATATTTCTCTTGTCCAAAAAACCAGCCATTTCAATATCTTCTGGTTGAATATGTTGAATTAAATAAGGTCTTTCTTCCTGAATTTCTTTAAGTTTTTGTTTATTTATTTTTTTAGTTTCTGGGACACCTTCCTTAACTATGTCTCCTATGTTCTTTTTAACTTCTGAGTTTATTAGTTCCCAAGATAATGGAGAAAACACATCAGTTTTAACAGGGAAGATGTCAAAGTTATTTCTATCATTATTAACTTTTGTATCAAAATATTTAGATTCAAGAAGCATATAACCAGAATAATTATATGGCATTGAAATCTTTAAGTCTTTTTCTGAAAATTCACAAACAGCTCTATTGTTGGCGCAATAAAATGCATTTAATGAACCTGCAATGTTTTCGATTTTATAATGAAGTAAAAAGTCATGTGTAATTCCATCAGAATTTCTAATCTGAAATTTTTTCTCTAAAAAAGCAGGCACATCTTCAGGAGCAATTTTAATAGATAGCTCATTATATTCATCTATAAAGTCTATGTTAATTTCTACTCCTTTTTGCTTGTAGAAAAATAGTGTAGGAATCAAATGAATTAACACTTTTCCCCTGATTTTGTGTAGGTCAAGTTGAATTCTTCTGTCTACTTTTTTTTCATAATCTAAATAGTTTTTATTTAAAAACTGAAGTGATACCTCTGTTTCATTTTCTAATACTTCAGTTTCATGTTTTTTAAAATTATCTGTATCAAATTGAAAATCAAAATTAATTTTCCTTTCCTCTTGAATAGAACTTATTTTACTGGTGTACTTTGCATTTTTATAAACCTTAAGAAAAACAAACCTCCCTACACCTTTACAACCTAAATCTTTTTTGAACTTTGTTCTGTATTTTGAAAATGACTTATAATTATCATCAGTAAGTCCATCTCCATTATCAACAATTTTAATTGTATCAACTTTTATTGTACCAATACTTTCTTCTCCATCATCTGCCACCATATTGTTACAGTTTAAGTAACATTTAATTGAAGTAGCATTAGCGTGTATTGAATTAGTGATAGATTCAAATAAAACATCATATTGATTAACTCTATTGCTGATGTCTTCATTAACAATCCTACTTATTTCCGCTAACATTTGACTCATAGTCTTATTTTTTTAAATCTAATTTAAAGAATCACTTATATATTACAAGTAATGAATACTTTTTTTTAATCATTATCCTAAAAGTTATAATAGAATTATTTTTAGGATTCATAGTCTCCCCATTCAAAAAGTGAATCCTTACCTTTTATCTCCTCTATAATATATTTTCTAAAATGAACTCTTGGTTTTTCAACAAACACAACTCTATCAACAGGAATATTATGTATCATCCTGTACTTTGTAAAGAATTGGTAGTTCTCTTTTCCTAATCTATCCCAATTTTGACCAAAGCCACATATGTAATTATAATACAACATTAATTGTTCTGAGTTAGATAATTGTGCTCTTAAAACTCTTAAATACTGTCTTGCTTCTGAATAATCTATATTCTTACTTTCAACTTGAATTGTTACATACTTAACTGTTTGAAATAAATGCCTATAGTAATGTGCTAATCTTGATTCATGCCCTTGAAATGGTACATATCTTGTATTTATCTCCTGACTATTACCTTGATATAGATTTCTTTTGTAATTGCTTTGTTCTTGTTTTAGATGATTTTTAACTAATTCTTGATGTTCATCAATAATCTTTTCAGAGCCTGCAAAATCAGAGTAGACTCCCCAAAAAAAGATTGAATAAGCAAATGAGAAAATATCTTTTTCATTGTATTTAAAATCATTTCTTTTTGTAAAAAAATCTAATGAAATTTCTAAACAATATTCAAGTTCTTTAGCCATGTCTACAAAACCTTTTTTCCCAGTAACCTCTCTTAAAATAAGATTTGGACTTTTAACTTCTATTTTAACATTAATTTTAGATGTAGGAGAGTCACCTAATAAATCGAAAAAAGGAATACTTATTTCATTCACATTAGCTCTATGTAAATCAATCATTTTATAATATTGATTTTCAAATTTCTGAATATGTAAAGTATCATTTTGAATCTTGAATTCTCTATTAGTTTGTTTTATCTCTTTAAATTGGTTTTTTAAGTCTATTCTTTGTAAGTATAAGCTGATAATGATACCTGCAAAAGCTAAGCCTGAAAAAATAGCATTTACAGCTCCAAACATATCTCCATGTGTACCTCTTGTATCTTCTGGATATTCATTTAGTGCCAGCCAATTCCATATCCAAAGTCCTAAAACCAGTAAAATAGATATAGATACAATTAACCAAAAATGTTTATAAGTATTCTCTTCTTGCTTTTTTTCTGATTCTTCCATCATATTATTAATTCTACAATCCTTTTAAAACTTCAATTACACTTTTAGCAGTATAGGTGTTTTCTACTTTTTTAGTTTCAAATACCATAAAGTATTTAAAATTATCACCTGCTTTTTCTGCCCAAGTCTTACCTAAAATATTCTTATTTCTACTGTCATCATTATCATATACATCTCCTTTTGTTTCTAATAGAATAGTATTACCTTTTTTAGTGTGTAAAATAAAATCAGGATAATGATTAGAACTAAAACCATTTAAAGCAAATCCTTTTCCTCTTTCTAAATTTCTATGCCAAAACAGTATGTTTTCAAGTGAAGCAACTTCCATAATCATTTTTTGCTCATAATTATTCATGCTTGCTTCTCTGTCATATAGAGATTTACTAATAGTAGTACTTGGATTTAAAAATGACAATTTTTCTGGAAAAGTAAAATTTTCTTTTACAATTATCTTGTTGCTGTCAATCCCTATTTTAAAACGCTCTTTAGCATAAGTATTGGTTAATTCTCCAATTTTATCTTTTATTCTTTTTACATAGATAAAATCATTATCTACTATATCTCTAATTTGCTCTTTAGAAAGGTTATCAAAAACCTGACTAACATATTTAGTAAGTTCCTGTTGAGAAATAGGAGTCATATCTCCTAACTTAGAAACTACAATACTGCTAATCTGATTTATTTGAGATTCTTTAGGTTTAGACAAAATAGTATCAACTAAAATATCTTTGGCTCTTTTGCTTACTTTTTGAGCTGTAGCAGTTCTTTTTTGCTCATTAAAATCTACAGCATATATTTCTTTAGAAATGTCTTCAAAGGTTACCATAGAACTATAGTTAGATAGCTTAAAACCATCTAACAAACTTAATTTATTTAAGTACTGGTCTTCAGAATTTAATTCTTCAAATAAACTAATTTCTCCAAGTTCATCTTCTTCTACTTTTTTAAAGAATTGAGGTAATTTAAGTGTGCTTGCTACTTCTTTAAATTGACCATCTATTTTGTAGATTTTTGGTGCAGTTTTCATAATATCTGTAAAAATTGAAGTAGTATCATCTAAATCAAGGTCATTTACTTTTTCTTCAAAAGTTTGTCCTTCAACTTTAGCCTTTTCCGTTATTTTAGATACTAATGGATTTTGTTGAGCAATGGTGTCTAATGTTACTTTATCATTAGGATTAAATTCAATAGCAGAAACATCAAAATCATCATCAGATTTCACGTAATTTTCTAGTGTTGTTTCTTTTGAAAATAAATCTTGATTTAATACCTCATTTGGTGTTAAAACCTCTTCTTCAATTTCTTCTGCATAATAATCATCTTTACTAAAACCAGATTCTTGCAGACCTTTAACAATACTATCTAAGGTCTCATTAAATTTAGAAGATGCCGTTAATACAAAAGACATATTTAACAATGCTTCTTTATGTTTTACAACATAAGGCTGTCTTAAAACTCTACCTAAAATTTGTTCAACCTCAACAGCAGAAGATTTATCTGCCAAAGAGGCTAATATATAAGCATTGGGACAATCCCAACCTTCTTTTAAAGCATTTACAGTAATAATATATTTAACAGGGCAATCTTTAGACATCAAATCAACGTCTTTTAATTCATCTATACCACTTGTTTTAATTTTTATCTGTTCTTCTGGAATTTGCAGTTTTACCAACTGCTCTTTTATTTTTTGGAATGTAGTATTGTTTTTCCCTTTAATATTAGACTGAGCTTGAAATAAGATAATAGGTCTTATATATTTACCTGTTAATTTTTCTTCTTCAATGGCTAATAATTCTAATTGCCTTTGAAGGTGTAGTGCAGAGGTAATAACTTCTTCTTTTTTATGATGATTATAAACTACAACAGGTAGTTTTACCATACTTTCCTTTTTAAGAGCCAAAGCATTTACAAAAGAAATAATATTACTATTTTCTTTTGGTGTAGCAGTTAAATCTAATACCAGAGAAGGGTTTAAATTGTTTAACATTTCTACACTTAAATCACTTTCTGCATTATGACTTTCATCTACAACAACAATAGGGTTTAAGCTTCTTATTACGTTAATTAAAGCAGTTTCATCTGTATCTGGTAATACTAATTCTTTATCTACAATTGTGTTTCTAAAACTCTCTAAAGCTCCATTTTCTTGAAACACTTTTCTATCATCTTTTTTTCTGCTATTTATACGTAAACTACTAAAGTTAAATACAAAAATATTTAGTTGTTCTGTTACAGAAGTAGGGTTAAAATTAGCACCTTGTAACAATTGGTCTTTTTCATATACCTCAACTCTGTTACTAAACAGACTGTTTAATTTTTCTCTATAAGGATGATTAGGATTGGATAGATTATTTACAGTTTGCTGTAATAAATTAGACCAAGGTACTAACCAAACTACTGCTTTTGCGTTACCTTGATAAAAATGTTTGTTTATAGTATGCAGAGCATTCACAGCAATAAAAGTTTTACCACCAGCAGTAGGCACTTTTATGGCAATATGTACAGCATTTGGTATATTGTCTTTATAGGGTTTCATACCTGTAAAAGAACCATCTAATTGTGGTGTATAAGGCATACCCAATTTATCTTCCCAGTATTGGTCAAATGCTTTTTTAGGTGTTTCCTCTTTTTGTGTGTAAGATAGAAAACGCTCTAAATCTTTAATAACTCTATGCTGATATGGTTTTAATTCCATGTTGTTTTTATCTTAAAATCTGGTAATATCTCTTGGTATTTTTTTAAACACAATATTGTATTTATCTATAATGGTTTGAGGTAACAAACAATTATCTGCATAAATTATATATTGGTTAGCCTTTGTTTTTATAGACCTTAAAAAGCTTTCATCTAAAGTAGTTATGCTGTCTTTTTGGTAATAGAAATAATAAGCAGTGTCATTTTTTGCACCTAACAAATAGTTCTCTTCTTCTTTCTTGTAAGGCTCTTTGGTTTCACTATACCAAACATATTGGTGTATTTTGTCTAAACCTACAGACTCATTTAAAAAACCATTATCTAAAAACAAAGAACCCCCTAATTCATAATAGGTGAAATCACCAGATTTAGAATCATTAATAACATTCTTTATTCTATTAGAAGTAATTTCATTTGCATAATCCTCCATTTCTACTAAAATAAACTTTCTGTTACCATTATCTTCTTTATTTAAGTCAATTACAGCATGAGCAGTAGTCCCAGAACCAGCAAAAGAATCTAATATTATGTCATTTTTATCTGTGGTCATATAAAGAATATCTCTTATCAATCTTTTAGGTTTTTTTGCATTATCAAATTTAGTATTTCCTTCTTTTGCAACATTACCCATGTCTTTGTAATAACCAGACCACCAATCACCTCTAATTGTTGTTATTCCATGTGTATTATAATAATCATTTGCTTTGTGAATTTTTTCATTTAGAATTAATCTTTGTCTAATATTGTTATTAGAATTAATAGTTAATAAATAATTTCTACTTTCTTTCTTTACTAATTTAACTTCACCTTTTTTTAAGTCTAAATTTTCTAAACCTGACAATGAACTGACTTTATCATCAGCAACTATTCTTTCAGCATTTTTATGAATAAATTCTTTAAAAATATCAGAAATAGAATAAGCTTTAGCTATGTTCTTATTTGATAGTGAAATTTTGTTTTTGCTTTTTTTTGCTAAACCAATTGATAGTAAATGATTAATAATATCTTTATTTTCATTAATAATAAATTGACTTAAAGGTATTTCTAAATAATTGTTTTCGTCAATTTTCTTTAAATAAATGCTGTAATGAGTGTCATAATCTTGAAGGTTATAAAGTATTTTTTTAGCAATATTTTTTTTTCCACTTTTTTTGTAGATTAAAATATGTTCTCCATTTTTTACAATGCTTCCTTGTTTAGCAAATTTTACTTTTTGTCCTTGAACTGAACTCATTTCAACATGAAGTGTAGTAACAAATGAATTAGAACCAAAAATCTCATCCATAACTAATTTTAAACTTGCCTGCTCATTATCATCAATACTAATAAAAATTACACTTTCTTTTGCTAATAATTTATGTAATAGTTTTAATCTTGGATACATCATGCAAAGCCATTTGTCATGCCTGCTTAAATCTTCGCTCTCTTTTCCTACTGCCTTTCCTAACCATTTTTTTATTGTAGGACTATTTACATTATCATTATATTTCCATTCTTCATTTCCTGTGTTATAAGGTGGGTCTATGTATATGCAATTTATTTTACCCTCATATTCTGGTAATAGACTTTTTAGAGCTTCTAAATTATCTCCATGTATAATTTTATTTTCAGAATTGGCACCTTTAGTCTCTTTACCATTGGTAAAAGTGTATTGTGGTTCTAAAATTTTAAAAGGTACATCTTGGTGGTGGTTTATTACCTTTTCTTTACCTATCCAGTTTAATGTTGGCATATTTTGTTGATTGTTGTATTTGGTAATTAAAATCTCTAAAAGAGATGTATTAGCATTTTTCTCAAAAGTAAGAAAATGGTTTCAAAAATATTTAGTTAAAAAATTTTATAATAAAAAATTTTTAATAGACTGTGAGAATGTAAACTACCCTATACTCAAGCACCCCCACATAGTCATAGGGAAAACTCCCCCAGCCACTTTATGTAGATAAGAAATTTTTCTGGCAGAAATAATAAATTCAAGTTGATAGCTGTAATTTAAAATCTGTAGATAATTTATTTTCTGTGTGGTTATTTATAAACTCAAAAATTAAAAACAATGGTTAGAATTATTGGTTACAAAGAACGAAATAAAGATGATGGAACCTCATTCTTTGTTTTGGAGCTACAAGGTGGCATTGAAATGGTATTAAGCCAAACTACAGGCAATTTCTATGCAACAGCAAAGAAAGCATTTATACCAACAACATTTGATGAGCAGACTTGTACTGCTTTAATAGGTACAGAAATGGCTGGTAAGATTGCTAAAGAGTCTTGTGAGCCTTTTTCATATACTGTTCAAGAAACAGGAGAGGAAATTACTTTAGAGCATAGGTGGGTTTACACAACAGAAGATGCTGTTAAGCCTAAACAAAAAGCTGTACAGTATGAACCTAATGTTATTGCAAATTCAGATGTGTTCTCATCTAATGGGATTTTAGAACACGCAGAGTAAAAAATATTAGTCCAGTCTATTCTTTAGATTGGGCTATTTTTTTTAATGTGTAGAATATCCTAACTATTTTATTCTTGTTTGTTACAAACCTTCAAGAAATAAAGAGTGTATGGTTATACTATACTTAATCAATTATTAATAAAGGTTTACTCTATATTCTAATTAGATATATTAATTTTCTTGTAGGTAAAAGTATTTAGGGATTAAACAGGAAAAATTTAGGTTTTAATAAGTCTAAAAGAAAGAAAAGAACCAAAAGAAAGAAAACCTTACTGTACTTTCCCTTTGACTATATTATATAAAGTTTGTAGAAGAATTTCTCTGAAGAGTGTCAGAAAGAAACCTTCTTGTGCAAAGGTATATATCTCATTTTTAATATGCAAGTATTTTCCATGGAAAATAAAATAAATATCATGAAAATATCAGAAATAAGTGTTTCATACTCAAATGCTAACAAAAAAGTACATAAAATAACCAATAGTGATGATAGTTTTAGAATTCTATTAGATTCTTGGAATAAAAATATTATTGAACTTCAAGAAGAATTTAAAGTTTTATTACTGAACAGGGCTAATCAAGTTTTAGGAGTTTATGCTATGTCTAAAGGAGGAGTTTCAGGAACTTATGTTGATGCTAAATTAGTATTTAGTGTTGCTTTAAAATATAATGCTTCAAGTATTATTATTTCTCATAATCATCCAAGTGGAAACCTAAAACCAAGTGAGATGGATAAGAGATTAACTCAAAAATTAAAGAAAGCAGGAGAGTATCTTGATATTAACTTGTTAGACCATCTAATTATTACTAAAGATAATTTTTTCAGTTTTGCAGATAATGGATTGTTATAAAAACCCTTGTTTTTCCATTTTACTATATATAGAAATGGAAAAAAGAGGACTTTTTAGTGATTTTATTTATTTGTAGGTTTGAGTAATTAGGCTCTACTGGGTAAGAATTTAGAGATTAAAAAATGTTATAAATAGGTATTAATAGCGTTTTTTTAATTTTCACTATCAAGATTTACAATTTCAGTGAGACTTACTCCAAGATTGTCTGCAATTCTTTGTAAAGTATAAATTGTAGGGTTTGTTCCTCCAGCTTCAAGACGACTTAAATTAGATTTTTCAAGATTACATTTAGCAGCAAGGTCTTGTTGAGGTATATCTCTTTGTTCTCTTAATTTTTTTATCCTTCTACCTATTGCTAACTGAAGTTGCTTTTTATCTGTCATTTTAAATCATCATTTAATCAGTTACCAAAAATGATAATTAAACGTGTTGTTTTGGTTATCATAAATGATAAAATAAGTATGTTTGTTATTTAACTTTTAAAAAAAAAACTATTATGAATAAAATATTAAAATTCATTAAGTCTTTAGGACTTGAAATAGATGAAGAAATAATTAAGGTAATTAGAACAGTTGGAATACTTAAAATTATTTTAGGAATAGTAGGTTTTTTTATAATTCAAAACTTAGTATCAAGTTTTGGTTCAGAAGATGATTTATTTAAATTTTACTCAATTTCAATATTAGTTTTAATTATCTCTTTGGTTCTTTTATCACAAGAACTAAAAGCTGTTAGTAAAATAAAGTTTCTAATAGATTCTGGAGGACAAATTTTGGCTCTTTTAATATCCTTGGTTTTTACAGTTACTTTAATATATTGGATAATAACATGGGTAATTGATGCTTTTAATTGGGTTATTAATCTATTTAGTTGATTATGACCAAGAGTATAATAGAATTAGAAAATTTGTCTGATAAAGGCATCTACAAAAGAGATAAAATTGAATGGTGGTTGATGAAACATGAAAATGAATATCAAACCCTATTAAGATTTTTTGATGAATTAAAAAGTATAGTAAAATCTCCAAGAAATCTCACAAAATATGCTAAACAATCTCAGTTTTTAGACATGTATGAAGTGCTTTTAAAAGTAACAGCATTTTATAGGAATGAAGTCTATTTTAAAGAACAAATTGAGGTTTATGATTTAGTAAAGAAAGATATAGACCAATTAAATAATTGGTTAGAAATTCATAAAACTGATAAGAAACATCAGTATGAAGAATTTGTTTCTTTATTTCAAGACAATAGCCTTATTTCCAATTATAATCTCACATTACTTTATCCATTATCACTACCCTTAAAAGTAAAATTAGATGAATTAGATTTTTACAATGTATTAAAGTTTTTAGAAATTTTAGAAAAGTCAAACAAAATTGAGATTAATGGTGCTATTGAGGATATAAATGATTTAGAGGTAGTTAAATTAAATAAGTACCAAACTTATAGCAGGCAAACTGTAGTTGTTTCTAATGATGATATGCATCAAAGTAAACTACTGATTAGATTTTTAAAAGGAAAAACAGATTTACTTAGTAATCTTAAAGTAGGTCAAAAAGTAAAAGTTTATGCAGACTTGTTAGGAGGTAAAGATGAGTCTAATAAACAGGGCTACTCTTTAAGTCTTTTAGGTTGGAGTATTGAAGAATTAAAAAAATAAAATTATGGAAATAACAGGGAAAATTAAAGTCTTAAATGAAACACAAAAAATAGGTGCTAATGGTTTTAGAAAGAGAGAAGTTGTAATTACAACAGAAGACCAGTATCCTCAATATATTTTAGTAGAGTTTATTCAAGATAAGTGTGATTTGTTAAATAATTATAAAGTTGGTCAAGATGTCAAAATCAACATTAATTTAAGAGGTAGAGAATGGATAAATCCTGAAGGTGTAGCAAAATATTTTAATGCTATTCAAGGCTGGAGAATTGAGCTTTTAAGCAGTTCAGAGGACAAGAATTTAGCATCACCAGACATTGAGCCTGTAAGTTTCTTAGATGATGACCCAGAGGAAGATTTACCTTTCTAATACACTTATAATATGGATAGATTTAATATTAATGAAGGTAATTTCAAATCTTTACAACAAGAGCTAAGGTTTAAAATAGGAGAGCAGTATGAACTGAATGAGTTTAATCTTAAATCTATTGAATCAACATTACAAAATGGCATAGAATATGAAAACTATGAGTATATAAAGGGAGATTTAAAAGCCCTCTTTGGTATTGAATTTACAAGTAATATAGTTTTACAATATAACGGAGATATACTCTCTAAAGTAGTTTATGAGTTTCATCAAAAACATTATAACTACTTATATTCTAAAATTAAGAATTATGGAATCAACGAAACAATTTTAGAGGTTTTTATAAAAGATGAAAATATTTGCCAAATAGCATTGAAAAAGAATTTGGAGGCACACTTTTAGGCACCCAAAGAATAATATAAGGGGGATACTTAAGTAATCAACTATAAAACTACGGGCTCTTAGCTCAGCTGGATAGAGCACCTCCCTTCTAAGGAGGCGGTCGAAGGTTCGAATCCTTCAGGGCTCACTTAAATCCTCACTATTTATTTAGTGGGGATTTTTTGTTTTTAATAGGTTTTTCAAGGGTTTAGCTTATACAGTTTGCTTCAACTGCACTTTTATTTAACAACGTACAAATGGAGATTGTATCAGAATTATTAGGTCATTCTAATATGAACAATAACGCAATCACATTATGGTTAAATTGTTCAATCTAAAGTTAGTAAGGAAATGAAAAGTTTAGATAAAAACCTGAGTTCGATTAATAAAACGCAAGTTGATTAGTATTAACTGTTTGGTATTTTATAGAAGGTTTTTTAGGCAAA
>NZ_CANLXV010000014.1 GCF_947495205.1 uncultured Polaribacter sp. | reverse complement strand
TTTGCCTAAAAAACCTTCTATAAAATACCAAACAGTTAATACTAATCAACTTGCGTTTTATTAATCGAACTCAGGTTGTAAATAATATAATAAGGAAAACACTTTCTACACCAATTTTAGGTAAGCAGTAAAAAGCTAGAATTTGAAAAGCAAAAAAGATAATAAATGTATTTGCACGACCTAAATAATCGGACAATGTAGACCAAGTAATTCTTCCTAAACCATTAAATACTCCAATAAAACCAACAATTGCTGCTGCTTGCATTGGTGTATAAGCTAATTTTTCTTGCATCATTGGGCTCGCAGCAGAAATAATTGCAATACCACACGCAATGTTAATAAACATCATAATCCAGATGTAATAAAAACGAGGAGATTTTAAAGATTCGTTTGCAGAAACGTTAGAAATATCTGCTTTAATTGTTTTTCCTTTTCCTTCTTTGAAGCCTTCTGGAACATAACCAACAGGAGGTCTTTCTATATATCTAGCAGAAGATAAAATTAGTACCATATAAATAGCTCCTAGTATATAAAAGGCATTAGAAACACCAACCGTTTCAAATAATTTTGCCATTACTGGACCAAAAATTAATGCTGCAAAACCAAAACCCATAATTGCCATTCCTGTTGCTAAACCACGTCTATCTGGAAACCATTTTACCAAAGTACTTACAGGTGTTATATAGCCTAAACCCAAGCCAATACCTCCTATAACTCCGTAGCATAAATTAAATAACCATAAAGCTTCTATTTGAACTGCAAAGCCAGAGCCTAAAATTCCTATTCCATATAAAATGCCAGCAGTAGTACCACTAATTTTTGGACCAACTTTTTCTACCCATTTTCCTAGAAATGCTGCTGAAAGACCTAACAATAAAATAGCAATTTTAAACGCCCATTTTATAACACTTCCTTCTACTTCAAAAATGTCTTTTACAGGATTTGTCATTACAGAATATGCGTAAACAGATCCTATTGAAATATGAATACCCACAGCAGAAGCTGCAATAAGCCATCTATTTTTTAGTTTTTGTGCTTTCATAATATAATTCTTTAATTAATTTTTACTTTTTTAAAATAGTTACTTAAAATTTTTGAAGCTTCTTCCAATTCTTCTTGAGTGTTTTCTCTTGCATTTTCCAATTCATATTCCCAACCTAAAGCTTCCCATTTATGAATTCCTAATTTATGATAAGGTTGCAATTCTATTTGTGCTATTGTTTTGTATTCTTTAAAATAATTGCCCAATTGATGTAATAATTCTGGAGTATTTGTAATTTCTGGAATTAACACATAACGCAACCACATTTTTTTACCAGAGTTTTCTCTATGTTTTGCAAAATTGAAGGTAGTTTCTTTGTTTTTTTGACCAGTTATTTTTTGAAAACCATCTTCTGTCATGTGTTTGATGTCTAGCATTACTAAATCTGTATACTTGTCTAACAATTCCATTATTGGATGATTTAAAACACGACCATTCGTATCTAAATTGGTATGAATACCTTCTTCTTTTAAACGTTTGAAAAAAGGAATTAAATTTTGTGCTTGTAAAACGGGTTCTCCACCAGAAACTGTAACGCCTCCTTTTTCACCAAAATAAGATTTCATTTTTATGGCTCTTTGTACTAGCTCTTCAATATGTATTTCTTTACCACCATGTGTATCTATAGTATCTGGATTGTGGCAGTATAAACATTTTAGTTTACAGCCTTGTAAAAAAATTACCATTCTAATTCCTGGGCCATCATGTGTGCCAAAAGATTCTATGGAATGCACGTTTAATATGTTTTCTTGTGTTTTGATTTTTTGAGAATTTTAGGAATCCGTTAAAAATTGTAAAAAAGGGATTCAAAAAAAACTCAACCTACTTTTCTTTTGAAAAGCAACCTCTTTAAGGAGTTTATGCTATTTTTTTGAATCCCTTAAAATTTAAAAATAAGATGAATTGGTTTACATAGATTTGTGGAAAGAACGAGAAATAACTTCCATTTGCTGCTCTTTAGTTAATCTTATAAAATTAACTGCATAACCAGAAACTCTTATAGTTAATTGTGGGTGTTTTTCTGGATGTGCCATTGCATCTAACAAAGTTTCTTTGTCTAAAACATTCACATTTAAATGTTGTGCACCATGCTCAAAATAACCAGTTAAAGTTGCTGCTAAATTGTCTATTCTTTCTTCTTCTGTAGCGCCTAAAGATTTTGGTACAATAGAAAAAGTGTTAGAAATACCATCTTGAGAATCTTTATAATCTATTTTAGCAACAGAATTTAAAGAAGCAATTGCACCATTGGTATCTCTACCATGCATTGGGTTTGCACCAGGAGCAAAAGCTACACCTAAGGGTCTGCCATCTGGAGTTGCACCTGTTTTTTTACCATAGACAACGTTAGATGTAATTGTTAAAACAGACATGGTTGGTGCTGCATCTTTATAAACTTTTAATTTTTTAAGTTCATTATTAAAATCTTTTACACCATTATGTGCAAAAATATCTACCCTGTCATCATCATTACCAAATTTTGGAAATTCTCCTTCAATTTTAAAATCTACAGTTAAACCTTTTTCATTTCTAATTGGTTTTACTTTTGCATATTTTATTGCAGATAAAGAATCTGCAACAATAGATAAACCTGCAATACCATAAGCAATATTAATATCTGGATTGGTGTCGATTAAAGCCATTTGAGCTTTTTCATAATAATATTTATCATGCATAAAATGAATAATATTCATGGCATCATTATAAACTCTTGCCACTTCTTTCATGGCAATTTTAAAGTTTGCCATTACTTTATCAAAATCTAAAATTTCACAATTACAAGGTGCAATACCTGCAACCATTTGTGTTCCAGTAATTTCACATTTCCCACCATTTATAGCTAATAATAGTGTTTTGGCTAAATTGGTTCTTGCACCAAAAAACTGAATTTGTTTTCCTAGCTCTTGATAAGAAACACAACATGCAATTCCATAATCATCAGAACCTCTTAAATTTCTCATTAAATCATCATTTTCAAACTGAATAGATGAAGTATCTATAGCTACTTTAACACAGAATTTTTTAAAGTTAGCTGGTAATAATGGAGACCATAAAACTGTAATATTTGGTTCTGGAGATGGCCCTAAATTATATAATGTATGTAAAAAACGGAAAGCTGTTTTGGTAACTTTAGATCTACCATCATTAAGCATACCACCAATTGCTTCTGTTACCCAAGTTGGGTCTCCAGCAAAAATTTCATCATAAGCAGCCATTCTTAAATGACGTACCATTCTTAATTTCATTACAAATTGGTCTATATATTCTTGTGCTTCAACTTCTGTAATTGCACCACTTTGTAAATCTCTTTCAATAAAAATATCTAAAAAAGTAGACACATTACCTAAAGACATGGCAGCACCATCTTGTTCTTTTACAGCAGCTAAATAAGCCATATAAGTCCATTGTACTGCTTCTTGCGCAGTTTCTACGGGTCTGTTTAATTCTAGATTATAATGATTTCCCATTACAATCATATCTTTTAAAGCCTTAATTTGTTCTGCAACTTCTTCTCTAAGACGAATTACAGCATCTGTCATTGGGCCAGTTATGTTTGCTAAATCAGCTTTTTTAACTTCAATTAGTTTATCAATTCCGTATAAAGCTACACGTCTGTAATCTCCAATAATTCTTCCTCGAGCATAATTATCTGGTAAACCAGTTAAAAATCCTAAAGAACGGAATTTCTTAATTTCTGCATTGTAAGCAGAAAATACACCATCATTATGTGTTTTTACGTATTTTGTGAATAAAGTATTAATATCTTCACTAGGTTTTAAGCCTTGTTCCTGAAGGGCTTTTTGTACAACTTTGTAACCTCCAAAAGGTTTCATAGCTCTTTTTAAAAGCGAATCTGTTTGCAAACCAACAATGGTTTCATTCTCTTTGTCTATATAGCCAGCTTTAAAATTTGAAATACCAGAAATGGTTTCTGTATCTACAGAATGTACACCTCCTTTTTTTCTTTCTATGGCAGTTTCTTTTTTACAAACTTCCCAAAGTTTTGCTGTTTTTACACTTGGACCAACTAAAAATGAATCATCTCCATAATAAGAAACAATATTTTTAATTATAAAATCTCTAACATTAATAGAGGTGTTCCATAATCCTTTTGTAAACTCTCTTTTTTCTGGTCTTTCTAAAATTAATTCTTCTACTAACATGGCTTAGATATTTTATAATTTTTATGTTTTTTACTTTTGATGGTATAAATTTACAGCACAAAAAAACTTTAAAACATGATAAATGTTAGGTTTTCAATTATTTAAGAAAAAGTTGGTTGTTTTAAATTTGATTATGAATTATGTAGCAACTTTATTCTGATAAGATTTTAGGAAAACTTTAAAAATTCATTTAAATAATTACCTTTGCCAACATTATAAATAATATCTGAATTTTAGTTCAGCTTAAAAAATTAGTATAGCATGCAACTGTACAATAAATTAAGCGCAAAAGAACGCGCTGCTTTAATAGATGAGGCTGGTAAAGACCGCCTAACCATTTCTTTTTATCAATATTACAAGATAGAAAACCCACAATTATTTAGAGATAAATTATTTTTAGAATGGAACGCTTTAGACGTTTTAGGACGAATTTATGTTTCTTTTGAAGGCATAAACGCGCAATTGTCTGTGCCGGCAGAAAATATGCAAGCTTTAAAAGAACAGTTAGACAACATTTCTTTTTTAAAAGACATTCGTTTAAATGTTGCTGTAGAACAAGACAATAAGTCGTTTTTAAAGTTGAAGGTTAAGGTTAGAAACAAAATTGTTGCAGACGGTTTAAATGATGCTACTTTTGATGTTACCAACAAAGGTGTGCATTTAAATGCGAAAGAATTCAACGAAATGTTGGCAAATCCAAACACGGTTTGTGTAGATATGCGAAATCATTACGAAAGTGAAATTGGGCATTTTGATGGTGCAATTACACCAGATGTAGATACTTTTAGAGATTCTTTAGATATTATAGAAGCAGATTTAAAAGACAATAAAGAAGACAAAAATTTGTTAATGTACTGTACTGGAGGCATTCGTTGCGAAAAAGCTTCTGCATATTACAAACACAAAGGTTTTAAAAATGTTTTTCAGTTAGAAGGTGGTATTATAGAATACACACGCCAAGTAAAAGACAAAGGCATTGAAAATAAATTTATTGGTAAAAACTTTGTTTTTGACCACAGACGCGCAGAAAAAATTACTGACCATGTAATTTCTAACTGCCACCAATGTGGAAAACCTTGCAATACGCATACAAATTGCGCAAACGAAGGTTGCCATTTGCTTTTTATACAATGTGATGCGTGTTCAGAAAAAATGGAAAACACCTGTTCTACAGATTGCCAAGAAGTAATTCAACTTTCTTTTGAAGAGCAAAAAGAATTGAGAAAAGGCAAACGCGCAAGCAATAAAATCTTTAAAAAAGGTAGAAGTGAGGTTTTGAGGTTTAAGAAATAACTAATTAAATAAGTTCTTTTTCTGTAATTTTATAAGATTGAAACGGTAAATTACAAAGATTTTAGATCGAATGTAAAACATTGGTTAGACAAAGTTATTAATGATGTAAGTGATGTTATTACAACAAGAAAAGGCCGTAAAAATTTGATATTAAAATCTGTAAAAGAGTTAGAAGCTGCTAAAGGTATAGCAGAAGAAATAACAATCTAAATACAACTAATTTGGTCTACAACCTATTGCAACAATTATTTGTATTGGCAAAGAGCGGATAAGAAAATTGTCGGAAAACTTTTTGTTTTTTGAGTTTATAAACATTATTCTCTAGTTAAAAGAGGTATAATTTTTCGCTTTAACATAGGTTTATCATCTCTCCAATCTTCACCTTTCAATCTATCTTTATAATTCGTTACCATTAAAACTTTACCACTTTTGTCTAGTAAAATGTACTTTGACATACCATTTATATTCTTAAATTTTTTAGGTGTAATTTCAGTTAGAAAATTTTTGTATCGTTTTCTTTGTTTTTTTCCGTAAATATTTTTTAGAGACATCACAGTAATTCCCTTTTTTTTACTTTCTAAATATTTTTTACTGTAAGCGTAATTGTTTTCGTTTCTATCAATAACAAGTACTAATAATTTAAGATTATAATTTTTAGCTAAAGCTAAAACGTCTTTTAAATGCACTATACAGGGCTCACACCATAATCCAAAAGTATAAATTAGTGTAAATTCTTTATCATTTTTTGCAAGACATTTAATATCTGTAAAATCAACTTTTAAAAAACCATAATTGTCTTTTGTTATATCACAACTTTGACTGTGAACAAAACTACTGATTAGTAAAATTAAGGTAAAGAATATTTTTTTCATAAATATAGCTTTAAAACTCTCTATTAAATAGAGAGTTTTTTAAAAAAAATGATTAGTTATTTAATAACACTTTATAGCCACCATAATTACCTACAGTGTAATCAAGATTATAAATACCTTTAGGCACTACTATTCCTGACTCCTCATCTGTAATATCTTCGTCAACATAAAAGTTGGTATCAAAATCTTCGGAATTAAGTTCAGATGCTAATGCCAAAATTACATAATTTTGTCCATTTATTTCTTGAGTACTAAAAGTTAGGTCGTTTGAACTTTTCGATGCTTCCACTGTTATAGCAACTTCTTTTACCTTGCAAATACCTATTTTCCTACAACCTTTAGATCTTCTACCAATTGTAAGTGTAACTTTAGCTTTAACTTTAATTTTTGGATCTCCATCCTCTTTAGCCAAGTGAAAATTACTGCCATCTATTAAATTGAAATCCTTAAATAATTCTGGTTCTTTTTTTTGTAAGGTATCGTTATTCTCTTGTTCAGAACAAGAAAATAAAATTAGGTTCATAAGTAATAAGGTTAAAACTGTTAAATGTTTTATTTTATTTATTTTCATTATTTTGTTTATTAAGGGTTATAGTATTTAGTTAATTCGTTATTATTAAAATCGTCATTAACTTCATCAAGAATCGTTTTTGATATAAAGCCTACTATTAGGTTTTAGACGATTATATTTTTAAAATTATTAAAATAAGTTACAAAACGTTAAAAATACGTTCTTAAAATACAAACAAGAATATCTTCTTGTTAAGGTCAAATAAATTTTAAAAAAAGAATGTGCGCAATTTTTATAAACATTCTTTTTCTTTTGCTAGCAAGTTTCTAAAATAAAGTGATCTGCTCTATTTTACAAACACGTAAATCTAAAAAAAAAACTGAACTCGCAACTAAAAGTCATGTTTTCTTAATTTATGTTAATATTATAAATTCGTTATACAATTTTTGTTAACTCTATAAATTATTAACAGTTGGTATTTTTACCTTTCTATTCTCAATCCATTTTTATATATTTACTGATTAAGCAATAAAGCATATTTTTGTTGCAAACAATTGAGTATCAATTTAAAATAAAGGTTTGTAGGGTTCGTTATTTAAAAGTTAGGTAAGGCTTTGTACAGTAAAGCACTAACTATTAAAAATCAACCACTAAAAACTAAGGATATATATGGCATGTGGAAGTTGTGGTACAACAGAAAATGGAGTACCAAAAGGATGTAAAAGTAATGGTAATTGTGGCACAGGAACTTGCGGAAGTGGCAGTCAAAAATTAGCTGTTTTCGATTGGTTGTCTAATATGACCTTGCCAAGTGGACAAGAACGTTTTAATATTTTTGAAGTCCGTTTTAAAAACGGAAGAAAACATTTTTATAAAAATGTAGATAATTTACCCATAACTATGGGAGATATTGTGGCTGTAGAAGGAAATCCTGGGCATGATATTGGAACCGTTTCTTTGGCAGGAGAATTGGTAAAAGTGCAAATGAAAAAGCGCAAAATTACTGAAGATCATGAAGATGTAAAGAAAATTTACAGAAAAGCAAGCCAAAGAGATATTGATGTTTGGCAACAATCTAGAGCTAAAGAAGAAGAAACACAACGCAGAGGAAGAGAAATCTTAGGCGGTTTGGGTTTGCAAATGAAATTGTCTGATGTAGAATATCAAGGAGATGGCAACAAAGCTACTTTTTATTACACCGCAGAATCTCGTGTAGATTTTAGACAATTAATTAGAGATTTGGCAAGTGCCTTTTCTATAAGAGTAGAAATGAAACAAGTAGGCGCAAGACAAGAAGCAGCACGTTTAGGTGGTGTAGGTTCTTGTGGTAGAGAGTTGTGTTGCTCTACTTGGTTAACAGACTTTAGAAAAGTAAGCACCTCTGCAGCACGTTACCAGCAACTGTCTTTAAATCCGCTAAAATTAGCGGGGCAATGTGGTAAATTAAAATGTTGTTTAAATTTTGAATTAGATACCTATTTAGATGCTTTAAAAAGTTTTCCAAAACAAGATGTAATTTTAAAAACAGAAAAAGGAGATGCCATTTTTGTAAAAATGGATATTTTTAAAGAACACCTTTGGTATACCTATAAAGAAGAGCGTTTTAAATGGTTTAGACTCACCTTAGAACAAGTTTTAGAAATTATAAAACTGAATAAAAAAGGAGAAAAATCTGCAACTTTAGAAGAATATGAATCTGATGTAGAAGTTGCTGTAAAAGTAGATTTTGAAGATGCAGTTGGGCAAGATAGTTTAACGCGTTTTGATGCGCCAAAGAAAAACAAACGCAGAAGAAACAACCGCAATAAAAAGAAGGTAGTTCATGCAAATGCCAATAAACCAGCAAGCCCCAATAAACCTAATGGCAATAAACCTGCTAGAAAAAACACAAACAGAAAACCACAGGCAAAATCGCAAAATAATGCTGTGCAACAAAACAAGCCTAAACCAAGACCAAAAAGAAAACCGAATACAAATAATAATCAGCAGCCTAAAGGCGAAGTAAAAAAGACAAACAAACCAAGGCGAAACCCAAATAGAAATCGTAAAAACAATACTCCTAAAAATGGAAACGATTTTGAAAAATAGATGTGTTCATCTAATCCTATTCCTTGGTTTAATTTTGGCTTGTAATAACGTATCAGAATTTAATCAATATAAAAGCATCGCAAATAATTCTTGGGCAAAAAATGATACCATAAGTTTTCAATTTGAAATAAAGGACACCATTTCACCTAAAAACTTGTTTATCAATATTAGAAATAACAGTGCTTATGAGTTTAGTAATTTATATGTAATTACAACACTTAAATTCCCAGACAATAAGCTAATAATAGATACTTTACAATATAAAATGGCAGATGTAAATGGTCGTTTTTTAGGCGAAGGATTTTCTGAAATTAAAGAAAATAAGTTATTTTATAAAGAACGTAAAGTTTTTCCAAATGCTGGATTTTATCATTTTAAAATAAGACAAGCAATGCGTAAAAACGGAGTAATAGAACCCATACAAGCATTACAAGGAATACAAGATGTTGGTTTAAGCATCGAAAAAACACAATAATTTTCTCTTTTAAAAGAGTATTAAAAATACAGTCTTCTAAATTTAAAAGCAATTTTATTTACTATGGCAACAAAAAAAACAGCAACTACTAGTTTTAAAAAATACCTAAAATGGTTTTGGGGTTTGGTTTTAGGAGGTTTTGCGCTAATTTTATTATTATTTCTTATAGCATCTGTTGGTGGTTTTGGTGCTTTACCAACTTTTGAAGAATTAGAAAATCCACAAACCAATTTAGCCACAGAAGTAATTTCTGCAGATGGCAAAACCATTGGTAAATATGCTACAGAAAACAGAACACCAATTCACTTTAATGAATTACCAGATAATCTAATACAAGCTTTAGTTGCTACAGAAGACGAAAGATTTTTTGAGCACTCTGGTATAGATTTTAAAGGTTTGGCAAGGGCAGTTGCAAAATTAGGAGCCGGCGGTGGTGCAAGTACCATAACACAACAATTGGCAAAAAATTTATTTACCAAAAAAGCCTCTTCTAATATTTTTGTGAGAATTGCACAAAAAATGAAAGAATGGGTGGTTTCCGTAAAATTAGAACGCCAGTATACAAAACAAGAAATTATTGCAATGTATTTAAATACGCAAGGTTTTTTGTTTAATGCATCTGGTATACGTTCTGCAGCAAGAATTTACTTTGGTAAAGAAGCCAAAGATTTAGATTTACAAGAATCTGCAATTATTGTAGCTATGCTTAAAAATCCTAGACAATACAACCCAAATAGAAGAGTTTCTAAAAAGAAATCTCTACAAAGAAGAAATGTTGTTTTTGCACAAATGCTAAAGAATGAATTTATTTCGGCAAAAGAAAAAGATTCGCTACAAAAACTACCACTTAAAATAAATTACACTCCAGAAAATCATAACGAAGGTTATGCAACTTACTTTAGAGGTCATTTACAAAAAGTAATGCGTGCTTGGGTAAAAAATAATCCAAAACCAAATGGCGAGCAATACAATATTTTTAAAGATGGCTTAAAAATATTTGTAACCTTAGATTCTAGAATGCAAATGTATGCAGAAGAAGCAATTAATGAGCACATGGCAAATTTACAAAGCTTCTTTTTTAAAGAACAAAAAAAGAATAAAACAGCACCTTTTTACGATATTGAAAAAAACCAAATTCAAGCCATTTTAGAACGCGCTAAGAAAAATTCTGACAGATACAAACGTTTAAAAATTGCCGGTAAATCTAAAAAATACATCAATCAAGTTTTCAACAAGAAAACTAAAATGAAGGTTTTTTCTTACAAAGGAGATTTAGATACCATAATGTCTCCTAATGATTCTATTAAATATTATAAGTATTTTTTGCGTTCTGGCTTATTATCAATAGAACCACAAACAGGCCATATAAAAGCTTGGGTTGGTGGTGTAAATTACAAACATTTTAAATTTGATGCAGTTGGGCAACAAAAAAGACAAGTAGGTTCTACTTTTAAACCATTTGTATATGCTACTGCAATTAATCAATTAAAGCTATCTCCATGTGATCAGTTTCCTAATGTACATTACACAATTCCTAAAGGAAAATACGGAATTCCAGAAGAATGGATGCCAGATAATTCTAACGATAAATATGGTGGAATGTTAACTTTAAAAGAAGGTTTGGCAGGTTCTGTAAATACCATGTCTGCAAGGTTAATAGATATGGTTTCTCCACAAAATGTAGTTCGTTTGGCAAAATCTGCGGGTATAGAAAGTAATATTCCTGCAAATCCTTCTATTGCTTTAGGTGCTGTTGAATTGTCTTTATTAGAAATGGTAAGTGCATACTCAACTTTTGCAAATAGTGGTTTGCGCGTAAGTCCTATGATTATTACAAGAATAGAAGATAAAAACGGAACAGTTTTAGAAGAATTTACACCAGAAACACAAGAGGTTTTAAGTGAAGAATCTGCTTATGTAGTTATCGATTTATTAAAAGGTGTTACACAATCTGGTTCTGGAGTAAGATTAAGAACTCCAAGAACAGGTTATCCAAAAATTGTAACTGGTTTTCCATACTTGTTTAAGAATGATATTGCAGGAAAAACTGGTACCACTCAAAACCAATCAGATGGCTGGTTTATGGGTATTGTACCCAATTTAGCAACTGGTGTTTGGACAGGTGGAGAAGACAGAGCAACCCATTTTCCTGGAATTGGCTATGGCCAAGGAGCAACCATGTCTTTACCTTCTTGGGCTTTATTTATGCAAAAATGTTATGCAGATAAAAACCTAAATATAAGTAAAGTTGATTTTGAAAAACCCGATAATTTATCTGTAAACATCAACTGCGAAGAAGGCTCTGCAAAAGAAGATGCCAATAAAAAAGAGGATACACCTAAAGTAATTATTAAAGAAGATACAGATTTTTAAACTTACCCATATTCTAAAAAAATAAGCAAGCCAACTTTATGATTTGGAAACCAACTGAAAAAAGCATACAAAATTCTAATATTGGTAAATTGATGCAGAAACATCAATTTACTTCTTATGAAGAATTATGGAGTTGGTCTACAGCAAATAAAGAACAATTCTGGAGCGAAACTGTAGCCGAATTAAATATTATTCAACAAAAAAAATATACAGAAATATTAAATTTACAAGATGGCGTTACACAAGCAAAATGGCTTTTTGGTGCACAATTAAATATTGTAGATTCTTGTTTTAAAAACAATGATAATGCTGTTGCTTTAATTTATCAAAAACCAAATGCAACAGTTCAAAAAATAACACAAAAACAATTAGAAAACTTAGTAAATCGTATTGCCAATAGTTTTAAAACCATTGGCATAGTAAAAGGAGATACCATTGCCATAGATTTACCAATGACTTTAGAGTGTGTTGCTATTTATTTAGCAGCCATAAAAGCGGGTATTGTAGTAGCCACTATTGTAGATAGTTTTACGCCAAAAGAAATTGAAATTCGTTTGGCAATTACAAAACCAAAAGTAATTTTTACACAAGATTTTTTAGTAAGAGCTAACAAAACGTTTTCTTTATATGAAAAAGTTGTACAGGCAAAAGCCCATAAAATTGTAGTTTTGCAAACCCAAACTACAGCAAAGGTTACCCTAAGAAATAACGATGTTTTTTGGAATGATTTTTTATCTGAAAACACCAATTTTACGGCGGTACAATTAACACCTCAAGAAAATATAACAATTTTATTTTCTTCAGGAACTACAAGTGAACCTAAAGCAATTCCTTGGAATGCTACTACAGCAATTAAAGCCGCTTCAGATGGTTTTTACCATCAAAACATACAACAAAATGATGTTGTTTGTTGGCCAACAAACTTAGGGTGGATGATGGGACCTTGGTTAATTTTTGCAACGCTAATAAATAAAGCAGCAATAGCATTGTATTATGATGCGCCTTTAGATAAAAACTTTGGAAAATTTGTACAAGAAGCTAATGTAAGCATGTTGGGTGTAATTCCTAGCATTGTAAAACACTGGAAAAATAAGGCTTGTATGGAATCTCTAGATTGGAGTGCTATTAAAAATTTTAGTTCTACAGGAGAAGTTTCTAATCCTACAGAAATGGAATATTTAATGCAATTGGCAAATAACAAACCTGTAATAGAATACTGTGGTGGCACAGAAATAGGTGGTGGTTATGTAACTAGCACTGTTGTACAAGAAAATAAGGCAAGTACCTTTTCTACCAAAGCTTTGGGTACTAATTTTGTTTTACTGGATGAAAGTTATACTGCAACCAAAAAAGGAGAGGTTTTTTTAATTCCGCCAATTATGGGGCTTTCTAACAATCTTTTAAATAAAGATCATTTTGATATTTATTACAAAAATACACCAAAATATAAAAGCATTTTAAGAAGGCACGGAGATGAACTACAAACTTTACCAAATGGTTATTTTAAAATTTTAGGAAGAGTAGATGATGCTATGAATTTAGGCGGAATTAAAGTAAGTGCTACTCAAATAGAAGCTGCTATAAACCTGCTAAGTTTTGTGCAGGAATCTGCGGCAATTGCAGTTGCACCTAAAGATGGCGGTCCAGCAAAATTAGTGGTTTTTTATGTTGAAAAAAATAACAAAAATAACAACGAAAAACGCTTAGAATTGGCACAACAAATTGTAAAAAAAGAATTGAATCCGCTGTTTAAGGTAATGGATTTTGTAAAAATTAATACATTGCCTAGAACTGCGAGTAATAAAATTATGAGAAGAACCTTAAGAGATAATTATTAATTTTATGCATTTATTTAAAAAATTTTATTGGCTCATAAATCCTATTTTAATTGTGTGTTTTATAACTTTAGCAAAAGAGGTTTTTAAAATTGAAAACACTTTTTTAAGCACTGGTGTTGCTTGTGCGTTGGCTTTTGTATTGTCTCCCAAAGTAAAAATTGTAGAAAAACAAACCGGAGAAGAAGAGCAAATAAAATGGTTATTTTTTAAAAAGGTAATCAATAAAAAAATGTAAAGTATGATTAAATATTTAGCTCAAAAACCCTTTTTAATAGGTTTTGCTACTGTTTTGGTTTTAAGTGCAATTTTAGATTTTGTATTTCATGTAGATCGTCTTCTGATTAGAATCCTAATTATAATGCCATTTTTATTTATTTTGTCGCCAAGAAAAAAGAAAATTCAAACCCAAACTGGTACAAAAATACAAATTACATGGCTCTTTTTAAAGAAACCAATTATTTTAGATGAATAAAATAAGTAAGTTAAATGCATCTAGAATAAAAGTAAACAAATAAATATAAAAAGTCTAATTACTCTAAATGAGTCTAAAACTTTTAAAATTTAGAATCAATAAAAAATTTAATCAATTGGTTAAGCATATAATACTATAAACAAAAGCGTATTTTTTCCCTTTTAGGGAAATTAAAAAAGGCAATATGAAAATAATATCATACAACGTAAACGGCATAAGAGCTGCATTAAAAAAAGGGTTTTTAGATTGGTTAAAGGCTGCAAATCCAGATGTAATTTGCATACAAGAAACCAAAGCGCATAAAGAGCAATTAAATTTAGAAGAATTTGAGGCTGCAGGCTACCCTTACCATTATTGGTTTTCTGCAGAAAAAAAAGGCTACTCTTCTGTGGCAATCTTTTGTAAAGAAAAACCAAATCATATAGCATATGGCACTGGTATAGAAACTATGGATTTTGAAGGAAGAAACCTAAGAGTAGATTTTGATGACGTATCTGTAATGAGCATGTATTTACCCTCTGGCACAAATACAGCAAGACTAGATTATAAGTTTAATTATATGGATGAAATTCTAGAATATTTATCAACATTAAGAAAAACAATACCAAATTTAGTAGTTTGTGGAGACTATAATATTTGTCATGAAGCCATAGATATTCATAACCCAAAAATGAAAGGTGTTTCTGGTTTTTTACCAGAAGAAAGAGATTGGCTCTCTAAATTTATAAACAGCGGTTTTATAGATAGTTTTCGTTTCTTAAATCCAGAAAAACAAGAATATTCTTGGTGGAGTTATAGAGCAAATTCTAGAGCAAACAACAAAGGTTGGCGTTTAGATTATGCCATGGTAACCAAACCTTTACAAGATAAAATTAGTAGAGCTTATATTTTACCAGAGGCAAAACATTCCGACCATTGCCCAATTGCAGTAGAATTAAATCTTTAAAAAAAACAGTTTTATCTTTATAAAACCTAAAAATACTGAATGCAAAAACTACTTCTTTTCTTATTTTTTACTGCCGCCATTTTTTCACAAGAAAAAAAGGATACCATCTTTCAATTGAAAAAGGATACACTATTAATTGAAACAAAAATAGATACTCTTTTAGTAAAAAAAGACACAGTTTTTCCTATAAAAACTATAGACAGTTTAAGCTTACAGAAAGACAGTACACAAACGGCAGTTTTTACAGACAAACAATTAACCAAAATCGATAGTTTATGGATTGCTGCAAAATTTAAATCGCCTTTAATAGACACTTTAACTTATGTTCTTAATGATAAAGATATTATTGGCGAAACCAAAACTTCTGTAACCACAGATTTACTAAAATTAAGGCTTAATACATTAAACAGTAGAACACCTTTTAACTTAGCATATAATGCTTCTTTAGAAAAAGTAATCAATAGTTATTTGTTGTATCGAAAAAAATATTATCCGGCTTTAATGGCAAAGGCAAAATATTATTTTCCCATGTTTGAGCAACATTTAAACCTATATGATATTCCTTTAGAAATGAAATATTTGGCTATTGTAGAATCTGCATTAAGACCAAAAATAAAATCTAGAGTTGGTGCAACAGGTTTGTGGCAATTTATGTATGGCACAGGTATACAGTTTGGTTTAAAGGTAAGTTCTTATGTAGATGAGCGCCAAAATCCTGTACAAGCAACCATTGCTGCTTGCAAATATTTAAGTGAACTTTTTAACATTTTTGGCGATTGGGATTTGGCCTTAGCCGCTTATAATTCTGGCCCAGGAAATGTTAGAAAAGCTATAAAACGTTCTGGTGGAAACAAAAACTATTGGAATATAAGACCTTATTTACCAAGAGAAACGGCAGGTTATGTACCCGCTTTTTATGCTACTATGTATATTTTTGAATATGCAAATGAGCATAATATTTATAGTGATATTCCAGCATATTTTAATTTTGAAACAGATACCATTCGTATTAAAAGAACCATTGGTTTTGATCAAATTGCTGAGAAAATTAATTTAGATGAAGAAATTATTAGCAATCTAAACCCTTCTTATAAATTAGATATTATTCCCTTTATAAAAGGTAAAAATTATGCAGTAAGGCTACCAAGTAATAAAATTATAGAATTTTTAGATAAAGAAAACGCAATTTATGCTTTGGCAGATGAAAATGATGCCAAAAGAGAAAAACCCTTACCTAAGTACTTTGAAATGGACCAAAGAGTGCGATACAAAGTAAAAAGTGGCGATTATCTTGGTAAAATTGCAAAAAAATATGGTGTAAGGGTAAGCGATTTAAAAAAATGGAATCGACTTAAAACAAGTCAATTAAAAATAGGACAACGTTTGTCTGTATATCCAAAAAAACTATAACTTTATCCGCAGAAAAAGAAATCTAATATTTTTTAACTTTTTTATAAGTTAAAAACATATCATTGGAACAATTGTTGCTATGCTATTTCTGAAAATCAAACTTAATAATTTACAACCATACATTATGAAAAAAATAGTAGCCATTTGTATTCTTTTTGCACTGCTTTCCGCTTGCCAAGGAAACGATAAATTTGTACTAAGAGGTTCTATAGGAACTTTAAATAAAGTTATGGTAGTTACCAAAGCCAGTAACTGGAATGGAGATTTAGGCACAATAATAAGAAATTCTTTTGGAGAACTTGTTGTGGGCTTACCTCAACCAGAACCTGTTTTAAAAGTATCACAAATTGCACCAGCTGGTTTTAATAGTATGATGAAGATAAACAGAAATATCTTAGTTATTGGAACAGCAGATAAAGATGAGTTTTATGTAAAACAAAATATATATGCAAAACCACAAACCATAGTTTATATTTATGGTAAAGATAACGCTAGTGCAATAGCAATGTTTAAAAAAAATGAGGAAAAAATTATACAAACCTTTTTAGAATCTGAAATTAAAAACACTCAAAATATCTTTACCAATAGACGTATAAATAATGCCAACTATAAAACATTAAATAGTTTAAATATAGATTTTACAATACCAGATAATTTTAGAACTGTAGAAGATACAGGTAATTTTTTATGGTTAAGACAGCATCTAAAAAGCGGCATTGCAAAAACAGGTAGTAATAATATTTTAATTTATGCCATTCCTTTAAAGGATGAAACTAAAGTTGCAGAAAATATTGTTGCTGTTAGAGATAGTATTGGAGAAGCTCACATACCAGGTTCAGACCAAGAAACCATGCACATGATTACAGAAGAAGCCTACACACCTTATACCCAAGAAACTATTGTAAATGGTACTAAAGCTTTTGAAACTCGTGGAAAATGGGAAGTTAAAAACGATTTTATGGCAGGCCCTTTTATTAACTATTCTGTAATAGACAAAAAAAACAATAGAGTTATTGTTTTTGAAGGTTTTACCTACGCGCCATCTGTAAACAAGCGCGCGTTTTTGTTTGAATTAGAAGCTATTGGTAAATCTTTAAAAATAAATTAGAAAACTTATTATATTACAATCTTAAACCCAAAAAGAAGAGCTTCTTTTTGGGTTTATAGCTTTTACAATTCCACCATAATTTCTTATTTCCTATCTTTGGTTCTCAACCAAAAACTATTTTTAAGATGGAAATGAATTTTTTTGCTTTTATAATTGCCGCATTTGTACCAATGCTAATAGGTTCTATTTGGTATGGTCCTTTATTTGGTAAAACGTGGATGCTTCAAATGGGCTTTACAAAAGCATCTTTAGAAGGCACCAATATGGTTAAAACACTTTTAATTTGTTACGTGCTAAGTTTTTTAATTGCGTTTGCTTTAATGCCAATGACAATACATCAAATGGGTGTATATTCTACCTTAGCTGGCGAACCTGGTTTTAATGAGCAAACAGGAGAAGCTTTTCAATTATTCGAAAATTTTACTGCTACTTATGGAGACCGTTTTAGAACATTTAAACACGGTGCTTTTCATGGAATTATCTATGGCTTTTTCTTAAGCATGCCCATTTTAGCCATTCAAGCTTTATTTGAAAAAAAATCTTTTAAATACATTGCTATAAATGCAGGGTATTGGTTACTTACTTTAGCTATTATGGCTGGTATTGTTTGCCAATGGGTTTAAGAATAATTTAAATTGAGTTTTCTAAAACTAAAAACAAAATAACAAAGTCTTACCGTTTTTAATAGTGTGTTTTATCACAAAATAAGCGCACAAAAAACCACGCAATATTTGCGTGGTTTTTTATAAAATTTAAAGATATAATTAATAGCCTACTTTAGCTCTTACCCTTTTTAAAACATCATTTGCCACCAAAGTTGCCTTTTCTGCACCTACTTTAAGTGCTTCATCAATTTCATTTCTATTGTCCATAAAATGATTGTAACGTTGTCTAACAACGGCAAACTTATCTATAATTAATTCATACAAAGCTTGTTTTGCATGGCCATAACCGTAATTTCCACCCACATAATTAGCACGCATCTGATTTATTTGTGTATCAGAAGCTAATAATTTATACAATGCAAAAACATTATCTGTATCTGGATTTTTTGGGGCTTCTAGAGCTAAACTATCTGTTTTAATGCCCATTATTTGCTTTCTTAACTTTTTATCGGTTAAAAAAATATTAATGGTATTATTTCTAGATTTACTCATCTTTTCGCCATCTATACCAGGCACTAATTTTGTATGCTCTTGTATTTTTGCTTGGGGCGCAATTAAGGTTTCTCCCACACTATTATTTAATCTATTTGCAACATCTCTTGCCATTTCTAAATGTTGCAGTTGATCTTTGCCAACAGGTACAACCTCTGCATCATACAATAAAATATCTGCAGCCATAAGCATTGGGTACGTAAATAAACCCGCATTTACGTCTTCTAAACGATCTGCTTTGTCTTTAAAACTATGTGCTAAAGTTAAACGTTGGTAAGGAAAAAAACAGCTCAAATACCAAGATAATTCTGTTACCTGTGGTATATCACTCTGTCTATAAAAAACAGTTTTAGTAATATCTAAACCACAAGCCAACCAAGTTGCAGCTGTACTATACGTATTTTCTCTTAAAAGATTACCGTCTTTTATTTGTGTTAAAGAATGCATATCTGCTATAAATAAAAAAGCTTCATTTTCTGGATTATTAGCCATTTCTATTGCGGGTAAAATAGCACCTAATAAATTTCCTAAATGTGGTGTTCCTGTACTTTGTACACCTGTTAATATTCTAGACATTAATTTTTATTTTAAGTTTTTTTTAAAGAGCGAAAATTACATCCGCTTTAAAGCGTAAAAATAAGGTTTTGATTAGATAAAATCTATAAACAAAAAGAATATTAGTAATATTGCAATGTATGAAGTTTTTTAAAATACCTTTTTTACTTATTTGGCGGTTTTGGTTTTACTTATTGCTATTTACTAGTATTTTAATTTTATCGCCTTTTCTGCTGGTTTTTACTTTAGATTTTAAGTATTATCATCGGTTTTGGGCTATTGCCAGAATTATTTCTAAAATCTTGGTATATGGCATGGGGTTTCGAATAAATTTTAAAGAAGTACAAAAAATTGAAGCTGATAAAAGTTATATGTTTTGCCCTAATCACACTTCTCTTTTAGATCCTTTTATATTAATTGCTTTAAGTAAAAATCCAATTGTTTTTGTTGGTAAAAAAGAATTGGTAAAAATACCCATTTTTGGCTTTTTTTATAAAAAAGTAGTAATTATGGTAGATAGAAGCAGCGCAGAAAGTAAAAAACGAGTATTTAAAATGGCTAAGGAGCGCTTACAAAATGGGGTAAGTATGGCTATTTTTCCTGAAGGATTAGTACCAGAAGAAAATGTAATTTTAGCACCATTTAAAAAAGGTGCTTTTAGTTTAGCAATTGAGTTTGAAATACCCATTGTACCACAAACATATTACGATTGTAAACGTTTTTTTTCTTGGGATATTTACAAAGGTGGCCCTGGAGTTATAAGGGTTAAACAACATAAATTTATACCCACAAAAAATATGCATTTAAAAGAAGATTTAATACCGCTAAAAGATAAAACTTTTGCTATTTTAAAGCAAGATTTAGAAAATGATAAAGCTTATATGAAAGATACGAATAGAAAAAATGAGCGAAAAATTAAACTATAAATATTCAGCAACAGAAGAAAGATTAAACATTTGGTCTCATGCCATTGGCTTGTTATTAAGCCTTGTTGCCTTGCCTTTCTTAACTATGAAATCTTTAAATTACTCAGGTTTTTGGAAACCAGCTAGTTTTATAATTTATGGATTAAGTATGGTAATACTTTACGCAGCTTCTACCTTTTACCATGCTGCAAAAAATCCTAAAAAAAGAAGACAACTAAATATTTTAGATCATGCTGCAATATATCTTTTAATTGCAGGTAGTTACACACCATTTTGTGTAGTGGGTTTAAATTCTTCTTTAGGAAATTATATGGTAGTTTTTGTTTGGATTTTTGCTTTAATAGGTATTGTTCTAAAATTATTTTTTACAGGTAAATACCGCAAAATTTCTACAGCAATGTATCTTTTAATGGGTTGGCAAGTCGTTTTTTTTATAGGGCCTTTAATAGACAGTTTGTCTTCTTTTAGTATTAACTTATTATTTTTAGGCGGGCTTTTTTATAGTATTGGTGCTGTGCTTTATATGATTCGAAAAATACCTTACAATCATGCTATTTTTCATTTATTTGTGCTTTTAGGTAGCTTTTGCCATTTTTTATCGATATACAATTTATAGCTACAATATTATTAAACAATACAAAATTCAAAACAAAACCTTTTATCTACTAACAGATTTCTATAATTTTAAAATAATTTGCATCTCATTTTATGAAAAATTTAAAAAATTTGTTTTTCTAGAAAAAATAGTTATATTTGTTATAATCAGCATGTTAACTTTTATTAACATGTTGGGTATTTATAAATTTATTTAGGGGGTAGGTTTATTAAATTTCCTCGAACTTTGTTCGAGGTTTTTTTATTCCCAAGTTTTAAAAGGATTTTTACAAATATAAGAGTTATAATATTTAATTTCTCCTGTAACCTCTTTGTCTAACCAATCTGGTTTATTAAAATTGGTGTGCTCTGTATCCAATTCTATTTCTGCTAAAATTAGTCCGTTATTTTCGCCTAAAAACTCATCAACCTCAAAAATATAGGCATCATTTTTTATAAAATACCTGTATTTTTCTACAATACTATCTTCACAGAGTAAAAGCAATTGCTCTGCATCTGTTATGGCTATTTCTTTTTCCCACTCAAATCTTGTGGTGCCACTTTTATTAGATTTTCCTTTAATAGTAATAAAAGCTTTTTGGTTAGCTATTCTAACTCTTACGGTTCTCTCTTTATCTGTATTTAAATACCCCTGTTTTAAATATTTTTTCTGAAAACTATCCTCTTTAAATTCTGTATTTAACACTAAAAATTTTCTTTCTATTTCTAAACCCATAAAATGTGCGTATAATTTTACACTAATGTACTACGTTTCTGCGTTATTGTAACAATAAATAAATATCTTTGAACTATAAATTTTTAAAATGAAAAAACTCTTTTCAATTTATATACTTATACTTTCTTTTAGCTTACACTCTCAAACAGATTTTAGTGATGCTTGGGAAGATTTTTACTCTTACAATAATGTTAAAGATTTTATTAAGGTAGATGCTATAATTTATGCATTGGCAGATAATGCCGTTTTTACTTATAATACTGTAGATGGTGAAATACAAAAATTATCTTCTGTACAAGGGCTTTCTGGAGAAACTGCTACTTCTATTTACTTTAGTGCTACTTTTAAAAGATTAGTTATAGGCTATGAAAACGGTTTGGTAGAGGTTGTAGATGAAAATGGTGCCATAACGATTTCTTCAGATATTGTAAACTTTAATCAATCAGGAGAAAAAAGTATCAATCATATTTCTGAATTTAACAATAAACTCTACTTATCTACACCTTTTGCCATTGTGGTGTATGACATTGATAAACTAGAGTTTGGAGACACTTATTTTATAGGTATCAATTCATCTTCAATAAATATAAACGAAACATTAATAGCAGAAAACACAATTTATGCTGCTACAGAATCTGGAATATTTAAAGCAGATATTACTAATAATTTATTAATAGATTTTAATAATTGGGAAAACTTATTTTCTGGTAGAAATTTTTCTAACATTGCTATTTTAAACAACATTTATGTCACAGAAAATAGTAGATTATTTGCTTTAGAAGGTAACAATTTAAACGAAGTTAAAAATTTCTTAGAAGAAATTAAAGACTTAAAATCTACAGCAACACACTTAAATATTGCTTTAAATAAAATTGGAATTGTTTTAGACTCAAATTTATCAGAACTTATAAGATTTAACACCACAACAGATTTAGATTTTACGCTAAACTCCATTTCTTTTGAAAATAACCTTGTGTTTTTAGGCACTAGAGAATTTGGTATTTTAACAGCAACATTAAATGAACCCGCTAATTATTTGGAAATTCACCCAGAAGGACCACTTTCTAATGATGTTTTTTCTATAGCAGTGCACAATAAAGATTTATGGGTAGTTTACGGTGGCTATACCACAACATTTGCTCCATTATCTAGAAAACAAGGCTTTAGCCACTTTAATGGAGATGTTTGGCTAAATACACTATCTACACCACAAACCCCTTTAACAGATTTAAATGCCATTACAATAGATACCAATGCAGAAAACAAAGTATACATAAGCTCTGCAGGAGATACAAGCAACATTAATAGTATAGAAACAGGCGGAATTGTAGTGGTAGAAAATGATGAAATCACTCAATTTTACAATCAAAATAATAGTGGTTTAGAAGATATTGTAGCAAATATACCCAATAGAGTTACAATAAGAACTAGTGGCACAGCTCTAGACAATCAAGGTAATTTATGGGTAACCAATATTGGGGTGCCAACTGAGCTTAAAAAACTATCTGTTAATGGTGCTTGGTCTGGTGTAGATATGAGCTCTGTAAAAACAAACCCTGCATTTGGTTTAACAGAAATGGTAATTGATAGAAATAATACCGTTTGGTATGGTTCTAGAAATAACGGCGTATTTATTTTTAATGAAAACGGTAACCAAAAAAAATCTTTAATAGCTACACCAAACTTAGGTAATTTACCAGACGGTTATGTAAATACAGTTGCTGTAGATAATAGCAACAGAATATGGATTGGCACAAGAGCTGGTTTAGTAGTTTATAATAATGCTTCTGGCGTGTTTCAAGAAACTATTTCTAACGCAAACCCTATTATTATTTTAGATGATGGTATTGCTAGAAGATTAGCAGGAGATCAAAACATAAACAGCATTTTTGTAGATGGTGCAGATAATAAATGGATTGGTACAGACAATGGTGGCGCTTTATACACAAACCCAAGCGGACAAACAACAATAGCCAATTTTAGCAAACAAAACTCTCCATTACCATCTAACAGAATTTTAAAAATTAGAGTAGATAACAGCTCTGGAAAGGTATATTTTGCTACAGATAAAGGTATTGTTGCCTACAATAGTAATGTTGCCCCTTTTGGTGATGTTTTAGGTGAAGTATATGCCTACCCAAACCCTGCACTTAAAAACCACCAAACAGTTACAATTACAGGCAGAAACAACACCACATTACCCAAAGGAACCAATGTAAAAATTATAGACGTAGCAGGTAATTTAGTGCATGAAACTAATGTGGTAGAAGGGCAAGAATTACAAGGTGGTAAAGTAGTTTGGAATAAGAAAAACTTAGCAGGAAGAAACGTTGCATCTGGTATTTATATTGTTTTACTTTCTAATGATGATGCTTCTGAAACCTCTGTAACTAAAATTGCCATAGTAAATTAAATGGCAATTATTACTACAAAAGCAATTGTTTTAAGCGCATTAAAATATAGCGATACTAGTTTAATTGTGCGATGTTTTACAGCTAAAGAAGGTTTAAAATCATATATCATTAAAGGTGTGTTAAAAGCTAAAAAAGGTGGTATTAAAGCAGCCTATTTTCAACCGCTTACACAACTCACTTTAGTAGCAAATCATAGTACTAAAACCACATTACATACGCTAAAAGAAGTACAGATATTAAACCCATACAAAACTATTTATAAAGATATTGTAAAACAATCTGTGGTTTTATTTTTGTCAGAAGTTTTAACAAATAGTATTCAAGAAGAAGAAGAAAATTTACCATTATACAATTATTTAGAAACTGCTTTTGTTTGGTTAGATCTGCATGATAAAATTACCAATTTTCACCTACTTTTTTTATTAAATTTAACTAAGTATCTTGGCTTTTATCCTGATGTTACAGAAAATAATAGTGCAAGCTTTAATTTATTAGATGGTAGTTTTTCTGAATCCATTCATCAAAAAAATATAATATCTGGTAACCAATTTTATCAGTTTAAAAAGCTGTTAGGCATAAATTTTGATGCCATAGAAAAAGTTTCGTTTAGTAAAAATGAAAGACAATTAGTTTTACAGATTATTATACAATATTTTAAATTACATTTGGACGGATTTAGAAAACCAAAATCTTTACAAATTTTAGAGACTGTTTTTAGTTGATGAAAAAAATACTTTTCGCCCTTTTCTTTCTTATAAACCTTGCAATACTGTCACAAAATGTAAAAGTGGTAGACTTGCAAACGGGTAAAATTGTTAAAAATGTATCTATTTATAATGATAATCAATCTATAAATCTAACAACAAATAATAAAGGTTTTGCAGATATTTCTGCTTTTAAAAGCAATGAAATTGTTGTTTTTTCTCATTTATCATACGCTGTTTTAAGATTAAAAAAAACGGTTATACAAACAAAAAATTATATTGTTTACTTAACCAAAGAATCTGAGCAGTTAGATGAAGTAGTAATTTCTTTATTTAAAACCGATGAAAAATCGAAAAGAATAGCCGAAGAAATAGCTGTTATTTCAGCTAAAGATATACAAAAAGTATCTCCGCAAACTTCTGCAGATTTATTAGCCACCATACCTGGTATAAAAGTGCAAAAATCTCAATCTGGTGGTGGTAGCCCAGTTATTAGAGGTATGGAGTCTAATCGTGTTTTACTAGTGGTAGATGGTGTTAGAATGAATAATGCCATTTATAGAAGAGGCCATTTACAAAACTCTATTACTGTAACACCAAATATGCTAGACAAAGTAGAGGTTGTTTTTGGACCTTCATCTGTAATCTATGGATCAGATGCTTTAGGCGGTGTAATTCATTATTATACAAAAACACCAAAACTCTCTGAAGAGAATGCAGTAAAAAGTCAATATTTTTCAAGATTTTCTTCTGTAAACCAAGAAATTACGTTTAATGTTTCAGCAGAAATTAGAAGAAAAAATTGGGCATCTTTAACTAGTGTTTCTTATTCAGATTTTGGAGATTTAAAAGCGGGTAAAAACAGAAGACATGGGTTTAATAATTGGGGAAAAGTATTTTATTTCTCCGAAAATTTAAATGGAAATTATAATGCAAACCCTACCCTAAACTTAGACCAAGATTTACAACGCAATACAAGTTATAACCAAACCGATGTTTTACAGAAATTTTTTCTACCAATTTCTAAAACTACAGATTTAAAGATAAATTTACAATATTCCACATCATCTAACATCCCAAGATTTGATAGATTAACAGAACTAAATGACATTACAGACAATAGCTCTTTAAAATTTGCAGAATGGTATTATGGACCTCAAAATAGATTGTTAATTTCATCTCAATTATTGCTAAACCCAAATAAATACTGGATCGAAAAAGGAACTTTAACGGCGGCTTATCAAAATATAAAAGAGAGCAGAATTCAAAGAAGATTTAATAGTTTAAATAGATCTTATAGAGAAGAAACGGTTAATATTTTTAGTTTAAATGGAGATTTTTATGTGCCTTTAACTACAGATAAAACTAGAACATTATCTTACGGTTTTGAACTGGCTTATAATGATGTTTTATCGGAAGCTTTGGGTAGAGAATTAAATATAGAAAACGGAAAAATAAATGGATTCTCTAGAAACTTTAATGTACAATCTCGTTATCCAGATGGTGGTAGTAATTATTTAAGCACCGCTGCTTATGTTGGTTACAGGCAAGACGTAAATAGTAAATCTACCTTAAACACAGGTATCCGTTTAACCAATACCAATTTAAATGCTACTTGGATAGATCAAACTTTTATACAATTAGCAGATACAGATATTAGTGCAAATCATTCTGCGCTTACAGCAACCTTAGGTTACGTATACAAGCCCAATAGAAATTGGCAAATTAACAGCGTTTTATCTTCTGGTTTTAGAGCACCAAATATAGATGATATTGGTAGAGTAAGAGAAAAAGCAGGTAATGTTACTGTACCTAACATTAATGAAACACCAGAATTTGCATACAATGCAGAGTTAGGAATGCTAAAGTATTTTAATGATAAAAAGTTTAGAATTGGCGCAAATATTTATTACACCCTGTTAAACAATTACATACAAAGAGATTTTGTTTTTAATACTGATGGTACTATACAACAAATAGAATTTGATGGCGAACTTGGTAATGCTGTATCTAACCAAAATAAAGGAACTGCTTACATAACAGGTTTTACCGTAAATTATTTAGGAAGTATTTCTAAAAGATTAAAAACATCTGGTTTTATTACTTACACAAAAGGTAGAACCTATGATACAGATGAACCCATGTCTTCTATACCTCCACTATTTGGACAGTTTGAAGCCAATTATGCCATAGATAAATTGGCTTTAGGTGCAGAAATACGTTTTAATGCTAAAAAGGATATTGAAGATTTTAACATTACAGAAGGTATAGATAATCATGATTTAACACCTATTGTAAATCCAAACGGAACAACAGAGCAGACCATTTATTTTGGTTCTCCTAGTTGGTTTACCTTAGGTTTTAATGGCAGTTATTTTGTAAACAACAACTTATCTGTACAAGCAAGGTTAGATAATATTTTTGATATTCATTACAGAGAGTTTGCCTCTGGTATAGCTTCTCCTGGTAGAAATTTATCCGTTTCTTTAATTGCTAATTTTTAAGCAAAATAGCTTTTGCAAGAAATAAGTAAATCTTAAGATTACAAAAACACCTAATTTGATAATTTTAAAATTGTCAATCAAAAAAAAACCTTAATTCTGTTTAAAGAATTAAGGTTTTTAGAGGTGTCTAGCGGATTCGAACCGCTGTACATGGTTTTGCAAACCATTGCCTAGCCACTCGGCCAAGACACCTTTTGTAATTGGATTGCAAATTTAATGAAAATTCTAAAATCTACAAGGTTTTTTATGTTTTGATTTTTTAAGATGAATATTTTCTGTTTTTTACACCAAAAAATAACATAAGTAAGTTATTTACGAGATCTTTTAAACTCGCTTTTATTTGCAACCAAGCCTTTTAACTTGGCTTTTTTTATAAAATTATCTCTTTTTTGTAAGAATAATTACAACTTCTGTTACATTACCACCAATTGGCGGATTTATTTTGGCCACAGAAACGGTTGCTTTTCTAATCATTTTTAACTCTTTAAAAAAACGATCTAAAATTCGTTGTGCTACTGTTTCTAACAACTCTGCACGTATGGCCATTTCTTCTTTTACAATATGGTTTAGATGCACATAATCTACAGTATCTGCTAAATTATCTGTTTTTGCAGATTTTTTTAAATCGGCTTTTATAGCTACATCTACCCTATACTCGCTACCAATTTTTGCTTCTTCGTCTAAACAACCATGGTTTGCAAAGAGTTTTATATTATTTACTTGTATAATTCCCATTTGTATTGTTTTACTCTTTAAGGGTTTGTTTGAAATTAATCTATTTTCTCCCACATTTTGTCTGTATTTAATCTAAAAGATCCTAAATACTCAAAACTACATTGTTCTGGAGAAATAATTGATAAAAAAGGTTCGTTATTTCTGTTGTTATACAAGTGGTAGTTTTCGCCAAAAATAGGCTCGAAACTAAATTTTGCATTGTAAATTAAATCGTTGTATTCAAATTTTTGCATTAAAGCTTCGTATTCTGCTTTAACCTCATCAAATTTAGATTTTAGTTGTTTGTTTACACGCTGAATTCCATCATTTTTCCAACTTGCTGTATTTAATGGTTTTATAACAGGCGAACTTGCAGAAGTGCCATAAGGTTTTAAAGCGGCATCATATTGTTGGGTTTCTTCATTAAAAACTACTAAATCTGGTTTTTTTTCTTCTGTTTTACTCATTATTTTACAATTAAAATACGCTATTTACTTAAAGTTGGTGTATTGTTTACTTCTACCCAATATTGGTCTAAATCTTGAAAATATATTTGTTGAACACCATCTTTTCTAATATAATTTTTGTTTGGTGTGTTTTTCCAATCTGAAAATGGAATTTCTAATGTATTTAAATGATTTAAAACTTGCTTAAAATTATTTGTTGATAAGGCAAAATGTATTGCTTTATTGGTTTTAACCTCTAAATTTGGTCTTGGAATTAAATGCAGTTGTTTGTTTTCTGCTAATGCCAACCATCTGGTTTTAGAGTTTGAAGCCGTGTTTTCTATTTCTTTTAAACACAATACTTTTTTATAAAATGCTACAGATTTGTCTACGTCTTTAACAGAAAGTGCAATATGATTTATTTCTAATGAAAACATGTTTAATCTATATAACTTTTAAATAAACAAAATTACAACAATTAATAAATACAGAATTGGCTTTTCTGAAAACTTTAACTAGCAAATACGCCTGCGTTAGCGATTGCAGTGGCATCCTTTTTTTAAAGCAGTGGGGTTTATTTACTTTAAAATAGTTGCAATATTGCTCTTATTTACTTTAAAAATAAAGGTTGTTTTTTAAAAAAAGATAAAACGGAAAGCGCGACCTGAAAGGTAACGCCCAAAATATTAACTGGTAAAAAAATCGAAAACGTTGCTAATTGCACTTGTTTTTGTTTTGTAAAATTCTGTATAGGTGCATCTGTTGCAGGTTACACTGGTGAATTTCTGATTTTGAATGTCAAAAATTTTTGATAATGTACCACCTGTGGCGCGCATTTGGCCTAATTTATAAGTTTTGCTGTTGCATTTTGGGCAGGTATAATTTCTAATTTGTTCGCTCATAATTTAAAGTATTTACCTATTAGATGCATTACTTACAATTTTGTTACACAACTTACGGTATAAGCAAAGTTTTACGTAATTTTGTTGCTTAATTATTAGAGATAATTTATGTCTGAAGAAACTAAATCGCTCAATTTTATAGAGCATATTATAGAGGAAGATTTGGCTAATGGAATGCCAAATGAGGATTTGCGTTTTCGTTTTCCGCCAGAACCAAATGGTTATTTGCATATTGGCCACACAAAAGCCATAGGTATAAGTTTTGGTTTGGGGCAAAAATACAATGCACCCGTAAATTTGCGCTTTGATGATACAAATCCTGCAAAAGAAGAGCAAGAATATGTAGATGCTATTAAGAAAGATATTGCTTGGTTGGGTTATAATTGGGCAGAAGAATGCTATTCTTCAGATTATTTTAAGCAATTGTATGATTGGGCTGTTTTATTGATAAAAGATGGTAAGGCTTATGTAGATTCTCAATCTTCTGAAGCAATGCGCGAGCAAAAAGGAACACCAACGCAAGTGGGTACTAACAGTCCTTTTAGAAATAGATCTGTGGAAGAAAACTTGGAATTGTTTCAAGGAATGAAAGACGGAAAATTTAAGGAAGGTGAACATACTTTGCGCGCCAAAATTGATATGGCAGATGATAATATGTTAATGCGTGATCCTTTAATGTACAGAATTATGTACAAAGCACACCATAGAACTGGCACAGATTGGTGCATTTACCCAATGTATGATTGGACGCATGGTGAGAGTGATTATATTGAGCAAATATCGCATTCTTTGTGTTCTTTAGAGTTTAAACCTCACCGTAAATTATACAATTGGTTTAGAGATCATGTATATGAATACAGTAAAAACACTTTACCAAATCCGCCAAAACAACGTGAGTTTTCTAGGTTGAATTTGAGTTATACCATAATGAGCAAACGTAAGTTGTTAAAATTGGTAGAAGAAAATATAGTTGCTGGTTGGGACGATCCTAGAATGCCAACCATTTCTGGTTTGCGAAGACGTGGTTATACACCTGCTTCTATTAGAAGTTTTGTAGAAACTGTTGGGGTTTCTAAACGAGAAAATGTGATTGATGTAGCCCTTTTAGAATTCAAAATTAGAGAAGATTTAAATAAAACTGCGCCTAGAGTTATGGCAGTTTTAGATCCTGTAAAGGTGGTTATTACCAATTATCCTGAAGGTGAAGAGGAAATGCTAGATGCCAATTATAATGATTATGAAGAAGGTTTTGGCAGCAGAAAAGTGCCTTTTTCTAGAGAAATTTATATTGAAAGAGAAGATTTTAGAGAGGAAGCGAATAAAAAGTTTTTCCGTTTGAAATTAGGAAAAGAAGTACGTTTAAAAAACGCTTACTTTATTACAGCAAATAGTTGTACTAAAGATGCTGATGGAAATATTACAGAAATACAGTGTACTTATGATCCGTTAACAAAATCTGGAAGTGGAACGCCAGAAAGCATGCGTAAAGTTAAAGGTACTTTGCATTGGGTTTCTGTAAAACACGCTATAAAAGCAGAAGTTAGAGCTTATGATAGATTGTTTTTAGATGAAGCTCCAGATGCGCATAAAGATAAAGATTATATGGAGTTTGTGAATCCTAATTCTTTAGAGATTATTGATGCTTATTTAGAACCAAGTTTGCAAACTGCCAAAGTTGGTGAGCGTTTTCAGTTTCAAAGAATGGGTTATTTTAATGTTGATGATGATTCTAGTGCAGATAAGTTAGTTTTTAATAAAACTGTTGGATTACGTGATTCTTGGGCGAAGAAATAGTTGTTGGTTTTTAGTTTTTAGTTTTTAGAAAATTACGAAATGTCAGTTTACGTTTAGCCAAAAACTAATAAAAACTTATTTTGATGAAAAAAATATTTTTGCTTTCTTTATGTATTGTTGCTTTCTCTTGTGGAAAGAAAAAAGTAGCAATTGAACAAGTTGCAGATATTTCTTGTGGGCAATGCCAGTTTGGTTTAAATTCTGAAGATGGTTGTAGTTTAGCTGTTAAAGTTTTTGACAAAGCTTATTTTGTTGATGGTTTTAACATTGATGATTTTGGTGATGCACATGATGCACATACTGGTTTTTGCAATGTTATTAGAAAAGGAAGTATAAAAGGTGAAATTAAAAATAGTCGTTTTATGGCCAACACTATAAAATTAATTGAAGAATAAGCGAATTATTTTATATTGAATGCAAAAAAAAATCCAAAGTAAAATTACTTTGGATTTTTTTTTGTTATGGATTGGTACTAAACCAAAAAGTGTATGAGTAAAGCTATTCTAAAATTTGTCATTTCGGCTATAGTGTAAAACTTTTATGTACTTATAATCGAATATATATTTTAGGGCTCAGCCTAAAATGACATATAATTTTATTTTCACACAACCTCTTTTTTATAACTATTAATCCATTGCAAAAAAAAGACCACTTAACTATGGCGCAGGATTAGGGTTTGTGTTATGAACTGCGTTTATTTCTTTAATTATTTCATCAGACAAATTAATATCTATAGAGTTGATGTTTTCTTTTAACTGACTCATTTTTGTAGCTCCAATAATATTACTGGTTACAAATGGCAATTGATTGATAAATGCCAACGACAATTCTGTTAAGGTTAGTCCGTTTTTCTTAGCAATTTCGTTATACTGTTTTACTGCATTTTCTGGATTTGCACCCATATAACGTGCAATAAATCTTGGAAAAAGATTACCTCTGGAACCTTCTGGACTGCCACCATCTAAATACTTACCTGTTAAAACACCTTGTGCTAATGGCGAATAAGCTAACAAACCAATATTTTCTCGTAAACAAACTTCTGAAGAACCTGTTTCAAACTTTCTTAAAATTAAAGAATAGGCATTTTGTATGGTTACAGGTTGTGCTAAATTTAAGTTTCTAGCAGTTTCCATGTATTTCATCATTCCCCAAGGTGTTTCGTTAGACAAACCATAACTTTTAATTTTACCTTGTTTTATTAAATCGTTTAAAGTTTCTATGATTCCAGCAAAATCTTCTGCCTCATTTTTGGCATTATCTGTAATAAAATCTCTGGTTCCAAAAACGTTTACGCCTCTATTTGGCCAATGCAGTTGGTATAAATCTACATAATCTGTTTGCAAACGTTTTAAACTGCCTTCTATGGCTTCTAAAATGTTTTCTTTAGTTAAGCCGCCTTTTCTTATGTGTGCAGTGTAGTCTCCTCCGCCCGCAATTTTGGTTGCTAAAACTACTTTTTCTCTGTTGCCTGTTTTTGCAAACCAATTACCAATAATACGTTCTGTATCTGCATAGGTTTCTGGAGTTGCTGGAACAGGATACAATTCTGCTACATCAAAAAAGTTTACACCTTTTTCTAAAGCATAATCCATTTGTTCAAAAGCTTCTTCTTGGGTGTTTTGGTTTCCCCAAGTCATGGTTCCTAAACAAATTTTACTAACTTTTATATTGGTATTTGGTAGTGTTGTGTATTTCATTTTTATGTTGTGTAAACGTTTACTTGTTTATTTGTGTAATTGCAATAAAACTTACTGCTAAATTAAAAACTTTAAATCTAATTGAAGAATTAGAATGGAGATTTAATACAACTTTCACTTTTGTATTATGAAAGTTGCTACAAATAAAAAAACGTGTAATTATTAAATTACACGTTTTTTAAAAATTTATTGATTGTTGTTTTATAAAATTCTAAACAATTACACAATTCAACTAATTGGCAATTCAATTATTTTTCTATTGCCTCAATACCAGGTAATGTTTTTCCTTCTAACATTTCTAACATAGCACCACCACCAGTAGAAACGTAACTTACTTTTTCTGCAAAACCAAATTGTTTAACAGCAGCAACAGAATCTCCACCACCAACTAAAGAAAATGCTCCGTTTTTGGTTGCTTTGTCTATAGAATGTCCTAATGCAATTGTACCTGCAGCAAAAGATTCCATTTCAAAAACACCTAAAGGACCGTTCCATAAAATGGTTTTACATTGGTTTACCACAGTATCAAAAATTTCTCTAGATTTTGGTCCAGCATCTACACCTTCCCAACCATCTGGTATTGCGTTAATATCGCAAGTTTGTGTGTTTGCATCATTAGAAAAATCGTCTGCAGCAACTACATCTACAGGAATATGAACTTGTACTCCTTTTGCTTTTGCTTGCTTTAAAATATCTAATGCCAATTCTTGTTTATCGTCTTCGCAGATAGAGTTTCCTATTTTACCACCTTGTGCTTTTATAAACGTAAAACTCATACCACCACCAATAATTAAATGGTCTACTTTGTCTAAAATATTTTCTATTACTGTAATTTTAGAAGATACTTTTGCACCACCTAAAATAGCCAAAACTGGCTTTTCAGAATTGTTTAAAACTTTGTCTATACTTAAAATTTCTCTTGCCAATAAGTTACCAAAACATTTATTTTCTTGAAAAAACTGCGCAATTATTGTTGTAGAAGCATGCGCTCTATGTGCTGTACCAAAAGCATCGTTTACATAAATATCTCCTAATTTAGATAATTTTTCTGCAAAAGCTACATCTCCTTTTTTCTCTTCTTCGTAAAAACGCAGGTTTTCTAATAATAAGATTTCACCAGCTTCTAAATTAGCAACTGCTTCTTCAACTTTACTACCAATACAATCTTCTACAAACTTAACTTTGCAACCAATTACATCTACCACAGATTTTACAATATGTTGCAAAGAAAATGCATCTTGAAACCCTTTTGGGCGACCTAAATGAGACATTAAAACACAACTACCTCCTTGTTCTAAAATATCGATTATGGTAGATTTTGCCGCCTGAATTCTTGTTTTATCGGTAACTTCAAAATTTTCATTTAAAGGCACATTAAAATCTACACGAATTATGGCTTTTTTATTCTCGAAATTAAAATCTTTTATTGTTTTCATTTGTAGTCTGTTCTATTTTTAACAAAAATACCTTTTTATTTACTCTTTTTAAAGCAGATAACTTAAAAATTAATATATCGTTTGCGTAATTTTATAATATCTAACTTTAGGTCATTCAAATCTTTTTACGGCTCTGATTCCATCTAAAAACTGTAAAAATGCCTAATAAAACTGCCGCTAAATACGGCGTAAAAAGCAAAGAATTGTTGTGGTTTGTATTGGCTACTCCAATTGCAATTAATGCCCAAACACCTACAAATGCAAACGCAAACATGTTTCTCTTTACTACCATATAAACATTTATTAAAGTAGCAATTACAATCATAAGAAAAGTCCAAATCTGCGGAGAAATACCAAAACCTGCCCAATCTATTTTAACCAAATATGCTGCTAAATTTGCAATACTTGCCACAGTAACCCAACCCGCATAAATTACAAATGACCAATGCACAAATAGTTTTGTAGTAAAAGAACTTTTAAAAAATTGCATGTCATTACGAATTACAATTTTTAAAAGCGAAAACAGCAATAGAAAAATACAAATACAAGAAAGCCCTGTAAATTCATAAATCCAACAAAAGACCCATGCACTGTTTGCAACACAAGAAATTACAAACCAATATCCTATTTTTTCTACAAAAACATCTTCTTTCACCTTTATAAAAAAACTTTTACCTTGGTAAGTAACAAAACCAAACAGCAATAAATATATTAAAGCCCAAATAGAAAACGCATAACCTGCTGGTGTAAAAAGTGTGTTATAATTTTTAGAAATTTTGCCAATTGTAGTATTATTCAGAATACCCGTATTTGACAAATAATTTATAAAAACTACGGCTAGAAAGGCAATTCCGTTTAAAATTTGTAATATTTTTTTCATTAAATCCTAAATTTAGATGGTTTTAAATGTACAAAATTCTACCTAACAATTTTAGAAACCATTATATTTGCTTATGCTTTTTAATCAAATCATAGGGCAAGAACACATTAAAAAACATTTGCGCATTTCTGCGGAAAATGGCAGAATACCACACGCACAACTTTTTGTAGGCAAAGAAGGTAGTGGTACGTTACCTATGGCAATTGCATACGCACAATTTTTACTGTGTAATTTTTCTGATAATGCAGAAGTTTGCAACTTAAAATGCAACAAACTGCAGCATCCAGATTTACATTTTGCATTTCCTGTAACTTCTAATGATAATGTAAAAAAACATCCTGTAAGTAGTTTGTTTTTAAATGAATGGAGAGCATTTATAGCAACACAACCTTATGGCAGTTTGTTTAATTGGCTACACCATATTGGCGTAGAAAATAAGCAAGGTTTAATTGGTGTAGATGAAGCCGAAGAAGTGGTTAAAAAACTAAAATTAAAAAGTTTTGAAGGCGGTTTTAAAGTGATGATTATTTGGATGGCAGAAAAAATGAATATTGCTGCTGCAAATAAACTACTAAAACTTATTGAAGAACCACCAGAAAAAACTGTATTTATATTAATTACAGAAAATGAAGAACAGATTATAAATACCATAAAATCGCGTTGCCAAGCATTGCATTTTCCTGTTTTAAGTGAACAAGATATTTCTGAAACTTTAATTAAAAACCACCAAATTGCTAATAATGAAGCCACTAAAATTGCACATCAAGCAGCCGGAAATTTAAATAAAGCTTTGCATTTATTGCAAAATGATGGTTCTGATGTAATTTTTGAAGAATGGTTTATTACTTGGATTAGAACCGCTTTTAAAGCCAAAGGCAACGCTGCTGTTGTGCAACAATTAATTGCCTGGTCAGAAACTATTGCAAAAACGGGTAGAGAAACTCAAAAACGTTTTTTAAACTACTGCATACAGTTTTTTAGACAAGCCTTATTGCTAAATTATAAAGCACCAGATTTGGTTTTTATGGAATCTTCCACAGGTTTCAATTTATCTAAATTTGCACCTTTTGTACATTCTGAGAATATTTTAGACATAGAAAAAGAGTTGAATACAGCCATATATCATATAGAAAGAAACGGAAATTCTAAAATTATTTTATTAGATCTTTCTATGAAACTAACACGTTTTCTGCATAAAAAAGAGCACACTGTTTAGTTTGTGACAGTTATTAAAAACAAAAAACCCAAAACTTTTAAAGTTTTGGGTTTTTTTTGATAAAAAATTATTGCCTTTTCAAGATAAATTTATTCTTTAACAGATTTAAATCTATAATGTAAGTATGTGTAAGCGTCACGAGGTATAATAGTAATCCACTTTTTGTGTTTTAAATACCATTTAAAACGAATAGAATTTACGCCTTTTAATAAATATGCAGCAATAAAAGGATGCAAGTGTAATTGTATCTTTTTATTTTTAGGATTAGAAATAAATTTTTCTAAATCTGCCTCTATTTTGTCTAATAAGACAATTGGCGCTTCTACTTCTCCATTTTTATTTGGGTTGGTTTCCATAGTTTTTATACTTAACTCTGGCCTTACCCTTTGTCTTGTAATTTGAACTAAACCAAATTTACTTGGAGGTAATATTTTATGCTTTGTTCTGTCCAAAGCCATTTGTTCTTTTAAATGCTGGTATAGTTTGTTTCTATTTTCAGCTTTATGCATGTCTATAAAATCTACTACTATAATACCACCCATATCGCGCAATTGCAATTGGCGTGCTATTTCTGTTGCAGAAATTAAATTTACTTCTAGTGCAGTGTCTTCTTGAGAACCTGCTTTGTTAGAACGGTTTCCACTATTTACATCTATTACATGTAAAGCCTCTGTATGCTCTATAACTAAATAGGCACCTCTGCTCATAGAAACTGTTTTACCAAAAGAAGTTTTAATTTGTCTTTCTATACCATATTTTTCAAAAATTGGTATTTCAGACTTATGAAGCTTTACTATTTTTTCCTTTTCAGGATAAATTTCTTGTAGATACTCTTGAATCTCTACTTTTAAAGTTTCATCATTTGTAACAATATTTGTAAAAGAATCGTTCATAACATCTCTTAAAATAGAGGATGCTCTGTTTAATTCTCCTAAAATTTTTGTTGGTGTATTTGTATTTGCTATGCGTTTACACATAGTCACCCAACGTTCTAGAGAGTTTTGCAAATCTTTGTCTAATTCTGCTACCTTTTTACCTTCGGCAACAGTTCTTAGAATAACGCCAAAACCTTTTGGTTTTATGCTTTTTGCTAATCTTTTTAAGCGTTCTTTTTCTTTTGGATCTTCTATTTTTTGAGAAACAGAAACTCTGTTAGAAAAAGGTACTAAAACTAAAAATCTACCTGCTATAGACAACTCAGAACTTAATCTAGGTCCTTTTGTAGAAATTGGTTCTTTTACAATTTGTACCAACAAGTTTTGCCCTGTTTTTAGTACATCTTTAATGCTACCGTCTTTGTTAATATCAACTTCCTTTTGAAAGTTTTTTAACGTGAATTCTTTATACTTACCTGTGCTTACTTTCTTAATGAACGTATTTAATGAGTTTACCTGCGCACCTAAATCATGGTAATGTAAAAACCCGTCTTTTGGGTAACCTACATTCACAAAGGCTGCATTTAAACCGGTTAACACTTTTCCTATTTTGGCCAAAAATATATCGCCAACAGAAAACTTGTTACCCGTTGTTTCATTATTTAATTCAATAAGTTTTCCATCTCTTAATAAGGCAAAATCAATATCAGATGAATTGGAACGAATAATTAATTCTGTTTTCATACTGAAAATGGTTTTAACACTGCACTTCATTGTGCAGATGGATTAATTGAAATTCAGGTATTTTTAAATACCGATAGAAAATTTACAGCCTTACACTGCTTGCAAATTTTCTTATGTCAATGAACTTTTTTTTTATTACTTTTTCTTTTTGCTAAACAATAAACGAAAAAGTAAGCGAATGCTTACTTTTTCTTGTGTCTATTTGCTCTAGCTCTTTTCTTTCTTTTGTGTGTAGAGATCTTAGCTCTCTTTCTTTTTTTACCACTTGGCATAATGCTTGATGTTTTTTTAAGCCTTTACAGCTTAGATTAATAATATTTTACTTTACAGCTACTTTACTTTTTACACCTTCTGTAAATGTTTTTGCTGGTTTAAAAGCCGGTATGTTATGAGCTGGAATCTTAATAGTAGTATTCTTAGAAATATTTCTACCGGTTTTTTCTGCTCTTGTTTTTATAATAAAACTACCAAAACCTCTTAAATATACGTTATCCCCACTCTCTAATGCACCTTTAACTTCAGTCATAAATGCTTCTACAGTTGCCAAAACATCTGTTTTTTCAATTCCTGATTTATCTGAAATTTTCGATACGATATCTGCTTTCGTCATGTTTCTATTTTTACTATATTTTTATTAATTTACTTTCAAAAATGCGGATGCAAATATATGATAATTAATCAATTCCAAAAATATTAAACATTAAAATTATCTGAATTTTTAAATGTAATATTGCATTTCTATTTTTAACAAATGAATTTTTCTAACAAACTAATAACGTGGTATTTACAAAATAAAAGAGATTTACCTTGGCGTAAAACCAAGAATCCCTATTTTATTTGGTTAAGTGAAATCATGCTGCAACAAACAAGAGTTGCTCAAGGTTTGTCTTATTATTTAAAATTTACAACCACTTTTCCTACAATTTTTGACCTAGCAAAAGCAGATGAAAGTACGGTTTTAAAAATGTGGCAAGGTCTAGGCTATTATTCACGCGCAAGAAACCTACATTTTACAGCAAAATATATTGCTAACGAATTAAATGGCGAGTTTCCAGCTACATTTTCTGAAATTATAAAACTAAAAGGAATTGGAGATTATACAGCAGCAGCCATTGCCTCTTTTGCTTTTAATGAAGCTAAAGCTGTTGTAGATGGCAATGTATATCGTGTTTTATCGCGCTATTTTGGTATAGACACAGCCATAAATTCTACAAAGGGTATAAAAGAATTTAAAACATTAGCAGCTACTTTAATAGACCCAAAAACACCAGCAAACTATAACCAGGCAATTATGGAGTTTGGTGCCATACAATGTAAACCCAAAAAACCTTTATGCATGTTTTGTCCGCTAGCGGATAGTTGTGTAGCTCTCCAAAAAAATTTAGTAATACATTTACCTGTTAAAGAAAAAAAGATTAAAGTTAGAAAACGTTTTTTTAATTTTCTGGTGATAAAAACAAATGATGATAAAACCATTCTATCTGAAAGAAAAGGCAAAGGTATTTGGCAAGGTTTGTATCAATTTCCGCTAATTGAAAGTAAAAAAACCCTAAATAAAGAAAATTTAATAGCTACTGAAGAATTTAAAACCTTACTTACAACAGAAACTACGCTTAGTTTATTCAACCAAAAGGAAATTGTTCACAAACTTTCGCATCAACATTTATACACACAATTTTGGATTGTAGAAACAAAAACACACAAAGAGGCCAAGGTTTCTTGGCGTGCTATAGAAGATTTTCCTGTACCTGTTTTAATTGCAAATTTTTTGAAGCAATTTCAACTTAAAAAGTATTTGATATTTTTAGTACTTTTGATATAAGATAGAGTTGGTTTAAATTATTTCTCCTTAAAATTAAAAAATAAAATTAGACTTCTATTGCAATCAAATTAAAAAACAAAACTATGGCAGGCACAATAAATAAAGTAATTTTAATTGGTAATTTAGGAGATGATGTAAAAATGCATTATTTTGATGATCAAAATTGTGTTGGGCGCTTTCCTATTGCAACATCAGAAAGTTACAATAACAAACAAACTGGCGAAAAAATAACAAATACAGATTGGCATAATATTGTGGTTAGAAATGGTTTGGCAAAAGTTTGCGAAAAATACTTATCTAAAGGAGATAAGGTGTATGTAGAAGGCAAATTAAAAAACAGACAATGGGAGCAAGATGGTGTAAAACGCTACGCCACAGAAGTGCAAGTAACAGAAATGACCATGCTTTCTACAAAAAGAACTGCAGAAAATACTGCTAATATTGCACCAACACAAGACATTCCTAAACCAACCGTAACAAAAACGCCTGAACCAGAAGAAACAGACGATTTACCATTTTAATACTTTAAACCAAACCTTTATCTTGGATCCAGATCCCGAAATATTATTTACTACCTTAATTGCTTTTGATATTGTTACGTCTTTAAACGTAATTGTATTAATTATTTTATTAATTTGTTCTGCTTTAATTTCTGGTTCAGAAATTGCATTTTTTTCTTTAACACAAACCGATTTAAACGAGCTTTCTAACAACGGAAAACAAGAAAATATTGTAGTTACATTGTTAGAAAGACCAAGAAAATTATTGGCAACCATACTAATTACCAATAATTTTATAAATATTTTAATTGTACTACTTTTTGCCTCTTTAGGTAAAACGCTTTTTGGTAATTTTAATTTAAATATAGACCTCTACTATTTTACAATTCCATTGCGTTTTTTAATAGAAATAATACTTGTAACCTTTTTAATTTTACTTTTTGGAGAAGTTTTACCAAAAGTTTACGCTTCTAGAAATGCGTTACGATTTTCTAAATTAATGTCTAAATTTATACACACTGTAAACATTATTTTAACACCTTTTAGTTTGCCATTAATTACGCTTACCAAATGGGTAGAAAAAAAATTGGGCAGCAAAGGATCTAATTTTTCTGTAGAAACTTTATCACAAGCTTTAGAATTAACCACACAAGACGAAAGTAATAAAGGCGAACAAAAAATATTACAAGGCATTGTAAATTTTGGCAATACAGAAACGGTGCAAATAATGAAACCAAGAATAGATATTTTTGCCATTGCTACTGATGAAACTTATGAAGTAGTTTTAGATAAAATTCTAAAAAATGGCTATTCTAGAAATCCCGTTTACAAAGAAAATATAGATCATATTGTTGGCGTTTTATATGCCAAGGATTTATTAGCGCATTTAAATAAGAAAAATTTCAAATGGCAAACGCTAATTCGCGAACCCTTTTTTGTGCCTGAAAACAAAAAGTTAGACGATTTATTAAGCGATTTTAGAGCCATAAAAAATCATTTAGCAATTGTTGTAGATGAGTATGGTGGCACAAGTGGTTTGGTTACGCTAGAAGATGTTATAGAAGAAATTGTAGGAGATATTAATGATGAATTTGATGACGACGATTTATCCTATTCTAAAATAGACGAAAACAACTACATTTTTGATGGCAAAACTACAATTAAAGATTTTTGTAGGGTTTTAGATGATGAAGATGAAGCAATTTTTGAAGAAGAAAAAGGAGAAAGCGAAACTTTGGCAGGTTTTATTTTAGAAGTCTCTGGTAGATTTCCAAAAAAAGGAGAGAAAATAAACTTTAAAAATTACACGTTTACCATAGAAGCCATAGATAAAAAGAGAATTAAACAAGTAAAAGCAACAAGAAATGTGTAAAAAAAACACCATCCCTTTTTTCATTTTTTCATTTTTATTTATTTCAATTTCTTGTAATGATGATGTTTTGCCAAAACCCAAAGGATATTTAAGTTTAACCTATCCATCAAAAAAGTACAAAAAACTAGAGTTGGAAAGACCTTATACTTTTAAAGTTTTAGAAAACTCAAAAATTATAGACAAAACTAACAACTGGCTTTCTATTCAATATCCTAATTTAAAAGCATCTATAGATATTACATACAGACCAGTACAAAACAATATTACAGAACTTTTAAAAGAAGCCGAAAAACTGGTTTTTAAACACGCTGTAAAAGCCGAACAAATAGTACCAAAAGATTTTACCAATTACCAAAAACAAGTATTTGGTAGTATGTATGAAATTACTGGAAATGCTGCATCGCATTTGCAATTTCATATTACAGATAGTACAAAAAACTTCATAAAAGGTTCTTTATATTTTTATGCAAAACCCAATTACGATTCCATTTTACCAGCGGTAGCTTATATTAAAGAAGACGTTTTAAAATTGATGGAAACTACAGCGTGGAAAAATTAAACAATTTCCATTTTTTGTAACAGAAAAGAAGCATTCATGTTTTTGCAAACTCCGTTTTTTAAGCTGTAATCAAAAGACAATTCATTATTAGAGATTTCTGCATCAAAATAATAATTTTTAATGGTCGCAAATTCGTTTTCTAATTCGCATAAACTCACATCATGCGTAGCAATAATACCTGTAGATTTAGATTTGGTTAATTTTTCTACAAACTTTTTAGAGCCAATGGCTTTGTCTTTACTATTGGTTCCTTTTAAAATTTCGTCTAAAATAATAAAGTAATCTTCTTGCGCAATTTCATCAACAATAAATTTTAAACGCTTTAATTCACTGTAAAAATAACTTTCATCTTCTGTTAAAGAATCTGTAGTACGCATGCTTGTAATTAATTTTATTGGCGAATATTTAAAACTTTCTGCACAAACAGGCAAACCACAATTTGCCATAACAATAGATAAAGAAACCGTTCTTAAAAAGGTACTTTTACCCGCCATATTTGCACCTGTAATAATAAAAAATTCCTCTTTTTTAATGTTGAAGTTGTTATCTATTCTTTTGGTTTCATCCAATAAAGGATGTCCTAAATAAATACCTTCTACGCCATTATTTTCTAATGAAATTTCTGGATACGTAAATTTTGGTTTGTTAAAAACGAAATTGGCCAAAGAATTCTGTGCATCAAAAAAGGCAACCACTTGAAACCATTTTTCTGCGGTATGTTTGTAGCTATTAATCCACTTTTCTACTTTACAAGCATTATATATTTCAGTAAGAAAAAGCCCATTTCCAAAAACAGCAATTACAATATTGTTTCTTTGATCAAAAGCATCTAAAATTCTAGCAAATTCTTTAAATATTTTTGAAGCTTTTTTAGTTTCAGCATTAATAATTTCTTGTTTTTCTTTTAGTATTATTGATGAAAACTCTTCGTTCTCAATTTCATTTAACAATACATGATATTGTTTAAAAGTATCTCTAATTTTATCTGTATCTGTATATAAATTACCAGTTTTTTTTACATAGCTACCTGTAAAAAATAAACCTATAAAAAACCAGCACAAAATATAATTAAAACTCAGAAAACTTAGCGCAACTAAAGTAATTAAGGCTATTGAAATAATAGAAAACCCAACTTGTATTTTTGCCAAATAAGCAGGAAAAACACTACTATAATTAGAGAGCCAACCTACAATAGATTTTGAAGTATTTTTAACAGAAACCAAACTTGCCAACGCAGAAAAATGTTGTCTCCAAATTGGTTTTGTAGACAATTCTTTTAACGCATTTTGTTTCTCTAAAATTCCGGTTATTTTGTTTTCTGTTAAGGTGCTTGCTAAAAGTACTTTTCCGTCTTTAGTTTTTGTTCTGTTTAGGTATTGAAAAAAAGAACCTTTACCAAACAAATCTATATCATTGCTATAAAAATGTCTAGGATTTACAAATTCATCTCCGGCTTCTAAATGATGAAAATTTCTATTTAAAACACTAATTTCTGTATCATTACTATTAATTTTAGCCTTTACAATAGCTCTTTTTCTTTGTAAATTTTGATGTTTTATAAGCACAAATACAAATAATAAAACACCTAAAAAAGCCACGATAAAAACATCTGGATATTTACCTAAAGTAAGGTAAATTAAATAACAAGTTACTAGAAAAACACCTAGTCTAAAAACACTTAATTGTACTGATTTTTGCTTTAAAACTGCTGCTTTTTTTTCTAAATCGCGCTTTGTATTTGTATAGAATTCTAATGGATTTTGCATCTAAATTTTATTTATAACTAGAAATTCCACCAGTTAAATTCAACACCTTTAAATCTGGATATTTCGCTTTTAATTTTGAAGTTGCTTTGTAACTGTTAAGCCCTCTTTGGCAAACCATAACATACGTTTTATTAAAATCTACTTCTATTTTTTCAGCGTCAAATTTATGAATAGGAATGGTTTTATCAACTTTAAAAGGCAATTTTAAATTTTCTAAAACTGCTATAATTTCTAATTTATCATCACCTAAACTTCCTTTTAATTTTTCTGATGATATTTGCCAATCAGGGTTTTGATTAGCACAAGCAATATCTACATACGTTTGTACTTTAAATAATTTGGCAATTTGCTCTTTTAAAACAGTTGATTTTAACTTCATTTTTAACTGTGTATTTTGTAAAGAATTATAAATTAATAACTCATTAATTAAGGGTTTTCCAATACCTGTAATTAATTTTAAAACCTCATTTACCTGTTGTGTTGCAATTATTCCTACAATAGCATTTAACGTTCCTGCTTCTTCACAATTGGGAATATCTGTTGCCATTTCTGGAAAAGCATCTCTTAAATTTGCAGTGTAATTTCCGTCTTTCTGCAACACATTAAAAGTAGCTACATACCCATCAAACTTATATAAAGAACCATATACTAAAGGTTTATTTTTGATAACACAAGCGTCGTTTAACAAATATTTTGTGGGTAAAGAATCTGTTCCATCTACTACAATATCCACGTTTTCCATCAACTCAAAAACATTTTCTTTTGTAATGGGTTTGTTGGTAAAATTAACTTCTGTAAAAGGCGCTCTTTTTTTTATAAAGTTGGTTAAAACTGCTGCTTTTGGTTTCCCAATATCTTCTAGAGAATAAAAAACTTGTCTGTGAAGATTGGTAATATCTACCGTATCAAAATCTACCAAATGTATTTTTCCAATACCGCTTGCAGCTAAATACACTGCAATAGGACTTCCTAAACCACCACAGCCAACCACTAAAACAGAAGCGTTTTGTAGTTTTTGTTGCCCAACTGCTCCAATTTCTTGTAAAGTTATTTGGCGTTTAAAAAGTTGGGTTTTACTATTTTTCATTTTATTGTCATTGCGAGGAACGAAGCAATCTCCTCATTAAGATTCTATAATTAAATTAGCAGATTACTTCGTCATTCTTCCTCGTAATGACGATTTTAAAACTTCTTTTGCAGCTGCAAACTCTTCTGGAGTATTCACATTCCTAATAAAATCATCTTCAATTTCTAAAATTTCAACATCAGTATTAATTAACATTTTACGCGGACAAGAATAACCTTGTGCTAAATATTGTAGCAAAATTGGATACGCTTTTGGCTCATAAATCGTAATTAAAGGTTCAACAAATTCTTTACTTTTTCCTTTAATTGCTGTGGCTGCTTTACTGGGATTTCTGCATTTTAATAATTGCTGAATAATTTTATCATCTACAAAAGGAACATCTGTAGCCAACACCAACCAAGCCGAATTTGGATCTTTTTGAAAAGCAGAACAAATACCTCCAAAAGGCCCTAAATTTAAAAATTTATCCGAAATTTCATCGACTTTATGAGACTCATTTTCAACGGAATAAAACGTTTGTAAATTTTGTTTTTCTAATATTTCTTTTACGTGATTTTTTTGAGGCTTACCAAAATAATTGAGTTCAGATTTATCTGTTCCCATTCTTGTGCTTTTTCCACCTACTAAAACTAATCCCTTTACTGGTGCAATTTTTTCTTGAATTAAATTATGTATATGATTTGCAATTTTATCAACTTCATTAATTGTATAGCAAATCTTGTTTTTAATGTTTGGGTATTTTTCAACCAAAAAATCAAAAAACGCTGTTTCTGACTTTAATTTTACAATAAACTGAACAGCATCTAATTGGTCTAATCTCTTTAAAACGGATGCTTCTTTAGCTTCATCTAAAATTAAAATTTGTTTTGCACCTTGGTAATGATTGCCGTTTATAAAAACATAATCATATTGCGCAAATTTTAAACGTTGTTCAAATTTATTTACGTTTCCAGAAGTGGTTATTTGTAAATTTCCATCATGATGAAAAACATATTCAGACAATTTATTTTCTTCAATATTTTTTGCGTGTGACGCATCAAAATAAGCCAATTTATAGTCAGCTAATTTTTCTGATACTTTTTGTACTAGATTAGAAATATTATTGCAATTTGTTCCTAAAATGGCAATTTCATTTGGCGCAAAATTGTCGTTATCTCGTCTTTCTAAATTTGTATGTTTTTGATGTTTTTTCATTTTATGCTGAACTTGTTTCAGTATTTTTTATTCAATTTACTCTTACTCGTTAAGGTTGTCACGCTGTAAGCGTCTCACTCAAAAGTAAGAAACAAAACGCAGAGATTCTTTCAGAATGACAAACTGGGTGGGAAAATATTTTTACACAAAATTATCGTTATTTCTGCTCTCTAAATTTGTGTGTTTTTGATGTTTTTTCATTTTATCCTGAACTTATTTCAGTATTTTTTATTCAATTTACGTTTAAACATAAAGTTTGTCACGCTGTAAGCGTCTCACTCAACAGTAAGAAACAAAACGCAGAGATTCTTTCAGAATGACAAATTGTATGGGAAAATATTTTACACAAAATTATCGTTATTTCTGCTCTCTAAATTTTACGTTTCTAATATTTTTTCATTTTATGCTGAACTTATTTCAGTGTTTTTTTATTCAATTTACGCTAAAACATAAAATTTGTCACACTGTAAGCGTCCCACTCTTGAGTAAGAATAAAAACACAAAGATTCTTTCAGAATGACAAACTGTGTGGGAAAATATTTTATACAAAATTATCCTTTTTTCTTCTTTCTAAATTTGTGTGTTTTTGATGTTTTTTCATTTTATGCTGAACTTATTTCAGTGTTTTTTATTTAATTTACTTTTACTCGTTAAAGTTGTCACGCTGCAAGCGTCCCACTCATGAGTAAGATTCAAAGCGCAGAGATTCTTTCAGAATGACAAACTGGGTGGGCAAATATTTTGCTCAAAATTATCTTTGTCTTTTATTCAACTTACTTTTACCCGTTAAGGTTGTCACGCTGTAAGCGTCCCACTCATGAGTAAGAAACAAAACGCAGAGATTCTTTCAGAATGACAAACTGTGTGGAAAAATATTTTTCACAAAATTATCCATTTGTCTTCTCTCTAAATTTTACGTTTCTAATATTTTTTCATTTTATCCTGAACTTACTTCAGTGTTTTTTTCAATCTAAGCTTAAAAATAAAATTTGTCACGCTGTAAGCGTCCCACTCTTGAGTAAGAATAAAAACACAGAGATTCTTGCAGAATGACAAACTGTGTGGGAAAATGTAAGCGTCCCACTCAAGAGTATGAAACAAAACGCAGAGATTCTTTCAGAATGAAAAACTGTATGGGAAAATCAATTCTTTATATCTGATTTTCCGCCGGTTTTTTCTACTAATTTTACTTCTTTAATCACCATTTTTTGACTGATGCTTTTACACATATCATAGATAGTTAAACACGTAATGTTTGCACCTGTTAAAGCCTCCATTTCCACGCCTGTTTTCCCTTCTATAGTTACTTTGCAAAATACTTCTATATTTTCTAAATCTATTATATTTATATCAATATCTACGCCATTAATTAATAATGGATGGCACATTGGTATTAAATCGGATGTTTTTTTTACGGCTTGAATTCCAGCAATAATTGCAGTTTGAAAAACAGGGCCTTTTTTGGTTTTAAGTTCATTTTCTGAAAAATTAGAAACAACTTCTTTTCCTAAAAACATAGTTGCTTTTGCAATAGCTGTTCTTTTGGTAACGTTCTTATCAGAAACATTTACCATTTTAGGGTTGTTCTTTTTGTTGATGTGGGTAAAATTGCTCATTTAAATAGTTTTTAGTTTTAAATGTTTAATTTTTAGTTAAGTTATTCTGTGAAGTTTTAACAATGGAAGTTAAAATTCTAATTAACTCTTCAATGTCTAAAATTAATGAATTCACGTTTATATTTGTTAATTCACTTTCTTTTAATAATCTTAACCAATATTTTGTTTCTCTTGCCTCTTTTGATGAAATTGACATTTTTGCTGTAAAATCTTTTTTACTTTGTCCTGCTAATGCCTCTTCAATATTGGCTCCAATTGAAGTTCCACTTCTTAAAATTTGATTTGATATTATAAATTCCTTTTCTTGTTGTAATTGCTTGTAAAGGGAAATAATTTTTAGAGAAAATTGGAAACTCTTTTTTTGAACAATACTTTCTTTCATAGCGCAATCTTTAACTAAAAACTCAAAATTAAACACTTAAAACTATCTGTTTATCGATATCTAATTACAGGATAATTCTCTCCTTTCTTAAATGCTGTTTGTGTTGCTGGTAACTTTATAAAAGCATCTGCGTGTACTAAACTTGCCAAATCTCCAGATCCATTTCCTGTAATGGGTGTTGCTAATAAATGGCCAAATTTATCGCTTAATTTTACTTGTAAAAAGTAGGTTAAATTAGGTTTAAACGTTACGTTTTCTGTTAAAATTGCTGTTTCTTCTTTAGTTTCTATTCCAACTGATTTGGAGTACCACGGATAAAAATAGGCCAAACAATTTACAAATGTAGAAATTGGATTTCCTGGGAAACCAAAAACAATGGTTTTGTTACTATTTTCTTTCTGATGCTCCTCTTTTTCATCAGTATTTAATGAAGTTGCGCTTCCAAACCAAAAGGGTTTTCCTGGTCTTTGTGTAACTTTATGAAATAATTTTTCTACACCTAATTCTTCAAAAACTCCGGGTAAAAAATCGAATTTTCCTTTGCTAACTGCGCCACTAAAAAGTAGCACATCATATGTTTGTAAATAGTTTTCTATTTTAGTTTTTAAAACAGATTTATTATCTGTAATATGTGCAGTTTTAGAAGGAATATGTAACTTTTCTAACAAAGAAACCAAGGTAAAAACATTACTTCTTCTAATTTGATGTTCTAGTGGAATTTCTTCTACACCAACCAACTCATCTCCTGTAGAAATAATGATAACTTTGGGCAGTTTTGCAACTTTTACGTTTGATTTACCAACGGTTGCTAAAACACCTATTTCTGCTGCAGAAATTACTTTATTTGCTGTAATTAATACATCGCCAACTTTACCATCTTTTCCTTTTGGATGTACATTCTGATTTTTTTTTATTGCATCAACAGTAATTGTTGCAATCCCGTTTTTTATAGTTACATCTTCATATCTAATAACCGTATTTGTGTTGTCTGGTAAAACTGCACCTGTCATTACTTCAATACAATTTTCTTTGTTTTGCATTGAAATTTGTTCACTTCCTGCTGGCTGAATTCCTTCTATTTTAAAACTTTTTTTTCCGTTTCTAAAAGTTGTAAAATCAATTGCAATTCCATCCATAGAAACTCTGTTAAAAGGCGGAAAATCTCTATCTGCAACAATTTCTTCTTTTAAAATTCTACCAACTGCTTTTAAAAAAGGAACTTCTTCTACTCCAAAATTTTGGCTTGAGTTTAAAATGATATGTTCTGCTTCTTTTACTGAAATCATAAGTTTAACTTATCTAAAATATTTTGTAATTCAACATCTCTATTATTCACTACAAAACAATACACTTTGCCTTCTTTGCTGGTTACTTTAATTCCGTTATCTATTAATTTCATAGTTTTTCTTTTGGTCACAGAGCTTATGTCTTGATAAGCGATATTGGTTTGTCCTTTTTGAATATTTAAACTGTGGCTTTTAAAAATTAATCTAGCATTTGTTAAAAATATTTTACCTCCAACACCTTCTAATCCTCTAAATAAATTTGCAAAAATTTCTCTTTCTGGCACTTCATCTGCTAGTAAACTTGGTTTAATAGTATCAATCCTTTTCCCAACAAGCTTGTTCATAAGTTTAGGAAACAAGAAAACAAAAAAAAGTGTCATGGCAACACCGTAAATTAATGATTGAGCTACCAAATTTTTTAGAGTTAACTCATTGTCTAATAAATATAGAATAAAACCATAGCCAAAAGTTACGGAAACACTTAATAATGTAATTTGTTTCCAATTGAGTTTTACTTCAAATTTTTTTTCCATAATACTTCGTTGAGTTTTTTATTTAAAAATTATAGGTTTCTAAAAATTAGTGATAAACCATAAAAAAGCATAAGTATTAAAAATAACCAGTTTTTAAAAAAAGACTTAAATGTTATCTTTTTAGATTTCTTTTCATCTGTATTATTAGAGATAAAAAACTGAATAATTATAACTATTTTACAAAGTATTACAATAAAAACACCTGCTTCCAGAGCATGAACTTCAAAAATGTTTTTTAATGCATCCATGTTACCCACCAATTGTACTCATACTTTCAGAAGCACCACCATCTTTTCTATTTGCTTCTGCAATAAAACCGTTTTCTGGTTTTTGTTTTACTAAAGATAAAAAAAGTTCTTTTAAATCGTTATTACTTGCGCCATTTCTTATAAAATCTCTAAGGTTAAAAACGCCATCATCAAACAAGCAATTTTTAAAAGTACCTGTAGATGTTATTCTAATTCTGTTACAATCGTTACAAATAGTTCTTGTAAATGCAGGTATAATTCCGAAAGTTCCTAAGTGGTTTTCTACTTTATAATTTCTAGAGGTTGATGATTTCTCGGACTGAATTTCATCCACAGAAAACTCGGTTTTAACTTCATTTAAAATTTTAGCAAACGTCCAGTTTTCTTGCATTTCACGTTGTCCTTTTCCGTTAAAAGGCATTTCTTCAATAAAACGAACAGCTACATTTTTATCTTTTGTTAATCTTACAAAATCAACAATCTCATCAGTATTAAAACCAGATTGTACAACCACATTTAGCTTTAAATTTAAACTGCTTTTTTCTAGCAATTCAAACGTTTTATAAACTTCTGGATATACATCTCTACGCGTAATTTTCGCAAATTTTTCACGGTTTAAACTATCTATACTTAAATTGATGTTTTTTACTTTTTTAAGTTGCTCAATTTTAGCAATATGATTAGAAATTAAAGCGCCATTTGTGGTAATATTAATAGCGTCTAACAAATCGTTATAAGACAACATTTCTAGAAAACCCACAAAATCTTTACGCACAAAAGGTTCGCCACCTGTTAAACGTACTTTATTTACACCCAATTCTGTTAACACGCGAATTAAACGATACATTTCTTTAAACGTAAGTAATTCTTGTTTGGGTACAATATTTATTCCATGAGCAGGCATGCAATATTGGCAACGCAAATTACAGCGATCTGTAACTGCGAGTCTAACATACTCCATTTGTCTGCCAAAATTGTCTATTAATTTACTCATTTAATTTGGTAATTTCTTGCTAATTAATCCATAGAAAAATGCGCCTAATAATGCTCCAATTAATAAAATTAAAGCAGGTATTAATTTAAAACCCAAAATTACAAAAATAGGTGCTGCACAAGCGCCAGAAATTCCCCAACCTAAGCCAAATAAGGTTCCACCAAAAATGGTACTTATAAAACCCTTCTTTTTTGGTTTTGGTACTATTTTATTGCCATTAATGTCTTTTATCTTACCATTTTTAAACAACTGCATAATTATGGCAGAAATTACAACTGCACCTCCAATAATGCCATACATATGAAAAGATTGAAATTTAAACATTTCGTAAAATCTGTACCAAGAAATGGCTTGAGATTTGCTTAATACAATTGCGAAAAAAATTCCTAATATTAAAAATTTGATGTTTTTCATGTAATGTTTTTTTGATATTGAATCGAGTTTAAAATAAAATGGGAATTATAAACCATGTAGCTATAATACCACCAATAAAAAAGCCAATTACAGCTAGTAAAGAAGGTATTTCTAAATTACTTAAACCTGTAATGGCATGTCCTGAAGTACAACCACCTGCATAACGTGTTCCAAAACCCACTAAAACGCCTGAAAAAAGTAATATTAAAAAACCTTTTAAAGAGAATGCGTTTTTACCAAAAATTTCATCTGGAAAATATTGATTTGCTGTATTAGCAAAACCTAAATCTGTTAATTCTTGAACCGTTTTTGGATTTAAAGCTACATGTTGATTAGGAATTAAATAGGTTGATGAAATAAAGCCACCAATAATTAAACCAACTACAAATAACAAAGCAAAGTCTCTTTGTTTCCAATCTTTTTTAAAATAATCAGAAAATTTTCCTGCGCCAGCCATGGTGCAAAGCGTTTCAAAGTTTGTTGAAGCTCCAAAATTTTGGCCAAAATAAAAATATAAAAATAGCGATAAAGCTATTAATGGGCCGCCAATAAACCAAGGCCAAGGTTGTAATATAAAATCCATAATTAAATATTTTCTTTTAAATAATTCATAATTATTGAAGTTGCACCTAAATTATCTTCAATATATTTTCTGTTGATAGTACCTGTTAATTTTCTAAAATTTTCATCGTTTTTTAAATGAACAAGGTTTTCTGTAAATTCTTTCTGATTTTTAATAGCAATACAACCACCAATTTTTACCAAATCTACAGCTTCTTTAAACTTACTGTATTGATTTCCTATAAGAACAGGAATCCCAAAAGTTGCGGGTTCTAAAATATTGTGTAAACCTGTTTTTAAACCTCCACCAACATAAGCCAAATCTGCAGCTGCATAAATTTTGGTTAAAATTCCTATAGTGTCTATGATAAATACTTGGCTTTCTTTTAAAGATAGGTTTGCATTATTCTCAATAACATCAGAATAAAGTATATTTTTTTTGTTGATGGATTTTTGCAGTTCTAAAATTGCATCTGCTTTAATATTATGTGGTGCAATAATAAATTTTTCGTCTTCTAAAGCCTTGTTATTTATGTAATTCACTAACAGCGCTTCATCTTCTTGCCAAGTGCTACCTGCAACTATTGTGTATTTATTATCTTTAAATTCGTTTATAAAATCTAAAGCGTTTTCTTGTTCTAAAATTTTAGAAACTCTGTCAAAACGGGTATCTCCTGCAACGCTAACATTTTTAAAGTTGATGGAATTTAGTAATTCTTTAGAGTTTTGGTCTTGCACAAAAAAGTAATGAAATGCTTGCAAAGCACTCCTCATAAAACCTCCATACCCTTTAAAAAATAGTTGCTTTTCTCTTAAAATACCAGAAACTAGAATGGTTTTAATTTCTTTCTTTTTTAATTCGTTCAAAAGATTGGGCCAGAACTCATATTTTATAAAAATGGCTATTTTAGGATTTACTATTTCTATAAACTTTTGCGCATTTTTTTTAGAATCTAAAGGCAAATAACAAATTACATCTGCTAAAGGATAGTTTTTTCTAATTTGATAACCAGAAGGTGAAAAAAAAGTAACTAAAATTTTATGCTTTATATTTTGACTTTTAATTGCTTCAATTAAAGGTATTGCTTGCTCAAACTCGCCTAAAGACGAGGCGTGAAACCAAATTACTTGCTCATTTTTTAGTGTAGCTATTTTTGTAAAAGTATCTTTTCCGCCAGCAACAAAAAATTGTAATTTTTTACTAAACTTAGCAAATATAGGCAAGCATAGAGAAGCTATTAAAACTATAAAATTATAAGCATAAATCATTTGCTACAAAAATACAAAAAGTACAAGCGAAATGAGCCGAAATAATTGTGAATAAAAAAAGCTACCAATGATGGTAGCTTTTTAATGATTATCTTGTTTTAATATTTTAAACGTCTACATTCCCCCGAAAAAAAAGTTTAAATCTATTAATACATTGTAAATATAAGTCAAAACTTAACATAGGTTATGTAAAATGTTCTAAACGGCTAAATAATGTTCTAAAAGTGTTTTAGCGTGTATTAAATTAAATTAAAGCGGGTTATAACATCATCTTTATATTTTTTACCTATTGGCAATTCTTCATTTAAAACCATTAAAGTAGTGTGCGATATTTGTGATAAATACATTGTATTAACTATATAACGTCTATGAATTCTTATAAAGGAATCATTTAATTTATTTAAAATTTCATTTAAACTTGTTCTTGCTACAATTTTTTGATTATTCTTTAAAATAATCTCTATATAAACGTGGGCACTTTGAAAATAAAGAATATCTTCAAAATACACCTTTTTGTAAGCTCCTTTTTCTTTTATAAAAAGCGCTTCTTTGTTTTTTGCTTTTTGAGTTTCTGCTTCTTTAACGCTTTCAGAAAAATTATGCATTGTAATTTCTAATGATGTATACAATTCTTGCTTAGAAAATGGTTTAATTAAATAAGCTGGTGGCATTACCTCTTTGGCTGAATTTAATGTAATTTTATCGGAATTTGAGGTTAAAAATATAAACGGAAAGGAATAAGAAGCTCTTATTTTTTTAGCAATATCAATACCTGTTTTTTTTCCTGATAAATGAATGTCTAAAATAGCAATGTCTGGCTTTTCTTTTTCTATTGCTATTAGCGCCTCTGTATAATTTATGGCAGGCTCTAAAGTTTCATAACCTAAATCTCTTAAAGCATTGCAAATGTTGTCTGCAATAATAATTTCATCTTCTACTACTAAAACTTTTAATTTGCTCATGTTAGTCTACCAATTGCCTCCCTTCAAAGTCTTTAACAATAATTTCAAATTTTGTACCGTTTACATTACTAACATTTATAGACCCGTGTAATTGCCTTACCAATCTATGAATTAATCTTAATCCTAAACTGGTTATTTTTTTCAAATTAATTTTATCAGAAATTCCTGGTCCGTTATCTTGAATAACTAGCTTAATATCTTTATTTTCTGTTTTAGTCATAACTATATCTAAGCGTTTCTTCTCTATTTTACTAAAGGCATATTTATAAGAATTGGTAATAATTTCATTAATAATTAAACCAAGTGGTATTGCTGTATCTATATCTAGCATCATATTTTTAGAAACAATTTTAGTTTCTACCTCATTCTTATCATCATAAATAGCATTAATTTCTTTAATTAATAATTGAATATATTCATCAAAATCTATTAAACCTTTTTCATTTAAATATAGTTTTTGATGGATCAAAGCCATAGATTTTACTCTATTTTTACCCTCTAAAATAAGACTTAATGCTTTCTCATCTTCTATATCTTTTACCTGAAGTTCTAGTAAACTTGTAATGAGTTGAAAATTATTTTTAACCCTATGGTGTATTTCTTTAACAAGTAAATCTTTTTCTTTAAGCGATTTTTTAATCAGTTTATTCTTTTCTGATAGTTGTAAAGATTGCTTTTTTAATTTTCTAAGTGTAATAAATGTAACACCCAAAAGAAACAATAAAAGTGATGCAATAATAAGATATAACTTTGTTTTTTCTTTTTCTATTTGCACTTCTATTTCTTTTTCTTTTTCTGTTTGTGCTATTTTAAAACTTGCTAATGATGATGATAATTCTTCTGAATAGATTTTTCTTGTTAGTTCTATTCCTTTTTCTTTATAAGCTAAAGCTTCATCATAATATTTATGTTTATGTAAAGCCCTAGAAAATTTATCTATTAAAAAAAAGTATCCATTAGAATTTTGATTTTTACCTAAAACTTCTAATTTTTTTGTTAATTCTAAAACATTACTAACTTCAAACTTTTTTAAAATTGCCTTAAAAACTTCTGATTCTTTATTTAATTTGGTAATGATTTGGACGTACAATAAGTAAGAGTAAATTTTTGCTTCTGAATTGTACAACTCATCAATTAATTGGGCTACTTTTTCTTCGTAACCGCCTTTATAAATGTAGGCATTAATAATATTTCTTAAAGCTTTGTAATAATAAAAACTATGTTTTGGTAATTGCTTATCCAAAGCAAGTAATTTTTCTGAGCTAGTTATAAATTTATCTACATTCTTTTCATAAAGCAAATAACCATTATAATTATATAAAAACGCAATTTGTAATTCAGTATCGTTTAATTCTTCTGCTATTTTTAGGCAATCTAAGCTAAGTTTTTTTCCTTTTTCCAACTCTTTTTCTATGAAGTACATTACTACAGTATGTGTTTTTAGTTTTGTAGTAGCCCAAAGATAATTAGGTTTTTTTTCAGAAAATTGTTTTATGTAGTTCTCAAGTTTTTTTTGTTCTATATTTCCTTCGCTTAGATGCGCGTCTTCTAATAATTTGGTAATTAAAATCCACTTTATATTAAAAAAATCTATATTAATTTTGTCTTTATTTAAAGGTTCTTTTACCGTTTTATTAATATAACGTTGCACCTCTAAATAATCTACATTTTGTCTTTTTGTTAGCTTAAGAATAAACAAATAATAGTCTGCATAAGTTAATTTTTCTTTAGCAATTAATTTGTTTAACAATTTTTTTTGAGGAGAAACATCTAGACTATTTAAAAAATAGGATGCAGAATCTAGCTTATCTTGTAAAATGTACTGCTCTACTTTAAAATAATCTAAATTTGATTGCGCAAACAATTGTAATGCAGAAAAGAAGATAGCAATACTAATGTATAATTTCATAGTTTTGGGGAATTAACATATGAAAGTAACTAAAAGAATTTAAAAAATTTACATTTTTTGCAAAAAAAAGCTCAAACAACTAAATGTTTGAGCTTTTTTATATTTTAAAACTTAAATATTAAGCTTCAAATGGAGTAATAGATACGTAAGATCTGTTATCTCTTTTCTTTTGAAATTCTACAATTCCATCAACCTTTGCATGTAAAGTATGATCTTTACCCATGTAAACGTTTTCTCCTGGATTGTGTGTAGTTCCTCTTTGTCTAACAATAATGTTACCAGCAATTGCTGCTTGACCACCAAAAATCTTTACGCCTAAACGTTTTGATTCTGATTCTCTACCGTTCTTAGAACTACCTACACCTTTTTTATGTGCCATTGTATTGAGTTTTTATAGGTTAAAGCTAAATTAAAGTTGGTTATTTTTCAACACCACCGTCTAATCTATCTTGTAATTCATTTAATTCATCCCACTTACCATCTGCAGCTAATTGCGCTTGCGTTGGCCAAGTATCTGTAACGTGATTTCCACGTACACCTGCAATAATTTCAGAAATTTTTGCTGGTGCTTCTTTTGCTAAATCTGCAAATGTAGCAATTCCTGCTTCTACTAATGTAGCAGCAATCTTTGGTCCAATTCCTTCAATTTTCTTTAAATCATCTGCTTTTGCAGCTTTCTTTGGAGCAACTTTTGCAGCTTCAACTTTAGGAGCCTCTACTTTTTCTTCTTTTTTAGGCGCTGCCGCTTTCTTTGTTGCTTTTTTAGCACCAGAAGCTACAACAGATTCTATTTGAATCTCTGTAAAAGATTGTCTGTGTCCGTTTTTCTTTCTGTAACCTTTTCTTCTTTTCTTCTTAAAAACGATTACTTTATCACCTTTTAAGTGACCTAGAATTTTTGCCGTTACTGCGGCTCCTTCTATAGCTGGGGCGCCAATAGTTACGTTACCTTTATCATCAGTTAAAAGAACATTATCAAAAGTTACTTTTGATCCTTCTTCCTCCTGTAAACGGTGTACGTATACTTTTTGGTCTTTTGCTACTTTAAATTGCTGCCCTGCTATCTCTACGATTGCGTACATACTTTTAATTTTGCGTATTTATACTAATTATTAACATTTTATCTTTAAAATGCGGATGCAAATATACGTCTTTTTTTAAAATACAACATGTTATTACCAAAAAATAATCAATTAAAAAACAAGTTGTTATTCCATTTTTAACAAAAAATTAGTTTTTAAATTCTTTATTTTTGAAACCAATAAAAAAATGCTAAAAACACGTAACACAATCGGTTTGTTTGCGTCCAACATACAGCTAACTATTAATTAAACTAACTTTAAATGAAAAAAAGTATTTTGTCCATTGCTACGGCAGTGTTATTGGCTTTTTCTACAAATGCCCAAAAAGTAGATTTTGAAGAGTACAATTTAAGTAACGGAATGCACGTTATTTTGCATAAAGACACCTCTGCGCCTGTTGTTATAACTTCTGTAATGTACCATGTTGGTGCAAAAGACGAACAGCCAGATAGAACAGGAATGGCTCACTTTTTTGAACATCTATTGTTTGAAGGAACAAAAAATATTAAAAAAGGAGATTGGTTTAAAATAGTATCTTCTAATGGAGGTAGAAACAATGCCAACACAACAGATGATAGAACCTATTATTATGAAATTTTTCCTTCAAACAAATTAGAATTAGGTCTTTGGATGGAGTCTGAACGCTTATTGCACCCAATTATAAAACAAGAAGGTGTAGATACCCAAAATGAAGTTGTAAAAGAGGAAAAAAGATTGCGTGTAGACAATCAACCTTACTCGCGTTTTTTAGAATATGTGAAAGAAAATATGTTCAAAAAACACCCTTATAAAGGCACTACAATTGGTAAAATGGCGCATTTAGATGCTGCTACTTTAGATGAGTTTTTGGCCTTTAATAAAAAGTTTTATGTACCTAATAACGCTACTTTAGTTGTTGCAGGTGATATAGATTTTGCCACTACAAAAAAAATGATACAAGATTACTTTGGACCAATACCAAGAGGAGCAGATATTACAAAAAACTTTCCTAAAGAAGATCCTATTACAACAGCAATGACTGCCAAAGGTTATGATCCAAACATTCAAATACCTGCAATTATGGCGGCATACAGAACGCCATCTATGAAAACTAGAGATTCTAGGGTTTTAGATATGATATCTTCTTACCTAAGTTCTGGTAAAAGCTCTGTACTTTACAAAAAATTAGTTGACAACAAAAAAATGGCGCTACAAGCAGGAGCTATAAACTTAAGTCAGGAAGATTATGGTACCTATATTTTATTTGGATTACCACAAGGAGAAACAAAACTTGCAGATATTATTGCCGAAATTGATGAGGAAATTGTAAAAATGCAAAACAATTTAATTTCCGAAAAAGATTATCAAAAATTACAAAATAAGTTCGAAAACAATTTTGTAAACTCAAACTCTAGTGTGGAAGGTATTGCAAACTCTCTTGCACGTTACCATGTGTTATTTGGCGATACTAATTTAATTAATACAGAAATAGATATTTATAGATCTATTACTAGAGAAGACATTAGAGATGTTGCTAAAAAATATCTTAACCCTAACCAGAGATTAACTTTAGAGTATTTGCCTAAAGCGAAGTAAATCAATTAAAATCTAAAATTAATTTCTAACAAAAGAAACCAAATTATGAAAACAAAAATAGCATCACTAATAACACTGTTTTTAATTACCATAAGTGTTAATGCACAAATAGATAGAAGTAAAATGCCAGAACCAGGGCCAGATCCTGTAGTAAAATTAGGCAAACCAACAACCTTTACGCTTAAAAATGGTTTACAGGTAATTCTAGTAGAAAACAACAAACTACCTAGAGCTTCTGCAAGTTTAAATATAGATAATAAACCGTATTTTGAAGGAGAAATAGCAGGTGTTTCTGGAATGATGGGTAGTTTATTAGGACGTGGAACTAGTAACATTACTAAAGATGAATTTAATGAAAAAGTAGATTTTTTAGGAGCAAATGTATCTTTTTATAGTTCTGGTGCATTCGCATCCTCTTTAAAAAAATATTTCCCAGAAATTTTAGGTCTAATGGCAGATGGTGTTAAAAATTCTAAATTTACAAAAGAGGAATTTGATAAAGAAGTACAAATTACATTAGACGGTATAAAATCTAGTGAAAAGAGTGTTACTGCTGCTGCAAGACGTGTAGAAGACGTTTTAACTTATGGTAAAAACCACCCATTTGGAGAATTTACCTCTAAAGAAAGTGTAGAGAGAATTACGTTACAAGATGTTAAAAACAACTACAATACCTATTACAGACCAAACAATGCATATTTAGTTATTGAGGGTGATATTGATGTTAAAGCCACTAAAAAATTAGTGAAATCTTTATTTTCTAATTGGGAAAAAGGAAGTATTCCAGAATACACCATGCCAGCCACTACAAACCCTACTACTGCAGAAATTAATTTTATAAATATGGATAATGCCGTTCAGTCTGAAATTGCAATTATTAATAATATAGATTTAACTCTTGGAGATAAAGATTATTATGCAGCTTTAATGGCAAATAACATTCTTGGTGGTGGTGGTACTGCACGTTTATTTATGAATTTGCGTGAAGACAAAGGCTATACTTATGGATCTTACTCTAGTTTAAGACAAAGTAGACATGCAGGAACTTTTAGAGCAACTGCAAGTGTTAGAAACATGGTTACAGATAGTTCTGTTGTAGAATTACAGAAAGAAATTAATAAAATTAGATACAAAAAAGTTTCTGCAGAAGAATTAGAAAATTCTAAAGAAGAATATATTGGTGGCTTTGTTATGGATGTGCAAAAACCAAGAACTGTAGCTAATTTTGCTTTAAACATTGCGCGTTATAACTTGCCTAAAGATTTTTATGCAAATTACATTAAAAACATAAAAGCAGTTACTTTAGACGATGTGCAAAATGCCGCCATTAAGTATTTTAGAGGAGACAAAGCTAGAATAGTAATAACAGGTAAAGGTATTGAAGTACTTAAAAATCTAGAAAAAACAGATTATGCAATTAAGTATTTTGATAAATATGGAAACGCCACAGAAAAACCAGAAATGACAATGCCAATTCCTGATGGAATGACAGCTGAAACTGTAGTAAATAAATATTTACAAGCTATTGGCGGAAAAGACAAAGTTATGGCTGTTAAAACAACTATGATGGTTGCAAACGCAACTGTACAAGGTACACCTGTTGTTATGACTATGAAAGCTGCGGCTCCTAATAAAACATCTCAAATAGTTTCTGTAATGGGTAATACAATGAGTAAATCTGTTTTTAATGGAGAAAATGGCTACCAAGAAGCCAGAGGTCAAAAAATGAACCTACCTGCAGAACAGGTTGCAAAAGCAAAAGATGGTAATGCTTTATTTAAAGATTTGGCTTACACCGCTGGTAAATTATTAAGAATAGAACCATTAGAAGGTAAAAATGCTATTGTTTTACAATATAAAGACACAGAAGTGTTTTATGATATGGCATCTGGCTTAAAAGTAAAAGAAATAGAAAATACCAAAACTCCTGATGGTAAAGCCGTAAAAACGCCAACTGTTTTTTCTGATTATAAAGCTGTAAAAGGCGTATTATTTCCACATGGAATAGGTGTTAAAATGGGACCAATTAGTTTAGATTTAAAAGTAACTGACCTTAAAGTAAACGAAGGTGTTTCTGATGCAGATTTTGAGTAAATTTTAGCTATTATTGTAATTATAAATAAGAGTCAAAACTTAGGTTTTGGCTCTTTTTTTGCTCTAAAATGTTTTAAATTTTTAAACTTAATACAAAAAACTACTTCTTCTTATTCACCAAATAAACACCCAGTAGAATTATAAAGCCACCTAAAATTTGTAATGGACTTAATTCTTCACCATCTAAAGCGCCCCAAAAAATAGCTACTAAAGGAATTAAATAGGTTACAGAAGAAGAAAATACAGGATCTGAAATTTGTACCAATTTATTATAAATAACCTTTGCCATACCTGTACCTACAATTGATAATATTGCCAAGTACCCTAAAGATTCTATTACTACATTATTATTAAAACGAAATGTTTTAAAGAAATCTGTAAAGCACAAAACTGTAAATGCTGGTACAATTAGCACTAAAAAATTACCAGTTACAATAGAAAGTGCATTTAAATCACTTAAATATTTTTTAACCACATTGGCATTTAAAGCATAACCAATAGAAGCAATAATTATTAATAAGGCGTACCAATAATTTTGTTCTGGATTTAAAACAGCTCCTTGTAAAATTAAAATTAGCGTACCTACCAAACCAATTAAAATTCCGTACAATTGGCTTTTTTTAAAAGCAAAACCAAATAAGGCAGCACCAAAAATTAACGTATTAAAAGGCGTTAAAGAATTTAATATAGAAACTACTGCACTATCTATATTAGTAATGGCAAATGCAAATAAAAAACCAGGTATAAAGGTTGCTGCAAAAGAGGTAAATACAATATACTTGTAATGTTTTTTCTGTATTTTTTTTAGCGATGGAAATGCAAAAGTTAACAGAAAAATTGCTGTAAACAACATTCTTATAGCACCCAATTGTATTGGTGTAACTCCTAAAAGTGCTTTTTTCATTAAAATGAAAGAACTGCCCCAAACTAAGGAAAGTAAAAGCAAATACAACCATTTTTGTTGCTGATTATTCATATAAAACTCATTTACAACTGCAAAAATGCCACTTTTATTAAAATATACGCCTGATTATTAATAAATTTGTAACATAATTTAATTCATAAATACAATGAGAACAAAAAATATATTTTTCGCAATAGCGATAGCATTATTTACCTTGACAGGTTGCAAGGAAAATAAAGAAGTTAAAAAAGAAAAAATAGCTTTGGCTATTTCTGGTATGACTTGTGAAATTGGTTGTGCAAAAACCATACAATCTAAATTATCTAAAAAAGAAGGTATAATAGATGCAAAAGTTGTTTTTACAGATAGTATTGCTAATATAGAATACGATGCCAATACTACCTCTAAAAAAGATTTAATAGCTTTTGTAGATGGTATTGCTGGAGGAGATTTATACAAAGCTTCAGAAATTACAGCTAAAGCAAAATCTTCAAAAAAAGTAGCCCATTCTTGCGCTAATAATTGCAAAGAAAACTGCGATATGAAAAAGGCAGACAAAGCAAAATGTTGTGTTAAAGATGCAGACGGAAAGATGAGTTGTCTAGCAGATTGTAAAATGGCGTGTTGCGCAGACAAAACATCTAAATAATTTCTTTATTTTATTGCATAAAAAAAGCAGGCTTAAAGCCTGCTTTTTTTTGTTTTAAAATACTATTACTTTTATAAACCTGCATTTCTCCAAGCCCAAGCAGAAATATTTACTTGACTACCAGAATCATAAGCATCTGTAGTTGTTGCTGCTACACCATCTATAATCACATTAGATAAAGGACCATTATCTGCCATATCTATGTTAGTATCATAACCTTCTAAAAAAAGATTTGTAATTGTTGCACCAGACTGTTTTTTAAATTGTAATGCAGTTCCACCAGTTGTAGAGATTGCTGTTACATTTACAAACTTAGGATTGTTGTTTTCTTTATCAGCTTCAAAAGCAGTTGAAAAATTTTCTATTGTATGAGAAATATACGTATTTGTTACTGTACCATTCCATCCTTCTGTCCAATCTACAGCATCATCTTCGTTATTTTCTAAATAAAGGTTTGTTACAGATACTGTACCTCCATAAAATTCGATACCATCATCTGCACCATTAATTACTGCTAAATTTTCTATTGTTGTACCAGAACCAACAGCATATAAAGAAACTCCATTATACTCAGAATCTGCATTAATTGCTGCACCTGTACCTTTAATAACTAAGTTTTTAATTGAACCTGAACTATCAGTATCCATTGTACCTCCATAAGTAAAACCACCTACTTCTGCTGTAGAATTAGCTCCAGATGTTGTTGTTGCTTTACCACAAATAGTTAAACCACCCCAATCTCCTGGTTCTGCCCCAGTAGAAGACATTACAACAGGATTAGCCTCTGTACCTTGAATATCTATTTCTCCATCTACTAAAACTGCTAAGTAAACATCTACACCACCAGCTCTAGCACTAATTTTTGTCCCAGCAGGAATTATTAATTTACCACCAGCTTCAACAATATAAGCAGAGCTTAATCTATATTTTTTATCGCTATCTAAAGTTAAAGTTGTACTTAATGTACCACTTAAATCTACTACTTCTGCTAATTCTGCATTTGCCCAAGAAAATAATGAAATATCTACAGTTGCTGGTGCATTATAACTATTAGTTGGGTCTGCTGCAACACCATCTATAATAACATTTGCTAAAGGACCATCATCTGCCATATCAATTGTATCATCATACCCTAATAAAGACAAACCAGTAATTGTTGCTCCTGATTGTTTTTTAAATTGTAAAGCTGTACCACCTACAGAAGAAACTGCTGTTAAGTTTGTTAATTTTGGGTTTCCATTTTCTTTATCAGCTTCAACCACAGTAGAAAAATCTGCTTTGGTATTCACAATGTAAGAATTTGTTACTGTACCATTCCAACCTTCTGTCCAGTCAATTGCATCATCTTCGTTATTTTCTAAGTAAAGATTTGTTACAGATACAGTACCTCCAAAAAATTCTACACCATCATCTGCACCATCTATTACTGCTAAGTTTTCTACAACTGTACTAGAACCTACGGCATAAAAAGAAACTCCATTATATTCAGAATCTGCATTAATTGCTGCTCCTGTACCTCTAATTATTAAGTTTCTTATGATACCAGAACTATCTGAATCTTCTGAACCACCATAAATAAAACCACCTACTTCTGCAGAAGCACCTGCACCTGCTGTAGTAGTTGCTTTACCACATAAAGTTAAACCACCCCAATCTCCTGGGTTACTATTTGTAGATGCCATAATTACTGGGTTAGAGGCAGTACCATTTACATTTATTTTACCACCTTGTAAAACTGCAATATAAATATCTACTCCGCCAGATACAGCACTAATTTGTGTTCCTGCAGGAATGTTAAGTGTTGCGTTATCATCTATAAGAAAAGAACCACTTAATGTGTATGAAGTAGAAGCATCTAATGTGTAATCTTCTTCTAATTTCCCACTCATTATACCATTTTTAAGGTTTTCAATTACAGGAGATTCTTCCTGAATGATTGGTGTTGGTTCATCATTACAACTAGTAAAGGTTAAACCTAAAATTGTTGCAAATAAAAATAATTTAAAATTTTTCATTTTTTTTGTTGTTTTGTTTTGTTTTTTGTTCACGCAAAATTATTATTAAATGTTGTTTTGTTTTTTAACTAAATATTAAGAGATTGTTACTAATGAAAAAAGAAAAAACGCATTTGTTAACTTATTGTTAGCTAACAAAAAAAACGGCCATTAACTTTACTGTTAAAGACCGTTTTAATTCTTTTAAAAAAGAGTAAATTTCATTTTTTATACCTTAAAAAGTATATTTAAAATTTAATGAAATTTGACTACCTTTTTTGTACTCTAATACCGTTGCAGTACTAATTGCTCCCATATTTAAATCTCTTATATCTTGTGTTTGTCTTATTGATGGATTTAATAAATTTCTACCAATAAATCTTGCAGATAATTTTTCTGTTATTTGCTTACTTAATACTAAATCTAAAGTAACAAAACCTTTTTCTATAATTTCTTCATTAAATAATGTATCGCTACTTGCAAAACTTTCTGGATTTCCTAAAGCGAATATTTTATCTGAAGAGTAATTACCTGTTAAAGTTGCCGTAAATTCTTTTTCTTTTTTATCGCTATATGTAAGCGCTCCGTTAATTATAAAATCAGATGCACCTTGTAAAGAAGATTCAGTTTTATTGTTGTATTGAAAATTAACCAATAAATCTTGTTTTAACCACATTTGTGTAATGTTACCTGTTAAGTTTAAAAGATTTTCTTCGTCTTCATTTTCTAAGAAACCAACTCTACCCTCTAATTCTACACCAAAAATGTTTGCTTCTTCACCTGTATTATTAAACTGGAATATACCAGCAGAACCTCTAGTTTGTGCTAGGTTAATTGGGTCTGAAATGTTTTTATAGAAAGCCGTAACTGAGATTAACTCTTCTCTACTAGGAAAAAACTCCCATTTTAAATCTGTATTATATACATTAGATCTTTCTATATCTGGATTTCCTTTTGTTACCCTACCTGTTGGAGACACATATTCAAATGGAGCAAATTCTTTAAATTCTGGTAATGTTTGAGAAATACTAGAGGCAAAACGAATAAAGTTTCTATCATTTAACTCAAATTTTAAATTTAAACTTGGGTTTAAATTATTGTAATCTCTATTTAAAGAACCTGTTCTTCCTTGAAAGTTTGCAACATCCCACTCAACAAAAAATTCATCTCTTTCAAATCTTAACCCAAAATTACCTGTTAGTTTGTTAAAAGCAAAATCAAAATCTGCAAAACCAGCAATTGCATCAAAAGTTCCATTATATCTATCTAATGGTCTTTCTATTAAACGTAAACCATTATTAAAAGCTGTTGTTGTAAAGGTTGATGAAATATCATCTACGGTTGGTACTTGAAAACCGTCTGCATCTACCCCAATAAAAAGAGATCTAAAATTTCTTTCTTTATGCCTATAATTTACACCTAAATTTAAGGTAAAAGGTAAATTATCATCTTCATCTGCTTCTCCTAAAGACCAACTATCTTTTAAAAAGGCATTTACTTCACTATCTTGTATTCTTTGACTTGATTTTCTTTGTTGAAAAGCACTGTTATTTGCATATTGAACAGTTGTATTGTTTAAAATACTAACTTCATTTCTAATTCTATTTGGCTCTTCTGCTAAAATAAAATTATAACCGGCTCCCCAATTTAGCGTATTGTTTTCAAATAACTTATGTTCTCCTAAAGCTTGATTTACAAACATAAGTGTTTGTTTGTAATTCTGGTCTCTAACAAATGCGCCTTCTTCTTGTGGTTCTTGTTCGAACACAAAACCAACACCATTTCTACCTTGCTCGAACAAATAATCTACACTTTTAGCAACAAAAAGAGAGTTTAATTTAATTTTATGATTATCATTTAATCTTAAGCCTAAATTTGCGTAACCACTTGTATTTACATTAGAACTATAAACTTCTACATCAGAAAAAATTTGTTCTATAATATTTGCTCTTGCCAATTGAAATATCCCTGTTTGATAGTTATAATTCTTAGAATGAGAGGCAGTTGCAAAAACAGATAACTCTTTTCCTAAAACTTCAAATTTTCGACCTCCAGAAATAGAAATACTGTAATTAGCTGGGGTGTTCTGAGTATTTGTATCCCAACCTTGTCTTGTTACTAAATCTTGTACAGCAAATTGTTTTTGATGAAAACCCAAAGTAACATCATCTGTAATAATTGTTCTTCTAAAATTACCAAACTGATCGATAACATTTGTATTAGAACCACCAGAAACACTTATAGAAAATTGTTTTTTTGTATATCCTTTGGTTTCTACATTTACATTACCAGAAGCTTGGTCTAAATAATTAGATGCTGCATACGTTTTACTGATACCAACATTTTGAATAATATTGGTAGAAAATAAACTTAAATTAATGTTTTTATTATCAACATTGTCAGAAGGAATTGGTAAACCATTCATTGTGGTAGATAAATACCTATCTCCTAAACCCCTAACATAAATATCTCCTGTTCCTTCACTTTTACTAACTCCAGATATTTTAGTGGTTGCACTAGAAGCATTAGAAACACCTGTTTTGGCTAGTCTTTCTGCTCCAATACTTTCTACAATTATTGTTGCCTTTTTCTGTTTTAGTAATAAAGCAGATTCTTTATCTTTACTTGAAGAAGACCTTACGATAACCTCATCTAAACCAACACCTTCTTCTGCAGCCATTACCTGGTTTATAGTAAGAACTTCTCCTGCTGCAATTGTAATAGATTTGTTAATAGTCTTATATCCTAAAAAACTAAAAGATATTGTATGCGTTCCTGCAGGTACTTTAATATTGTATAAACCATCAAAATCTGTAGTTGCACCAATGGTGGTACCCTTAATAAAAACGTTTACAAATGGCAAAGGCTCATTATTAGTCTCTTTATCAGTTAATAAACCCTTAATTGTTCCTTTTTCTTGTGCTACTAAAACTTGTGTTAAAGTTATAAGAGCAATAAATAAAAATTTCTTCATTATTATGTGTTATTTACGAATGCAAAAGTCTATTAGTTTTGTAAAGTCTCTGTTAGTTGTAAATTATGCTTCTGTTATAAAGGTGTTAATATAATGTTAACAAACTTTTTTTTATGTTAATTTAATATTTCTTTAAGTTATTATTTGTTCAAAAAAAAATCATTATTTTCGACCAATTTTAAGTTGATATCATAACGTTAAGATAACGTAACCATGTAGTTGACTTTTTTAACTTTGTGATACAAAATTTTTTAAATAAAAATGGGCGATATATATATTTTAATGCTGGTTGCATTAGCCGTTTTAGCTGTTGTAGACTTAGTAGTTGGTGTTAGTAATGATGCCGTTAACTTTTTAAATTCTGCTATAGGTTCTAAAGCAATTTCAGTAAAAAAAATAATGATTATTGCCAGTGTAGGTGTATTTTTTGGAGCAGTAACTTCTAGTGGAATGATGGAAGTTGCCAGAAAAGGTATTTTTAACCCAAACATGTTTGTTTTTCAAGATGTTATGTACATTTTTATGGCGGTTATGATTACAGATATCTTACTCTTAGATATTTTTAACTCTCTAGGAATGCCAACCTCTACTACGGTTTCTATTGTTTTTGAATTACTAGGTGCTGCAGTTGTAATTGCACTTATTAAAATTACCAATAATGATGCTGAAAGTATTGCTGCAATTTGGAATTATATTAATTATGATACTGCAACAGATATTATTTTAGGTATTTTACTCTCTGTACTTGTTGCGTTTTCCGTTGGTGCTATTGTGCAATATTTTTCTAGATTAATTTATTCTTTTAATTTTGAAAGTAGGCCCAATTATATTAATGCCCTATTTGGTGGTTTTGCCATTACAGCGATTACTTATTTTATTATAATTAAAGGTTTAAAAGGAACCGATTTTTACAGTAGTATTAAAGGCATTTTAGAAGGAAATACCATACAAATTATTGCAATTAGCTTTCTTATATGGACTGCTTTATCTGGTGTTCTAATTCGGTTTTTAAAACTAAATATCTTAGTTTTAATTATTGGTGTAGGTACATTTTCTTTAGCAATGGCATTTGCAGGTAACGACTTGGTAAATTTTATTGGTGTACCAATTGCTGCTTTAAATTCTTATGAAGCTTGGAGCGCTTCTGGTGTAGATGCTACTCTTTTTTCTATGGGAAGTTTGGCTAAAAAAGTACCTTCTAACATTTGGTTATTACTTTTAGCTGGTGCTATTATGGTTACCACCTTATGGACGTCTTCTAAAGCACAAAACGTAATAAAAACGGGTATAGATTTATCTAGACAAGGAGAAGGGCATGAAAAATTTAAAGCAAACAATGTCTCTAGAATAACAGTGCGTTTTGCAATGTTATTAAACAACATTATTAATACAATAATACCTGCAAAAACACAAGCCTACATAAATTCTAAATTTGAAAAACCCGTATTAAAACTGCCACAAGACAAAACCTATGAAATGCCTGCTTTTGATTTGGTAAGGGCGTCTGTTAACCTTATTATGGCTAGTGTTTTAATTTCTATAGCTACTTCTATGAAATTGCCGCTTTCTACAACCTATGTTACTTTTATGGTAGCTATGGGTACTTCTTTGGCAGATAGAGCTTGGGGACGTGAAAGCGCTGTATACAGAGTTGCTGGGGTATTAAATGTTATTGGTGGTTGGTTTTTAACAGCAATTATTGCTTTTGTTGCAGCAGGTACAATTGCCTATTTTATTAGCTTACATGTGGCTACAATTCCTGTTTTATTACTTTTAGTAGCTTTTCTTATTGGAAGAAATACGTTAAAACACAGAAAACAGAAAAACGAAGTTAAGAAGAAAGATTACATAGAAAGAGCAGAATTAATTACCATAAATGGCGTAATTGAAGAAAGCGCAGATCATATTTCTGGAGTTGCAGAAAGAATTGACAAATTATACACCAATGTTGTTAATGATTTGGCTAATCATGATTTAAACAAACTACGCAAAACAGACAAACACGTAGCCAAACTTAATACAGAAATAGACGATCTAAAAGACAACGTATTTTATTTTATTAAATCTCTAGATGAAACCTCTGTGCAGGCAAGTCGTTTTTATATTATGGTTTTAGGGTATTTACAAGATGTTGCACAATCTATAAGTTATATTTCTAGAGCAAGTTACAAACACGTTCACAACAATCATAAAAACTTAAAAAAAGGGCAATTAAAAGACTTAAAAGCTATTGATATAGAGTTTTCTTCTTTACTTTCTAAAATAGATACTACCTTTAAAAATAGATCTTTTGACGATTTAAATTCAATAATTATAGAAAAAAGAGAACTATTAAAACATGTTTCTAAATCTGTAGAAAAACAAATTGCAAGAATTAGAACAGATGAAACATCACCAAAAAATACAACCTTATATTTTAGTGTTTTATTAGAAACTAAAGATTTGGTAGGTGCTTTAATTAGTCTTTTACAAACTTATGAAGAGTTTCATTTAACAACTAAAAATTAATTACTGCACGAGTTAAGCATACCTATTTTATACCACATTTTTTAATGAATGGTATTAAAACCAAAATCCTAAATTAAATAAGAAAGTAGCCGAATTTTTAACATCTGGAGACCAACTGTATTTTAACTCTATAGGACCAATAAAAGAATTGTAACTGTAACCAACTGCGTAACCAGATTTTATTTGGTTAAATAAATTAAAGTTTTTAAACACATTATCATTTACTCTTGCATAATTGGCAATAAAAGAAAAATAGTGTTTTGGTAAAAATTCATATCTCAAATCAAACTCAGATTTTATAAAAGAATCGTCAGATAAAGTTGCAAATTCATAACCATAAAAAGAAACAAAGTTATTAATGTAATTTTGATTATTACCACCTAAATAAAAATCGAAAACATCAGACGGAACCTCTTCTAAAGAAAAACCAGCAGCATTGGTGTTTTGAATGGTTAAATTTTTTGAAATTGGTATAGCAAAACCAAATGTACCTTTTGCCTGCGGATAGTTTTTAAAGTTATTAGCAAAATCAGAAGAAGCAATAAACCACTTAAACTCTAAATCTAAATAAAAACCTTTGGTTGCAAAATAACGTTTGTTATAGGTATCTAATTTTAAAAAAGCAGCAGCATTAAAATAAGTGCTGTTATCTGAAATATTTTGGTCGTTTTCTTCTATAATATTTTCTGTAATTGCCCTTATTCTTTGAATTTCTGTTTTTACACCTACTGCAAAACGTCTTTTAAATGTTGTTTGTACAAAAAATTGATTGGTAAAATCTCTATAATTTAAACTTAAACTATTAATATCTGGCAACCTAATATCATTAAAAGGTACCTGTGCTTTAAACTGATTGTATCTAGATCTAAAGCCATAACTGTAGTAAAAACCATTATCTACAAAATAATTTAAATCGTAACGTATATTATCACCTAAAACAACATTTAAGGACAATGCATCATTTTTGCTAAGTAACCTTTTATGATTGTAGTTTACCAAAAAACCAGATTTATACAAATAATCGTAATGCAAACCTAGTTTTAAATTAGACCTTTCATTAGACTCTAATAAACTAAAATTTAAAGTACAACTGCCATCTTTATTTGGCATTAAATTATAATTTATAGTAGTATAATTTCTTGTGGCAGAGAGCAAATAAACTTTTTCAGTAAGTTCTTGTTTAGACAAACTATCTCCTACTTTTATATTTAATTTCCCTAAAGTATAGGCTCTTGAATAATTTTTTACACCTGTTATATTTATGGCAGAAATTAGTGTTTTTTTAGCATCGAAATCTATTTTTTTTCGAGCTTTTTTTACCCCTTGTTTCTTTGCTATTTCTTTAAATACAGCTTTATATTCTCTGGCTTTTTCAAAGCCTTTTTGCATAATTTCGTCTTTTTTATCAAAATCTGAAGCATCAAATTTATAAATATCTGGATGTATATAAACGTCTAATTTTTTACGTTCTTGTTCCGTTTTATTGTACATTTTATAACTAACCACTTGGTTTAAAATAGCTACTAAAGAATTTATATTTTCTTTTTGATACAATTTACCTTCTACATCTACACCAATAATAATATCTATACCTTTATTTTTCATTACAGAAACCGGAAAATTATTTGCAACGCCACCATCAATTAACAACTTGTTGTCTATTTCTATAGGATTTAAGATAGAAGGTATAGAACCACTTGCTCTAAGTGCCATTGGTAAAGAGCCTTTTTCTAAAACTATTTGTGCACCATTTTCTATATCTGTTGCAATACAAAAAAACGGCGTTTGCAATTTTGAGAAATCTTTTGTGCTACTGTTGGTGTCTATAAGTTCTAATAATAAATTTAATACATTTTGTCCTTTAGAGATTCCTTTAGGTAAATCAATCTTACCTTTATTTAAAGGTAAAGTAACTATGGTATTTTCGCCGTATTCTTTCTCAAAAAAGGTATTAGAACTTCTAGGTAGCAAATCTCGCATAAGGTTAGCAAAATCTGTAGTTGTTATAATTTGTTCTATTTGGTCTGCATTATAACCATAAGCATACAAACCGCCAACAACAGCGCCCATACTTGTGCCACCAATATAATCTAAATGTAAACCTGCTTTATCTATTTCTTTTAAAATACCTACGTGGGCAAAACCTTTTGCACCACCGCCACTTAATACCAAACCAACTTTAGGTTGTTTTTGCGCACGTAAAACCAAACTATAAAATAGTATTAGAAAAAGTGTACCAAGTTTTGTAATAGGATGCATGTAATGCTTATTTTTCTTTTTTTTGATGATAAAAGCCGTAAACCTTTATTGCTCTAGAATGCCCAATTTCTTTTTTAAGCTCATCTAAAGTAGCTTCTTTAACTCTTTTTGCCGATTTAAATTTACGCAATAAAGTTGTAATGGTTTGTTTGCCAACATCTGGTATTTGTTCTAGCTCACTTTGTATGGCAGATTTGCTGCGTTTATTTCTGTGAAAAGTAATTCCAAAACGGTGTGCTTCGTTTCTTAAATATTGGGTAATTTTTAAAGTTTCAGATTTTTTATCTAAATACAAAGGTACAGGATCTCCTGGATAATAAATTTCTTCTAAACGTTTGGCAATACCAATTATGGCAATTTTACCACGCAAACCTAAACGTTCTAAAGCCTTTAAACCAGAAGATAATTGGCCTTTACCACCATCTACAATAATTAGTTGTGGCAAAGGTTGGTCTTCTGCCAACAAACGTTTGTAACGTCTGTAAACTACCTCTTCCATAGAACCAAAATCATCTGGCCCAACAACAGTTTTTATATTAAAATGTCTGTAGTCTTTTTTACTGGGTTTGCCGTCTTTAAAAACTACACAAGCTGCAACAGGGTTGGTTCCTTGTATGTTAGAATTATCAAAACATTCTATGTGACGTGGTTCTACAGACAAGCGTAAATCTTTTTTCATTTGTGCCATAATACGCTTTACATGTCTGTCTGGATCTACAATTTGTACTTGCTTTAGTTGTTCTAATTTGTAGAATTTGGCGTTTCTTTCAGAGAGTTCTACAATACGTTTTTTATCGCCCAATTTTGGGATGGTTACTTTAACAACATCACCCAAATTTACCTTAAAAGGTACATAAATTTCTGGTGCTAAAGAGTTGAAGCGTTGCCTAATTTCAACAATAAATAATTCTAATAATTCTTTATCGCTTTCATCTAATTTTTTCTTAATTTCTGTGGTGTGTGATTGTATAATACTTCCGTTAGAAATTTTTAAGAAATTTGCATACGCGTGGGTTTCATCAGAAATAATAGAAAACACATCTACGTTATTAATAGACGGATTTACAATGGTACTTTTTGCTTGATAGCTGTTTAAACGATCTAGTTTTTCTTTAATTTTTTGCGCCTCTTCAAATTCCATTTTAGATGCAAAATCTAACATAATATCGTTAAATTTAGCCAAACTCTCTTTAAAGTTTCCTTTAATAATATTTCTAATCTCTTTTATGGCATTGTTGTAGTTGGCTTCTGTTTGCAAATTCTCACAAGGTCCTTTGCAATTTTTTAAATGATATTCTAAGCAAACTTTGTACTTGCCTTCATTTACATTTTGCATACTTAAATCGTACTTACACGTTCTTAATGGATACAATTCTTTAATAAGATCTAACAAAGTTCTTACAGTTCTTACAGAAGTATAAGGCCCAAAATATTCTGAACCATCTTTTATAACGCTACGGGTTAAAAATATTCTTGGGAAACGTTCTTTTTTAATACACAACCAAGGGTAAGTTTTATCATCTTTTAATAAAACATTATACCGTGGTTTGTATTTTTTAATTAAGTTGTTTTCTAATAAAAGTGCATCTGTTTCTGTGTTAACAACAATGTGTTTTATGCGCACAATGTTTTTAACTAGAACTCTGGTTTTACCACTATCGTGGTTTTTAGTAAAATAAGAACTTACTCTTTTCTTTAAATTTTTGGCTTTACCTACATAAATAATAACATCGTTTTTATCAAAATATTGATAAACACCAGGTGTGCTTGGTAAAGTTTGTAGTTGAAGTTCTAAAGATACAGACATGTTACGAAATTACATTAATTAATAGAATTGTTAAAGTAAAAAACACCTCTAAACACAAATTTTTTATAAGTAAAAACACCTGTTTTCAATAGAATTTTAAGTAGAAATACGGTTTTTAATTTAAAATGTATACATTTATAACCTAACTAAAATTAAATATTAAAACTATGGCAACTATTAATGATGTACCAAACCCTAACAAAAGAAACACTATTAGTTTAGAAATTGCAAAAGACTGGACAACAAGATGGCGTGCAATGGAAAGCGATTACAACGCACATAACGATTGTAGAGCTTTTAACATACCCTTAATAGACTTACAAGAAGTTATTAAAGAGGAAGGTGTAGCAAGTGTAAGAGGCTATATTGGTGTAGAAAAGCAAATTATTGAAGGTGAGGATGTTTTTATAGAAAAACTAATTATTGTTGGTGTAGATGCCAATGGAAAAGACATGATTACATCTAGTGATGGTGTTACTTTAGATATTGGTGGTGGAGATCTTTATGATTTTACAAATCCTTGTCCAAACATGTGCGATGATATCAGCCCTTTAAATGGCTAATATATATGACTTATAAAAATTGGCACGATTTATTAGTCAACTCTAACTATATATTAGTGGTTTTAAATACTTTACTTTATTTTATAGGCTATCGAAATAATTCGGTAGCTTATAAAATTATATGCTTTTATCTTTTACTTTGTACTATAGTGCAAGGTTACTCTAGCTATTTAGCATCTTTTTCAAAGCCTAATTTATTTTTATCTCATTATTATTTTGTTGGCCAATTTCTGTTGTTAAGTTTGTTTTACAAACAAATATTAAAGGGAGCTATTAAAAAGAAAGTAATTAACCTTTGTTTGTTAATTGTACCTATTTTGGTCGCTATTATTTATATTGTAAAACCAGAAGAATATCTTAGATTTAATTTAATAGAAGTAATAATTACCTCTTTACCTCTGGTTTTTTTTGCGTTTCTGTTTTTTTTAGAAAATCTTAATTTCTCTAAAAAATTTATCTACTTTAACTCAGGTGTTTTTGTATATCTAATTGCTAGTACCTTTTTATTTTCTGTAGGAAACTACATTGTAGAAGCTGAAATTGCAAAATCAATAACAAGTTATGTTTGGATTCTTAACAATATTATGTATTCTATTTATCTGCTATTAATCTTTGTTGAATGGTATAAAAACTTCCTAAAACCTAATGCAAATAAGTAACTTTTTATAGTTGAAAAAAGTACTAGGTATAAATACCCGTTTTTTAAAAGTGGTATACAAGCTATTCATTTTTCATATATCTTTAGGGTAACTTAATTTTTTATTACATTAGTTTTGTATAAACAAAACCTGTAATGGAACAACTATTTACCAAAGAAAATCAATTGATAGCAATAGTAATTATAGGAACTTTACTGCTCTTTTTAATGGGTGGCGCATTACTTACATTTTTCTTTTTTTCAAGAAAAAAAATAGTAGAAAAAGAATTGGAAAAGAAAACGCTAGAAGTAAATCATCAAAAAGAAATGATATCTTCTATAATTGTAACCCAAGAAAAAGAACGCAAACGTATTGCCCAAGATTTGCATGATGATATTAGTGCGAAACTAAACGTAATAAATCTAAATGCCAACCTACTAAAAGATGGCGAGCTAAAACCAGAAGAATACACTTTTGTAAACGACGCTATTTTAAAAGCCACAGACAAAACATTAGAAAGTGCTAGAAAAATAGCCCACAATTTATTGCCACCCATACTAGATAAGTTTGGTTTAAAAGAAGCAATAGAAGAGTTGGCAGATAGCTTTAGCAATAGCAGAAAAATTGCAATAGATTATAATTTAGAATACCCTAAAGCATTTTTAAGCAAAGCAAAAGAGTTGCATTTTTTTAGAATTATACAAGAACTAATTAATAACTCTGTACGACATGGCAAAGCAAAAAATAGCCAATTAATATTTAAAACAGAAAACAACAATTTATTATTTACGTATACTGATGATGGTATTGGGTTTAATGCTTCAGACCAAAAACACCAAAAAGGTTTAGGTATGAAAAACATAGAAAGTAGAGTAACCTTATTAGCAGGAAACTATAGCATAACAAGCAAACCTAACCAAGGCTTTAGCATAGAAATAATAATTAAAAATACCCTAACATGAAAAAAATAAACATTTTAATTGCAGACGACGAAGAGTTGTTTAGAACTGGAATTAAATTTTTAATTGAAAGAGAACAAAACTTTAATTTAATTTTTGAAGCAAAAAACGGCCAAGAAGTTGTAGATTTTGTTTCTAATACAGAAGAGTTTCCAGATGTAATTTTAATGGATTTAAAAATGCCAGAACTTAACGGTGTAGAGGCTACCAAATTAATACATAAAGCACACCCAGATATTAAAATTATAGCTTTAACCAGTTATGGTGGTAAATCTTTTATTACCAATATGATAGACGTTGGCGCATCTTCTTACCTCTTAAAAAACTCTAATCCTAAAACAGTTATACAAACCATTAATGAAGTTTATAATAAAGGCTTTTATTATGATGAAATAATTTTAAAAATAATACATGAAAACATCATTTCTTCTAGCGGAAAACGCATAAAAAGCGATTTAGACAAAAATTTATTATCTAAAAGAGAAATAGACGTCTTAGAATTAATTTGCGAGCAATATACAACTGCAGAAATTGCAGAAAAATTATTTATAAGTCCGCGTACTGTAGAAGGCCATAGAAATAACTTATTATTAAAAACACAATCTAAAAACGTTGCAGGTTTAGTAATTTATGGTATTCAAAAGAAACTCATAGAAATTACACCAGATTTTAAGCTTTAAACAAACACTACAACTACTACTTTTTTAAGGGTATAGATACCAAATAGGTATTTATACCCTTTTCTTTTTTAAAGAATTTATGCGCTTACACATCTTTTGATAAGCCAGTAGTTTTGCGAAGTACTTAATACAAATACTAATTCATTAATTTAAAAAATTTATTTATTATGGAACCATTTATTGCACAAATTATGATGTTTGGAGGAAATTTTGCCCCAAGAGGATGGGCTTTTTGCGACGGACAAATATTACCAATTAACCAATATTCTGCTTTATTTTCTTTATTAGGAACCACCTATGGTGGAGATGGAAGAACCACTTTTGCCTTACCAGATTTAAGAGGTAGAGCTTCAATACATGTTGGAGTAGGACCAGGATTAACTCCTGTAAAAGGTGGAGAAAGAATTGGTGCTGAAAAAACAACACTTTCTATAGTTAATTTACCAGCACACAACCATATTGGTACTGTAAATAGAATAGTGGCAAATGGGGAAGCAACTATTGCCATACCAGCAAGCACAAATCCCGGAAATGAGACAGAACCTGCAGATAGTGTAGTTTTAGCAGTAGCTGAAAATGCTTCAAACGGAGACGAAGTGAATGTTTATAGTAATACTGCTGCAAACACAACACTAAAATCTTTTACTGCACCAGTAGCTCTAAATGGAACAGCAGGAGAAGTAAATATAGGATTAACTGGTGGTAGTATTCCATTTAATAACATGCAACCAAGTTTAGGTATAAATTACATTATAGCTTTGGAAGGTCTTTTTCCTTCTAGAAGTTAACCAAACTATTCGCTTTAATTATTTTTGAAAACAGGTATTTTCACCTGTTTTTTTTATACTATTTCTCAATAAGTTTACTACCGCTAAGCAATTTTATATATTATGAAAAAAATTACGTATTTATTAAGTATATTACTTTTAGTTGTGTCTAGTGCCATCGCACAAACAACCATTTACACTCAAAATTTTGAAGGTGCAGACCAAGTAGGATATAAGCTTAAAAACTCCAGTGGTACAGCAGTTCCTTTTGCCAGCACAGGTATAGATTATATTTTAAGGACTACTCCTGCAAGTTTACCTTTAGGTGCACTAGCCACAGGTTTTAGTGGTAATGTAATTGCGATTGAAGATCATGATGATGCTGGTTTTTTTGGTTCACATGCTATTGAAATAGATCCAATAAATATTTCTGGAATGGTTTCATTAAGTGCATCAATTCGAATTGCAGTTCCAAGAGGTAATGATGGAAATCGTTTTGAAGATGCTGATTTTTTAAGAGTACAAGTATCTATTGATGGCGGTGCTTTTCAAACAATAATTAATACAGGTGGTCTTTTTGCAACAAGAAATTTTTATCATGATGCTTCTCTAAATGGGATAACAGGATCAGGAGATGATGTCTTACTAACAGCTAACTCTATAAATATAGAAAAATCTTTTGCAGGTACAGGTAATTCTCTTATAATTCGAGTAGAATTTAGTTCACTAGAATCACAAGAAGAAATCCTTTTTGATGATATTATTTTGAAAGGAACTCCTGCAGCAAATAATGCACCTACAGACATCAGTTTATCATCTAACTCTATAAACCAAAGTGCTACAGGAAATAATGCAACTGTAGGTATTTTATCTACTACAGATGCAGATGGCGCAGATACGCATATGTATTCTTTAGTATCTGGCACAGGAGATTCAAATAATGGCAATTTTAATATTAGTGGTGCTACTTTAAGAACCTCATCTGCTTTAGCTACTGGTAATTATAGTGTACGTATCAATACAAATGATGGTACAGACGATTTTGCCAAACAATTTACCATTACTGTTGTAGACAATGTTGCTCCAACAGTTACCAATGTTACCTCTTCTACTGCAAACGGTACATTTGGCCCAGGAAGTTTAATTGCTGTAAATGTTACTTTTTCTGAAAGTGTAACCGTTACAGGTACACCGCAAATTACTTTAGAAACTGGTTTTACAGACAGAACTATAAACTTTACTTCTGGTAGTGGCACAAACACCTTAACTTTTAACTATACTGTTCAAGCTGGAGACAATACTGCAGATTTAGATTATGTAGCTACCAATTCTTTAGCTTTAAATGGCGGACTAATAAGAGATAGTGCAAATAATAATGCTACATTAACTTTAGCAAGTCCTGGTGCTGCTAATTCTTTAGGTGCTAACAAAGCCATTGTTGTAGATGCAAGTGCTCCAACAGCTACAAGTGTAACTGTACCTACAAATGCAGATTATGTTACTAATCAAAATTTAGATTTTACTGTTAACTTTGCTGAAAATGTTATTGTAAACACCACTGGCGGAACTCCACAAATAAGCCTTACTATAGGTTCTACCACAAGGCAAGCAGCCTATGTTTCTGGTTCTGGTTCAGGTGCCTTACTTTTTAGATACACAGTGCAGGTTTCAGATTTAGATACAGACGGTATTGCTGTGGTCGCTTTAGCAGCAAATGGAGCTACGCTTAAAGATGCTGCCAATAACAATGCAAATTTAACACTTGACAGTGTAGGAGTTACCAATGGTGTTTTGGTAAATGCGTGTGACATTTCTATTTCATACCCTGCAACAACTTACCTACCAACAGATACAGACCCTACACCTACAATAGTAGGTTTAACAGGAGGTGCATTTAGAGCTACTACTGGCTTAACTATAAATGCTACTAGCGGAATTATAGATTTATCAGATTCTACACCGGGTATTTATACAGTAACGTATACACCTATTAGTCCTTGTAGTACAGCTGCTACTTTTAACATTACTATTTTAGCAAAACCAACAATTACAAGTATTTCTGATGATACAGGTGTAAGTAGTACAGATTTTATAACTTCAGATAATACACCTACATTAAACGGAACTGCAACTGCTGGTAGTACTATTTTTGTAACTGTAGATGGTTTTTCTTCTGCTTTTTTGAGAATATCAGCTATAACAAATTCAAATGGACAATACACGATTCCTTATCCTGCACCTTTTGGAGTTGCAACAGATGGGACTGTTGCTTTCGATGTCATTTCTTCATTAAATGGAGTTTCTAGGACTTCTGATATTCAAAATGTAACCATAGATACTACCATTAACAATCCTGTAATAACAAGTCCTACTGCTGCTGCAACTGTTAACGCAACTGCACAGGTAATTACAGGTAACCATCCAGAAAACGGAACTATAGTAACTGCATATGCAGATGCAAATAATGACGGTATTGCAGACAACACAACCTCTTTAGGATCTGCAACAGTTTCTGGAGGAACTTGGAGTTTTTCTGTAAACTTAACAGCAAATACAGTTAATAATTTTGTAATAGAAGCGCAAGATATTGCGGGAAACACTTCTGTAGATGTAGATGTGCCTGCAATTACACAAACTTCTGCTATAACTTGGACAGGAACATTAAGTAATGATTGGAATAACATAGGTAACTGGAGTTTAAATGCATTACCAGTTTCAACAGCAGATGTAACCATACCTGCTGGACTAACAAATTATCCAACAATTTCATCTGCAATTACAGTAAATTCTATTGATATTGCTTCTGGTGCCTCTTTAATTGCTACAGCTGATGTAACCGGACAAGTAACCTATAACAGAAATTTACCAACCACAAACTGGTATTTAGTAGGTGCTCCTGTCTCAGGAGAAACGCAACAAGATCTTATTGCAAACCATACATTTGCAACAGGAACTAGTGGTAATATTGGAATTGGTACATTTCAAAATAATACAGGAGCTGCATGGATCTATGCTAATTTAGCATCTACAGGAAATATTGTTCCTGGTTTTGGTACTTCTATGAAATTAAGTGCTCCTGGTGATATATCTTTTACAGGTGATTTAATTACAACTAATTACGGCATTCCTATTACCACTGGTACCAGAAATAATTTTAACTTATTAGCAAACCCTTATACATCCTACATTAACTCTGCTACTTTAGCTGCTATCAATACAACAACTATTAATAACGAAACTTTATGGTTATGGGATGGTACACAATATGTAACGTATAATGCTGTTAATCCAATAGAAATTGCCCCTGCACAAGGATTTTTTGTGGAAGCAAATACTAATGGTACTGTTACCTTTTTCAATTCAAATCAAAGTCATCAAAACACAGATACTTTCCTAAAACAGGAAGAAAATACTTCTTTTAAATTATTTGCAGAAAGTAAAGATGCCAAAAGGTATACACAAGTTTTCTATTTAGATGGTAAAACTACAGGGCATGATAGTGGTTACGATTCTAAAATATTTGGAGGAGCAACACATAACTTTGCCGTATTTACAGAATTATTAAGCAATAATGATGGTAGTAAACTTGCCATACAAACATTGCCTAATAAAAATTATGAAAACATGGTGATTCCTTTGGGTATTATTGGCAAAGCTGGAGAAGAAATTACCTTTTCTACAGAAACCATTAATTTCCCTGATAATTTAAAAGTGATTATAGAAGATAGACTAAAAAGCACCTTTACAAGTTTAAACGAACCTGATACTAATTATAAAGTTACTTTAACCGAAGAACAAAACGGAGTTGGAAGATTCTACATATATACTACAGCACAAAAAGTACTTAGTACAGATAATGCTATAAAGTTACAAAATGTAACTGTTTTTAAATTGAACAATACTACGCTTAGAGTAAATGGTTTGCAAGAAGAGAACACAACAATTTCTTTATTTAATATTCTTGGTAAACAAATATTAAAAACTTCTTTTACTTCTAATGGAAGTAAAGATATTGCCTTACCAAACTTAGCTAGTGGCCCTTATTTGGTACAAATAAAAACTAAATCTGGTAAGTTAAATAAGAAAATGATAATTGAATAGTAACAGTAATTTTAAAGCATACAACTTCATGAAAAATAATACAAAAAACAAGCAAGATAGTACTCCAGAAATTACTCGTAAACAAGCTATTAAAAAAATTGGTAATTATGGCAAATATGCTGCACTAACTGCTTTAGGCACTTATATGATATTAAATCCGCAAAAGGCACAAGCACAAAGCCCAGAAGCACCAGGAACTGGTAATTTTTAAGAATTTAAAAACCAATAAAAAGACCAACATTTAAAGTGTTGGTCTTTTTTGTTTCTGATATTACTTGGAGAAATATTTAGTCTTTAAAATGTTCTAGAAAGCTAGATTTGGTATTGTCTATTACCTGCCAATTGTATATCGCAGAAAGCTGATAGATTTTAGAAATCTCTTCTAAAAAACGTTTTTTTGCCTCTTTCTTTAAATTAGTAATTGCTATTGTTTCTTTAATATTAGCAATACTTTTTTCATTTATTTTGTTTAATTCTTCTTTAGAAAAAGCATTAAAACTACTTTGTTGTATATCAAAATATTTAATGTCTGGCGCAATAACTATCTCTTCTGTTGGTATTTTATGAATAATTATTTTTTTATCTAAAGAATCTAATTCTATTGCTAACTGAGATAAATCATAACCTATTTCTACTTTAGCATTTACAGTAACAATTGCTTTTTTATCAAAAGAAAGATAATCATAAAAATATTTTTTTGAATCTGAATAATTGTATACTTCAGAAAATGTACCGCTAGAAACTACCAATTTACTAAGGTTTTCAATGGCGTTTACTACTACTTTAATTTCTTCTTTCTTATAAGGCTTTTCATTTTTTTGATACCAAAACTTAGCCAATAAAAAGCCCAATAGAAAAATAGCAATATATTTTAGAAAGCGCATTAATGTAAATCTTTCTATAAAGATACTAAAAGATTATGCGTTAGCCATTTTTTCTTCTTTAGGAAATGCCTGTTTGTTAAAAATAAACAACAGAGCAACACCAATAGAAATATAGGCATCTGCAGGATTAAAAATATATTGAAAAAACTTAAATGGGTCTCCTCCTATAAAGGGAAACCATTCTGGTAAATTACCTTGCCAAATAGGAAAGTAAAACATATCTACTACTTTGCCGAAAAAAAACTGCCCATTAGCTTCATCAGAAAAAAGCGTTGCAGGTGTGTGCTGTGGCGAATTAAAAATAACACCATAAAACACAGAATCTAAAATATTACCTATAGCTCCAGAAAGAATTAATGCTACTGCAGTAATTACAGCGGTGTGCGTTTTGGTTTTAATAAGATTTACAAGCCAATAAACTATAGCAGTTACAGCAACAATTCTAAATAAAGTTAAAAATAATTTACCCAATTTACCACCAAATTCAAAACCCATTGCCATACCATTATTTTCGGTAAAATGAATTCTAAACCAATCAAAAACCACCACTTCTTCTCCTAAATAAAAGTGTGTTTTTACATAAATTTTTATAATCTGATCTAATATAAGTGCAATTAAAACTGTAAGTATAGCGAGTGTCTTTTTTGACATTTTCTTAATTTTATATACACAAAAATAAGCATATTATTCAGAATATAATATTTGTTATAAATTCTCTGAAAAAAAATCTTCTAATTTTTAGAAATATTAAGGCGCTATAAACAATTGTACTATTTTCTCTTAAATGGTAAAACTTTTATTAAAAAGTTATTTAAAGCATTTTTAACTATTTCTTTATTAAAAAACCAAAGAACGTAAACAATGGCAAATAGTAGTAGAACTAAAATGTAATTATCTATTGGCAGTGTTGCTGGGTCTGTTGGACAGGTTCCACATTTATCAGCTTCAGTAGCACAACTTCCTGGTGAACCATCTGGATGTACACAACAACCAATACATCTTATCATTAAAATAACGGGGGAATTATTCATATAATATTTATTAATTTATTAAAATATTAACGAAAGTAATAAATAAAATTTACATATGATAATAAATAGTAAAAGAAAACAAAGGCTATTACTCTGCATCAATAAAAAAGTTTGCTTTAAGGCTGTTTGCGGTAAAATTAAGTGTGTGTTTTTTTGAGCTATTCACGTATTTTTTTTGATACGTTTCCTCATCAACTTTTATAGCGCCGTTGTTGGATACAATATTGATGGTGCTTTTTTTTAAAGAAGCATATACATTACCAGAATATAACTTTAAAAGCACATTTCCTTGTACTTCCTTAAATTTTACAATACCGTTTTCTATATAAATTTCTAAGTTGTTTTTACAGCCTTTAGACGTTACATCTATATTATCTCCAAAAATAATTACTTGTTTATTTATTGGAATTCTTATTACTGCTTTTGCCCTTTGTAGTCTTTCTGTAATAAATTTTCTAAAAATTATTTCTTTTTCTAAAACAACTGGGAGCTGAAACTTTATAACGGTTTCGTAGTGTTTTTCGTCAACTAAAATGTGTTGTTTTGTTGGGTTTTCTGCATGTAAAATTACTTCTATAAATTTAGAAGTAGTGTTTTCTATAACAAAACTATCTAAACCCTCTGTAGCAATTGTAATTTTGTTGTTTTCTGATGTAAACTTTTTTATTACTTGTTTTTGAGAAAAACCAATGGAGGAAAGTAAGAGGAAATAAATAAAAATTCTTGACTGCGCTGCAACTAACATGTTTAAGAATTTTGTGTTTAAAAAAAACTTCCTTCTGTAAATTAAGAAGGAAGTTTTTAAATATTATTGTTTGCGTTTTGCCTCTATACTTAAAGTTGCGTGTGGTACAAGTCTTAAGCGTTCTTTTTGAATTAATTTACCAGTAACTCTGCAAACACCATACGTACCATTTTCTATACGTAATAATGCATTTTTAAGATCTCTAATAAACTTTTCTTGCCTAATGGCTAATTGTACATTTTTTTCTTTGTTCATTACTTCAGAACCCTCATCAAAGGATTTAAAAGAAGATAAAGTATCATCTGTACCATTACTAGAATCATTTTTATATGATGCTTGTAATAGCGCTAAATCTTCTTGTGCAAGTGCAATTTTTTTATCAATAATTGCTTTAAACTCTTGTAAATCTTCCTCCGAATATTTTGATTTAGTATTTGGCATAATTTTACATTTTTTCTATTAATATTCTACTTTTTATGGTGTCAAACTCAATTTCTGAACCACCTTTTAATTCATCTACAAAAACCAATTCTTGAGTTAATGTTTCACTCATAATATAGGTTTTGTTTTGGTTTATAGAATTTTGCAAATTCTCGAAATTTAAAACCGTTAATTTAATTTTATCGGTTACCTCTAAACCGCTGTCTTTACGAGCATTTTGAATTCTATTTACCAATTCTCTGGCAATACCCTCTTTATGCAACTCTTCTGTTATGGTTACATCTAAAGCTACGGTTAAAGCGCCTTCATTTGCAACCAACCAACCTGCTATATCTTTAGAAGAAATTTCTACATCTGAGATTTCTAAAGTAATATTTTTTCCATTAACTTCTATGGCAATGCTTTTATCTTTTTCTATTTTGTTGATATCTTCTTGTGTAAACTTTTGTACTTCAGTAGCAATAAAACGCATATCCTTACCAAATTTAGGGCCTAAAGCTTTAAAATTTGGTTTAATTTGTTTGATTAATATCTCTGAAGCGTCTTCTAAAATTTGAATTTCTTTAATGTTTACTTCATTTTTTATTAAATCTGCAACCGCTAAAATTTCTTCTTTTTGTTGCAAATTATCTACAGGAATCATAATTTTTTGCAATGGTTGGCGCACTTTTATTTTTTCTTTAGCTCTTAAAGACAATACTAAAGATGATATTATTTGTGCATTTTCCATTTTACGTTCTAAAGATGCATCAACAAAACCAACATCAAATTTTGGAAAATCTGATAAATGAATACTTTCTGATGTTTCTTTGCCTGTTACCGCATTTAAATCTTGATACAATTTATCCATAAAAAACGGTGCAATTGGCGCGCTTAATTTGGCAATTGTAACCATACAAGTGTATAATGTTTGATATGCAGAAATTTTATCTGTTTCGTAGGTTCCTTTCCAAAAACGTCTTCTACTTAAACGCACATACCAATTACTTAAATAATCTTGCGTAAAGTCTGATATTGCTCTTGCTGCTCTTGTTGGCTCATATTCCGCGTAAAATTTATCTACTTTGTTAATTAAAGTATGCAATTCAGATAAAATCCAACGGTCTAATTCAGGTCTTTCATTCTGAGGAATATCTGCCTCTTTGTATGCAAAACCATCAATATTCGTATATAAACTAAAGAAAGAATAGGTATTGTAAAGTGTTCCAAAAAACTTACGTTTTACTTCTTCTATTCCTTCTAAATCGAATTTTAAATTGTCCCAAGGATTTGCATTAGAAATCATGTACCAACGTGTTGCATCTGCCCCATAAGTTGATAATGTTGTAAACGGATCTGTTGCGTTTCCTAGACGTTTAGACATTTTATGGCCATTTTTATCTAAAACTAAACCGTTAGAAACCACATTTTTATAGGCTACAGTATCAAAAACCATGGTTGCAATTGCGTGCAGTGTATAAAACCAACCACGTGTTTGGTCTACTCCTTCTGCTATAAAATCTGCTGGAAAGCTTTCATTTCCATCAATTTTTTGTTTATTTTCAAACGGATAATGCCATTGTGCATAAGGCATAGAACCAGAATCGAACCAAACATCTATTAAATCGCTTTCACGTTTCATTGGTTTTCCTTCAGATGAAACTAAGATAATTTCATCAACAATGTTTTTATGTAAATCTATTTTTGCATAGTTTTCATCAGACATATTTCCGATTTCAAAATCTTCAAAAATATCCAATGGGATAAATCCCATTGCTACCGATTTTTTCATTTCTTGTTTTAATTCTTCAACAGAACCAATACAAATTTCTTCTTTACCATCTTCTGTTCTCCAGATTGGTAAGGGAATTCCCCAATAACGAGAACGAGATAAGTTCCAATCGTTTGCATTTGCCAACCAATTTCCAAAACGGCCAGTTCCTGTAGATTCTGGTTTCCAGTTTATGGTTTTATTCAACTCATGCATTTTATCCTTTACATCGGTTACTTTTATAAACCAAGAATCTAATGGATAATATAGAATTGGTTTGTCTGTTCTCCAACAATTTGGGTAACTATGCTTATATTTTTCTACTTTAAAAGCTTTATTTTCTGTTTTTAATTTGATGGCCAATTCTACATCAATAGATTTTTCTGGAGCTTCACCATCTGGGTAATATTCGTTTTTTACGTATTTACCTGCAAATTCTCCAACTTCTGGTCTAAATTTACCTTGTAAATCTACCAAAGGCACCAAGTTATCATTTTCGTCTTTTACTAATAATGGTGGAATCTCTGGAGTTGCTTGCTTACAAACCAGCGCATCATCTGCACCAAAAGTTGGCGCTGTGTGTACAATTCCTGTACCATCTTCTGTAGTAACAAAGTCTCCTGCAATTACTCTAAATGCATTTTCTGCATTATCATTTGGTAAAACGTAGTCTAAAATTTGTTCGTATTTAATACCAACTAAATCTTTACCTAAACATTCTGCAATTATTCTAAAAGGTATTTTTTTATCACTAGAATTATACGCTTTAATTTCTTCGGAAGTTGTTACTTGAACAAACTTTTTATCAAATTGTTTACCAACTAAATTTTTGGCTAAAACTACTTTTGTGGGCTCAAATGTATACTGATTAAAAGTATCTACTAAAACGTATTCTATTTTTGGACCTACCGTTAAGGCTGTGTTACTTGGTAATGTCCAAGGTGTGGTTGTCCAAGCTAAAAAGTAAACGTTTCCTTCATTTTTTAAAAAATCTGGTAAAGAACTTTGTATAGTTTTAAATTGTGCAACAACAGTGGTGTCTGTTACGTCTTGGTAAGTTCCTGGTTGATTTAATTCGTGAGAACTTAAACCTGTACCTGCTTTTGGCGAATAAGGCTGAATTGTATAGCCTTTGTAAATTAACTTTTTGTTGTAAATCTGCTTTAATAACCACCAAACAGATTCCATATATTTGGGTTCATAAGTAATATACGGATCTTCCATATCTACCCAATACCCCATTTTTTGGGTTAAATCGTTCCAAATATCTGTGTAACGCATTACCGCTTTTCTACAGGCAGCATTGTAATCTTCTACACTTATTTTTTTACCAATATCTTCTTTTGTAATTCCTAATTCTTTTTCTACACCTAATTCTATAGGTAAACCATGCGTATCCCAACCAGCCTTACGTTTTACTTGGTAGCCTTTCATGGTTTTGTAACGTGGAAAAATATCTTTTATAGCTCTTGCTAAAACATGGTGCACTCCTGGAAGGCCGTTTGCAGATGGTGGTCCTTCAAAAAACACATAAGGTTTTGCTCCTTCTCTAGAAGTTACACTTTTATCGAAGATGTCATTTTCTTGCCAATAATTAAGAATTTCTTCTGCAACTTTTGGTAAGTCAAGTCCTTTATATTCAGGAAATTTAGCGTTCATTTTGTTTCTTTTCAAATCAGATTGCGAAATTAATCAATTTATTGAAAATAGCGAGTTTTAGCCATAAAAAAAGAGCCCCTAAAGGCTCTTTCACGTAAATGTGTTAAAATTTACTATCTTCTTATGATTACAAATTCTGTTCTTCTATTTGATTGATGTTCTTCTTCGGTACATTTTACTGTCTTGGTTTTGCTATCGTTCTCTAAACATCCGTTAACTAACCTTTCTTCTCCATATCCTCTTCCAGAAATTCTAGAGCTTTCAATTCCTTTTTCTACAATATATGCAACCGTAGACTTTGCTCTTCTATCTGATAAGGCTTCGTTGTAAGACGAATTTCCTCTTGCATCTGTATGAGAACCACTTTCTATAATCATGTTTGGATATTTTTTCATTATCCTAACAATATTATTTAACTCTATAATTGCATCTGGTCTAATGTAAGATTTATCATAATCAAAATAAATAGGATTTATTTTAATAATGGTTTGACCTATTTCATTGTAAGAAAAATCATTAGCTATATCCAAAGAAATTTCTAAATTAAGTTTTTTATCCTTTGTACTTATAAAAGACACGCTGTTTTCACTGTAATACTCTTTTGCTGCTATTACTGTAAAGTTTTGATCACATGCTAAAGAATTAAACGAAAAAGTAGCATTAATATCTGCAATAGTTTCTCCTACATTTGCGCCGCTTTGATCTAAAAGCACCAATTTAGCACCTGGTAACAGTTTTAAATCTTTTTTATCTCTTACAATACCTGTAACATTTTGAGTACAAGTTTTTGGCATAACTTCTTTTACAATTTGCGCTAAATCTTGCAATTGTTCAACACTGTATATATCATCATCTCCTAAACCGCCTTCTCTGTTAGAAGATAGGTAACCCTTTTTTGTAAATGGGTTTATAGAAAATGCAAAATCATCTAACTTAGAATTTACAGGCGCCGTTAAATTTAAAGGAGTTGTGTAACCGTCTTTTTGTTTATTAGTAGCAAAAACATCTAAAGCTCCTAAACCAAAATGACCATCAGAAGAAAAATATAAAACATCATCTAAAGCCTTAAAAGGAAACATTTCTCTACCTTCTGTATTAACTGTTGGACCTAAATTTTGAACTTCACCAAAAGAACCATCTGCCTTTACTTCTACGACATAAATATCAGATTTACCTAGGCCTCCTGGTCTATCAGATGCAAAATACAATTGGTTTCCATCTGCACTTAAACTTGGATGCCCTGTTGAAAAGTCATTTCCATTAAAAGGTAATTCCTCTACATTAGCCCATTTTCTTTTTTTCCAAGTAGCTCTATAAATTTTTAACTTATTTACGCCTTCCCCATCTTTTCTGTATTTTCCTTTCAAATAATTATTTCTAGTAAAATACATGGTATCTTTTTTAGGCGAAAAAGTAACTGAAGATTCATGATATTTAGAATTGATTCTATTGGTAAACATTGGTTTAATCTCTGACTTATCACCTTCTGTAGTTGTTATGTCTTTCTTTAAAACCTTGTAAATGTCCAAGAAACTTTTGTTATTTCTTGAATGATCTCTTTTTACGTATATCCCATCTGCCTGTGGAGACGAAAATAAAATAGTATTACCGTATTCTGTTACACCAAAATCTGAATTTACAGTATTGATGCTTTTTAAGTTTTCTACTTTAAAACTAGGATTTTTTGGTGTAAGTGCTTTAAGTAACCACTTATTTTCTGTAAAGTTTATACCTCTTGAATCATCTTCAGCTAATTGATGAAATTTTTTCATCATCTTATCTGATTCATTGTATTTTCCAACACTTCTTAAAGCTTGCGCATACTTAAACACATATTCTGGAGTTTGATTTGGAAATCTTAAAAATAACTCACTGTATGTTTCTGATGCCTCTGGCATTTGTACTAAAAAATAGTAACAGTCTCCAAGCCTTTTTAAAATATGTTCTGTTGCCCCTCCTTTTGCTAAAGACTTATATGACGCTGCAGCTTTTACATATGCTAAATTTTCAAAGAAATCATCTGCAATTTTTGTAGATCTAGTTTGGCCTAACAGCACAAAAGAACTAAAAAGAAGTAAGGTAGTTATTTGTATAGTTTTTTTCATAATTATGTTTTTACTAGAAGAATCTTGGGGATTTAATTTTATCTCTTTGGAAGTCAAAGTTGAATAATAAAAATATCTCGTGAGATCCTGAATTAAAATTACCTAAATTAGTTAATGTATGGTCATAAGCATAACCTATTCTTAAACTATTAGTTGCTCTAACATTAACTAGCCCAGAAACACTTTCGTCTAAGCGGTAAGATAAACCAAATTCTAATTTATCATAAAGTAAAACATTACCAGATAAATCTATTGATAATGGAGCACCTTCCGCGGCTTTTATCATTGTAGATGGTTTCAATTTAACTGCATCTGATAAATCAAAAACATATCCAGAAGTTAAAAACAAATGTTTTCTTTCTGAAGCTCTTGTAATTTGACCTCCTTGCTTATCGAAATGTAATGTTTCTAATAAGTTAGGTGCAGATGCCCCTAAAAAGAATTTATCTGTGTAATAGTAAATACCAGCTCCTATATTAGGCATTACTCTGTTTACATTTTGATTTACAAATGCAGCATCACCACCATTAACCGGATTTAAACAAGGCAAACAAACATTAAAAAATGTAAATCCTCCTTTTAAACCGAAAGCTAAATTCGCATTCTCCGTAACTTTTAAAGTGTAAGAAAAATCCCCATAAGCATTTTGCTCTTGAATAGGACCAATTTCATCAACTATTAAAGAAAGTCCCAAACCAACATTTTTACCTACAGGAGTATTAATCCCCATTGTAAACGTTCGTGGTGCACCGTCTATACCAACCCATTGTGTTCTTCCCAAAAAGTTTAAACTCAGCGCATCATATGACCCAGCGTAAGCTGGGTTAATGATATTCATATTATACATATACTGAGTATATTGTGGGTCTTGTTGCGCCTTTGCAGAAACAGTAAATAATACAACTGCAATTATTCCTATAATTTTTTTCATTTCTATTGCCTTTATTTTTATCTGTTATCTATTTAAATATACCCAACCTACTAATGGTTCTCTAGTACCATCATTAAAATTAATAATGTAGTAATACGTTCCTGCTGGTACTGGTTTGCTATCGTTTAATGTTAACCTACCTGTAGAATAACCATCCCACCATATTGGCGATGTATTACCATTATTCTTATAATCATATACCTGATTACCCCATCTGTTATAAACCTCCATTGTAAAGTTTGGATACGCAGCTAATGCAGGAATAACTAGCACATCATTAGTCCCATCTCCATTAGGTGAAAATGCATTGGGCACTAGGTCACAATCTGTAAGATCTATATGATCTGGAATTCCATCATTATCACAATCCAACATGAATTCCTCTGATGATGCTACTCCATCATTATCATCATCTACATCTTGGAAATTACGTTTACCATCATTATCTGTATCTTGTGCTGTATAATTTAATATACCACTGTCTACAAATGTTTCAAAAGGATTAAATAAACCGTTATTTCCAGACCTATTAGCACTATCATCAATAACACCATTTCCATCAGCATCTGCGCCTCCAGATCCAGATTCTTCAAGATCTGTTAAACCATCTCCATCTGAATCTAAATCTAAATGATCTGGAATTCCATCACCATCTGAATCTAATGAATTATCTCCTCCATTTTCTATTAAATCTGGAATACCATCATTATCGTCATCTAAATCTATAGAATCTGGAACACCATCACCATCGGTATCTGTGCCATCTAAATAATCTGGAACACCATCTAAATTTTCATCATCATTAGAGAAGTCTGCATCACCATTATTATCTTCATCTGCAGTTAAAATTCCATCATTATCATCATCAGTGTCCAAATAGTTAGGAATACCATCTCCATCTGAATCTTTAGATGGGTCTGCTACATCTGCAAATTCTTGACCATTTGAAACACCATCTGAATCACAGTCTAAAGCATTCCAAGCTGCAGATACTGGTCTTGATTGACTTGTAAGGTTAAATAAACAAGGGTCAGTTCCTGAAGTTCCATCTCTAACTTCATCTCCATCAATTACTCCATCTCCATCTGTATCTGGATTTAATGCATCTGTACCATTAGCTATCTCATCTCCGTCATTTACTCCATCTCCGTCTGTATCTGGATTTAATGGGTCTGTACCATTGGCGATTTCATCTCCGTCGTTTACTCCATCTCCGTCTGTATCTGGATTTAATCCATTTGGATCTGTACCAATATTTATCTCATCTCCATCGGTTACTCCGTCTCCATCTGTATCTGGATTTAATGGGTCTGTGCCATTAGCTATCTCATCTCCATCGGTTACTCCATCTCCATCCGTATCTGGATTTAATGGATCTGTACCAATATTAACTTCAACACCGTCTAATAATCCATCTCCATCTGTATCAGGATTTAATAAACCTGTACCATTTGTAATTTCATCTCCATTAGCAAGACCATCCATATCACAATCTAACGCACTAGAAGATACTGACAATTCAAGTGTAATACTTGTTGGATTGAAATCACAAGGTACAAAAGGATCTGTACCGTCAATGGTTACTTCAGTTCCATTAGTTACACCATCACCGTCACAATCAATATCGCTCCACTCCGATGTTACAATGCTTAAATTCTGGCTAGTTAATAAATAACTACATGGATTTTGAAAATTGGTACCATCATTTTTCTCTGTACCATTACTTACTCCATCACCATCACAATCTGCACCTAACCAAGCTACATCTACATTGGCCATATTCTGGATTGATCCGTCAAAATCACATGGATCATTAGGGTCTGTTCCTGTTGCTATTTCGTCTGCATTTGAAACTCCATCTCCATCACAATCTGCGTTAGGATCATTCAAACAGTTATCGTCATAACCTATAGTAACTGTTGCTTCGTTACTTTCGTTTCCATCATTATCTTTAACTGTATATGAAATTTGCATAGGATCTCCTGTAAAGCCTTCTTCTGGAATAAAGCTAATTTCTCCTGTTATAGGATTAACTTGCCAATCTCCTTCACCAGGCACTGTAAATCCGATAATATCTCCATTTTCATCTGTTAATATATTCGTAACTCCTGAAGGAACAACTAAACTTACCGTAGTTGGATCTAACGTACCTCCTGCAGCTGAATCTGAATCATTATCATTACTAAGAACATCTATTGAAATAGTACTACCTGGTGGTACATTGCCTAAACTTTCATCTGACATCACTACTGGCGCCTGTACTTCATAATCTACAGTTACTTCAGCCTCATTACTTATATTTCCATCATTATCTGATACAACGTAAGCAATTGGTGTTGGATCTGCTGTAAAGCCAAACTCTGGAATAAAAGTAATTGCTCCTGTTACTGGATCAACTGTCCATTCTCCCTCTCCAGGAACTACTAATGAATCACCTGGATTATCTGTACCTACTATTTGAACAGTAGTAGGGTCTATTTCACCATCTAAGTCATCATCACCATTCAATACATCAATTAATACTGGAGTTCCAGTTAAGTTACCCACACTTGAATCGTTATCAGCTACTGGTAATAATTGTGTAAAAGTAATCGCTACGTTTCCTGTATCTGATGCGCCATCTTCGTCAACTACCGTGTAGTCAAAATTAATTGGCTCTGTACTATCCGTAAATGGTGTAACCTCTAATGTACCATCTGAATTTAATGAAACTACCGTTCCATCATCTAATGTTACTGGGTTATTAGCATCTATTGGAGATGTAATACCTGTTACTG
>NZ_CANLXV010000013.1 GCF_947495205.1 uncultured Polaribacter sp. | reverse complement strand
GAGTTAAAGCCAGAGATTGGCGAGTTAAGCAAATTAACCAAATTAGATTTAACCGGTAATAACTTAACAAGTTTACCCCCAGAGATTGGTAATTTATCAAGTTTAACGTATTTAAATTTAAGTAGGAATGGGTTAACCAATTTACCAACAGGAATAGGGAATTTTGCAGTATTAGAAGAACTTAATGTATCTAATCAAATAGATAGAACAGATAATACAAAAACCTTAACGACTTTACCAGATGAAATTGGGAATATTGGGAGTTTAAAAAAGTTATATTTAAATCAAAACAAGTTAGAGAATATACCAACTACAATAGGTAATTTGGTAAATTTAGAAAATCTAAATATAGAGTATAATGCTCTAACAAGTTTACCAACAACAATTAATAATCTAACTATGTTAGATGAATTAATTGCAAATAATAATTTTATTGATGGTGTTTTAGATTTAAGCAATTTAGACGTTTTAGATAGGTTAAAATTAGAATATAATACAATTACAGGTTTAAAATTAAATTTAGCACCAACAGCTTTTAATATTAGAAGTGATAATACTTTTTCTGGTAGCTCTTATTTTAGTACAAAAAGAAATGCATTAGGTTGTATAGAAGTGCCACAAGATGAGTTAGTTTCGTGGCAATTATCTGATGCAAATGGGACGCAAAATTTTATTGACAATGGCGTAATCTATTCAGACAATTGTAGTGCAGTAACTAATAATTCCATTCCAGATAAAGAAAGAGATGCTTTAATAGCAATCTATAATAAGACAAAAGGTACAGATTGGAAAAATGATTTGTCTAGTTCATACAATGGTGTTCTTTGGGAAACAGACAACACACTAAAAAGAAATGTAGGATCATGGTATGGTGTAACTACTGCAATTATTAATGGTCAAAAACATGTAACTAAAGTTGAATTGAATTCTAATCAATTAGATGGTACAATTCCATCAGTAATTAAAAATTTAACACAATTAAAAGAATTAGAATTTAATAGTAATACAGTTTCAGAAATTGCTCTAGAAATTGGTGAGTTGGAAAATTTAGAACAATTGACCTTTACAAGGCAATATGATTCTGATAAGGCTGAATATGTTTTAAAAACAATTCCTGCAGAAATTAATAATATCACCTCTTTACGAAGATTAGATATAAGTTCTAATCAATTAGAAGGAAATTTAGATTTTTCAAACTTAATTAATTTAGATAATTTATCGGTTTCATCTAATCAAATTACAGGTTTAAAAATAGGTGTTTCACCTTCAATTTTTGATAATGGTTATGATTCTGAAAGATTGTATAGTAGAAGTTTTAGTTTTTCAAGTAATCCATATTTAAATTGTATTGCAGTGCCACAAAATACCATTTCAGATTGGGAAACAAGTTCTTTTGCTCAAAACAGACCGAATATTGTTTGGGGTCAAGATTGTACTGCTTACAATAATGTGCCACAAAATGAGATACAAGCTCTGGTAGATCTATATAATAATTTAGATGGAGCAAATTGGCGAAATAATAGTAATTGGAATGGTAATTTAGCTAAGGCACTAATAAATAATCCATACAATGCTACAAAGTGGCAAGGAGTTACCACAAAAATTGTAGATGGTGGTAAACATATTACTGATATTTCTCTATCTTCAAATCAATTAAAAGGAGCGCTTTCAGAATCTATTGGTAATCTTACTAAATTAGAAAACTTGCAATTAAGTTCTAATGAAATTACTGGAGTGTTACCTACAAATTTTGGAAACTTAACAGCCTTAAAAAGACTTTCGTTAAACAACAACCAATTTACAGGTTTGCCAACAGAAATGAATGCTTTGGTAAATTTAGAAATTGTTTATTTACAGAGTAACCAGTTGTCTAGTAAAATTCCAAATTTTACGAAAGCTGCAAATTTATCTCAACTTAATTTTAATGATAATCAATTACATTTTGGCGATTTTGAAGATGAATTCCAATATTATAAAGACAATGTTTCTTCATTTTCGTATACAGGTCAAGCAAAAGTAGGAGAGGAAAAAACCATAGATTTTGGAGATGGTTTTGATACTGTTTTTACAGCCGAAGTTCGTGGAGCTAATAATGAGTATCAATGGTATAGGAACTGGTCTAAGATAGAAGGGGCAACAGATAAAACTTATACTCTAGCTGATGCAACCCAGCAAGATGCAGCTTTTTATTACTGTGTAGTTTCTAATAGTGTTGTAAATGATTTTAATATAGAAACAGAAAGAATTACATTAAATTATGATGCTACATTATCTACAGAAGATAATGTATTAGCGCGAACATTTCAACTATATCCTAATCCAGTAGTTAATTTATTGCAAATTAGAAATTCAGAAAATATAGATATTAAAAGCATTGAAGTTTACAATACTATTGGTAAGAAAATAAAATCAATTAGAAATCCAAATCAAAGAATAGATGTATCTGAATTGGTACCTGGTATTTATCTCTTAAATATTATTACAGAAAAAGGGAAAGTAACTAAAAGAATCATGAAAAAGTAAAAAGAGTTTTTGTTAAATGTAAAAATCGGATGTTTAAAAAACATCCGATTTTTTTTATGATTATTAATTTTTTTAAACTAAATAAACTATTTATTTTATATCTTGTTTACCCTTATTCTCAGGAAAAATCTCTATTTTGGGTTCCTTAAATACTTTTTTATTCGCAATTTTTTTCTCGAATGTTAATAAAAGAGAAGGCAACAATAACAAGTTAGATATCATTGCTAAAAGTAGTGTAACAGAAACCAAACCACCTAGTGCAATTGTACCACCAAAGCTAGATAACGTAAAGGTTAAGAAGCCAAAAAACAATACTATAGAAGTATAAAACATACTTACACCTGTTTCTCTTAAAGCGGCATAAACAGATGGTTTAATTTTCCATTTGTTGGCAATTAACTCTTGCCTGTATTTTGCTAAAAAGTGAATGGTATCATCTACAGAAATACCAAAAGCAATGCTAAATACTAAAATGGTAGAAGGTTTTATTGGAATGTTAAAAAAGCCCATTAAACCTGCAGTAATTAAAAGTGGCAACATGTTAGGCACCAAAGAGATTAAAATCATTTGTGGAGATCTAAACATCCATGCCATAAAAATGGCAATTAAAAAGATAGCTAATGATAATGAAATGACTAAGTTTTTAATTAAGTAATTGGTTCCTTTTATAAAAACCAATGCTTTTCCTGTTAAAGAAACCGTATATTTTTCTGATGGAAATTCTTTATCAATTACTGTTTTTAAACGTTGTTGAATTATATCCATCTTATCTGTACCAATATCTTTCATAAACGTAGTAATACGAGCATAACGTCCTGTAGCATCTACAAAGGTTTTTAGCATACTAGCATCACTATTAGAGTTTTTATTATAAGAAAAGATATAGCCTTGTTCTTGTCTTGTTGGTAATTGGTAGTATTTAGGATTTCCTTTGTAATAAGCTTGTTTGGAGTATTTTACAATGTTAGTTACAGAGATTGGTTTAGATAATTCTGGGAAACTTTCTATAATATCATTTAGTTTTTCCATCTTCTTTAAGACAGAAAGTTTCATTACGCCTTTTTCTTTTTTGGTATCTATTAAAATTTCTAAAGGCATAATGCCACCAAATTCTTTCTCAAAGAATTTAATATCTTTATAAAATGAAGTTTTTTTAGGAATATCTTCAATTAAACTACCAGAAACGTTAATTTGATAAACGCCTATAATGCCTAAAATAATAACGATTACTGTAGTAATATAAACTGTAATTCTTTGGTTTTTTACCATTCGTTCCATCCAATCTACTACATTTTCAATCCACTTTTTTTCTAAGTGATTTAAATGTTTTTTCTTTGGAAGTGGCATAAAACTGTAAATAATTGGTATAATTAACAGTGCTAAAACAAAGATACTAATGATGTTAACAGAAGCTAAAATACCGAATTCTCTTAACAAACTACTTTTTACAAATACAAAGGTTGCAAAACCAGAGGCTGTAGTAATATTAGTCATTAATGTAGCATTACCAATTTTAGCAATTACCCTTTGTAAAGCTTTGGCTTGCATGCCATGTTTTTTTACTTCTTGTTGATATTTATTAATTAAAAAAACAGCATTGGGTACCCCAATTACAATAATTAAAGGCGGAATTAAAGCAGATAAAACAGTGATTTCATAACGGAATAAACCAATAAAACCAAAGGCCCAAGTAACACCAATCATAACTACTAAAAGTGTAATAAATGTGGCTCTAAAAGATCTGAAAAAGAAAAAGAAAATTACGGCAGTAATTAATAATGCGCCCACCACAAAAATTAAAATTTCATCTTGTATATTTTGCGCATTTAATGTTCTAATATATGGCATACCAGAAACACGAACATCTAATCCATTTTCTTTTTCAAATTTTTCAATTTTAGGAATAAGCACATCAAAAATAAAATCTCTACGTTTGGGCGTGTTTATAATTTCTTTTTTAATGTAGATGGCCGTTTGTAATGTACCAGTTTCTTTATTGAATAGTAAATTCTCATAGAAAGGCAATTTCTCAAAAAGCTCTTTTTTTATGGCATTTACTTCTTCTGCTGTTGTAGGATTCTCTTCGTAAAGTGGTTCTAAAACAAATTTTCTTTGTTTTCTATCGGCTTTTAATTTTTTTACATCAGCAATAGAAATGGTAAAATCAACTTCTTGTCTATCGTTAAATTGCGCTACTAAATTATTCCACGCATTAAATTTTTGTGGTGTAAAAACAGTAGTATCTTTTACTCCAAGAATTACTAAATTACCTTCTTCTCCAAAAATTTCTAGGAATTTGTTATACTCTAAATTGGCTTCATGGTCTTCTGGAAGTAGGTTGGCCTCAGAATAAGAAAATTGCATATACTTCATCTGTGTAGATAACAGACCTGTTGCAATAGCAATTAAAAATAAAACTAAAAAGCGGTTTCTAAGTATTAAACCGGCAGCTTTTGTCCAAAAATTCATGTAGAAAAATTTTTGCAAAGGTAGTTAAATTACTAGGGTAAGGCACAAAAAAAAAGAGTGTTTTAAAAAACACTCTTTCTTTAAAAGATATGGTTATATGAAATTATATTGTCATAATTTCTTTTTCTTTAACGGCTAATTTTTCTTCGATAACCTTTACAAATGTATCTGTTAATTTTTGCACATCATCTTCCGAAATTTTTTTCATATCGTCAGATATATCTGTTTTTTTGATGTCGTTATTCGCTTCTTTACGGGCATTTCTAATACCAACTTTAGCGTCTTCTGCTTCTGCTTTAGCTTGCTTAGCTAAACCTTTTCTGCGTTCTTCTGTTAAAGGCGGTACATTAATCATTATAATATCTCCATTATTCATAGGATTAAAACCTAAGTTGGCAAGCTGAATTGCTTTTTCAATTTCTTGTAGCATATTCTTTTCCCAAGGCTGAATGCTTAAGGTTCTAGCATCTGGCGTATTTACGTTAGCAACTTGCCCTAAAGGAGTTTGTGCACCATAATAATCTACCATAACTGTACTTAACATAGCAGGAGTTGCCCTACCTGCTCTAATAGAAACTAATTCTTTTTCTAAGTGAGCAATGGCTTTATTCATTGCTTCTTTAGCAGTGTCTAATATAAATTCTATTTCTTCGTTCATTTTAAAAATGTTTTACTGCTTCTAAAAATCCTAATTTTGGAAATTATAAAGCTGTATTTACTTAAATATTATCAACAATAGTACCAATTTTTTCTCCAGAAACCAACTTTAATAAATTTCCATTCGTATTCATATCAAAAACAATAATTGGTAATTTATTTTCTTCACTTAATGTAAAAGCAGTCATATCCATAACTTTTAAGCCTTTAGAAATAACGTCTTTAAAAGAAATACTTTCAAATTTTATGGCATTTTTATCTTTTTCTGGATCTACATTGTAAATGCCGTTTACTCGTGTACCTTTTAAAATTGCATCTGCATCTATTTCTATAGCTCTTAATACAGCAGCTGTATCTGTTGTAAAGTACGGGTTACCTGTTCCTGCACCAAAAATTACTACACGTCCTTTTTCTAAATGACGAATCGCTTTTCTTTTAATATAAGGTTCTGCAACTTCTTTAATTTCTAGAGCCGTTTGCAAACGTGTATAAACGCCTTCTTCTTCTAAGGCGCTTTGTAAGGCTAAACCATTTATACAAGTGGCTAGCATTCCCATATGATCTCCTTGCACGCGATCCATACCATTGGCTGCACCTGCAACACCTCTAAAAATGTTTCCACCGCCAATTACAATAGCAACTTCTATGCCTTTTGCAACTACTTGTTTAATTTCTTTAGCATATTCTGAGAGTCTTTTGGGGTCTATACCGTATTGTCTATCGCCCATTAAAGCTTCTCCACTGAGTTTTAAAAGAATTCTTTTGTATTGCATGTAGCTTTTTATTTTTTGAAATTCTCACTTTGGTGAGAATAAGGTTGTGCAAAATTACAGTTTCTTTTTTGAAACACAAAAAAACCTCACAATTCTATTTGTAGAATTATGAGGTTTAAAATATTTAAATTCTTAAGCTTACACTGAATTGGTTTCAGTGAATAAAGGAATTATAAGTTTGTCTTATCCTAAAGTTACTCTTTTAAAAGAAGAAACAGCAACATCACCAAATGTAGCAACATATTGTGCAACATTTTTCTTTTCATCTTTAATAAAAGCTTGGTCTAAAAGACACTGCTCTGTATCTAACGTTGTGTTATCAGAAATAAATCTTTCCATTTTACCTGGTAAGATTCTATCCCAGATTTGCTCTGGTTTTCCTTCTGCTTTCAACTCAGCTTTTGCAGCTTCTTCAGCGTTAGCTAAAACTTCTGGAGTTAATTGAGACATAGAAATAAACTGAGGTACATTTTTTAATGTTTTACCCAATCTACCTAACTCGATGTTATCTTTTTCAATCACTGCAATTCTAGCTTCAGTTTCTGCAGCTACATAAGCAGGATCAAAATCTTTGTAAGATAAAATGCTAGCACCCATAGAGGCAACTTGCATTGCAATATCTTTAGATAATTCATCTGCTTTATCTACAGCATTAGATAAACCTACTAATGCAGCAATTTTACCAATGTGTGTATAAGCACCAACATAGGCAGCACTTACTTTTTCAAAAGCAGTAATTTCTAATTTTTCTCCAATAACACCAGTTTGTTCAACTAATTTATCAGCAACTGTCATACCTCCAAAATCTGCAGCTAAGAAATCTTCTTTACTGTTGTAATTTAAAGCGATATCTGCAAACTCACCACCTAAAGCAACAAACTTTTCGTTTTTACCAACAAAGTCTGTTTCACAAGCTAATACAATTGCAACACCTTCTGTTTTTGCGTCGTTAATTCTAGTTACTGCAACACCTTCTGTAGATTCTCTATCAGCTCTTTTTGCAGCAATTTTCTGTCCTTTTTTACGTAAAACGTCTATTGCTTGATCAAAGTTACCTTCTGCTTCAACTAATGCCTTTTTACAGTCCATCATTCCAGCTCCAGTAGCTTCTCTTAATTTTTTAACATCAGCAGCACTTACTTTTACCATGTTACTTATATTTTTAAAGAAACGTAATGTTTCTAAATTGTTATTCAATTATTTTTTTTCTTCAGTAGCTTTTTCAGCAACTTCTGCTTTAGCTTCTTCTTTTACAGGAGCAGCTTTAGCTTCTTTTGTTTTTTCTTTATCTGCTTTTCTGTCAGATAAACCTTCTGCGATAGCATCAGTAACAAAAGATAATACTTTGTCTATAGACTTAGAAGCATCATCATTTGCTGGTATAACAAAATCTACCTGTCTTGGGTCAGAGTTTGTATCTACCATTGCAAAAATTGGAATGTTTAATTTTTGCGCTTCTGCAACTGCAATATGCTCTTTCTTAATGTCAATTACAAATAAAGCACCAGGTAAACGAGTCATATCAGAAATAGAACCTAAATTCTTCTCTAATTTTTCTCTCTGACGGTTAATTTGTAATTTTTCTCTTTTAGACAATGCGTCAAAAGATCCATCAGTCTTCATTCTATCAATTTGAGCCATTTTTTTAACAGCTTTTCTAATAGTAACAAAGTTTGTTAACATACCACCTGGCCATCTTTCTGTAATGAAAGGCATGTTTACAGCTTTTGCTTTTTCTGATACAATATCTTTTGCTTGCTTTTTTGTTGCAACAAATAAAATTTTACGACCAGAGTTTGCAATCTTTTTTAAAGCTTCTGAAGTCTCTTCTATTTTTGCAGCAGTTTTATACAAATCAATGATGTGTACACCATTACGTTCTGTATAAATATAAGGAGCCATGTTTGGATTCCACTTTCTTGTTAAGTGACCAAAATGTACACCATTGTCTAATAATTCTTGAATGTTTACGTTTGCCATTTTTTAAAATGTGTTTACTTTCTGTTTTTTGAAATCAATAATTAAGTAGTCTTGCGAGTCTTAACTATTTAGATACTAAACTGTTTAATATTATAATTGTGTAATAATAACAGTTCTCTGTATGGTTTAATAAATTTTGAAATACACTTAGACAAGCTATGTGTAACTTTCAAAAAAATATTAACGTTTAGAGAATTGAAATTTCTTACGTGCTTTCTTCTGACCAAATTTCTTACGTTCAACCATTCTTGGGTCTCTCGTTAATAATCCTTCTGGTTTTAAGACTGCTCTGTGATCTGCATCTATAGCAACTAATGCTCTAGTAATTGCTAAACGAATAGCTTCTGCTTGACCAGTAATACCACCACCGTAAACATTAACTTTGATATCATAAGATTCTAAGTTTTCTGTTAACATTAATGGCTGTTGTACTTTATATTGTAAAGTTCCTGTTGAAAAATAATCTTTGTAATCTTTCTTGTTTACAGTAATGTTACCTTTACCTTCATTTAAGTAAATACGAGCAACTGCTGTTTTTCTTCTACCTATTTTGTGAACTGTATCCATTATTATATAAGATCGTTAAGGTTAATAGCTTTAGGCGTTTGCCCATCTTGTTTGTGCTCAGTACCTGCATATACATACAAGTTTCTGTACAAAGCGCTACCTAAAGTATTCTTTGGTAACATACCTTTTACTGCTTTTTCGATTAATCTTGTAGGATCTTTCTCAAACATTTCTGTTGCAGTTAATGATCTTTGTCCTCCTGGGTAACCTGTGTGACGAATGTAAGATTTGTCTCTCCACTTGTTTCCAGTTAGGTTAATTTTTTCTGCGTTGATAATAACCACGTTGTCTCCACAATCTACATGAGGAGTGTAATTTGGCTTGTATTTACCTCTAATTAGTTTTGCAACTTTAGAAGCTAGACGACCCAACGTTTGACCGTCTGCATCAACTAAAACCCACTCCTTGTTTACAGTAGCGCTGTTTGCTGATACAGTTTTGTAACTTAATGTGTTCATAATTACACTTTTAGTTTTTGTTTATTAATAATTAAATTTTCCTTAAAAAAGGAGTGCAAATGTATAGTTTTTTATTTGATTGACAAATAGTGTTTTACAATAATTTTTTTGTTGAAAAAATCCGTTAAAATAGGAAGGCACGAATTAACATAAACTTAATAAAAAAGTAAACTACTTTTGTGCTTTATTTTCTTTGAAAAATTCATAAAAAATTAAGCTATTACAATGAAATTTATACATTTTTCTCTGTTTTTAAGTATTTTCTTTGCATTAAATAGTGTAACTCAAGAGTTAACGGTTGCAGAAGATATCTTCATAGAAAAACGAATTTATACTACCAACAAATTAGAAAAAGTTCCTGTAATAGATGGCCTAGTTAATGAAGATGCTTGGGATGCTGTACCATGGTCTTCAGACTTTGTAGAAAGAGTACCAGATGAAGGTACACCGCCTTTATACCAAACAAAGTTTAAGGTAATGTATGATGACAAATATTTGTACATTGCTATTCGTGCTTATGATGGCGAACCAGATTTAATAGAAAAAAGATTAAGTAGAAGAGATGGTTTTGCAGGAGACCGCGTAAATGTAATTATAGATAGTTACCATGATAAAAGAACTGCATTTGTTTTTACAACCACGGCAGCTGGGGTAAAAGGCGAAGAGTTTGTGTCTGAAAACGGTAACAATTGGGATGATAGTTGGAATCCTGTTTGGTACACAGATGCTAATGTAGATGAAAAGGGTTATACCATAGAAATGAAAATTCCTTTTAGTCAATTAAGATTTGGTAAAGCAAAAGAACAAATTTGGGGTTTTAATATTAATAGAACTATTTTTAGAGTACAAGAACGTTCGCTTTGGCAAAGAATACCTAACAATCAAGCAGGTTTTATTAGTGAAGCAGGAGAATTGCACGGTTTGGTAGATTTGCCATCACAAAAGCAATTAGAAATTCAACCTTATACTGTTTTACAATATGATAATTATCCAGCAGAAGCTGGAAATCCTTTTAGAACGGGTTCAGATTTTAAAGTAAATCTTGGTTTAGATGCTAAAATTGGTGTTACTAATGATTTAACTTTAGATTTAACCGTAAATCCAGATTTTGGTCAAGTAGAAGCAGATCCAGGAGCCATTGCTTTAGATGGTTTTCAGATTTTCTTTAGAGAACAACGCCCTTTCTTTGTAGAAAATAGAAACATTTTTGATTTTCAGTTTGCAAACGGACAAGACAATTTATTTTACAGCAGAAGAATAGGTAGAAATCCTCACAGAAGTGCAAACTTACAAGAAGGCGAATTTGCGAACGAGCCTTTAAATTCTAGAATTTTAGGTGCTGCAAAATTCTCTGGAAAAACACAAGACGGTTGGTCTTTAGGAGTTTTAGAAACAGTAACTGCTAATGAATTTGCAGAAATTAGAGAGGTAGATGGAGATACAAGAGAAGAAATTGTAGAACCGTTAACTAACTTTTTTGTTGCAAGAGCGCAGAAAGATTTTAATGAGAGAAATTCTTTTTTAGGCGCAATTTTTACGGCAACAAACAGAAGTTTAGGTGGTAATTTTAATGAATTGCATAAAGCGGCTTATTCTGGCGGAATTGATTTTCAACACAACTGGAAAAACAGAGATTACTTTTTAGACGGAAACGTAATTTTTAGTCATGTTTTAGGTAGCGCAGAAGCTATAGAAAGAACACAAAGATCTATAACGCGTTTGTTTCAAAGACCTGGTGCAACACATGTTGCTGTAGATCCTACCAGAACGTCTTTATCGGGTTCTGGTGGTAGAGTAGAGTTGGGGAAAGCAGGTGGTGGAAATTGGCGTTATAATGGTGGTGTAATTTGGCGTTCTCCAGAGTTAGAACTAAATGATGTTGGTTTTTTAAGAAATACAGACGAAGTAATACAGTTTGCAAATGCCTCTTATTTGTGGCAAATTCCTACGGAAACCTATAGAAATGCAGGTGTAAATTTAGAACAGTTAACAGAGTATGATTTTCAAGGAAATTTAAACAGGTTGCGTTTTGAAGGTTCTGGAGATATCAATTGGATTAATAATGCAAGAACAAGAATTGGTTTTGGAGCAAATTTTAAAAGATTTTCTAACTTTTTTCTAAGAGGTGGCCCAAGATGGAGACGTGCTAATAGTAGGTATGTTTTTGCTTCTTTTGGTTCTGATAATAGTAAAATTTTTAGATATTCTTTAAACTATTTAAATGTACATTCAGATGAAAATGTATTGGGTAGAAATAGGTACAGTATTGGTTTGGCATATCAACCTACAGATGCTTTAAATATTTCTTTTGAAAACGAATTTGAAATTACTAAAGATAGATCTCAGTACGTAACTGCTTTAGATACTCAAGAAGGAAGAAGGTATATTTTAGGGAATATTAAAAACGACCAATTTACTTCTACATTAAGGTTTACTTATAGCATCAATCCAGATTTTTCCATTCAGTTTTATGGCCAACCTTTTATTTCTAGAGGAAGGTTTTCTAACTTTAATTTTGTAAATGAAGCTACAGCAGAAAAGTTTACAGATCGTGTAAATTTTTATGATGAAAACCAAATTCAAGAAGTTACAAATACTTCAGGTAGTTCCATTTTTAGTGTTGATGAAAATAGAGATCAAATAGAAGATTATAGTTTTAATAATCCTAATTTTTCTTTTGCACAATTGCAAACCAATTTAGTTGTTCGTTGGGAATATATACCAGGTTCTGAGTTGTTTTTTGTTTGGGCTAGAGGTTCTGTTGGTAACACAAATACAAGAGATTCTTTATCTGACGGAATTAGAGAACAGGTGTTTAATACACCAGCAGAAGATACTTTTTTAATAAAGGCTACGTACAGATTTGTAAGATAATTTTAGAAGTTGGGTTCAATACTAAAACTCATTTTTTCTCTTGTTGATGGATGTAAAAAACTAATAAATTCTGCATGTAAATGCAATCTGTTTTGTTTTTTACCATACAAATCGTCTCCAATTATGGGAGTGTTTAATCCGTTTTTATGCGCTGCATGCACTCTTAATTGATGCGTTCTTCCTGTTATTGGATAAAAATAAATTCGGGTTTTGTTGTTTTTTCTTTCAATAACTTCATAATATGTTTCTGCAGGTTTACCATGTTCAAAACACACCAATTGTTTAGGTCTATCTTCTAAATCTACGCGCAAAGGTAAATTTATAGTGCCTTTTTCTTTGTTAATTGTGCCATCTAATAAAGCAACATAGCGTTTTTTAATCGTTCTATTTATAAACTGACTTTGTAGTATTTTGTTAGCTTCTTTGGTTTTGGTTAAAACTAAAATACCAGAAGTAGACATGTCTAAACGATGCACAATTAAAGGACCAGTTGCATTGGGATATTTTTCTTTAATTCTAGTGTAAACAGAATCTGTTAATTCTTTGCCAGGAACCGATAAAAATTCAGCAGGTTTGTTAACAACAAGAATGGCATCATCTTCAAAAATAATTTCTAAATTTAAATTGTCAGCAGCTTGTTTTAGCAGTAAATTCTCATCCATTTTAATGCCTTTTAGCATGTGATTTAAAATGGGTTTACATCTGCTTTGGCAAGCAGGATAATAATTTTTATGCTTTCTAATTGCCGAGTTTGGTGAAATTCCCCACCAAAACTCTGCCATGCAAACAGGTTTTAAATTGTTTAAAAAAGCAAATTGTAAAAGTTTAGGAGCTGCACATTCTCCAGCACCTGCAGGTGGTTTTATTTCAGGATTATTAAAAATAGCAATTAACGCTTTGCTTTCTTTTTGTTGATTTAGAAATTGAAACTTCTCAAATAATGTGTGTTGTAAATTTGCAGAAATTCTTTTGCGTTCACTTTTTAAGAAAGCAATTTTTTCTTCTAAGTTATTGAGTTTTGTTTTGTCTTTGGCAATTTTATCATCATAATAAATTACCAACTCTTTATAAAAAAACTGATCATTAAAACTTTCTTGCGCTAATGTTTGAAGTAAGGCTTTAAAATCTTTTTCAGAAAGCGTTATTGCGCCTTCTTTTTTACGAGCTTTTCTGTTTTTTTTAGCAGCTTTCATTTTTTTTCGCTGAAATGCTAAATCTTCTTCAATAGTTTTAGTTCGTTTATAAACTCTTTTTTTAAGTTTTAAAAAATCAATATTATTTTCTAAAGCAACTAATTGTTCACTTAATTTTTCTATTTCAATTTCTCCTTTTCTGTAGAAACTATTTTTACTTCTTAAATTAAAAACATGCGGAACAAAATAATCCGGACAAGATTCATCTTCTAATTTTCCGGAAAAGGCAGCTAAAAAGCCAAAATTGTTATTTAAATCTTTAACTACTAAAACACCAAACATTTTACCAATAGCATTTGCTTTATCTTTAGCAAAACCAAAATTGTGTGTAAAATCTTTTTGATGTTCTAAATAGTCTTGCAATTGTTTTGTTGCAAGTTTTGCTAATGCATGTGGTTGATAATAAAAAGGAAACGTAAATTTTTCTGGAGGTTTTATTCCAGAAATATCAGTTGAAAAGGAATGCAGTTGTTTCAATAAAAAGATATTAAGTAAATAAAACTAACTACTAAAAGTAGCTCTTTGCAAACGGTCGTTTATTGATTTTCCCAAACCATCTTCTGTAAAACGTTCTGCAATAATTACATCTAAATTTAAATGATCTAAAGTATGCATGGTGTCGTATAATTTTGCGGCGGCTTCTTTTTTAGAACCTTTTTCAGACAAAATAAATTCTGTAACATTTGCATTGTTTACGGATTTTTCAAATACAATAACACCTATTTTTTTATGACGATGTTTTGCAATTTCATAATTTACATCATCAACTAAAAAAGTAGTAGTTTGTGGTGCATAATGTCTTGCCAACATTCCAGGAGCATCTGGTTTGTCTTCTTTTTTGTTTTTTACTTCAATTTTACCAATAACAGCCTCAATATCTTCTAAAGCCAAAGCACCCAATCTATAAATTACAGGGACTTCATTTTCAAAACCAATTATGGTAGATTCTATTCCGTTTTGGCAAGCACCACCATCTAAAACCATTGGAAGTTGGTTTTTAAAATAATTTGCTACGTGTTTTGCTTTTGTGGGGCTAATGCTCCCAAAAGGATTTGCACTGGGCGCAGCCAAAGGAAAAGGCAATTGTTTTAATAATTCTAAAGTTACAGGATGATTTGGCACACGAACAGCAACAGTATCTTTACCAGCGGTTATTAAATCTGGAATGTTTTTGTGTTTTTTTAAAACTAAAGTCATAGCACCTGGCCAGAAAGCATTTGCTAATAATTTTGCTTTTTCAGGAATATGCGTTACAATTCCGTTTAAACTTGCCACAGAAGGCACATGCACAATTAACGGGTTAAAAAACGGACGCTTTTTGGTTGCAAAAATACTTTTAATGGCTTTTTCGCTAAAAATATTTCCTGCTAAACCATAAACGGTTTCTGTTGGTATGGCAACCAAATGTTCTTCGTTTAATAATTGTACCGCTTTTTGTATGTCTTTAGAAATAATGCTCATAATTCAATCGCAAAATTACAATTAATTTAAAGAATTTTAAACAGATTAATTCTTGTTCAATTTTAAGTATAAATTCTTTTAAATAGCAGTTGCATAAGGTGCAAATAATAAATCTGTTGGTGTATCTAAATCATATAAATATTGGTGTGCTTTGGTTTCTTTAGCACAAAAAGGCGCTAAAAGACGTAACATTTCTTTAAAACCGTTTAAAGTTAAAATACAAAAAAAGGTTTGGTTGTCTTTGGTTAAAATGCCTTCATCGGTTTTAAATAAACCAAAAATTAAATTGTAATCTTCTGTATTTATAAAATCAATTTGAGATAAATCTAATTTTTGTTTTTGCTCAATAACTACATTTTGAATTAAATCTCTAAATTGTATGGCTTGTGCTTTATCAAAATCAAACAAACGAACAATGTTTTCATTTAATCCGTTATAATTGTCTATATAATCTAGTTCCATTTTTTGTACTGAACTTGTTTAGTATCTTATAATTCTACTTTCTTTGCTGTTTTTTTAGTTGATTTTTTCAGAAAAACTGATAACTAAAAAATCAAAAAAATTAATGCGCTTCCAACCAATTTTGTCCAATTCCCATTTCAACATCTAATGGCACACTCATTTTAAAGGCGTTTTCCATTTCTTGTTTAATAATTGGTTTTATAATTTCTAATTCGTCTTTATGCGCGTCAAAAACCAATTCATCATGCACTTGCAATAACATTTTCGATTTAAAATTTTCTGTTTCAAAACGCTTGTGAATATGTATCATTGCCAATTTAATAATATCTGCTGCAGAACCTTGTATAGGTGCATTTACAGCGTTTCTTTCTGCGCCAGATCTAACCATTGCATTTCTAGAATTAATATCTTTTAAATACCTACGTCTGTTTAAAACAGTTTCTACATAACCATGTTTTCTGGCAAAGGCTACCTGTTTTGTCATGTATGCTTTTAATTTTGGATAGGTTTCATAATACGTGTCTATTAATTCTTTTGCTTCTCCTCTAGATAAGTTGGTTTGGTTGCTTAAACCAAATGCAGAAACACCATAAACAATACCAAAATTAACCGTTTTTGCATTGCTACGTTGTTCTCTAGTAACTTCCTGTAAAGGAACATTAAATACTTTTGCAGCAGTAGAAGCATGAATGTCTTCTCCGTTTTTAAAAGCATTAATCATATTTTCTTCTTCACTTACAGCAGCAATAATTCTTAATTCTATTTGAGAATAATCTGCAGCTAATAAAACATAATTTTCGTCTCTTGGCACAAACGCTTTTCTAACTTCTCTACCACGTGCAGTTCTAATAGGAATGTTTTGTAAATTAGGATTGTTAGAACTTAAACGGCCAGTGGCAGCAACAGCTTGCATGTATTGTGTATGCACTCTGCCAGTTTTTGGATTAATCTCATTTGGTAAAGCATCTACATAGGTGCTTTGTAGTTTTTTATACTGACGGTATTCTTGTATATTTCTTATAATTTCGTGTTCTTTCGCTAAAGCGGATAAAATATCTTCTCCGGTTTTGTATTGCCCAGTTTTTGTTTTTTTTGGTTTTTTTACCAACGCTAGTTTTTCAAAAAGTACAATACCTAATTGTTTTGGCGATGCAATATTAAATTCCTCACCAGCTTCTTGGTAAATTGCTTTTTCTAACCTGTTAATGTCTTCTGTTAGAGCAGTTGAAAGTGTTTTTAGAAAGTCTGTATTTAGGTTAATTCCTTCAATTTCCATTGCTGTTAAAACAGATACCAATGGCAACTCAATCTCATTAAATAATTTTGTAACGTTACCACTTTCTAATTCTCCCGAAAAAATTTGTTTCAATTGAAAGGTAATATCTGCATCTTCTACAGCGTATTCTGTTTGTTCTTTTAAAGGAACAACACGCATAGAAAGCTGGTTTTTTCCTTTTTTACCAATTAAATCTGTTATAGAAACGGGTTGATAATTTAAATAGGTTTCCGCTAAAACATCCATATTATGGCGCATATCAGGATTAATAAGATAATGCGCAATCATGGTGTCAAATAATTTTCCTTTTACAGGAATATTATAATTGGATAATACTTTGATATCGTATTTTAAATTATGTCCTACTTTTTCAATTGCTGAGGTAAAAAATGGTCTAAATTCTTCTAAAATTGCTTGTGTTTCTTCTTGATTTTCTGGAAAAGAGACGTAGTAACCTTTGCCAATTTCAAAAGAAAATGCAATACCAATTAACTCAACTTCTAAAGCTTTTAAACCAGTAGTTTCCGTATCAAAACAAACCGAAGTTTGTTGCATTAATTTCTGAATTAATAGTTTTCTAGAAAATGGAGAATCTATATGTTGATAAAAATGATCTGTATTTGCAATGGTTTTAAAGCCACTTGCTAATTCTGTTTCTGAAACATTACCAGCACCAGGCGTTGCAAATAAATCAAATTGTCCTTCTGTAGTTTTGGGTTTAGATTTTTCAACTTCGCTAGCAATAACATTAGCACTGTCTTCAACAGAATTTACTCTTGCTACATTTTTTACTGCAAATGTTTTTAGGAAATTGGTTAATAAATTCCTGAATTCTAATTCGTTAAAAAGTTCGGTTACCTTTTCTGTATCGGGTTGTTCTAACTCAAAATCTTCGGCATTAAAAGTTACAGGAACATCTAACATTATAGTAGCTAGTTTTTTAGAAAGTAACCCTAATTCGCCATTGGCTTCTAATTTTTCCTTCATTTTACCTTTTAACTCATGCGTGTTTGCTAAAAGGTTTTCCATAGAACCATAAGCGGCTAAAAACTTTTTTGCAGTTTTTTCTCCAACACCAGGCAAACCAGGAATGTTATCTGCAGAATCTCCCATCATTCCTAAAAAGTCAATTACTTGCTCTGGCTTTTCTACACCAAATTTTTCTTGTACTTCTGGCACACCCCAAATGTCATAACCACCGCCAAAACGTGGTTTATACATAAAAATATTTTCAGAAACCAATTGTGCAAAATCTTTATCTGGTGTAACCATATAGGTTTTATAACCTTCTTTTTCTGCTTGTTTAGAAAGTGTTCCAATAACATCATCTGCCTCAAAACCTTCTTTAACCATTATGGGAATATGCATGGCATTTAAAATCTCATAAATATAAGGTATTGCTAATTTTATGGCTTCTGGGGTTTCATCTCTATTGGCTTTGTAAGCTTCAAACATTTCTACTCTATCTGTGCTTCCACCTTTGTCAAAACAAACGGCTAACTTATCTGGTCTTTCGCGTTTAATTACGTCTAAAAGCGAGTTCATAAAACCCATAATTGCAGAGGTGTCTAAACCTTTAGAGTTTATTCTTGGGTTTTTTATAAAGGCATAATATCCTCTAAAAATTAGTGCGTAAGCATCTACTAAAAAAACTCTTTTTTGATCTGACATTGTATTTTATATTGAGATCGATAAAATTACGAAATATAACGTCCATATAAAAAAAAATGAAGAAATTTGAAACAAGGGATTCAAACCAATATTTGACACTTTAAAAACAAAAAATATTTCTATGAAGCTTTTTTGGAAAATAACAATTGCTTTAACATTAGCACTTTTAATTGGGGTTGGAGTTGTTGGTTTTTGGTTTTACAATAAAATGTTAAAGGTTGATGTTTTAGAAGTTGTGGAGACGGACTCTGAGCAACAAAAAATTGATAAAGCACAAAAATGGTTAGCAAAACTTCAAAAAGAAAATAAATTTAATGGCGCAGTTTTGTTGATTAAGAATGATTCTATTTTATTAAAAGAAACATTTGGTTTTACAGATTTTAAAAGAGATAAAAAATTAAGCCATCAATCTTCTTTTAGGTTAGCTTCACTTTCTAAACAGTTTACAGCAGTAGGAATAATGTTGTTAAAAGAACAAGGAAAGTTAGCTTTTGATGATGCCATTACCAAATATTTGCCAAATTTGCCGTATAATAAGGTAACCATAAGAAATTTATTAAATAATACTTCTGGAATACCAGATGTTTACATGAATTTTTCTGAGACTAAAAAAGAAAAAACAGGAGATTTTTTAACAATTAAAAAAATGATTTCATTTCTAGGTGAAGATAATTTCCCCTTAGAAAATGCACCCAATGAAGTTTATAAATACAACAATACAGGTTATGTGCTATTGGCAGGCATTATTGAGGTAATTTCGCAACAAACGTTTGAAACCTTTATGCAAAAAGAGTTGTTTGATAAATTAAACATGAAAAACACTCGGGTTTGGAACTTAGCGTCTAAAGATTTAGATTTTACCAATAAAACTGGTTCTTTTTTTAATTTTTCAGGTAATATTTCAGAATTAAAACCTGGAGTTTTAGATGGTGTTGCTGGAGATGGCGGAGTTTTTAGTGCAATTGATGATTTTGTGATTTGGAATAAATTTTGGAGCTCAAATAGTTTATTGTCTCAACAAACCATGAATGAAGCCTTTAAAAAACCAATTCTTAATAATGGAACAGCATCTAATTATGGTTTTGGATGGGTAGTTTTAAACCCTGTTGCACATTCTCACGACGGCTCTTGGTTGGGCGCAAGAACGCTAATTATTAGAAATGAACAACTAAAAAACTGCATGGTAATTCTTGATAATTCTTCTAGTTTGGTTATACATAAGATGAGTGCAGAATTGGTAAAAGTTTTAAAGTGAAGAAAATTTTAGCAAGATTTTTAAGAGAGATATCAAATATTAATGACCTAGTTTTCATTGTTTTTTGTTAAAGTCTTCCAAAAATAAAATCTTTACCTATTTATTAGAACTAAATTTGTAAAAAATAAATTTTATGCCACGTTGGTTAATTCCTGTATTGCTCTTAATTGTACTTATTGTTGCAGTAGAATTCTACACATTTCAAGCTTTTAAAACCATTTCTAAGAATAAAATTATTCGTTTTTCTTTTGTGGCAATAAGTATTGCAGTGTATCTCAACTTTTTTTTTACGTTAATTACTTATGATAGAAGCAATGGGCAAACACCACAATTTCAAATGGCAATGGGTTTATTGCTTACCATTTCTATACCAAAATTGGTGGTTATTTTAGTGCTTTTTGGAGAAGATATCTATAGAGGTGTTTTAAAGTTGATAACTACAATGACAGGAGAAACAAAACCATTAGTAGGTAGAAGAAAATTTGTTTCACAAATTGCATTAGGTTTAGCAGCCATACCTTTTGCAAGTTTTATTTATGGCATTATACAGGGTAAATACAATTACAAAGTTTTAAAATACCAGTTGAGTTTTAAAGATTTGCCAGAGGCTTTTAATGGTTTTACCATTACACAAATATCAGACATACATTCTGGAAGTTTTACGAATAAAGAAAAAATACAATATGGTGTAGATTTAATTAATCAACAAAAATCTGATGTGATTTTATTTACAGGAGATATTGTAAATAATAAAGCAGATGAAATGGATAATTGGTTGAATGTTTTTGACAAGTTAAAAGCAAAAGATGGTAAATATTCTGTGTTAGGAAACCACGATTATGGAGATTATATGGATTGGGAAAGCCCACAAGATAAAATAGCTAATTTTAAAAAGGTAAAAGAAATTCATCAAAAAATTGGTTTTGATTTATTGCTAGATGAACACAGATATTTAGAAAAAGATGGACAAAAAATAGCACTTTTAGGAGTAGAAAATTGGGGAAAAGGTTTTAACAAGGCTGGAGATTTGCAAAAAGCATCAAAAAATATTAAAAAAGAAGATTTTAAAATATTAATGTCTCATGACCCAAGCCACTGGCAGGAAAAAGTAAAAAAAGATGCTTTAAATTATCAACTTACATTAAGTGGCCATACACATGGTTTACAAATGGGTATAGAAATTCCGGGTTGGTTTAAATTTAGTCCGTCGCAATTTGTTTACAAACAATGGGCAGGTTTGTATGAAGAAGCGGGCAGGTATATAAATGTAAACCGTGGTTTTGGTTATCATGCATTTCCTGGTAGAGTAGGTATTTGGCCAGAAATTACGGTTATAGAACTTAAAAAAGCTTGATTATAAGGTTTTTACATAAGATTTATTATATTTGTTGTAATTACAACTTTATTTTTTAACATTTCCCCCTTTAAATTTATACGAAATGACAAAATTTGGAGAGCTAATTTCCGTAGAAAAACCAGTTTTATTAGACTTTTATAAAAATTGGGAAGATGCAGAGCGTAATGTAAGTGTTTTGCGAAATATTGTAAAAGTTTTAGGAAATAAAGCTAAAGTTATTAAGATTGATATTTCTAAAAATGAACTACTTGCAGATGCGTTAGGTATTAAGGTAAACCCTACGTTTATGATCTATAAACAAGGAGAAATGAAATGGAGAGAAACCGGTTATTTAGATGAAAGCACCTTATTAAATATGGTGCAACAATTTATATAAACCTTTGTACTCTTTTTAGTATTTGTTTTATTCAATTGCTTTAAAAGTAAAACCTTTTTCAGCAAATTCTTTTAATATTTTAGGTAATACAAAACAAAGCTTTTTGAAAGCTTTATCGCTGTCATGAAATACTAGTATGCTACCGTTTTCTGTATTTTGTACTACATTTTTTAAACAATTTTCTTTAGTAATAGTAGTATCAAAATCTGCGGAAAGCACAGACCACATTATAATTTTATAACCTTTTTTAATGAGTTGTTTTGCTTGTTTGTTTTTAATTTTACCATAAGGTGGTCTAAATAATTTTTCCTTGGTTGGTTTCTGGTTAAATTGTTGAATTGTTTCTTCACACCTTAAAACATTATCAATATAATTTGCAGTATTGCTTTGCCAACCATTTGCATGATTTTGTGTGTGATTGCCTATTGTATGGCCTTCTGTAATTATTTTTCTAAATAAAGATGGATGATGCTGTATGTTTTTCCCGATACAAAAAAAAGTAGCTTTTGCTTCGTATTTTTTAAGTTCTTCTAGGACAAATGTTGTTACTTTTGGTGTTGGGCCATCATCAAAAGTTAAAAAAATTTCTTTTTTTTTGGTTGAAAAACGCCAAATGTAGCTAGAGAAAAATCTCATAACTATAAGTGGCGTTTTTGGTAAATAGAATTTCAATTTATTCTTTTATATATTCAACATCTGTAGGTTTTTCTTCTTCGGTATCTGGCATTAAATCACTAAATAGATTTAGTGTTGCCATAAATTCTTGCTGAATGTTAGATACAAAAGCTTTGTTTTTACTGCCTCTTTCTGTTTGATCTATTAGATTTTTAAACATGTATAAAGAGGTGTCTATTTCATCAAAAATTGCTTCATTTTGAATGTCATCAAAAGTACTTAGCCAAACTAATTTTTCTTTAATTAAGCGCATTAAAGTATTTGTGGTTTGCTCTGCTTTTTCTACTTCACCCAAATTATAATACATTTCTGGATATCCTAAAGACAAACTATAATGATCAAAATCTTCTATAGGCATTTTGTTTAAAGATAAATCTAAAACTTCTATTGCTTTTATGGTATCTCCTTCTTTAGAAAAGGCTTCAGACAAACGCATTAAGCTATTTCTTAACGAAATTGCATTTCTTTTGGTTTGTTCATCTAAATAAATTTCTCCGCTATTTATGTTTCTCCATTCTAATTTCTGAATGTTAGTATACATTTTTTTGGTATCTATTCTACCAATATCAAATAAACTAACTTCTCTTGGTCTTCCATTGGCATCTAAATATTTTGCTGGTGTTCTAATAGGTACCAATTTAAAAGCTAAACCGTCTAATTGTAGATAATCTTTTAACCAAATGTATTCTTCGTCGGCATTTGCACCACCTGTAAAATAAATAGGCCTAACCCAATCGTTATTTGCTAAAATATCTAGCATTAAAATTCGGTTTTTTGTTAAACCTCTGTCTATTGTAATGTCTATATAAGGTACAATTTTGTCTGCATCTTCTGGTTTTACAACTCCGTTTTTTAAAACATTTTCTTTATTAACTGGGATTCTAATTTTATTAGCAGGTAATATTTTTTCTGGGATTCCATTATCATCTAAATCATAGAAAGTACGTTTGTTATCACTTTCTATCCAACGCATAAAATCACTAATAGAAATAACAGAATCTTTAGGTACTGCTTTTAATTCGTCAAAATAATAAGCTACATCTAAACTACCATATTTGTATTTTTCATGTGTTAATTGTGATGGTATTGGAGGTGCATCATAAGTAGCGCGTTTCATTTGATCTATATACCAATCTGTTGCAAAAAGACTTGTGTTTACCAATTTTACATCGGTTCTAATGCCTTCTACTTCTTGCATATACCAAAGCGGAAAAGTATCATTATCTCCTATGGTAAACATTATGGCATTTTTATCTGTACTTTCTATATAAGCTTGCGCGTTTAATCGGGTTGTGTATCTATTGCCTCTATCATGGTCGTCCCAATTTTGGGAAGCCATTAAAGTAGGCACCGCTAAAAGTGAAACAATGCTTACAGCAATTGCGATGGTTTTTGGGTTGGCATATTTTTTTAAATATTCAAATAAAGCTAAAACTCCAAAGCCTATCCATATTGCAAAAATGTAGAAACTACCCACTACTGCATAATCTCTTTCTCTAGGTTCAAAAGGTTTAGGGTTGGTGTAAAAGATAATTGCTGCTCCAGTAAAAAGGAAAAATAATAAAAGAACAAAGAAATTTTCTTTATCCCATTGTATTTGAAATAGTAAACCAATTAGTCCTAAAATTAGTGGTAAAAAGTAGTATTTGTTGCGTCCTTTATTTTCTAAAACCTGACTTGGTAATTGTTTTTGAGATCCTAAACGTAACTCGTCAATAGCATCTATACCACTAAGCCAATTTCCATTAAAAATGTCTAATCTACCTTGTATATCATTTTGTCTTCCAACAAAATTCCACATAAAATAACGGCCATACATGTAACCAAATTGGAAACTCATCATAAACTTGATGTTTTCTGCAAAGGTTGGTCTTCTTTTAGATTTTGCAGGGATGCCAGCAATGGCTTTGTACATTTTTTCTGATGCAGGATTCACCATTCTAGGAATAAAACCTTTATGCTTACTAGACCAATTACGGTTTACATTTTTATATTGATTTACAATTACATATTTGCCATTTTGTTTTTCATATTTTGGTTTGTCATCTGTAAAAGGTTGTTCTGGATCTACATTATTATTGTAAGTGTTAGAATAATAGGTGTCATAAAAAACATTAGCATCGCCATATTGTTCTCTTTCATAATAGGCAAGTAATTCTCTTGCACTAGAAGGATTGTTCTCGTTAATTGTAGTATTTGCATTTGCTCTAATAGGAAGCATCATCCAAGAAGAAAAACCTATCATTATAAACAATACAGATAAAATTAGTGTATTTGCATGTACTTTGTTTTTTTTGCGCGTTTGCTTTAATCCGAAGTAAAAAAGAGCTACTAATATAATTCCTGCTATTATAGAACCTGAATTGTACGGTAAACCAATTGTATTTATAAAGAACAACTCAGAAGCACTAAAGAATTTTAACGTAAATGGAAACAGAAATTTAAACACAAAAGCTAATACCAATACAGAAATAATAGTTGCTATTGCTGTAGTTTTAATGTTGATGTTTTTATAGGTTTTAAAGAAATACAACATTACAATTGCAGGTATAACCAATAAAGAAAGAATGTGTACTCCAAAAGATAAACCTACTACAAAACTTATTAAGATTAACCATTTGTTACCTCTTGCAGTATAAATTTCGCTCTCCCATTTTAAGCCTAACCAAAATAATAATGCCATTAAAAAAGACGACATTGCATATACTTCACCTTCTACAGCACTAAACCAAAAACTGTCTGAAAAAGTATAGGCTAGAGCACCTACAACACTACTTCCTAAAATAGCTATTTGGCTACCAATGTTAATTTCACTTGTTTTATTTGCAAGTTTTTCAGCTAAGTTTGTAATTGTCCAAAACATGAACAATATGGTAAATGCACTGGCCAGGGCAGACATGAAATTTACCATTTTTGCAATTTCTGAAACATCTGAGGTAAACATTGCAAAAAACGCACCTAACATCTGAAAAAGAGGTGCACCTGGTGGGTGACCAACTTGTAGTTTAATGGCAGTTGCAATATATTCTCCAACATCCCATGAGCTTACCGTTGGTTCTATGGTTAAGCCATAAGTAATTAATGCAATAACAAAAGTTAACCATCCTAAAATGATGTTCCACTTTTTAAAGTTGTTTGGTGTCATAAATAAACAAATAATGTGGGGCGAATTTAATAATAAATCTGAAGAAAAGGATGATTTAAGTTTTTATAGGTTTTAAATTGCTCACAAAACTTTGTTAAATTCAAAATTTTTAAAAAAATACTTGCAAGTTTAAAAGAATAGATTAAATTTGCACCCGCATAAAAGCATTGGCCTATGGTGTAATTGGTAACACACCGGTTTTTGGTACCGACATTCAAGGTTCGAGTCCTTGTAGGCCAACTAAAAAAGCTCAAAATCTTTAAGATTTTGAGCTTTTTATTTGAAAATTCTTTTTTACTTTACAAAGACTCCCTATCAATAAAATTAAAAGGTACTTTTATTTTCTTATTCGTTTTATCTAGTATCATTTTTGCAGCTGTTTCTCCCATTACCTTAAAATCTGTAGAAATTACAGTAATTCCTAAAAGTTCTTTTAAAGGAGTATCATTATATGAAATTATACCCACATCAGTACCTAATTTAAACTCATCTTCTCTTACTTGTTTTACTAAGTTTACAAGATCTTCTTCTTCTATGGTAACAAATAAATCGCCCTTTTTAATAACCATATCTTGATAAATCTTTTCTATAACTTCAAAATCTAAATCATGTTCTACGCAAAACTTTCTAAAACCGTGTAAAATTCTTTTAGGGTAAGGGTAAATTGCTTTTTTAGGGTAAACTAGCATTATTTTTTTGTATTTCTTAATTTTAGCAATCCCTTTATTTAATGCATCATAAATATCATTTTCAAAATCTTGGTAAATTTGAGTTATTTTTGCATTAGGTACAGATTTTGCGTTGTCTAAAATTACCAATTTCTCTTTTGGTATTAGTTTTAATGCATCTATAACTTTTTCTGTTAAACTAATATGTTTAAAATCATTCGTTTTAAAATGCGGCATTATTACAAAATAGTCATAAGCGCCTTTGTTTTTTTCAATTAAGTTTAAAAATAGTGCCTCATTACAATGGTAAATATGCAAGTCCGTATGAGCATTAGCTCCTATGCTGTTTATGAAATAATTGTAAGTCCTTAGTTTGTAAGAGCTTAGTTTGTTTATTAAAAATAAGATGTTAATTTTAGAAATTAATTTAGTTCTAGAAATATAAAACCCTTTACCCCTAATAGAAACTATTATTTTACGTTCTTTTAAAATGCTGTAAGCTTTTTCAACAGTGTCTCTAGATAAATAAAACTCTTCGCTAAACACATTTATGGAAGGTATTTTTTCATCCATTTTTAGATTTCCCTCAGAAATATTATGAATAATAGAATCTATTATTTGTTGGTATTTAGGAATTCTAGAATTTTCATCTATGCTTATTAATTTTATTAAATTCATAGTGTTATTGTTAACGACAGTCAAATATTATTAAAACTTGTGTAATAACCAAGTAAAATACACTCTTTATTGTCAAGTATTTTCTTAATTTCTTACACTAAAGGGAATCAAAAGTTAAAATTTTAACTCAGTTTTGCATTTTACGGCATAGTACAGGATACAAAAGTTTGAATTCAGGAGTATTTTTGATTTCATAAAACTTACTTATAAAAAAAGCGAAAATGACTAAAACTTTTAAATACGTTGATTACCTGTGGGATGACCAAAAAGCTGCAGCTTTAGGAGATAATCAAGTTGAATTGTTCTTATATCGTTCTAATATTTTAGGAGCAGATTTAAGAATTACAAATTACGGTGGAGGAAATACAAGTTGTAAAACCATAGAAAAAGATCCTTTAACTAATGAAGAGGTTGAGGTAATGTGGGTTAAAGGTTCTGGTGGAGACATAGGTACTTTAACACGTTCTGGTATTGCTGGTTTGTATACCAATAGACTACGTGATCTTAAAAACGTATACCAAGGTTTACATGATGAAGATAGAATGGTTGGTTTATTTAATCATTGTATCTATGATTTAGATAGTAAAGCACCTTCTATTGATACGCCATTGCATGGTTTATTACCTTTCGCGCACATAGATCATTTACATCCAGATGCTTTAATTGCAGTTGCTGCAGCTAAAGATAGTGAAAAAGTAACCAAAGAAATTTGGGGAGATACAATGGGATGGGTGCCTTGGCAAAAGCCAGGTTTCGATTTAGGTTTACAATTAGAAAAATGTTTAGCAGATAACCCTGGTATTAGAGGTATTGTGTTAGGTAGTCATGGTTTATTTACTTGGGGAGATACTTCTTACGAGTGTTACATGAACAGTTTAGAGGTTATTGAAATGGCTTCTGAATATATAGAACAAAAATTAAAAGAACAAGGTGAAGTTTTTGGTGGTCAAAAAGTTGAAAGTTTACCTAAAGAAGAGCGTTTAGAGAAAGCAGCTCAAATTATGCCTTTATTAAGAGGTTTATGTTCTTCAGAAAATAGAATGATCGGTCATTTCTCAGATACTGAAGTTGTAATGCAATACATCAACAGTAACGATTTAGAAAGATTAGCTCCAATGGGAACTTCTTGTCCAGATCACTTCTTAAGAACTAAAATTCAGCCTTTAGTATTAGAATTAGATAAGAATGAAGACTTATCTGATGCTACTGCTATTGCAGCAAAATTAGAGCCAGCTTTTGAAGCATACCGCCAAGAATATGCAGATTACTATAATACTTGTAAAAAAGATAATAGTCCTGCTATACGTGATGCAAATCCAGTAATTATTATTTACCCTGGAGTTGGTATGTTTAGTTTTGCTAAGAACAAACAAACTACACGTGTTGCAAGTGAGTTTTACATTAACGCAATAAATGTAATGCGTGGTGCAGAGGCTATTACAGCTTATACTTCTTTACCAAGACAAGAGGCTTTTGATATTGAGTACTGGTTGTTAGAAGAAGCAAAATTACAACGTATGCCAAAAGAACAGCCATTATCTAGAAAAGTTGCTTTGGTAACAGGTGCTGGTGGAGGTATTGGTAAAGCTATCGCAGATAAATTAGCAGCAGAAGGTGCTAATGTAGTTTTAACAGATATTAATGAAGAAGCTTTAATTGAGGCAAACGGAACTTATAAAAGAGACGTATCTTCTTATGCAGTTTGTGATGTTACAAGTACAGAATCTATTGAAAGTGCATACAAAAAAGCTATTGTTGAGTTTGGTGGTGTAGATATAATTGTACACAGTGCAGGTTTAGCAATTTCTAAGCCAATTGAAGATACAACAGATAAAGATTGGAATATTTTACAGAATATTTTAGTAAAAGGTCAGTTTGATTTAGCGAAGCAATTCTCTGCAATTGTGCGTAAGCAAAATTTAGGAGGAGATTACATTGCTATTGCTAGTAAAAACGGATTAGTTGCTGGACCTAACAATGTGGCATATGGTACTGCGAAAGCAGCACAACAACATATGGTGCGTTTATTGGCAGCAGAATTAGCTAAAGATAAAGTAAGAGTAAATACAGTAAATCCTGATGGCGTTATTGTAGGAAGTAAAATTTGGGAAGGCGCTTGGGCAGAAGGACGTGCAAAAGCAAACGGTATTACTGTAGAAGAGTTACCAGCCTTTTATGCAAAAAGAAACTTGCTACATGAAATTATTACACCAAATGATATTGCAAACGGAGTTTTCTCTTTAGTAGGAATTCTAGACAAATCTACAGGTAACATAATAAATGTAGATGGTGGAATGGCAAATGCATTTGTCAGATAACAAAAATAATTTAATTTGAATTAAGTTTAAGACTTCTATAAATTGAATTACAGTTTATAGAAGTCTTCCTTAATTAAGAACATAATACAAGTATGAAAATTAATCAATCAGAAATTTCCGATTTTAATCAAAAAGTCGTAAAAGATCATAAAGAAAACTTCGATTTTTTAGCTAATAAATTAACCAATAAAGGTAAAGATGTAAATAGTATTGTAGACAAGTTGGCTGCATTTCAAATAGCTATTCCTAGTTGGGCTTTAGGTGCTGGAGGTACTCGTTTTGGGCGTTTTTCTTTTTATGGAGAACCAACCAATTTAGAGCAAAAAATAGAAGATATTGGTATCTTACATAGTTTAACACAAACTGCAGGTGCTGTATCTTTACATATTCCTTGGGATATTCCATCTGATTACGCTGCAATTAAAGAAAAAGCAACAGCTTTAAATATTAAATTTGATGCCGTAAATTCAAATACTTTTCAAGACCAACAAGGCGCAGCAGAAAGCTACAAATACGGTTCTTTAAGTAATACAAGTAAAGCAGTTAGAGAACAAGCGATACAACATAATTTAGATGTAATTAAAATTGGAGACAAATTAGGTTCTAAAGCATTAACGGTTTGGTTGGCAGATGGTTCTTGTTTTCCTGGTCAAAACAATTTTCAAACAGCTTTTCAAAATACTCAAGATAGTTTAATAGATATCTATAAAGGTTTACCAGACGATTGGAAATTATTAGTAGAATATAAACCATACGAGCCTAATTTTTACAGCACAGTTATTCAAGATTGGGGAGCATCTTTAATGTTAGCTAACGGTTGTGGAGATAAAGCGTATACTTTAGTAGATTTAGGACACCATTTACCAAACTCTAATATAGAACAAATTGTATCTATTTTACAATTAAAAGGTAAATTAGGTGGTTTCCATTTTAATGATAGTAAATATGGAGATGATGATGTAACTGTAGGTAGTATTAAGCCATATGCATTATTCTTAATCTTTAATGAATTGGTTTACGGAATGGAAAATAATCCGCAAAATCCAGATTTAGCGTGGATGATTGATGCAAGTCATAACGTAAAAGATCCTTTAGAAGATTTAATACAATCTTTAGAAGCGATACAAGAAGCATATGCAAAGGCTTTATTAATAGATCAAAAAGCATTAAGAACTGCGCAATTAGAAAATGATGTTGTAAAATGTCAAGAAATCTTACAAGGTGCTTATAGAACAGATGTAAGACCATTGTTAGAAAAAGCAAGGGTAAACGCTGGCGGAGTTATAAGCCCAATAGATGCATACAGATCTTTAGGAGTTAGAGAACAATTAATCAAAGAAAGAGGTAAACATACAGTAGCAACTGGTTTATAATATTATTAGTTATGAAAAAAAAGGTAACCGCAGTTTTTGATATTGGTAAAACAAACAAGAAATTTTTTCTTTTTGACAAAGAGTTTAAAGAAGTGCACAAAGAATACGCTTCTTTTGATGAAATAGAAGATGAAGATGGGCATCCAACGGAAGATTTGCGTGCGTTACAAAATTGGTTGAAAGACGTTTTTCATAAAATTTTAAAGTCAGATGAATTTAGTGTAAAAGCAATAAACTTCTCTACCTATGGCGCAAGTTTTGTGCATTTAGATGAAGATGGAGAGGTTTTAACACCTCTATACAACTACACTAAAGAAATAGATTCAAAAATTGCAGACCAGTTTTATGCAACTTATGGAGATGATTTAGAACTCACCAGAACAAGTGGTTCTACAAGATCTCCTGGTTTATTAAATTCTGGTTTGCAATTGTATTGGATTAAACACTCAAAACCAGAGGTTTTTAAAAAAATTAAATATTCGTTGCATTTACCACAATATTTAAGTTATATTTTCTCTGGAGTGCCATTAAGTGAATATACCAGTATTGGTTGCCATACCACTTTGTGGAATTACGAAACTAGAGATTACCAAGATTGGGTTTACAAAGAAAAAATTAATACCATTTTACCTCCTATTGTTTCTACAGAAACTAGTGTAAATATGAATTATAATGGTAAAAGAATTAAAATTGGTGTAGGTATTCACGATAGTTCTTCAGCATTATTACCTTACGTAAGAAGTGTAAAAAAACCATTTGTATTAGTTTCTACAGGTACTTGGAGTATTGCTTTAAACCCTTTTGTAGATACACCTTTAACGAATGATGATGTTAAAGCAGATTGTATTAATTACATGAGAATTAACGGAAAACCCGTTAAATCTTCTAGACTTTTTTTAGGTAAAGAATATCAAATACAAGTAGAAAAATTATCTCAACATTTTGGTAAAGATAAAGATTATCACAAAACAGTTGTATTTAATTATGATGCATATTCAGAAATTTTGCAAGACTTTGTACACACATTTAAATGGGAATCTTTTGAACATAAAGACATGCCAAAAGTTACCAAATACTTGTATGATAGTTTTGAGCATGCCTACCATCACTTAATGATTGAATTGGTGATGCTACAGGTAGAAAATATCAAAAGAATTTCTGATACACAAAATATACACAGACTTTATGTAGATGGTGGTTTTACAGATAATGATGTTTACATAAAATTATTGTCACATTATTTAAGAGGTATGAAATTAAGAACAACAAAAGCTGCTTTAGGTTCTGCCCTAGGAGCTGCAATTGCTATTTCAGATACCAAGTTAAATTCTAAGTTTTTAAGGAAGAATTATGCGTTAAAAAAGCATGTTCCCTTTATAGTGGGTTAGTAAAAAACGTTAGTTATGGCTATAAAAATCAATTTTCAGCATCCAAGAGATCAAATTGTAACAATAATTGATCGAATTTACAAAAGAGGAATGACTACCACTTCTGGTGGTAACATTTCTATAATTGATGATCAAGGAGACATATGGGTAACTCCATCTGCCGTAGACAAAGGTTCTTTAAGAGCTTCAGATATTATCTGTGTAAAAAGTAATGGAGAAATTATAGGGAAACATAAACCCTCATCTGAATTTCCATTTCATAAAGCAATTTATGAAGCAAGACCAGATATTAGATCCGTTATTCATGCGCATCCGCCAGCTTTGGTTTCTTTTAGTATTGTTAGACAAATACCAAACACCAATATTATTTCGCAGGCAAAACACATCTGTGGTCCCATAGGTTATGCAAAATACAAAGTACCTGGTAGTAATGAGCTTGGAGAAGTAATTGCAGAAGAATTTAAAAAAGGCTTTAAAGCAATTATCATGGAAAACCATGGTACAGTTTTAGGAGGTAGTGATTTAACAGATGCTTATGAGCGTTTTGAGGCACTAGAATTTTGTGCAAAAACTATTTTATATGGCTCTCAAATAGGAACTCCAAAATATTTGTCTGATGAACAAATAGAAAACTTTGAAACACAGGCTAAAGGAGTTTTACCAGAAATGGAAGAAACAGAACATCCTTCTGATGAATTAGAAAAAAGGTTAGAAATTTGTAAAATTGTACAACGCTCTTGCCAACAAGGTTTAATGATAGGTTCTTACGGAACGGTTTCTATGCGATGGAAAGATAATGATTTTATTATTACGCCAACTGGTGTAGATCGTTGGGATTTAGAAATTGAAGATATCGTTCAAATTAAAGACGGTAAAAGAGAAAAAGGAAAAGTGCCAAGTCGTGCAACTTGGATACATCAGGAAATTTATAAACGCAATCCAAAAGTAAATTCTATTATAATGACTCAATCTCCATATTTAATGGCATTTGGTGTAACACAAGAATATTTAGATGTGCGTACCATTCCAGAAAGTTGGATTTTTCTACAAGATATTCATACTGTGAAATATGGAAATCATTTTAGAAAAAATAACAATTCTGAAATTGTAGAAAATTGTGATACCGCATTAATTATTGAAAATGATTCTGTAATTATTACAGGAGATAAATTATTACAAACATTCGATTATTTAGAAGTAGCAGAATTTAGCGCTAAATCTATTGTATTAGGCCATTCTTTAGGGAAAATGGTGCCTATAAATGATGATCAAGTAGAAGAATTAAGAGAAAAGTTTTTAGCATAAAAAAAATATGGCAATAAGTATCGATACACGTTATCCGTCTATAGACGATTTAAGAGCAAAAGCTCAGAAAAAAATACCAAAATTTGCATTTGAATATTTAGATGGAGGTTGTAATGAAGATGTAAATTTAATTAGAAATACATCAGAATTAAGAGAAGTACAATTAAAACCAAATTATCTTAGAAAACATCATGGTTCTTCTTTAAAAACCAACTTGTTTGGTATAGAATATGATGCGCCCTTTGGTATTGCACCAGTAGGTTTACAAGGTTTAATGTGGCCAAATTCTCCAGAAATTTTGGCAAAAGCCGCTTTTGAACACAATGTTCCCTTTATATTAAGTACCGTTACAACTACTAGTATAGAGCGTGCAGCAGAATTAACAGAGGGTAAAGCTTGGTTTCAATTATATCATCCAACAGAAGATAAATTAAGAGACGATATTATTAACAGAGCAGCCGCAGCAGAATGTCCTGTTTTAGTTATTTTATGTGATGTACCTAGTTTTGGTTTTAGACCTAGAGATATTAGAAACGGTTTGGCAATGCCACCAAAAATGAATATTGCTAACATTTTACAAGCATTTGGTAGACCACATTGGAGTTTACAAACTTTAAAACATGGTATTCCTAACTTTGCAAACTTACTACCATATATGCCTAAAAACTTAGACTTAAAGCAGTTGGGTAAATTTATGGATCAAACGTTTTCTGGTAGGTTAAATGAAGAAAAAATAAAGCCAATTCGCGATATGTGGAAAGGTAAGATTGTTTTAAAAGGTGTGGCTTCAGAATATGACGCAGAACAAGCAATTCGTTTAGGTTTAGACGGTATTATTGTATCCAATCATGGTGGGCGTCAATTAGATGCAGGGCAATCTACAATTAAACCTTTAGCAACAATTGCAGAAAAATATGGTGATCAAATAGAAGTAATGATGGATAGTGGTGTACGTTCAGGGCCAGATGTAGCAAGAGCTATGGCAAGTGGCGCTAAATTTACATTCATGGGTCGTTCATTTATGTATGGTGTATCTGCATTAGGTAAAAAAGGTGGTAACCATACTATTTCTTTACTAAAAACAGAATTGCAACAAGTTATGGAGCAGTTGTGTTGTGAGAAAACTTCAGATTTTCCAGAGCATTTGGTGAAATAATATTGCAATATAATATGATTTTCAAGCCCTATTAAAATTAAATTTTAATAGGGCTTTTTTTGTCTAGTATAAAAAAATTCAATTACATAAATAGCTTTTATAAACTCAATTGTTTCTAGTAATTTTTTTAATAGCTCTTTGTATTTTGGGTTTTAGAAATACAGCTTATCTACTATTTTAAGAATAGTTCATCTTTAAAGAGCCTATTATCAATAAGAAACAGTATAGTGCAGGATGCAAAAACATTACAAGAAGATTACTTTAGTTTTTGCGCCTTTATTTGAAGGTAAATTAACCAAATACAATTAATAAAAATATACTTAATATGAGTGAAACATCAGTAGAAGTACAAGAAGTTGGTGGAGGAGAGTTTGCAAGAACTCCAGTACCATCTTCAAAATTAAAAGGTTGGAAATCTTTTCTAGGAATGTATGCTGGGGAACATGCTGCAGGTACAGAGTTTATGATTGGTCCTTTATTTTTAGCGGCCGGTGCAAGTTTAAAAGATTTGATATTTGGTTTATTAATTGGTAATATTTTAGCAATTCTTACTTGGAGATATATAGTAGCTCCAATAGCAGTTTCTAGTAAACTCACGTTATATTATCAATTAGAAAAAATTGCTGGAAAACACTTGGTAAAAGTTTATAACGTGGTAAACGGCGTTCTTTTTTGCTTTTTGGCTGGCGCAATGATTACGGTCTCTGCAAGTGCAGTGGGTATTCCTTTTGGGATAAGCTTTTCTGTACCAGAAAATATTTTTGGTTTAAGTAGTCCTGCTTTTTCATTAATTGTAGTTATTGTAGGTGTAGTAATGGCAATTGTTGCTGCTGCTGGTTATAATACTGTTTCTAAGTTTGCAAATATTGCAGCTCCATGGATGATTGTTGTATTTGCAGCCTGCGGATTATCTGCTTTAGCGCAAATGAATGTAGATTCTTGGGATAGTTTGTTAACAGAATGGGATAAAGGAGTAAGTGTAGTACAAGCTGCTAACGGGAAAGTAGATTTCGGATTTTGGAAAATTGTAATATTCTCTTGGTTATGTAACGCGGCAATGCATTTTGGTATGGCAGATTTAAGTATTATGCGTTTTGCTAAAGATAGTCGTGCAGGATGGGGACCTTCTGTAGGTATGTTTTTAGGGCATTATATGGCTTGGATTTGTGCATCATTTATGTTAGCTGCCCAAATAAAATTAACAGGAGATATTTCTGCAAATCCAGGTGCACTAGCTTGGAGTGCAGTTGGTTGGACAGGTATTATTTGTGTAATTGTAGCAGGTTGGACAACTGCAAACCCAACTATATATAGAGCAGGTCTTGCTTTTCAAAGTCTATTTCCTGCAAAAGCAAAGTCATATTCAGGTGTAATTTTAGCTGGTTTAGTGGCTACAGCTGCCGGTATTTTTCCTGCACTTTCAGGAAAATTACTTGATTTTGTAGGTTTATATGGTACTATTTTAGGGCCAATGGGAGGGGTTATTTTTGTAAACCATTACCTTGCAAAGAAAATGAATTTCACCCAAGATTATGCAGATCAAAAAGGTTCTGTATTTAATCCTGCAGTTTTGTTAGCTTGGGTACTTCCAGTAGCATTAGGATTATATTTTATTTTTATGCAAAACTTATTTCCAGCGTATGCCGTAATTCCTTGTTGGGTTGCCTCAAGTATATTATATGTTATTATTATGAAACTTCAAAAATCTTAAATTATGAAAATACTAAAATTAATAAGTGCATTAGCTATAGGTGTTTTAATATTGCTAGCAAGTATACTTTTATTCTTAGGAACAATAGATGCATCTAAATTGAAAATGTTTATGCTAATTGGTACGGTTTTATGGTTTATTGCTACGCCTTTTTGGCTGAAAGAAGAATAAGACTTTGTAACATTACCACTTATTTTAAGAAGTTGCATAAGAAATACAACGTGCTTTAAGAATTATATTGTTTTGTAAGTTTGAATATTCAATTTATAAAACAATATAATTTTCTTCATTTATAAAATATCGGCATAATATCGTTTATTTTTTTAAATAGTTTTTTTGATTCATCTTGAAATAAATCTTTTATAACAAGAAAAATTTTAAGTTGAATCTCATGTATTATCTTTTTGATAAAGATAAATTTAAACGGTCATAAAAAATTATAAACGATGCTATTATTTCAAGTAAAAATAATTTAATTTACGTATTTTTGATTTTAATAAAAATACAGTTTAAGATTATTTACAGGAATATAACTAGCTTTAAATAAGATGGTTGGATGTTATTTACCCTTTTTTGAATCATTACATAAAATAAATATATTAATATTATAATTACAAATAAGAAAACTATCAATGAGTAAAACAATCGTATTAACAGGTGCAGGAGGCGTTTTATGTAGCACAATGGCTATGGCTCTTGCAAAGCAAGGTAATAAAATAGCAGTTTTAGACTTAAGAGAAGAAGCAGCAAATAATGTTGCTACAGCAATTAAAGAAGCAGGAGGAGAGGCTATAGGAGTTGCTGCGAATGTTTTAGAAAAAGATTCTTTAGAAAAAGCCAAAGAAACAATTAATGCTGCCTTTGGTAAGGTAGATATTTTGGTAAATGGAGCAGGAGGTAATCATCCTTTAGGAACTACATCTAATCCGTTTTTTGCAATGGAAGATTTACAAAGTACAGTAGAAGGTTTTAAAACTTTTTTTGATTTAGATCCTAAAGGAATAGAATTTACCTTTAATTTAAACTTTTTAGGAACGTTAATTCCTACTCAAGTTTTTGCTAAAGATATGGTTGGTCGTGAAGGTTGTTCGGTTTTAAATATTTCATCAATGAATGCTTATACACCATTAACTAAAATACCTGCATATAGTGGTGCAAAGGCAGCTATATCAAACTTTACACAATGGTTGGCAGTACATTTTTCTAAAGTTGGTATTCGTGTAAATGCATTGGCGCCAGGTTTTTTCTTAACAGATCAAAACCGTGCTTTATTAACTAATGAAGATGGAAGCTTAACGCAAAGAGGGCAACAAATTATAGATCAAACACCTATGGGACGTTATGGTACTGCAGATGATTTGGTAAGTTCTACACTATTTTTATGTGATGATGCATCAGCATTTGTTACTGGAATTGTAATTCCAATTGATGGTGGTTTTTCAGCATATAGTGGTGTTTAAAATTTCAGTAGTATTTTGATGATTTAGAATCAATCTATTCAAAAAAAATAATTAGTATTAATAATAAATAAAATCCCTTCACTTTAGGAAGGTTAAGATGGAATTATGAGTATGAATTTAGAACAAACATGGCGTTGGTATGGTCCAAATGACCCGGTTTCTTTAGCTGATATCAAACAGTCAGGTGCAACAGGTATTGTATCTGCATTACATCACATTCCAAATGGAGAAGTTTGGACGGTAGCAGAAATTCAGAAAAGAATTGCACAAATAGAAGAAGTAGGCTTAACTTGGTCTGTGGTAGAATCTGTGCCAATTCATGAAAATATAAAAACCAAAACAGGCGACTATAAAAAATATTATCAAAATTACAAACAAACGCTTTTAAATTTAGGTGCTTGTGGTATTGATATTGTATGTTATAATTTTATGCCGGTTTTAGATTGGACACGTACCAATTTAGATTATGAAGTTTCAGATCAATCTACTGCTTTACGTTTTGAAGCAGCAGCTTTTGCAGCTTTTGAACTGTATTTGTTAAAAAGACCAGGAGCAGAAAATGATTATTCTGATGCGCAAAAACAAGAAGCTGCAGACTTTATTAAAAACACTTCAGAAGAAGAGCAAACCAAACTTATAAGAAATATTATTGCTGGTTTACCAGGCGCAGAAGAAGGTTATTCTTTAGAAGAATTTAATGCAATTTTAGCCACTTATAATAATATTGGTCCAAAAGAATTAAAAGCAAATTTATTCTCTTTCTTATCAGAAATTATACCTGCAGCAGAGCAAGCAGGTGTGTTAATGTGTATTCATCCAGATGATCCACCTTTTCCTATTTTAGGTTTACCAAGAGTTGTATCTACAGAGCAAGATATTGTAGATTTATACGATGCTGTAAAATCTCCAAATAACGGATTAACCTTTTGTACAGGTTCTTTTGGTGTAAGAGCAGATAATGATTTGGCAGGAATGGTAAAACGTTTAGGAGATAGAATTCATTTTATTCATTTACGTGCTACAAAACGAGATGCAGAAGGAAATTTCCATGAAGCAGATCATTTAGAAGGTGATGTAGACATGTACGCAGTTATGAAAGAATTGGTTTTAGAACAACAAAAACGAATTGCAGCAGGTAGACAAGATGTTAGAATGCCTTTTAGACCAGATCATGGACATAAAATGTTAGACGATTTAAAAAAGAAGACGAATCCAGGATATTCTGGAATTGGTCGTTTACGAGGTTTAGCAGAATTAAGAGGTCTAGAACTAGGAATTAGACGTTCATTATAAACTGTTTGGGTATCATACTGAACTAAATTCAGCATGATACCTTAAACGTTACAATTAAAATAAAATATTAAAAGAAAAACTATGGCAACAACTTTTGAAACAAGATACGCTTCAAGTCCGCAAGCAGTTAAAAAATACGACACACAAGAATTAAGAAATGAGTTTTTAATACCAGATTTAATGAATGCAGGTCATATTAAATGGGTATATACACATTATGATAGATATATGGCAGGAGGTGCTGTTCCTACAACTGATGCATTAACATTAGAAACCATAGATTCTTTAAAATCAGAAAACTTTTTGGACAGAAGAGAGGTTGGTGTTATTAATGTTGGTGGTACAGGAACCATTACTGCAGATGGAGAAAGCTACAAAATGTTGCATAAAGATGCTTTATACTTAGGAAAAGGTGTAAAAGAAGTAACTTTTACTAGTGAAGATGCCAATAACCCTGCAAAGTTTTACATGAACTCTGCACCAGCACACAGCGCTTACCCAACGAAGCAAGTTACTAAAGAGGAAGCAAATAAAATTGAATTAGGAAGTTTAGAGACAGCTAATCATAGAACAGTAAACCAGATGATTATTGGTGGTATTGTAACTACTTGTCAATTACAAATGGGAATGACTGAGTTGAAAACAGGTTCTGTTTGGAATACCATGCCAGCTCATGTGCATGATAGAAGAATGGAAATTTATTATTATATGGACATTATGGAAGAGCAATCTGTATGTCATTTTATGGGCGAACCACAAGAAACGCGTCATATTTGGATGCAAAATCATGAAGCTGTAATTTCACCACCATGGTCTATTCACTCTGGTTCTGGTACTTCTAATTATACTTTTATTTGGGGTATGGCAGGAGAAAACCTAGATTATAATGATATGGATGTTGCGAAAATTACAGATTTAAGATAAGATAAAAATATGTCTCAAACATTATTTGATATTACAGGTAAAGTAGCCTTGGTAACTGGTTCTACACATGGTTTAGGAATGTCTATGGCCATGGGTTTAGGAAAAGCAGGTGCAACTATTGTGGTGAACGGAAATTCATCACAAGAAAAAATAGACAAAGCTGTAGCTTTATACAAAGAAGCAGGAATTAATGCTGTGGGCTACAAATTTAATGTAGCAGATGAAGCACAAGTAATTGCAGCCATTAACAAAATAGAAAGCGAAGTTGGTGCTATTGATATTTTGGTAAACAACGCAGGAATCATTAAAAGAACTCCATTAGCAGAAATGGAAGTTGAAGACTTTAAGCAAGTAATAGATATTGATTTGGTAAGTCCTTTTATTGTTTCTAAACATGTAATTAAAGGCATGATGGAAAGAAAGGCAGGAAAAATAATTAATATTTGTTCTATGATGAGCGAATTGGGTAGAAATACCGTAGGAGCTTATGCAGCTGCAAAAGGTGGTTTAGTGATGTTAACTAAAAATATGGCAACAGAATGGGCTCGTTTTGGTGTACAAGTTAACGGAATAGGACCAGGCTATTTTGCAACTTCGCAAACAGCACCAATAAGAGTAGAAGGACATCCTTTTAACGATTTTATTGTGAACAGAACCCCAGCAAAAAAATGGGGAGATCCAGACGATTTAGCAGGAGCAGCAGTATTCTTATCTTCTAAAGCGAGTGATTTTGTAAACGGACATATTTTATATGTTGATGGAGGAATTTTAGCAACTATAGGAAAACCATCAAACGAAGAATAAATAAATTTCAGCTCCATAAAATAATTGTTTTGTGGAGTTTTTAGCACTTTAATTATGAAGAAAATAGCACTTTTATTAATGGGTTTTTCATTTTTTACATCCTGTAAAGAAAGCCCTGAAGTAATAACAACAATTACGGTAAAAAATACCTTAAATTCAAGTAGACAATTTGAAACCGTTTCTGTTGATATTTCTGATGTGAATGTTGAAAAAGTAGCGAATCTTGTAATTTTAGATGAGGAAAATAAACAATTAATAGTTCAACTTGTAGATAAAGATTTGGATGGAAAAGAGGATGTTATCCTTTTTCAACCCCATATTAAAGCAAATACAACCAATACATACACTTTAGCAACATCAAAAGTTGAGAAAAAGGTAGATACCGCATATTGTTATTCACGTTTTGTACCAGAAAGAACAGACGATTATACATGGGAAAACAATAGAGTTGCTTTTAGAACTTTTGGACCAGTAGCACAAAAAATGATAGAAGATGGTGTTAAAGGAGGTACTTTATCTAGCGGAATTGATGCTTGGTTAAAACGTGTAGAATATCCAATTATCAACAAATGGTACAAAAGAAACGATGCCAAAAAAGGTGCTTACCATAAAGACCATGGTGAAGGCTTAGATAATTTTCATGTAGGTGTAAGTAGAGGAATTGGTGGTACTGCTGTAAAAGTAGATACTTCTTACTATTTTTCTAGAAACTTTACTTCTTATAAAACCATTACAACAGGCCCATTAAGAACCAGTTTTGTATTAACCTATGCTACCTGGAATGCAAATGGAAAACCAATTAACGAAACCAAACACATTTCTTTAGATTACGGCCAAAACTTAACGCGTTTTGAAATTGATGTTACAGGTACAGATACAATTTCATCAGGAATTACGTTGCACAAAAAAACAGGGTTAACCAATCAAAATGATGCCAGTTTCTGGGTAAGTCATTGGGAAACTTTAGATGATTCTGAAGTAGGCACAGGAATAGTAACTACAAAACCTTATTTTGCAGGATCAGAGAAATACGTAACTTCTAGAAAAGATGAGAGTAATCATTTTTTACATTTAAACGTAATCGATAATAAAGTTGTTTTTTATAGTGGCTTTGGATGGAAAAAAAGCAAACAATTCAGCACGCAAAAAGAATGGGAAAATTACTTAACAGATTTCTCAGAAAAGATCAATAACCCATTAATTGTTACCAAACTTTAATCGCACCATAAAAATGAGAAAATCACATTTTTTTCAATATTTAATTATAGCAATTACCACCCTATTTTTTCTAGGTTGTCAATCTAAATCTACTATAAAAACCATACGTTTGGGGCATGCTTTAGATACACAACATCCAGTGCACAAAGCAATGGTAATCTTAGGTGAAGAATTAAAAAAACAATCTCAAGGTAAACTGCAATTAAACATTTATCCTAGTGGACAGTTAGGAGGAGAAAGAGAATGTTTAGAATTGTTGCAAATTGGTAGTTTAGATATTACCAAAGTATCTGCAGCCGTTTTAGAAAATTTTATTCCAGAATATAAGGTGTTTAGTGTGCCTTATATGTTTAGAGATAAAGCACATACGTTTAGTGTTTTTGATAGTGAAATAGGCGAAAGTTTATTACTAAAAGGAGAAAAATTTAGGCTAAGAGGCTTAACCTTTTATGATGCAGGAAGTAGAAGTTTTTACATGAAAGAAGCGCCAATAAAATCTCCAGCAGATTTAAAAGGAAAAAAAATTAGAGTACAAAAAAGTAACATGGCAGTAGCTATGGTAAATGATTTAGGAGGCTCACCAACTCCAATTTCTTGGGGAGAATTATATACTGCTTTACAACAAGGAGTTGTAGACGGTGCAGAGAATAACCCGCCAAGTTTTTACACTTCTAAACACTACGAAGTTTGTAAATTTTACAGTTTAGACGAACACACGGCAGTACCCGATGTTTTATTGATTGGTACAGATACTTGGAGTCGTTTAAACGATAAGGAAAAACAATGGTTAAAAAGTGCAGTAAAAGTAAGTACTAATGCACAACGTAAATTATGGGCAGCTTCAGAAAAAGAATCAATTGCTGCAGTAAAGGCTGCTGGTGTGCAGGTTGTTTATCCAGAGAAAAAACCATTTGAAGAACAAACCAAAGGAATTTTAGAAATGTTTAATGGAAATAAAGAAATGAAAACGCTAATTTCTTCTATAAAAAATAAACAATAATGAGAGCAAAAATAGATAGTGTTTTAGAAAAGTTAGTGCTTTTAATATTAGTAATAATGTTGGTAAGCGTAGTTTGGCAAGTTTTTTCTAGGTTTGTATTGAGAGCACCAAGTACCATCACAGATGAAGTTTCTAGTTTCTCATTAATTTGGGTTGGTTTATTAGGTGCTGCATACGCTGCAGGAAAAAATTTACATTTGGCAATTGATTTAATACCAGAACAAACAGTTCAAAAAAGACAAAATTTATTCAACGGCATTGTATTTATATCAATTGCGGTATTTGCATTAACGGTTATGATTATTGGAGGAGCAAGATTATGTCAATTGAGTTTTCAATTTGGGCAAACATCTGCAACCTTAGAAATTCCATTAGGATTTATTTACTTGGTGGTGCCAATTTCAGGAATATTAATTTGCTATTATAGTATTGATACACTTTTAAACTTAAGAAAATTAAACAAAGCATAAATTATGAATCTAGTAGAAGTCCTTATTTTAGTTGTTAGCTTTTTAGTTTTTTTATCTTTAAGAGTTCCTATTGCTTTTGCAATTGGTTTAGCAGCTTTATTTACCTTATTAAGTGCAATGCCTTTTTTACCAAGTGTTACAACTTTAGCACAAAGAATGGCAACCAGTTTAGACAGTTTTACCTTGTCTGCCATTCCATTTTTTATATTGGCAGGTCAAATTATGAATAGAGGAGGAATCGCCGTGCGCCTCATAAACTTTGCCAAAGCTATAGTTGGGCCACTTCCTGGTGGTTTGGCTTTTGTAAACATTATTTCGTGTATGTTGTTTGGCGCTATTTCAGGATCGGCGGTAGCAGCAGCATCTGCTATTGGTGGTTTTATGAATCCAATGATGGAAAAAGATGGTTATGACAAATCTTTTAGTGCTGCCGTTAACATTACAAGTGCAACCACAGGTTTAATTATACCACCAAGTAACGTGTTAATTGTATATTCTTTAGCCAGTGGTGGTGTTTCTATAGCGGCATTATTTATTGCAGGTTATGTACCTGGATTGTTAATTGGTTTGGCATTAATGATTGTAGCTTTAATTTATTCAATTATTAAAAAATATCCAACAGATAAAATGGTAGGCTTTAAAGAATTCTTTAAAAGATTTATAGATGCTTTTCCTAGTTTAATGTTGTTAGTAGTGGTAATTGGTGGTATTGTAGCCGGAATTTTTACAGCTACAGAAGCTTCAGCAATAGCAGTAATTTATACTTTAGTTTTAGGTTTTGTGTATAAAGAAATAACTGTTAAAGATATTTCCCCAATTTTGTTAGAAACCATTAAAACATCAGCAATTGTTTTATTATTAGTATCTACATCTATAGCCATGTCTTGGGTAATGAGTTATGAAAACATACCTCAAGAAATTAGCAATACGTTATTGTCAATTAGCGATAACCCAATTGTAATTTTAATTATTATCAATTTAATCTTATTATTTGTTGGTGTTTTTATGGACATGACACCAGCCGTTTTAATCTTTACACCCATCTTTTTACCAATTGTAACAGAATTAGGTATGGATCCTATTCACTTTGGTATTATTATGATCATGAATTTATGTATTGGATTATGTACGCCACCAGTTGGCTCCGTACTTTTTGTAGGTTGTAGTGTAGCTGATTTAAAAATACAACAAGTAATAAAACCATTATTACCTTTATTTTTAGTGATGATTGGGGTGCTCCTTTTAATTACGTATTTCCCAGATTTAACGCTTTGGTTGCCTAGAGTTTTTGATTTAGTATAAGATTAATTTGCTTTGTTATTAAGTAAGATAAGAAATGTTTTAGGTTATATTTGTATCAAAATAAATGACACAGAACAAGGCTATTTTATATATGATTTTTAGTGCAATTGCGTTCGCACTAATGGGTTCTGTTGTAAAATATTTAAGCACATTTAATGTGTATCAAGTTGTTTTTTTTAGATCTGTAGGAACATTGTTGTTTACAGTACCTTTGGTGTTAAAACAAAAAGTTCCTTTTTGGGGTACTAATAAAAAATGGTTGATTATAAGAGGGATAACAGGTGTAATATCACTAACCTGCTTTTTTCAATCGTTGAATTACTTAAGTATTGGTACAGCCGTTTCGTTAAGATATACAGCTCCAATTTTTGCCGCAATTTTTGCATTATTTTTTTTAAAAGAAAAAATAAAACCCATTCAATGGTTTTTGTTTTTTATTGCCTTTTTGGGGGTTTTAATTATTAAAGGTTTTGGTGCAGATGTAGAATTAATAGGATTGGTTTTCGTGATTTTATCCGCCGTTTTTCTGGGCATCATTTTTGTAGTTATTCGTAAAATAGGCAATACAGAAAATCCTTTGGTAATTATTAATTACTTTATGTTAATGGCATTTGTGTTTGGTGGTTTAATGTGTCTAAAATACTGGGAACAACCAACCCTTACGCAATGGGTTTTATTTATAAGTACGGGTGTTTTTGGTTATTTTGGTCAGTTGTATATGACGAAAGCTTTTCAGTTGGCAGAAACTAATTTAGTGGCGCCTATAAAGTATTTAGAAGTTATAATTACCATAATTATTGGCACCTTTTGGTTTGGAGATATATACAATTGGTGGACGCTTTTTGGAATTTTGCTCATACTTTCAGGATTAATTTATAATATCTACATCAAACGAAAGTCAGATTCGTAGTCTTCACTGTTTTCTTTGTTTTAATGTTGGTAAATCCTTATTTTTCTTCTAATATTATTACTTCAAAGTGGAAAAAAATGTTAAATTTCTTATATTTTAACAAATATCTTTTTATCTTTCATTGCCATTATTTTCCAGGTGTATGAAAATTAGAATTTTTTTTCAATCGATTTGTATAATTGTGTTCAACGCTTAAAGAACTGAATTAGAGGAGGTTTTTGAGTTGAAAAAACAAATCAAAAGCAAAATGAATTAAATTTATATACAAAAAGGGTAAAATAATACATATTTTCAGTACAGTACAGGATACAGGAAAAGTCTCTTGTTTGTAATATTGTGTTATGTTTTTAAGATACTCTTAACATAATAGTTAATCCAAAAAATAATTTATTGTAAACATGAAACAAAATTTAAAAAAAAGAAATCCACTATTAGGTTTAAAGCTAGGGCTTTTTCTCCTGTTTTCGGGTTTCATATCTTTTAATATACAGGCCCAGGATAAAATTACTGGTATTGTTAAAGATGTTGATGGTATAACTTTACCAGGTGTAAGTGTAATACAAAAAGGAACTACTAGAGGAACATCAACAGATTTTGATGGTAAATACTCAATTAGTTTAACTGCTGGCCAAAAGATTTTAGTATTCTCTTATTTAGGATATAAAACTGTTGAAGTACCTGTTAATGGTAAAACTACCATTAACGTTAGCATGAAGATAGAATCTGAAAGTTTAGAGGAAATTGTAATTGTTGGTTATGGTACACAAAAGAAAGAAAGTGTGGTTGGTGCAATTACCCAAATTAAAGGTGCTGATTTACAGACCGCTGCAGGAGGTATAACTAATGTAGAGGAAGCCTTACAAGGTAACTTGCCAGGGGTAACTGCTATTCAGGGTAGTGGTATACCAGGTCAATCAGATGTGCAAATTTTTATTCGTGGTCAAGCTTCTTGGAATGGTGGTGGACAACCATTAATACTTGTAGATGGTGTGCCAAGAACAATCACAGATATAGATTTTAATGATATTGAAAACGTTTCAGTTCTTAAAGATGCTTCTGCAACAGCAGTTTTTGGTGTTCAGGGTGCAAACGGTGTAATATTAATTACTACAAAAAGAGGTAAAAAAGGTAAAGCGCAGTTATCTTTAAATTTTAATACAGCTATAAAAACAATTTCTAAGTTACCGCAAAAGTTAGATTCTTATGATGCAATTTTAGAGGCAAATTCAGCAATTTTAAGAGAATTGCCATATGTGCCAGGATCTTGGGATGCTTATCGCCCTTTAGGTGTTGCTGAACGTTATTTAGTGCCAAATGATCCTTTGTATCCTAATATTGATTGGAGAGAAGAAACTTTAAAAGATTTTGCTCAAGATTACAGAGTAAATTTATCTGTACGTGGTGGTGGTGATAATGCGAAATATTTTGGTAGTTTAGCATACCAAACTGTTGACGATATATTTGATGGTTCTAGATATGATAATGGTAAGGGGTATTCAAGTGAATTTAAATACGATAGATTTAATTATAGAACTAATATAGATTTTAATATTTCTAAGACTACAGAGGTTTCTGTAAATTTGGGTGGTTATTTAGGTACAAGAGAGGCTCCAGCCAACTTAAATGTAGTAACCAATGGTATTTATGAAATTGCTCCGAATGCATATACACCTGTATATGACGATGGTACTTTTGGAAGGGATGAATTAGATCTTTTTGGATTAACAAATCCTATTGTTAGTTTAACCAATACAGGTTACAATAGATTCACAACGTTTGAAATTAATACAGATGTTATTTTAAAGCAGAATTTAGATTTTCTAACAAAAGGATTAAGATTTGAAAGTCGTGTATCTGTAGATAGCAGGTCTACAAGTCTTCAGAGCTTAAATGATCCAGGAGGAGATGGACAAGAAAATGTGGTCTACCGTATTTTTGATTCAAATGGTGTAGAATTTTTTGAAAGCCCACAAGGTGTGAACGATTTTGCTTTTGTGCCTTTTCCTTGGACTGTAGGTGCAGCTCAGATTCGAGATGGTAATGAAGGTTCAAGAAATCAGCGTAGATATCGTAACTTTTTATATGATTTTTCTCTAAATTATGTGAATACCTTTGCAGATGTTCATAATGTTACTGGTTTATTTTTGGTAAGACGTAGAGAGTTTGCTACAGGTAACCAGCAATTTGATATTCATCGTGAAGATTGGGTTGCAAGAGCAACGTATGATTATGATAGCAGATATTTCTTAGATGTAAGTGGTGCTTATAACGGTTCTGAAAAATTCGGGCCAGGTTTTAGATTTGATTTCTTTCCAGCAGTTGGTGCAGGGTGGACAGTTTCTAACGAAGCTTTCATGGAAGATGTAGAATGGATAAACAAGTTAAAGTTTAGAGGTTCTTATGGTTTAATTGGAGATGATCAAGGAGGAAGTAGATTTGCATATCAAGCTAATTTTTCTCAAGGAGGTACAACTTACTTAAATCCAAATGAATATAGTAGTAGAGATTCTTATGTGTTTTTAAATGAAACTAGAGTAGGTAATCCTAATCTTCAATGGGAGACTGCCGTAAAATATAACATTGCTGCAGAAGTTAGTTTGTTTAATAATTTAGTTTCATTAGAATTTGATTATTTTGGAGAAAATAGAGACAACATACTTATTCCAGAAAATCAAAGAGCAGTACCAGAATGGTTTGGTACAGCGCCACCACCTTTTAATTTAGGTGCAACAGAAGTAAGAGGTTACGAGCTTGTAGTAAAGGCAAATTATACTTTTGCTAATGATTTAAATGTATTTGGTAATTTCTTTTTTACGGAAGCAAAAGATGTTGTAATTAATAGAGAAGATCCTGCTTTGAGACCAGATTATCAAAAAGCAGCAGGTTTTACAATTGGGCAACCTAGATCTGGTATTCCAGGTGAAATAATTACAAATTGGGATGATGTGTACAGTTCTACGCCAAGAATAAACGGACAAGAATCAGTTAGAATTGGTTATTACAATTTAATAGATTATGATGGAAGTGGTGCTTACGATGGTAATTTTGATAATGTGCCGTTTGGATTCCCAAATAGACCACAAAGATCTTGGAATGCAACTTTAGGTATGCGTTACAAAGGATTGAGTCTTTCTGCACAAGTTACTGGAACGCAAAATACAAATAGAAACTTTGCAAGTAGAACTTTTAATAATCAAACGGATGTGTTCTTTACACAAGACTTAAATTATTGGACTAAAGACAATCCTACTGCAACAAATGTGCAGCCAGACTTTAATTTGCCACAAGGATCTGTTAATGGAAGACAAAATTTCTTTGACGCTTCTTTAGTAAGATTAAGAAACGTTTCACTTTCTTACAAAATTCCAAAGAAAATCTGTAAGAATCTTGGGGTAAGTTCTTTAAACTTTTTTGCAAATGGTACAAACTTGTTATTATGGACAGATTTACCAGATGATAGAGAATTTAATGGAAATATAACAGCGGATTCTAGTTTTAGGGGAGATTATCCTACACTAAGAAGGTTTAATTTAGGTTTTAATTTAAATTTTTAAAAAATAACGAACAATGAAAAAATATTTAAAAATAGTAGTTATATCATTCGGGTTCTTATTTACATTCTCTTGTGAGGATTATTTAGATATCGCACCTGAAGTAGAGGTTTCTGTGGAGGATGTATTCGAAAATTTTGAGAACACACAGGGTTTCGTAGAAGAAATGTACGCTTTAGTAGTAGATTATGGTACTGCAGGTCATACGTTTCAAGATTATATGTTTGGTGATGATTCTTATCATCCTCAAGCATGGAAAGCAAGTGGTCAAATAGACAATGGTACTTTAGATTTTTGGTTTAGAAACACTTTAAGTTATTTAGGTAAAAATGTAAGAACTGGAGGTACCCTAGGTAATACAACGCATCAAACGGCTAGAGGTAGACCTCGTGTTTGGAGGGGAAGTATGGATGGTATTCGTAAGGCAAATCTTGTTATTGCAAACGAAGATTTATTAGTAAACCTATCTCAAGCAGAAAGAGATGTGATTTTAGGTCAGGCTTATTTCTTTAGAGCGTTTTTTCACAATGAAATCATGAAATTCTGGGGACGTTTTCCTCATATTCAAGAAGTTTTTTCTGGAGAAATTACTATTCCAAGGCCAGAAACATATAGAGAAGCAGCACTTTCTGTTAACGAAGATTACAAAAGAGCTATAGAGTTACTTCCTTTAAATTGGGATAACGAAACTTACGGTCAAAGAACGGTAGGAAACAATCAAGCTAGAATTACAAAGGGAACAGCGTATGCATTTCAAGGTAAAAATTTGTTATTGGCGGCAAGTCCGTTGATGTTCTTTAACAATCAACCAGGTATTAACACATACCAATACGATGTTGAATTAGCACAAATGGCAACAGATGCTTTTGCTGAATTTTTAAAACTGGTAGATCAAGGATTTTACGATTTTGCATCAGCAGAAAATTATGATGCTGTTTTTTGGAAGACGCCAAATGGTAACATGTGGCCTGGTATTTCTCCAGGAGCAAGAGAAATGGTATTTGGTTCACCAGGAGGTAATATTGTAGAAAATAGACGTTTTATGGTTACGGGTATACCAAGATCTATACATGGTATAGGTGGTGGTGCAGTAAGCAATATCACGCATAACTACATACAGAATAACTTTGGTATGGCAAATGGTTTATCTATAGAGGAAGATTTAAGTGGTGCTTTTGGAGAACCTACTTATAATCCTTTAAGACCATTTGACAATAGAGATCCACGTTTTTACAAATGGATAATTGTTGATGGAGACAGAATTAATGCCTCTAGTAATTTTCAACTTTTTTCAGATAATGGTGCTGGTAGACCAGGTCGTCACAGGTCAAATAACTCATCAATTACAGGTTATTTACACAAAAAGTTTTTACCTATTGATGATAATGGTGATCTTGGTACAAATTCAAATGGTTTGTTTAACCAATTTAATGGTAGACGTTACCACATGAGAGTAACAGATGTTTATTTAATGTATGCTGAGGCTTTGCATGTGGCGCAAGGTGCAAGAACGGCTCCAGCATCTTATCCTAAGACGGCAGAGCAAATTATTAATGAAATTCGTGCAAGAGTAAATGTACAAAATGTTCATGAAGATATTGTAAACGACAATAATAAGTTTATGGATGAAATTAGAAGACAAAGAGCAATTGAATTGTCTTTAGAAGCACATAGATGGGTAGATATTAGAAGATGGGGTGTAGCGCATTTAGATAAGTATAAGGTTAAAACAGCTTTAGATTTTGATAGAAGCTATACTTTCTTTAGAGAAAGTGTATTAACAACTAGGGTTTGTGAATACCCAAAACAATATTGGTTACCATTTGAAGCAAATCAAACTCAATTTTATGAAGGCTTCCCTCAAAACCCGGGTTGGTAAGCTTAAAAAATTCTTCTAAAAATATTAAAGAGAAAACAATGAAAATAAATAAAATATATAGGTTATTTGCTTTAGTTTGTATTACTATGTTATGTTCTAGTAATATGTTAACAGCACAATCAAAAGGTACGGAAGTGTCTTCTATTGTGATAGATGAGCAAGGAAAGCCTTTAAACAACGTAGCAGTTTTTGGTCCTAAGGGAAGTCAAACTTCTACAAATTTAAATGGTAAATTTAAGATTGCATTATCAGATAATGGTTCTTTAGTTATTCAAAAAAAGGGATTCGATTCAGTATTAGTATCTTTTGCGAATATTACTGATAAGATTACGTTAAAAAAGTCTGTGTTTTTAGCATCTGAAGATGATGAAATTAAGATGGGCGTAACTACAAAAAACAGACGTGAAATTATTGGAGCTGTTTCTAGTATCAGACCAGCAGACAGACTTACTTTTGACAATACACAATTTGTTAGAAATTACATTAATGGATTAATGTTAGGGGTAAGAGGTTCTTCAAATGTTAGAGGTTTAGGTAATGCTATTTTTGTTATTGATGGTGTTTTTGGACGTAATCCTAACTTCTTAAATATGGAGGAGGTAGAACAAATTACCGTTTTAAGAGATGCAAATGCCGTAGCTTTATATGGGAGCCAAGGAAGAAATGGTGTTATTGTAATTAATACCAAACGTGGTAAAGTAAATCAAAAAGAATTTAATGTAAATGTGATTACTGGATTCCGTACACCTTTAGAACTTCCAAATTATTTAGGTTCTGCAGATTATATGGAATTGTTTAATGAGGCTTTAGATAATGATGGTCAACCAGCTCAATTTTCAGATGATCTTATTGCAAACACAAGAAGTGGTAACAACCCTTTCCAGTATCCAGATGTAGATTTCTATTCTAAAGAATTTGTAAAACCTTTAATTAATACGTTTAACGTTATTACTGAATTTTCTGGAGGTAATGAAAAATCTCAATATTATGTTAACGCCGGTTGGAACAGAGAAGAATCTTGGGAAAATATTAGTCCAGATGCGAATAAAGGAAGAAACCGTTTTAATGTTAGAGGTAATATAGATTTTAGAGTAAATGATTGGATTACAAGTAGCCTTGATGGTATTGCTATTTTAGATTCAAATAAAAGTGCATTTTCTAGTTTATTAAATGCAGGTACTTCATTTAGACCAAATGATTATGCTCCTTTATTACCAATAAGCTTGCTTGATGTTAATGCAAGACCAGGTTCTAATCTAATTGATATTCTAGGTGCTGCACAATCTTTTGATGGTTTCTTATTAGGGGGTACACAACAATTTCAAAATAATACTCCAGTTGCTGAAGCAATTGCTGGTGGTACTCAAGAAAATATATTCCGTGTAACACAGTTTAATAATACAATTAACTTTGATTTATCAATGATTGCAGAAGGTTTAACTGCAAAGACGTACCTAAGTTTCGACTTTTTCGATTCTTTCAGAGAATTTGTACAAAATGATTATATTGTATACGAACCAGAATGGGAAAACGATAAGATCGTAGGATTAACTGAGTTTGGTGTAAATGAAAGAGATCAGATAGAACGAGTTAGTACAAATGATTTTGTTTCGAGATTGGCTTTTTATGGTTTATTAAATTACAAAAAAACATTCGCACAAAACCATTCTATTAATTCTACATTATTAGCATATTACAACACTCAAAAAAGTAATAATGTTTTACAAACAGACAAAGATGCGCATATAGGTTTTCAAGCAACTTATGACTTTAAGAAGAAATTTTTTGCAGATTTTAGTGGTGCTTACGTGCATTCTATTAAATTACCAGAAGGTAATAGAGGTGGTTTCTCACCAACTGTAGGTCTTGCTTACATTTTAAGTGAAGAGCCATTTTTAAAGGATAATAAATTCATCAACTATTTAAAAGTAAAAGCTACAGGTGGTATTATAAAATCTGATGCTGGTATTGATGGATACTTTTTGTACCAAGAGAATTTTACAAGAGGATCTACTTTTACATGGGATGATGACCGTAGTTCTAACAGAAGACAAAATATTACACAAGGAGCAAATCCTAATACAACTTACGAAGATAGAATTGATTTGAATTTTGGTTTTGAAGCACTAGTTATGAATTCTCTTTTCTTAGATTTTAATTACTTTAGATCTGAGTTAGATAAGCAATTAGGATTCTTAAATGCTGAATATCCTTCTTTCTACAATACATTTAGACCTAGAGATAACTTTAATAGTAATTTGTTTACAGGTTTTGAATTGGGTGCAAATTTCAATAAATCTTTTAAAGATTTTTCTATAGCAGTTGGAGCAAATGTTTTATACAGTCAAACAGAGGCATTAAAGAGATCTGAGATTAATGAGTTTGATTATCAAAATAGAGTGGGTACAGAATTATCTACAATATTTGGTTTGGAAGATCAAGGGTTCTATTCAGCAGCCGACTTTACACAAGATGTAGAAGGTAATTTTATTTTAAATAGTGACCTTCCTGTACCTAATTTTGGTGCTGTACAACCAGGTGATATAAAATATAGAGATCAGAACGATGATAATATTATTGATAATGATGATCAAGTAGCAATAGGGCAGGGAAGTAGTCCTTGGACTTACGGTTTAAATTTAAATATGAAGTATAAAAATTTCAATTTATTTTTATTAGGAACTGCACAAAACGGAGCTGTTGCAAATAGATCAAATAACTACTTTAGAGTAGATGGTAACGATAAATATTCTGAGGTTGTTTTAGGGCGTTGGACACCAGAAACTGCTAATACAGCTACGTTTCCAAGATTGTCTTCTGTAGCCAACCAAAATAACTTTAGAAATTCAACGTTTTGGTTGTACGACAATAGTTTCTTTAGACTTAACCGTATTCAATTAACTTATGAATTTGCAGATAATGTTTGTAAATCTATAGGAGCAAAAGATTTTAGTTTAAACTTTCAAGGAAACAATATTTTAGAAATCTCTAAAAACAGAGAAATTCGTCAATTAAATATTGGAGGAATTCCTCAGACGAAAGCGTACACATTTGGAGCGAGAATATCATTTTAATACAAATAGAAAATATAGATAAATAGAATGAAAAATTATACAAAATATTTGTTAGCTACGTTGTTTTTTACTTGCTTAGTGGCTTGTGAAAACTTCTTCGAACCTATTGATGAAAATAGGCTAGATTTTGAGTATGTAAGTGGTGATCCAGAATCTGCAGAAGGTTTACTTTTACAGGGTTACTCTCGTTTAGTAGATCAATATTCTTTTACTGAGGCAGCAACAGATGATGCTGTTAATAATCAGTTGAATAATGGTTTTAAACGTATGGCACTTGGAGAGTTAAATGCACAATTTAATCCTACTTCACGTTGGAATAATTACCAAAACGTTTTCTTTTTAAACAGATTTTTAGAAATTGTAAATGCTGGTGAAATTGTTTGGAACAGAGACGAAGTAATTAGTGATTTGTTTAACAAAAGATTAAAAGGAGAGGCACTTGCTTTAAGAGCTTTACATCACTTTTATGTGCTACAAGCCCATGCAGGTGTAGGTACTTCTGGGGAGTTATTGGGTGTTCCATATTTTACAGAGTTTATAGCATCTGATGGGGACTTTAATACACCAAGATTACCGTTTAGAGAAACTGTAGATGCCATCTTAAACGATTTTGATGAAGCTTTAACTTTATTACCAACAGATTATGGTTTAAGTGAAAGTAATTTAGACCCTATCTACGCAGACTTTACTGGAGATAGATTCTTACAATATGATGTAGCTAACGGTTCTCGTTATAATTTACGAATTACAGGTAGAATTGTAAAAGCATTAAAAGCAAGAGTTGCTTTATTTGCAGCAAGTCCTGCTTATTTAAATGATCAAGCTTTGTATCAAACTGCTTTAGATAATGCAATTGAAGTTTTAGAATTGAACGGTGGTTTAGGAGGTTTAAACCCAAATGGTTTGGAGTTTTATCTTTCAGAAAGCAATGTTAGTGAAGCAATTTTTAGAGGAAATATTGAAGGTCCTAATTCTTCTATTGAAGCAAGAATGTTTCCACCTTCTGTAAATGGTAGAGGAGAAATTAATCCTTCACAAAATTTTGTAGATGCTTTTCCAATGGCAGATGGTACTCCAATAGAGGAGTCAATGGCTTATGATCCTCAAAATCCTTTCTCAAATAGAGATCCAAGATTACAGAAGTTTGTGGTAGTTAATGCATCTTCTTTTGGAGGAGGAACGATAAACACTGGTTTTGGTGGGGGTATAGATAGACTTGATTCTATCCCAGAAAGATCAACAACAACTGGGTATTACTTAAAAAAGTTATTAAGACCAGATGTTAGAATTAATAATGATAATACAACCGTAGATCAAAGACATTTTGATGTTTATTTTAGATACACAGAATTGTTTTTAATCTTTGCAGAAGCAGCGAATGAATTATTAGGTCCAGATACGCCAGCAGCAAATGGTATAACTGCAAAACAAGTTATTGAAGCAATACGAGTAAGAGCGGAGATTTCAAATCCTTCAGAATATTTAAACTCAATTACAAGTCGAGAAGATATGCGTCAACTTATTAGAAATGAAAGACGTTTAGAATTAAGTTTTGAAGGTCATAGATTTTGGGATTTAAGAAGATGGCAAGCGCCATTAAATGAAACGATAAGAGGAAATTTTTTCGATGGAAATAGTTATATAGAAATTCCTTCAGTTGAGGCAAGAAATTACCCAGCACACGCTAATTATTTGCCAATACCAAATGATGAGGTTTTTAAATTTCCAGCAATCGAACAAAACAGTGGTTGGTAATTGAACCAAAGAAATATTTATAATAAAAAACAAAGAAATGAAAATTAAATTAATAGTAATATTTGCAATAGTACTTGGTTTTATGTCTTGCGAGAATCAAGTTTTTGTCTCTGATGATTTTGGTTCAGAGTCTGTGTTTTTTCCTTTTCAGACACCTGTAAGAACAATATTACAAGGAGATTTTGATCTAGGATTTAATGACAATGATAATGAAGGTCGTTTTGAAATTGGCGTGGTAATGTCTGGTGTTATTGAAAACAAAGAGGACAGACGTGTTAGTTTTGAACTTGCACCAGAATTAATAGATGCAATGGCTATTGGAGTTGATTCTGTAAACGTACAAGCATTACCAGAATCTTATTATACTATAGGAGAAAGTCCAATAGTTATTCCTGCGGGTTCTATAGATGGTAGAGTTTCTATTCAATTGAATGATGCTTTTTTTGATGATCCTTTATCTTTTGCTCCTTTTGGAGAAGTACATTATGTAATTCCATTAAAAATCACACAAATTCAAAATTTAGATTCTCTTTTAACTGGAATTCCTATTGTTGATAACCCTATTAGAATTAAAGATGCAGATTGGAATCCTGCTCCTAAAGATTATACACTTTTTGGTGTTAAATTCATGAACAAATATAGCGGAGTTTATTTACGCCGTGGAGAAGATAATGTAGTAGGAACATCTACTTTTGATGACTTCTCTGGTCAACCAGTAACTAGTAGCATTGATACTACATCAGTTTATCGTGCAGAATTTGTTGTACAAGATGAGTTAGCACCTGTAGTAACTAGTGGAAGAAATAGTGCTACTGTTTTTAATCGTGTTAGAAGAGGTGCAATTGCAAGTAATTCAGAAGTGGCTTTAGAATTAGATTTTAGCGATAACGGAGACATTACAGTTTCTAGTGCAGAAGGAGAACCACTTGTAGTAACAGGTACTGGAAGATGGGTAGAAGATGGAGATGAATGGGGTGGAGAAAGACGAAATGCAATTTACTTAGAATATCAATATAGAGATGTTGAAGTTGTGTCAGTAACATCTTTCGGATCTTTGGTTTCTCAAACCACAGTTGATTTATTACATACGGTTAGAGATACCTTAGTAATTAGAAATAGAGACGTTAAGTTTGAGGAATTTGTTTTAGAGTTACAAGAGTAATTACAAGAAATAGAAACCTATTTAATTGCAGTACAAAAATAAAAACTACACTTATATTTGGTAAGTTTATAACCCATTACTATTTTAAATAGTAATGGGTTTTTTATGGGTTATATTTTCTTTAATTTAAAAAGAGTTGCATGAAAAATATTGGAGTATTTTTTAGAATAACAAGAGGTACTAATTTTACTTTAGTTAGCAATGGTTTTAAAGCATGTTTCAAAAGTAATTTATAAATCAATTTATGTTAGCCAATTTCTGCATTTAGAACAGATAATTGGGAATACTTTTTCAGGACAGGACAGGATGCTAATCCAACCTTGTAATTATATTTTTAACCTTATGAAATTTTTGTGTAACGCAAAATAAAATTTAGATAACAATTAAGGAATCACTTATGTTTAAAAACAGTTTTTTATTTATACTAATATGTGCTTATTGTGCGGTAAATGCTCAGAGTCAAGCAACTTCAGAAAAACCAAATATCATCTTTATTTTAACAGATGATCAACGTTTTGATGCCATTGGTTATGCAGGGAATAAATTTGTGGAAACGCCAGAAATGGACGATTTAGCAAAAAAAGGTACTTATTTTAAAACAGCAATTGTTACCACACCAATTTGTGCAGCTAGTAGAACCAGTATTTTAACAGGATTGTATGAAAGATCGCATAATTTCAACTTTCAAACTGGTAATGTTAGAGATGAATATATGGATGAATCTTATCCAAGATTATTAAAAGATAATGGATATTACACTGGTTTTTATGGAAAATATGGGACAAGATATAACCATTTAGATAAGCAATTTGATGAGTATGAATCTTACGATAGAAATAATAGATTTAAGGATAGAAGAGGATACTATTATAAAAAATTAAATGGCGAAATTGTTCACTTAACAAGATATACTGGTCAAAAAGCTTTAGATTTTATTGATAAAAATGCAGATAATAAAGAGCCTTTTTGTTTATCATTAAGTTTTAGTGCACCACACGCACACGATGGTGCTCCAAAACAATATTTTTGGCAAGAACCTTTAGATGCTATGTTAGAAGGTACTACAATGCCTGAGCCAGAATTGGCAGATGATAAATATTTTTTAGCACAGCCAAAAATTGTAAGAGATGGGTTTAACAGATTACGTTGGACATGGAGATATGATACTCCAGAAAAATACCAACACAGTTTAAAAGGATATTATAGAATGATTTCTGGAATTGACTTAGAAATCAAAAAAATACGTGCAAAACTAAAAGAAAAAGGACAAGATAAAAATACGGTTATCATTGTAATGGGAGATAATGGGTATTTCTTAGGTGAACGTCAATTTGCAGGAAAATGGTTAATGTACGATAACTCAGTTAGAGTACCTTTAATTGTTTTTGATCCAAGAGAAAACACGCATCAAGATATAGATGATATGGTGTTAAATATTGATGTTACGCAAACCATTGCAGATTTAGCAGGTGTAAAAGCACCAGAATCTTGGCAAGGTAAAAGTTTAATGCCAATTGTTAGAAAAGAGAAACAATCTATCGAAAGAGATACCATTTTAATCGAACACATTTGGGATTTTGATAACATTCCGCCAAGTGAAGGTGTACGTACAAAAAAATGGAAATATTTTAGATATGTAAATGACAAAACTATAGAAGAGCTTTACAATTTAGAAAAAGATCCACAAGAAATTAAAAATTTAGTTGGTAAAAGAAAATACAGAAAAGTTCTAGCAAACTTAAGAGCTAAAACAGAAGAATTAATCAAAAAGAACGGAAACCATTTTAGAGCTGCTCCAACAGATTTAACAGTTGAGTTAATTAGAGAACCAAGCACAGAAGTTAAAGTTTTTGACTTAAAACCAGAGTTTGGGTGGACAGTTCCTTTAGGTGCAAAATACCAAGGTGCATATCAAATTTTAGTAGCATCAAACAAAGCAAGTATAGATGCAAATAATGGTGATGTTTGGGATAGCAAAAGAGTAGCGTCTTCAAAATCTACAGATGTGGAATATGGAGGAAAAGAGTTAGAAGTAGGTAAAACGTATTTCTGGAAAGTTAGAATTTGGGACGAAGCTAACAGATTGGTAGATTATGCTGAACCACAAAAATTTACAACAGGTAAAAGTGATAGCTATATCATTTCAACAGAAAATAAATTTGTAACCACATATGTTCAACCAAAGAAATTCCAAAAGTTAGGCGATTTATATGTGATGGATTTTGGCAAAGCAGCTTTTGCAACACTAAACTTCAACTACAAAGCAACAACTCCTCACACAGTAACTGTAAGAGTTGGAGAAATGGTAAACAAAGATGGTAGTGTAAACAGAACACCACCAAAAGTAAGTAACATAAGATATCAAGAAATTAAGGTTGATGTAAAACCTGGTAAAACCCAGTATCAGATTAAAGTTCAAACAGACGAACGAAATACCAGACCTAACAAAGCGATTGCTTTACCAGATGGTTTTCCTCCATTAGTTCCTTACAGATATGCAGAAATAGAAGGTTTTGAAGGAGAGTTGAAAGCAGAGGACTTTACACAATTGGCTTTTCATACCTATTGGGATGAGGAAGCGAGTAGCTTTAAAAGTAATAACAACATTTTAGACCAAGTTTGGGATTTATGTAAATACTCAATCAAAGCCACTACCTTTAATGGTTTGTATGTAGATGGAGACAGAGAACGTATTCCTTACGAAGCAGACGCATATTTAAATCAGTTAAGTCATTATACAACAGATAGAGAATTTGCTATGGCAAGAAGAACTATTGAGTATTTTATGAAAAACCCTACATGGCCAACAGAATGGCAACAACATGTACCATTATTAATTTATGCGGATTACATGTATACTGGTAATACAGAATTAGTAGAGCGTTATTACGAGCCGTTAAAACACAAATCTTTATTTGAATTATCTAACGAAGATGGATTAATTACTTCAACCAAGGTAGATAAAGAATTTATGAGAAAATTAGGCTTTCCTGATGGATACAAAAAGCCATTAACAGACATCGTAGATTGGCCAGGTAAAAACTTTAACAGAAGTAAAACAAAAGGCGAACGTGATGGTTTTGTATTTAAACCTTACAGTACCGTAATCAATTCATTTTTCTATGAAAACATGAAAATTATGGCAGAGTTTGCAAAAATCTTAGGAAAAACCCAAGAGGCTTTAGATTTTGAATACAGAGCTGTAAAAGCTAAAAAAGCCGTAAACGAACAAATGTTTGATAAAGAAAGAGGTGTTTATGTTGATGGTATTGGTACAGATCACGCTTCTCTACACGCAAATATGATGCCTTTAGCTTTTGGTTTAGTTCCAGAAGAACATTATGAATCTGTAGTAAATTACGTTAAGTCTAGAGGTTTGGCTTGTAGCGTTTATGGAGCCCAATTTTTAATGGACGGTTTGTATAATGCAGGCGAAGAGGATTATGCTTTAGATTTATTAACAGATACTTCAGACAGAAGTTGGTACAACATGATTAAAATTGGGTCAACGATTACTTTAGAGGCTTGGGATAATAAATATAAAAACAACCTAGATTGGAATCATGCATGGGGTGCAGTGCCAGCAAACGTAATTCCTAGAGGTTTATGGGGTATAAAACCTAAAACACCAGGTTTTGGTATTGCTACGATTAAACCTCAAATGAGTAATTTAAAAAATAGCGAAATAGAAGTACCTACAGTAAGAGGAACTATTAAAGCAAAATATACCTATAACGGAAAAAGATTACAGACTTATGAAATTGAAATTCCAGGAAATATGGTTGCAGAATTTTCTTTAAATGGTTCAGAAGGAAAAGAATTTATCCATAATGGAAAAAGTGTACCATCTGCATTTAAAATTGTAAGATTAACACCAGGTAAACATACCATTCAATTAAAAATAAATTCTTTTTAAATTTTGTAATCATATGAAATTATAATCGACAAAAAAGAGGTAGTAATCACTACCTTTTTTTTGTTTTATATATTAACATAAATCAGAGATTTTATTCGAACAAATTATTCTTATCATCATGAAAAAAATAATATTTTACATTTTTGTTGTAAGTTTTATAAACACAGTTACAGCGCAGCAAATATTAACAGCAACATTAAATAGTGCTACTAGTGTTACAAATCAAAATGAAGGGGCTTTGTTTTTTGCAGGAGAAAGAAATGTAAATTATAGATTTAGCCAAAGAATTTCTCCACATGGAGATTGTGTAGACGTAGTTAACGGTTATGCTTTTGTTACCTGGTATAAAGGTGGTTTGAACAACCGAAACTTAATGTTATCCAGAAAGAATTTAAATGTAGAAAATTCACCTTGGGTAACTATAGAATTTCCACATCAACATGTAGGTCAAGGAGGAGAACTGTTTAAAGGAACAGGAATTAGAGGAGATTCTCATAATACTGCAGCAATTGGCATTAGTACTATAGACAATACCATTCATATTATCTACGATTTACATGCCTATAGAAGAAGTTCTTTACCAACGGTATTTTTTAATTACTCTGTATCTGAAAAAGAAAAGGCTTTTGTGCCAGACGAAGATTTTAAATTAGATATTTTTAAACCGAAACAAACCGAACTTAAATCTGGTCAGAATTATGAGCGCATGACGTATCCAATGATTCATAGGGCAAAAGATGGTAGTTTAATAGCAAGATATAGAAGAGGCGGTTCTGGAAATGGAGATATTTTAATGGCGCATTATAATGGTACATCTTGGTCTAATAACTGGTTGTTTCAAGATGGTAGTTTGCCACTTCCTAATAGAAATAGTCTTTATGGTGGAGAGCGTTTTATAAACGGTAAATTTTATGCAGGATTTTCTATACGTTATTCAACAAACAATGATGCAACTACAAGTAACGGTTTTTCATTAAACAGCGGTTTGTATTATGCCTATACAAATGGTATTCCAAGAAATCAATCTACACAATGGTTTGATGTTAATGATAATCCTATTTCTCTACCAATTAAAAATAATATAAATCAATCACAAGACCCTGTTCAAATTGCGCAACCAGGAAATGATTTTGGTACAGCTACACTTCCAAGATCATCATCCGATCCAGCTTTTACAGTTACAGAAAATGGAGCAATTCATTTTGTGCAAAGAGTAGATAATAGAAACGTACATTATTATAAGAATGCTACAGATGCTAATTTTTCTATGAATGTAGGTGGTTTAATTCCAAATCCTGAGGTTAGAGGAGAGGTTTATAGTTATAAAAACCATGTGTTTATGGTAGAACTTATAAATGGTAGTGTAACTATTAAAACTACTTTAGAGGGGCAAAATAATTGGTCAATTATATATACAGGAGAAGAGTCTAGAAGATATGGGCATTTTGATGCTTTTGTAGAAAATAATAAATTGTACGTATATCTTATGGAAGATACACGTAATAATGTGCCTGGTAGTGGAGACACACGTCCTTTATATTTTCAAGAATTTAATTTAGGACAAGAAATAAAACCAGAAGAAGAAACACCTTTATTACTTATAGAAGCAGAAGAGTTTACAACAGGTTCAAATGATATTAATATTGGTACAAATGATGTAGCTTCAAATGGAAAATATATAGATGCTTTTGCGAGTAACCAGTTTTTAGAATATCAATTTAATATTACAGAAGCTGGAGATTATGATATTGTCTTATTTGTAGCCGTTAGAAATAGAGAAGACTCTGCGATGGATGTGCTAATTAATGGCCAATTGTTTAATAATTTTCCTATTGCTAAAACAGGAGATTGGAATATTTATGGCGAAAATAGAATTGAAAATGTAACTTTAAATCAGGGAGAAAATAGAATTAGACTTACACAAAAAAGGTCTCTATCTAGTGAGCCAGATAGAATAGAAATTTTTTCAAATGCCGTGTTAAGTACAGCTAGTTTTAATAAAAACGCAATTAACGTATATCCAAACCCAAGCAACGGAATTATTACTATTAATACAGCTGAAAAAAGTGTAAATTATCAATTAATAAGTTTACAAGGTAGAGTATTACAGCAAGGTGTTGTAGATAAAAATAGTATAGATTTTTCGAACAAGGCTAAAGGGATATATATCTTACGTTTAAATTCAGAAAATAACAATACTTTTATAAAACGAATCTTTATAGAATAGAATACGTATACTTAAAATAGTACACCATGAATAAAAATTTAAGACAAATACGTCTTATTTTATTCATGGTGTTTTTTTATGCCTAAACATCACAAAAAGAAGTAAAAAATTTAAAGCAAACTTAGAAATTGTTATAGTGTTGTTTCAAATTTTTAAGAGAAGGGTGCTAATGAAATTAGTAAGAAGAATCCACTTCTCAATTGTTGGTTAGAGGTAACTTTTACAAAAAGTTCAAAAAAAAAAATTAACACCAGCTTTTTTTGGTGCCGATGGAGTTGCTAAAGAAACGAACAATACAAAAATAAGTATTTCGTAAGTAAACTTAGTACCAAATAAAATTAGTGAACAGAGCTATTCTACATCCTTTAAAAAAGACTTCAAAAGCAAAATTGATGAATGCACAAGTCAGTTTAAAACTAAAATAATTAAAAAAGTGCTAATTTTTTTGGGAACCTTCCAACTGAAAAAAAAGAGGATTTATTTATCCTAGCTTCTATAAAAGATAAATTAGTTTTATTAGTTTAAAATAATTAAACAAACTTTTAAACGCCCGAGTTTATTGGTAAAAAGAGTTTTTTCTCACTTAAACTTTTAAAGTATATTTAGTATATTTTAAGGTTAATTTTGAATATATGAATTTGAAAAACTATTCAAAATTAACTAAAAAGTTTATATTATTATCCATTAAGCCATAACAGTACAGGATACTGATTTTGTAAATAACGGTTAAAATTGTCTAAATTTTCAATTAAACAAAACTGATAATCAACCCAAGCCTCTAATGATTTTTAGTTAAAACTCAGAACAATTATGAAAAAAATTACTTTGAAAAGGTACGCCTTTTTATTTTTTAGCTTAACCGTTTTACAAGCTACAGCTCAACAGTTTTTAGGAGAGGGAACGTATAGAATTAGAAATGAACGAAGTGGTTCTAGTCTCTATCTTTCCAACGTTGTAAGTGGAAATGAAAATAATGATAATGGAAAAGTTATGCGTTTAACGCCTTTAGGCGCAACAACCGTCCCTGGAACAACCCAAAATGTTTTAAGTCAAGAATGGCGTGTCATTAGATCTGGTGATTCATTTGAATTTAATGGTGACCAGTATGCTGAATATTACTTTCAATCTACAGTTAATACTACTAATTTTATTGAATTTAGTAATACTACAGCCACTGGTGGTACTAGAGCTAGATTAAGAGGTACAGCAGCAGCTAATTCAGATGAGAATGAAAGAGGATTTATAATTCAAAAAAAAGCAAATAATACGTATCGTTTAATTTCTACTGCGCTAACAGCCGCAGGCACTGTTTATGTAGGTACATTAATTACAGATAGTGGTGGTACTAATTTTAATCAAAATGCAGGTATAAATGGAGATAATCGTGGTGAGTTTTTCTTCGAATTACAAACTGCAAATCCTAATACAAATTATTGGTTAGGTACAGGAGGTACAAATGTTAAGAGATGGACAGATGCTGGTAATTGGAGTAAAGGTACTGTACCAACAGTAACAGATAATGTATATATTCCAGATGATCAGCCAAACGATCCTGAATTACCAGGAACCTTAACAGGTGGTGTTGCTAATAATTTAGTAGTAGAGCCAGACGCAGTTTTAACCATTTCTTCTGGTAGTTCTTTAATTGTTTCAGGTAAATCTTTTGGAGAAGTAAGTCCTAGATTTAATATTAATGATACAAACTGGCATTTACTTTCTAGTCCAACAGAGGGATTGGAGTATATTTCTGCTAGTGGAACAGATTGGATTACTACTTATAATATAGATGATGCAGGTCAAGTAGTTGCTACTAATGTGGGTATTGGTACTTATGATAATACTGTAGATGCAGATGGAGATTGGTCTTATTTGCAAAGTACAGATAACACTGCAAAAACTTTTACAACAGGTCAAGGTTATGCTGTCAAAAGAAAGTCTCCAACCACAGGTCAGGTAAGGTTTCCAGGTACTTTAAAAACAGATGATTTTATAGGTACTATTAGTGTTGGTAATATGGGAGCTGCAACTGAAAATAGATGGAATTTAGTAGGTAATCCATATACTGCTTACATTTTAGCAAGTGATTTGGTTTCTGCAAATTCCGCTAATTTAACAATGAGTCATCAAGCAGTATACGTTTGGAATAATGATAAAGTTGGTGGTGCAGGTTATGAAGCATTATCGGGTACAGATTATATTCATCCTGCACAAGGATTTTTTGTAAATGCCGCAAACTCTACAGCAGACAACTTTACAATTACTAAAGCCATGCTAAGCGATAGAAATAATGTAACATTTTTTAAAAATCCAACGGCATCAATTGAATTATTTGTAGCAGAAGGAGAAAAAATTGCAACAACAGCAATTAACTTTTTAGAGAATAAAACAACAGGCTTAGATCCAAGTTTTGATGTGGGAACATTTTCAGGAGTAGAGGCATCTAGTTTAAATATTTACACTCAATTAGTATCAGATAATAAAGGGGTTTCTTTTTTAAGACAAGCATTACCAAATGATGGGTTAGAAAATATGGTGATTCCTGTAGGAGTAACTGCCACTACTGATGCAGAAATTACTTTTACAGCAAACGCATTAAATGTAGCAGCTGGTTACAAAGTCTTTTTGGAAGATAGATCTAATAATACTTTTAATAGATTAGATGAAACTGATTCTAAATACACAACAACTGTTAAATCACAAACTACAGACGGTCGTTTCTTTTTACATGTTTCTAATAAAGCGGTATTAAGTTTAGATTCAGAATTATTAAGTAGTGTAGGTATTTATACTTCTAACGCTTCTACCTTAAGAATTGTAGGTTTACAAAAAGGAGCGGTTAGTGTAAAACTATATAATGTGTTAGGGAAAGAGGTAATGCGATCTAATTTTATTGGTGAAAACATTAATGAAATTAAATTACCTAGACTAGCAAAAGGATTATATGTTGTTCAGTTAGAAACAGAAACTGGTAATCTTAATAAGAAAATAGTTTTAGAATAATAATAACCTTACAAAACAGAACATATTATGAATAAAAATATAAAAGAAACGCAAAAAGTAGAAAAGGATATTACGCGTAAAGAAGCTATAAAAAAAATTGGAAATTACGGTAAATATGCTGCATTAACAGCATTAGGTACCTATATGATTTTAAACCCGCAAAAAGCACAAGCGCAAAGTCCAGAATCACTAGGATCAGGTTTCTAAGCTTTTAAAAAGATTTCAATACAAAAAAACATCAACTTATTTTAAGTTGATGTTTTTTTAGATAAAAAAAGGAAATACAAAAAGATTCAACTTTAATTACTATGAAAATTAAATCGATTTTAAGCTTAAGTTTTTTATTTTTTACTTCGCTTATATGTGCCCAAATTACCGCGCAAGATGAAGATACAGGTGGCTACACAACTTGTAATTCAGATGGTGCTAATGCAACAAGAACCTCAAACGATTTATCACCTCGAGCTAACGTTGGTACTATTGATGATAGAAGTTGTTATGCCAATTATAAAGAAACCACAATTAACGGAACAACTTGGGGTATTTATAACATTACAGATGGTTCTAATAACCAAGACGCAGCAAATACCTTACAACCAAGAATAGAGCGTTCTTTAGCTAGATCTCAAAAAACAGGTGTTGGAAGTTATGCAGAATTTAAAGGTACTGTTCGAATTTTAGAAGTAGGTAAAACCAATAATATTAATGATGATGGAACTTATATTATGCAAGCCAAAGGAAAGCATACTGGTGGTGGAGGGTCTCCAGATCCAGCAATATGCTTGTATTTAGCAAAACCTGTTTATGATGCTAGTGGTACCAATCAAATATCATTCAATATATATAGAGAACAAATTAATTTTAGAGGAGGTTCTGGTGCTAGCGGTAGATCTATAATTTTTTTAAAAAATATTGGTAAAAATATAGCTACAAGTATAGAGCTTAAAGTAGGTTTTAGACAAGATCCTAATGACGTTACAAAGAAAATACATTATGCAGATGCTATAATTGGAGGTACAGTTTTTAATTGGAATATACCAGAGCCAGAAAAAGGCACACAATCTGGTATTAGATATGGTGCCTATAGAGTTAAAGGTGGTAGAGCACAAATTAGATGGGCAAATACCACGTATAGCAGAGAGGAAAGAGAGGACGTTCCTTTTACCCCAATAGCCCAAACAATTACTTCTGCTAAATCTGGTAATTGGAATACTACTACAACTTGGGTTGGTAATACCATTCCTACAAATTTAGATAATGTAATTATAGATCATGGAGTTACTATTGCACCCAATATGTCTGCTTCTGCAAAATCCATTACGCTTAATAGTGGTGGTGGTGCTAAGAGATTAAATATTCAAGAAGGTAGTAATTTAACAGTTTCTGGAGACATTGTGCTTAATAGATCTCAAGACGGTTTGTTTTTTAGCTATTCAAACAATCCGACAACAAAAGATTTAGGAACACTTATTTTTACAGGTTCAGAAACAGAAAATAAACGTATTTATATTAAAAAGAGATTACCTTCTAATAACGATTGGCATTTAATATCAAGTTCAGGAAATACTTCTAGGCAAAATGAAATAGCAAAACCTACAAACAGTAATATTGTAATAAATACTACAAAAAACATTTATTCCATAGCTTCTTATAATGGTAACAATTCTAAAGGTTTAAAATATGAATATTTGTCAGCTAATGTTGCATATGCCAACAATGTTTCTTTTGCGAAATCAGGTTACGCTATAAAGGTTGATAATAAGGCAAATTCTAATGAACCAGATATTGTTTTAAGACCAAAACTAAATGCAACAGATATTACTGAAGATATTTCTGATGCAGGAGACGGTTACAACTTGCTAGGGAATCCATATTTAAATTATTTGCATGTAAATACAGCAGCAAATGCAACTAATAATTTATTGGCAATTAATAAAAATGTATTAGAAGAGCAAACAATATGGGTTTGGAACAATGCAAAATCTGGTGGCGCAGGTTGGGAAACTTATAACTTAGGTTCCTTAAATTATAGAATACATCCAGTACAAGGGTTCTTTGTAAAAGCAAAATCTGGAGGTTTACAAACGGAATCTTTTCTTTTTACAGAAGCTATGCAAACCCATACAAAATCCGGGCAATTTTATAAATCTAATAATAGGTTTCAAATCGATTTATCAATAGAAAGTAATGCTTTAAAAAGAATATCTTCTATTAAATATATAAACGGTGTAACCACTTCTTTTGATAATGGTTATGATAGTTCTTTATTTAGCGGCTCTACTTCAAACTTAGAAATTTACACAGGTTTAGTAGCTGGCAATTTTGAAAAAAAACTAGCAATTCAATCACTGCCAAATCAAGATTATGATAATATGGTAATTCCTGTAGGTGTTACTGCTAATGCAAATTCAGAAATTACTTTTGCTGCAAATAGTTTAAACTTGCCAACAGGTTTTAAAGTGTTTTTAGAAGATAGAGCAAATAATACTTTTAATAGATTAGATAAGGCTAATGCTACATATACTACAACAATAAAAGAGCAATCTACAGAGGGTCGTTTTTTCTTACACACAAAAAATAAAGCTGTTTTAAGTGTAAATGCTAATTTTTTAAATAGTGTTAATGTTTACAAAACAACTAATTCTAATCTAAAAATTACAGGTTTACAACAAGGGCAAGTACGTTTTACATTATACAATATTTTGGGAAAACAAATAACTGCAGCTGACTTTAAAGTCATCAACAGTTTTCAAAACATTGCTTTACCTGTTTTGTCAAAAGGTGTTTATCTAATTCAACTAGAAACCGAAAACGGAAAATTAAATCAAAAAATTATTATAGAGTAAGTACATAATTTGATACACCTTTAAAAAAACATCAATTAGAATATTCAAGTTGGTGTTTTTTATTAATTATAAAACCTGAGACTACAGGATATCTATTGCAATTAATAATCTTATGTTTGTAAATTATAAAATAAACATAAGCTTGCTTAGTTTACTTTTGTATACCCAATAAATATAAAAATAACAAGTTATAAAGTAATATTAAAAATGATAAAAAAAGCACTACTAACCCTGTTTTTTTTGTGTACTGTATTTCAAGTAAATGCGCAAGAAAGTAGAGTAAAATACAACTTTAATCCAGATTGGAAATTTACCAAAGCAAACCCAACAAATGCGCAATTGGTAGCTTATGATGATTCGAAATGGTCTACAGTAAGTACACCTCATACGTTTAATGATACAGACACTTTTGACGATTTAAGTATTGGAAAACATATTGGTGAGAAAAATCAATTTAGAGGAACAGTTTGGTACAGAAAACATTTTAAATTGCCAAAATCAGATTCAGGTAAAAAGATTTACATAGAGTTTGAATCAGTTCGTCAAATTGCAGATGTGTACATTAATGGAGCGTATTTAGGAACAAATAAAACAGGTTTTATTCCTTTTGGATATGATATTTCTAAACATTTAAAGTTTAATGGTGAAGAAAATATTATTGCCGTAAAAGTAAATAATGATAGAGGAGAACATTTTAGAGAAAATTTCCCATTAGTTTGGCACCATGAACACTGGCATCCAAATCATGGTGGAATTTACAGAAATGTATTTTTACACATTATGAATCCTGTACATATTACCTTGCCTTTGTATGACAATTTAAAGACAGTAGGTACATACGTGCATGCAGAAAATATATCAAAAAAGAGAGCAGACGTTCACATATCTGCAGAAACAGTAAATCAATCAAAAGAAAACAAAAAAATAACTTTTGAAGCCAAAATAATTGATGCGAATGGTAAGGAAGTTAGCTGCGAAAAAGAGACAGCCATTTTAAAAGCTGGAGAAACAATTACCTTTTCTACAAAAAACAAGGTATCTAAACCCAATTTATGGTATACACGTAAACCCTATATGTACAAAGTAGTTACTACTTTAAAAGAAGGGCAGAAAGAGTTAGACAGTTATACAACGCCATTAGGAATTAGAACTTTTGAATTTAATAAAGATTCAGGTTTTCATAACAATGGAGAGCATGCCAAATTACACGGTTGGGGCCAAAAACCAACTGCAGGTTGGGCAGGTTTAGGAGCAGCACAACCAGATTGGTTAAAAGATTATACTTACCAATTAATGGATGAAGCAGGAGGTAACTTTATACGTTGGGGCCATTGTGCAGGTTCACCCGCAGAAATTGCAATGGGCGATAAATATGGTTTTGTAACCTTAATGCCAGGTGTTAGTGGAGAGTCTCAAGATGAAGGTGAAACATGGGATATTAGAATTGCTGCCTTTAGAGATATGATTGTTTATTATAGAAATCACCCATCAATATTTATTTGGGAAGGTGGTAATTGGGCAGAAACATCTGCACATTACGAAGAAATTTTAAAGATTATAAATACTTTTGATCCGCAAGGAAAAAGGTTAATGGGTAACAGAAGAGCAGATGTAAAGAATGATTCTGAAGCATACATTTCAATAGAAATTGGTACAGAAGGTTGGCAAAGAGAATATGCACATTTACCTTTAATAGAAAGTGAATATTTAAGAGACGAAGGTGCAAGACGTGTTTGGGATAAACACACACCAGATGATAATTTTTGGACACATCCAAACATTTCAAGAAATGTGTATAAAATTGGTTCAGAAATTTTTGCGGTGCGTCAAGTAGAAGATTGGTGGGATAAGATGGGAAAAAAATCCTACCATAGTGGAGGTGCCAATTGGGTGTTCTCAGATGGAACTCATGGAGGTAGAAATCCTACAGAAGTTACTAGAGCAAGTGGAGAGGTTGATGCTGTAAGATTAAAAAAAGAGGCTTTTTATGCTACAAAAGCAATGTGGAGACCAGAAGCGCAAATTCATGCAATTGGGCATTGGAATTATGAAAAAGGTACTCAAAAAACAATGTACGTTGTATCTAATTGTACCAAAGTAAAACTTTACATTAATAATAAATTAATTGGTACAGATGAAAAAGCAGACAATGGTTATTTGTTTAAATTTCCAAAAGTTAATTTTGAAGAAGGAGAATTAAAAGTAGAAGGTTATTTAAATGATAAATTGTTGGTTTCTCAAACTAAAAAAACAGTGGGAGAACCTGTAGCTATTAAATTAACTTCTAAAGTTGGTCCAAAAGGTTGGATGGCAGATGGTTCTGATATTGCTTTAATAGATTTTGAAATTGTTGATAAAGAAGGAAATAGACATCCTCTAGGCAGAAATAAAGTAGATTTTACAATTACAGGTCCTGGAATTTGGAGAGGTGGTTACAATGGAGGGAAACCAAATACCACTAACAACTTATTTTTAGATGCAGAAGCAGGTATCAATCGAGTTGCAATTCGTGCCATGTTACAAGCAGGAGATGTTACAATTACAGCAACAACCAAAGGTTTAAAACCGGCTACAATAACAATTACGTCGCAAGCTGTAGCTATTAAAAATGGTTTGTTAAAAGATATGCCACAAGTATATGAGGTTAATTTTGATAATGAAGAGCCATTGCCAATTCACACTCCAAAAACTGAGCCTTACAACCCTGCAAGAGTAAATAAAAGTGATTTATTTACCAAGTTTAGTTATACTGGAAACGGTAAAGCTGCGCTAAGAAAAAATGTACATTGGGGTAAAAAAGCCTATACAGATATGGAACATAATTATACTGTAATTCCTAAATATTTGGTAGGTTCAGAATATGTAAGAGTACCAAATTCTGATGGTAAATACTGGGCAAGAGACCAACTGCAATTTATAGCAGGAGCAAATATGATTATTTATGTTGGGCATGATGATAGAGTAGAAAGACCTGTGTTTTTAACCAAAGATTATAAAGATACTGGAGATGATGTAAATCTAGGCGGTGTAAAAATGTCGCTCTTTAAAAGAATTGCCAAAAAAGGAGAAAGCATAATTATGGCAGGTAATAGTGATGGTGATGTGCCAGAAAATACAAGAATGTATTTTGTTATAGGAAAGAAAATTAAAAAGTAAAGTATATTTTTTTTACTTTTTTTGAAGTACAAAAATAAAGGTATCCTGTATTATATTAACATTATAGTACAGGATGCTTTTTTTTACTGTAAAAGTTAGTTTAGTAATTAAACTTAAGAATTTAAAATGTATTCCACCACTAAAAATATAGCTGATAATAAAATGTCTAAAATGTTGCTATTTTTATTATTGTTGCTGTTTTCTTCTGAATACTTTGCTCAAAATACTGTTAAAATAAGAATGCCAAAAGGGCGCATTGCTTTTACTTCTGATGGTAATTTGCATGATTCTGATGATTGGGGAGCAACGGCTTTCTCACTAGCATTTATTCATTATGCAGGCTTAGAAAAACGCTTTGTGCATTATGATTATAACAATCACATAGGAAAATCTAGAGCAAGTTGGGAGAAAATAATGGACGATGCTGCAAAAGGTGGCGCCAAACGTTTTGGGTTAGATGTTACCAAAGTTTTTAACAATCAAACAGCGCAAAAAGCTGCGATTTTAAATTTTGTAAAAGAAGCTAAAAAAAGTAGTAAAAAGAATCCGCTTTGGTTTATTTGTGCAGGACCAATGCACACAGCTTACAATTTAATAAAAGCAACCCCAAAAGAAAAAAGAAAATATATACATGCCATTTCTCATAGCAAATGGAATGAAGAACACAGTCATGGAGCAACAAAAATGACTTGGGCTGCTATGAAAAAAGACTTTCCAACGGTGGTTTATCATGATATTATAGATCAAAATAAATCCAATGGAGAAGATGATTTTCAATCGCATATAAAAAATTGGCAATGGCTTAAAGAAAGTAAAAACCCAAATTGGCAATGGTTATACAATATAGATGATACGTATCAAGTTGATAAACTAGAACGTTGGAAATCTAACACAGAAAAACATTTTGATATTTCTGATGCAGGCATGACGTTTTGGTTAATTACAGGAGGACCAAATGGAGGTAACGACAAAGCAGGTTGGAAAGAAGTAAAAGCACTTTTTACAAACCAACCAATAGAAGACAATAATCCAACTCCAGAAATTAAACTAACTGCCAATGATTATATATTTATTGAAGCAGAAAATACCCATTCTAAGTTACAAGATTGGAATTTAATTAAATATGGAGATTCCAATTATGTAGCAAAAGCTTCTGGTTTTTCTTACTTAGAATTTAATGGAAATCAAATTGATTCAGGCAAACCAAATTCGCCTTTAGAATATACGTTTACAGCGCCAAAAGAAGGAAACTTTAGATTGTTATTGATGAGCAACAAACCTTTGGAAGAAGATAGCGCAGATTGTTGCAATGATGCTTATGTTAAAATGGCGGGTAATTTTAATTCGGCAACAAATCTTTCTAAAAACGATTTGGAAAATTACATAAAATTTTCTTTAGAAATTAGTGAAAAAACATCAGAAAGAAGATGGTATTGGGTACAAAGTGCTAGAAAAGGAAAAAATATTTCTTACAATTTAATTTACCAATTTAAAAAAGGAGAAACTTATACACTTTCTTTAGTAGGAAAATCAAAATATTTTAGTGTAGATTATTTGGTTTTTTATAACTCAGATAAACTAAGTTTAAGAGATGCAAAAGAATTTTTTAGCGTTAATAAAAAATAAATAGCGCAAAATATTTTTGTTTCAATTTATCTTTTCGTCAAAAAAGTATTTCTAAAATTTTAAATGGAACAAACCTAACATAATACCAAGGTTAATTATTGTCTTATTAAAAAATAAACCATCTATTTTAAACCATTATAGTACAGGATACTTTTTCTATTCTTAGCCTCTATTTTTATTCATTAAATTAGTAAAAAAAGAATTTTATAAATATGAAAGGATTTAACGTTTGTAAAGTATTGATAGTCATATTTTTATTTCTTTCAGCAACCGTTAAAGCGCAAAATCCTATTGTACCTAATAAAGGTTTAAACGATCCTCATATTCATATTTTTAAAGATACTGCTTACGTTTACGCTTCGCATGATAAATCTGCAAATAATAAAAAATTTATTATGGAAGATTGGTGGGTTTGGTCTTCTCCAGATCTAATCAATTGGACAAAAAGAAGCGTTCTAAAACCAGAAGACACTTATATAGGTGATAAAAACTTTACTAGAAGTTGGGCAACTGATGTAGCTTTTAGAAACGGCAAATATTATTGGTATTTCTCTGAAGGAAATCAGCAAACTGGCGTAGTTGTTGGAAATACTCCTGTTGGTCCTTGGAAAGATCCTTTAGGAAAACCACTGTTAACTTCAGAATTAACACCAACAGATGAATATGATATGGCTATTTTTGAAGAAGATGGCGAGCATTACATCATCTTTGGTGTTTGGGATTATTATATAGCAAAATTAAATTATGACATGATTAGTTTGGCAGAAAAGCCAAGAAAAATCAACATAAATAATCCTAGAGGGCCTTATAATCAAGATGGAAAAAATTTAGAAAAACCTACAGACGATAAACCTTTTGTTCATAAATACAAAGATAAATATTATTTGTCTTGGGGCTGTTTTTATGCCATGGCAGACAATTTGTATGGACCTTATGATTATAAAGATTCTGTAATAAAACAAGAAAGTTTTGCTAAAGGTTACGATGCACCTACATGGCCAAATGGTTTTTTACAAGGCAGGCATGGTTCTTTTTTTGAATGGAATAACCAATGGTACTATACCTATTGTGATATTAGTCAAACAGGAAATAGATACTTTAGAGATACTTTTATAAGTTACGTACATTATAAAGAAAATGGAGAAATGGCTACTATAAGAGTAGATGGTGTAGGTGTTGCGAATTATAATGGAAACAAAAAAATAGAAGCTGAAGATTATTTTAAAGTAGAAGGAATTTCTAAAATTGAAACTGAAAATGGTTTTGGTATTCAAACTAAAGCCAACAAAAGTTATGCTGTTTATACCAATGTCAAAAATTTAGCAAATAAATCTAGGCTTACACTTAATGTGACGGGTAAAAATTCTGGAAAATTTTCTTTTAAAGTAGTTAGAGATAGTTTAAAGGGAAAAGTATTAGGCAAAAAAACGTTTGAATTAACAAGAAATTCAGAAAGAAAGGAAGAAATTAACATAAATTTGAAACCGTTAAAAGGTAAAGAAAACCTTTATTTTTTGATAGAACAACTAAACAACAATCAATTAAAAATCCATTCATTTTCATTTTCAAAATAATAAAAAACCAATGAAAAAATTACTAGTCTTATTTTTAGGCGCAACTCTTTTGCAAGCTTGTGGCGAATCATCATCAACAGAAAAAGATTACAAAGATGCATCTTTGTCTATAGATGAAAGAGTAGAAGCGCTTTTACCAAAAATGTCTTTAGAAGAAAAAGTTGCACAAATGCGAATTTTTCATGCAAATATTGGTACAAAACCAGATGAAAATGGAAATTTAAAATTATCAAAAAGAGTAATTAAAAAATTAAAATTAGGTATTGCAGGAATTAAAAATCCTGGAGAACACATAGATCCTGTTGCTGCTGCAAAAATGAATAATGAATTGCAGAAATACATCATAGAAAATAACAGATGGGGCATTCCTGCACTTTTTGTTACAGAATCTTACAATGGAGTAGATGCAGAAGGTTGTACATTATTTGGACGTCCAATGACATCTGCAGCATCATTTAATCCTGAATTAGTACAAAGACAATGGGATATTGTAGGTAGAGAAGCACGTTTAAGAGGTATGCACATGTGCCATTCACCAGAAGCAGATATTGTTAGAGATCCACGTTTTGGTAGAATGAGTGAAGCCTTTGGAGAAGATACTTATTTAACAACTCAAATGGTTAAAAATGCCATTATTGGTGTACAAGGAAATTACGAAGGTTTAGGCGCAGGAACACATATTGGTGCTGTTGCCAAACATTTTGCAGGTTATGGCCAAGTTTTAGGAGGTTCTAATTTTGCTGCGATAGAAATTTCTGAAAGAACTTTAATAGATGAAATTTATCCGCCTTTTGAAGCAGCTGTAAAAGAAGCAAAAACATTAGGAATTATGGCTTCTCATGGAGATTTAAACGGAGTTGCAAGTCATGGAAACCCAGAATTGTTAACAGGAGTTTTAAGAGACGATTGGGGTTTTGAAGGTTATGTGGTTTCAGATTCTAATGATATTGCCCGTTTATATTACTTTATGGGTGTTGCAGAAACGCCAGAAGCGGCAGCTCAAATGGGCTTAGAGGCTGGTATAGATATCGATTTATATGCAGAAGATTCGTATTCTTACTTGCCGAAAATGGTAGAAAAAAATCCTGAATTAGAAAAACTAATAGACAGGTCTGTGAGACGTGTGTTAAGAACAAAATTTATTTTAGGTTTGTTCGATAATCCTTATATAGATTTAGAAGAAACTAAAAAAGGTGTTCGGGCAGCAAGCTCTTTAGAATTAGCTAAAGAATCAGACTTAGAGTCTATTATTTTATTAAAAAATAAAGAAAATGCATTGCCTTTAAACAAAAATAAAGCTACAAAAGTGGCTTTGTTAGGTCCTTTACTAAAAGAAAATACTCAAGCTATGTTTGAGTCTGCACTAGGAAATAGTAGTATTAAATTTATTGCTGAAAAAGGTTTTAATTTAACAAACGAAAGAGGTGGAGCACCAGAATTATTAGACAGAGATCCTAAAGCAATAGCAAAATTGGTAAATACTGCAAAAAAAGCAGATGTGGTAGTATTGTTTTTAGGTGGTGATAAATTTACCGCTAAAGAAGCCTATTTTAGTAACAGTACTTTAGGAGATAGAGCTACAATAGATCCTGTTGGACCTCAAGATGAGTTGGTAGAAAAAATTACAGCTTTAGGTAAAAAGGTAATTGTGGTTTTAAAACACAGAAGAACATTATCTATTAATGCAATAGCAAAACATGCCGATGCTGTTTTAGATACTTGGGATTTAAGTGAGTTTGGAGATCATTCTACAGCAAAAATTATTTTTGGCGATGTTTCACCTTCAGGAAAATCTCCTGTTACTATTCCAAGATCAATTGGGCAATTACCTTATCATTATAGTATGAAAGAAATCAACTATAAAAAAGAATACTTGTTCTTAGAAAAAGGCCCAATTTATCCTTTTGGACATGGATTAAGTTATGGTGATTTTGAATATTCAGACATTACATTATCAAGTGCAGAAATTACACCAAATTCAGAAATTACAGCGAGTGTAACCGTTACTAATAAAGGTAAAGTTAAAGCAAAGGAAGTAATACAAATGTATCTTAAAGATGAAATTGGTTCTGTAACAAGACCAGATAAAGAGTTAAAAGGTTTCCAAAAAATTGAGTTTGCTGCCGGAGAAAGCAAAACAATTTCTTTTACAATTACGCCTAAAATGTTAGAGTTTACAGGTATTTCAATGAAAAAAGTATTAGAAGCTGGTGATTATACCGTAAAAATTGGAACATCATCTAAAGAATACGTAGAAGCAAAATTTAAATTAAAAAAATAGATTTAAAATGAACAAATCAATCTTAACATTATTAGCTGTTGTACTAACACTTTTTAGTTGTTCAGTATCACAAAATACAGTTGCTCAAAAATCAATTGATTTAGATAAAGAAGCAATTCAAAAATCAATGATTAAAGCTTTAGAGTGGCAAGAAACACATCCTATTTTTGCAATTCATCCAACAGATTGGACAAATGGTGCATATTACACAGGTGTTGCCAGAGCGCATAAAACAACAAAAGACATGATGTATATGGCTGCTTTAAAAAACCAAGCGGTTAGGAATAATTGGCAGACTTATAAGCGTTTATATCATGCAGATGATGTTGCAATTTCTTACAGTTACTTATATATTGCATTAACAGATAAAAGAAGAAACTTTGTAGATTTAGAACCAACAAAAAAGTTTATAGATGCACATTTATATGAACCAAATAAATGGACAAGTGGAAAATCTAAAGACATAAAAGGAGAAACTATTTTATGGTGGTGGTGTGATGCTTTGTTTATGGCGCCTCCTGTAGTTAATTTGTATGCTAAAAAAACAAAACAGTCTAAATATTTAGACACAATGCATAAATTTTATACGCAAACGTATAATAGATTATATGACAAAGAAGAAAATTTATTTGCTAGAGATATGCGTTATGTTTGGCAAGGAACAGATAAAGATAATAAAGAACCAAATGGTAAAAAGATTTTTTGGTCTAGAGGAAATGGCTGGGTGATTGGTGGTTTAGCTTTATTGTTAGATGACATGCCAAAAGATTACAAGCACAGAAATTTCTATGTAAATTTATACAAAGAAATGGCTGCAAAATTATTAGCAATTCAATCTGAAGATGGTTTGTGGAGAACCAGTTTATTAAGCCCAGAATCTTATGATCATGGAGAGGTAAGTGGTAGTGGTTTTCATACATTTGCATTAGCATGGGGTATTAACAACGGGTTGTTAGATAAAAAATATACATCAGCAGTAAAAAAAGCTTGGAAAGGCTTAGCCGCTTGCCAGCATGAAGATGGTAGAGTAGGATGGGTACAAAATATTGGTGCTTTTCCAGAACCAGCTTCTAAAGATAGTTATCAAAATTTTGGAACAGGTGCATTTTTGCTAGCAGGTAGTGAGGTGTTAAAATTAAAATAATATTTTCATTACAATGAAAAACAAAAAAATCGAGAACTAAGTTCTCGATTTTTTTTGTTTAAAACGGTGTTTTTTTTTGATTGATAAAACCTTATTTTTTTAAATACTTAGAAATATGTTTTTTATATTTTCTAGGGATTTTATGAATCGATTTTATTTTAACATCTTTATAAAAAGCTTCTGCAGCCTCAGATTGTAGTTGTATTCTACCTTTTGTAAGTGGAAGAATTTTACCCTCTAAATTTTTGTATTTAGAGTTGAATAAAGCCATAACAACTTTACCATTAACAATGTGCAAACTAGTACCTTCAAAAGAAATTAATTCTAAAGTGTTCCATTCTCCATGTGGTTTTTCATTATCAAAACCTTTGTTAGCATGCGAAGCAATTTTTCGATCAATACTAGAAAATGTATTCAATTCAGCTTTTTTAGCGTAGTCAAACTCTTTTTCACCCTTTTTTTTCACAGACGGAATCTCAATTTGAGTTCCAGCTAAACTGTAATAATCGCCCATATCAGTTTCTTGAACTTGAAATTCTTGAGACTGCATCCAAACATTCCAAAACTTGGTGTAAGGCCCAATACAATGGTATAAAATTCCGTTATCACGTTTTCTGTCTAATCTTGGTTCCCAAACTTGTTCTCCCCATTTAAATTGAAGTTTCAAATGGTAATTTGCGTATTCTTTCTTAGTGGTTAAAGCACCATAAATTTCTCCAGAAATGTGCAATACAGTTTCATCACCTATAGTTTTAAAAGCAAATACTTTTTTAGGATCGTTGTTTAAACCTAGTGGTTTTGAATTTTTTCCATTGCTTTTTGGATCAACATTTTCTAATCCTTTTACAGTTTTGTGAGGAGCACCAATAAATGTATCCCAATATTTAGATGGATCATTAGAAAATAGGTTTGTCCATTTTTTTGAAACAACTTTTTCCTTTTTTAGTTGAGCTGCCCAAAGAATTCCACCTTCAATATGTTTGTAAAAACGAGCATCATCATAAATGGCAATAGTGTGTCCTAAAACAGTATAAAAAACGCGTCCACCATCATAAATATGACTCCAACTTATAGGATGATTATCGGTATTCATTTGTTTTCCTTTGTACGATTTTTCATCAACAGTAGCTAAAACAGATACATGTTTTCCAACTGGTTTTTTAAAATTATACCATTCATCTTTAAAGATTTCTGTTTCTTTAAAACCTGCCACAGCTGGATGATTGGTTTCTTTATTAACATGTACTGTTGCAGATTGTACTTTTGGGTGATTTTTAAAGGTAGCGCCAATCATCTCTGTAAACCAATCCCATTTTTTTTCTGTATCAGAAGCTGCATGAATGCCTACAAAACCTTTTCCTTTAGCAAAATAGTTTTTTAAAGCATTTTTTTGAGCATCAGAAAATAAATCTCCTGTAGTATTTAAAAATACTAGTACATCATAATTAGCAAGATTTTTGATGGTAAAATCTTCGGCATCTTCAGAAAAATCTAATTTCCAGTTATTGGTTAAAGCCATTTTAGCTAAAAAGTCTTTTCCTTTTGGGATAGATTTATGCCTAAAAGCTCCTGTTTTAGTAAAAGCCAAAACTTTTAAAGGACTTTCTTGTGCAACAAAAACAATTGAGCATAAAAATAGGAATATCGTGAATATGTTTTTTTTAAATTTCATTTGTATGGTTTGGTAATTAATAATTTTTTTCTTTATGTTTAAGATGACAATGTATGTTGAATTCTTTTTCCTGTATAATAATATATTCCTCTTTTGCCTTTTGGTTATTCCTTATTTAAACCAATAGGTAAGCTATAGTTTTCAGAATCAGTACAAAAAACACTACCCCAAGCATAACATCTATCAACAGTACTAAATTTTATTAGGTAGCTTAAAACTGTTGCCTCAACTGCTTTATTGTAAAAATTATCACAACGAACAAATTTATCTGAATGCGTAATTCTTTTGTTTGGCAGCAATTCTGAATAAGTGTTTTTACTCACGCTGTAAATATATTTACCATCTTCAGCTCCCCTAGAATTTGTTTTTTCGTTTTTAGAAGTTCTGTAAAATTGCCTAATATTTGTTGCAGTTTATTTGTAATAATATTTAATTTCTACTGGTGTCAGTCCGTTTTTTTTGATAAAAACAGTGCTACTTATTAAAGATTTATTGGTTTTTTTATATTGAGTATTTAAGCTAAAGCTAGAGATTATAAAAGTAGTAATATTTTTTTCTGTACTAGATTTTATTAAAAACAACAATTTTTGTTTTATAAAAATACAAGTTTTTTTTCATTAGAGTGCCCTGTGCTATCCTGAGTTTTACATCAAAAATTTTTTAAAAACAGAGGGTACAGGATGCTTTTTAGAAACTAAAAAAATATTTTTACACTTTTTTAAAATAGAAATAAAACTCATGAAAAAATTACTATTCCTATCTTTTTTAACACTATCAATTTCGATTAGTTGTAAGCAGCAAAAAGATAACATATCTAAAAAAGATAAAGAGATTGCCAGCAAAGTCCAAGATTTAATTGGTAAAATGACTTTGGATGAAAAAATAGCAGAAATGACTCAAGATGCTCCTGCAAATGAGAGGTTAGGTATCCCTTATATGAAGTATGCAGAAGCATTACATGGTGTTTGGCTTGTTTTAGATTACTATGGAAATACAACGGTTTACCCACAAGCTATTGCAGCAGCCTCTACTTGGCAGCCAGAATTGGTTAAAAAAATGGCTTCACAAACAGCTATAGAAGCAAGAGCTTTGGGAGTTACACATACATATTCACCTAATTTAGATGTAATTTCTGGAGATCCAAGATATGGTAGAGTAGAAGAATCTTATGGAGAAGACCCTTATTTGGTATCTAGAATGGGTGTTGCATTTATACAAGGTTTACAAGGAATGGGTGATGAGCAATTTGATGAAAATCATGTAATGGCAACCGCGAAGCATTTTATTGGTTATCCAGAAAATAGACGTGGAATTAATGGAGGTTTTAGTGATATGTCTGAACGTAGATTAAGAGAAATTTATTTACCACCTTTTGAAGCAGCTATAAAAGAAGCAAAAATAGGTTCTCTTATGCCAGGACACCAAGATTATAATGGGGTTCCAAACCATATGAATACTTGGTTGCTTAAAGATATTTTAAGAGATGAATTAGGTTTTGATGGTTTAATTGTTTCTGATAATAATGATATTGCAAGGTTAGGAACCATGCATTTTATTGCTGAAAATAGAACAAAATCAGCTCTTTTAGGATTAAAAGCAGGTGTTGATATGGATTTAGTGATTGGGAAAATTGAAAAGCTAGCAGCATATAATAGTAAAGTGCTAAAAGATACCATAACAAAGAATCCTGATTTAGAGAAGTATATTGATAAAGCAACGTCTCGTATTTTAACAGCAAAATATAAACTAGGTTTATTTGATACAAAACCAAAAGAAATTGATACCAAAACAGTAAATGTTGGTAAAAAAGAACACCAAGATTTTTCTTATGAAATGGCTAAAAAAGCCATTATTCTATTAAAAAATGAGAATAATGTTTTGCCTTTAGACCTATCTAAAATAAAATCTTTAGCGGTTATTGGGCCAAACGCACACGAAAACAAACCTAAAAAAGGAACTTACTCTTTATTGGGTGGTTATTCTGGTTTGCCTCCATATTATGTTTCTGCTTTAGACGGTATAAAAGCAAAAGTAGGAGATAAAGTAAAAATTAATTACGCAAAAGGTTGCGATTTATTAAGCAACTCTAAAGCAGGGTTTCCAAAAGCAATTGCAGCAGCAAAAAAATCTGATGCCGTTGTTTTAGTAATTGGAGGTTCTAGAAGAACTGGTGGAGAAGGAGTAGATAGAGCAGATTTAGACTTATATGGTGTACAAAAAGAATTGGTAAAAGCAATTCATAAAACAGGCAAACCGGTGGTTGCCGTTTTAATAAATGGTAGACCTTTGTCTATTAATTATGTTGCAGAAAATATTCCATCAATTTTAGAAACTTGGTATTTAGGAATGCGTTCTGGAGATGCTATTGCAGATGCTATTTTTGGAGATGTAAATCCTGGAGGTAAATTAACCGTTTCTTTTCCAAGATCTGTTGGGCAAGTGCCAGTAACCTATTTGCAGCGCCCAGATTTTATTGGTTCTGGAAAAGGACAATTTAAAGACGCGGACAAATCTCCATTGTTTCCTTTTGGATATGGATTAAGTTATACCACATTTAAATACAGTAAACCAAAATTTGAAAATGCTTCAATTTCTCTTGATGGAAGTACAACAGTTTCTGTTGATGTAACTAATACAGGAGATAGAGCTGGTGATGAAATTGTGCAAATGTATGTAAGAGATGATTATGCTTCTGTTGGGCGTTACAACAAAATGCTAAAAGGATTTGAGCGTATTTCACTTGAACCAGGAGAAACAAAAACAGTAACATTTACTTTAGGTTTTGATGAATTAAACATTTTAAATCAAGAAATGAAAAAAGTAGTGGAACCAGGAACTTTTACAATCTCAGTAGGAGCATCATCACAAGAAAAAGATTTACATAAAGCTACGCTAATAGTAAAATAAAGCATTAATGTAATTTATAATTATAATACCTAGTTTTACAATTAAAACTAGGTATTTTGCTTTCTTAGAACGTTTGCTATTGTCAAAGAATACGAACTAACCCTCAATTTTAAAAAAATGACAAAACAATTCACAGTATTTTTCGCATTTATTTTTACCATAAATGTCTTTGCTCAAACATCATTTGTTAAAGGATATTTTATAAACAACTCCAATGAAAAGATTAATTGTTTTATAAAAAATGAAGATTGGTTAAATAATCCCACCGAATTTAAATATAAAATCGAACAAAATTCAGAAAAGAAAACGTTAACCATTAATTCTGTTAAAGAATTTGGAGTTGTAAACACATTTAAATATGTAAGACGTAAGGTAGATATAGATAGATCTAGCAAAAAAGTAGATGAATTGGATTTTAATGTAAACCCAATTTTTAACAACGAAAGTTTATTTTTAAAAGTATTAATAGAAGGTAATGCAACCCTTTATTATTATGAAGAAAAAGGTTTTGTAAGATATTTTTTTAATAAAAAAGCTGCTGAAGTTAAGCAACTGGTATATAAAAGCTATTTAACAGATGGTGGAAGTGCTGTGGCGAATAACAATGAATTTAGAAGACAATTATGGATTGCTTTAAAGTGCGATGGTGTTTCAATGAATAGTTTTAAGAAAATAGATTATAAAAAATCAGACTTAATTAAATTTTTTATTAAATATAATAAGTGCAGCAATTCAGAATTTATTAATTATCAAAAAAAGAAAAAAAATGAAGATTCATTTAATTTAAACATAAGACCAGGTGTAAGAATGTCATCACTTGTTTTGAATAATCCAAATGGTAGCAGACAATTTGATTTCGGTAAAAATTTGACGTCATTTAGACTAGGTTTAGAAGCAGAATTTATTTTAGGGTTTAATAATAACAAATGGGCGTTGCTTTTAGAACCCACCTATCATCAGTTTAGTGCAGATATAGAAACTGCAAGTATTAGCCAAAGGTCACTTGAAGTCAATTTTGGTTTAAGACATTATATGTATCTCAATAAAAAAGACTTAAAGTTTTTTGTGAATGCTCTAATTATTTATGACATAAACTTTGGTACTAAATTAGATATACAAAATCGTATTCCGTTTTCAACAGAAGTAGATAATACCTTTAATACGGCATTAGGTATTGGCTGTAAATATAAAGAACGTTTCAGTTTAGAATTGAGGTATTTACCAACACGAAACACTTTGACTAATGTTAGTGAAGCAACTTGGTTTACAGATGTTGAATCCTTATCTATTGTGTTGGGGTATTCTATTTTTTAAATTAATATTTAGTAAGAGATTTAAGAATAATATTGATAATCAGTATATTAACATAAATTTTAAAGAGAATGTTTGCAATTGCTGTGAAAACATCATAACAAGAAAGTGATTTGTAAAAAGCGGCTTTAAAACTTACATAAGCAAACTATAATTATACCATTTAACAACCTTTCAATAAATTTTATTGAAAGGTTTTTTATTTTTATCGACTAAAATTAAACTTATATTTTAACAGTTTATAGCAGGACAGTGCATGACGTGCTCACACGCTTTAGGGTTTATCTTTAAAGTCCATAAAATAAGATCGATGAAAAAAATTATTATTATATTACTAATAACACTTCCAAGCTTATTTCAAGCGCAAGTATTTATTCAAGATTTTGAAGGTTCTACAGCTGTTTCAGATTATGTAAGTACTGTTCCAAGTATTGGAGAGTTCAACGGTTTAACTCAAGGGCAAACTGGTTTAACTACTACCATAACTAATGGGGCTTTACAATTTGAAAGAACCAATACAGCTACAATGTTTGCGTACAGAAATTTCAATTTTTCTGAAAATCCAACTTTGGTGCAGTTTCAGTTTGATTTTGAGTTGGAAAATTATCAATCAGGTACACAAAACCCTTTATTTAGTGTTTTTATTGGAAATTCTTTTTCAAATGCTTCATTTGGTACTAACTCTTCATTTGCCAGTCGTTTTGGAATACTTGGTAAAGACGGCTCTAACGAATTTAGAGTAACCACAGTAGATAATATTAATGGCGCGCCAAGTTCTGGTTTTTTTACAGGAAAACAAACCATTACATTCATTATAAATAACTCTGGCAGCAGTCAAAATTTTGATGCTCCAGATGGAAATTCAACAACCATTCCAACGGGAAGAATGCAAGTTTGGGTGGGTACAACAAAAGCTATTGATAATTTTTCATTAAGAAATATAGAATCACCTAAAGCAGATATTACAGGTTTCAAAATTCAGGCAACATCTCGTTCTGGTTTAGGAACTTTTTCTTTTGATAATATAGAATTTAAAGATTTGCTAAATACTTCAGGAGAAACGGGAGGTGCAGGAACACAATCTTTAACCCATCCACATATTTGGGTATCCCCTTCAGACAAGCAAGATATTTTAGATAATATTGCTAACCATAGTTGGGCTAGTAGTTTGTTTTCTCAACTGCAAAATGGTAACAGTACTATTGCAAATAATCATAGGAACAATCCTTCTTCAGAAATTTCTGGAATACCTGCAATACCAGGAAACAGAACTATACATAGAAATAAGCTTAACATTGGTGCAGAATCTGCAATGCTCTACTATTTAACAGATGATGAAAAATATGCGCAAATTGCCTCAGATATTTTACATCAATATGTAAAATTACTTAAAGATAAAAATCCACTTACTATTGAGTTTTATTCGCCAAACTTTAATCACTTAATTCAATGTAGAGAATTATTTACAAGAGTTGCTATGATCTATGATTTTGTAGAACCTTTTCTTTCTAAAGAAGGTACAACAGTTTATGATTTAGCATCTAATGGTCAAGTTTCTTTTAATTTTGAAGATGCCCAAAAAGCATTGGAAGTAATGACAGAGAATGTAATAAAAGTTGGAGGTAATGGTTCTAATCATCCTGTTTTAGAATTGCCTGGTGCTTTATACAGTGTAATGTGTATGCAAGATGATGCGAAAAGAGAGGCGTATTTTAATTTATTAATGAATGGTGCTGCCAATAGTAATCAACCAGGTATCAATTGGATGTTAGGAGAATTTACAGAAGTAGAACGTTTGTGGCCAGAATCTGCCGGTTATGGTAAATTTACCCATGCTTTGTTTATTCAAATTATGAATATAGTAGACAGGTATAAACCAGAACTTAACATAGTAGAAGATAATCAAGACATAATAGAAAGCATTTTTATTTACGAAAACTTTTTATATCCTAGTGGTTTAACAATGGCTTATGGAGATATTGGTAGAACTTTTACAGACCATGCGCATATATTTAGAAGTATTTTAGAAATTGCAGACAGAAAAGAATATGCAGCGTTAAAAGAGAGAGCAGCTACAACGCTCCAGAAAATTTATAGCGAAGAAGGTGGTTACAACCCAGTAATAGAAAATCAACGTTTAGAGTGGAACAACCCTTTACAACTATTATGGGGTGTTAATATAGATGCTTCTGTAAGTAATGCTGGAGAACCAAAATACAGAACTGTACAAGCAACACACGCAGGAGTAGTAATGCAACGCAACCTTTCTGGAGTAGATGATGAGCAAAATGGTTTAATGTATTATACTCATGGAGGAACCTATGTACATACCCATGCAGGAGGAATAGATTTGGAAATTTATGGAGCAGGTTATGTAATTGGGCCAGATTATGGTGCAGATGCTTTTGGTTCAGATATTCATGAACAATATGCAGTTTCTTATGCTGCACACAATACTATAATTGTTAACGGTTCTTCTGGTAGAGGTCCTAAAATAAATGGTAATAGTACATGGCAAAATATTACAGACCCTCTTATTTTAGAAGCAAGTGAGCCTAAAGTAAAAGCACCATCAATTGCAGAAAATTTTAGTTTTGCTACTCAGTTTTTAGATGATAATATTAATAATGTAGATCAACAAAGAACAAACGGTATTATACGTACAAGCCCAACAACAGGTTATTATGTAGATGTTTTTCGATCTTTTTCTAATACTTCAAATAATTTTCATGATTATATATTTCATGGTTTAGGAGATGTAATGCAAATCAAAGCAAATAATAATCTATTAGATTTAACAGATACTCCACAGCGTTTTCAAAATGATGTTGGAGATGATAGAAAACAACCAGGTTGGAGATGGTATTCTGATGCAAAAACATCTACTGCAGTAAGTAGCGATATTACTGCAAGATTTGATTTACAAGCTACCGATGATTATTTACACGTTAGTGTTCCTGGTGGTATTAGTAGAGAATATACAGCTGCTTTAGCTCCGCCAACAAAAGAAGTAAGTAATGGGTATGCTAACAAAGACACCCAACTATTTATAGCAAGAAAATACGGAGAAGCATGGAATGAGCCTTTTGTAACACTTTATGAACCATCTGGCAATGCTCAAAGTACAATAGTGTCATCAAAATTAATATACAATGCAGGTAAAGTTGTAGGTTTAGAGGTTTTGTCAAATGTAAATAACCAAGATATAAGAGATGTTATTATTGCTAATGATACCAACCAAGAAACGTTAACTTTAGAGGCTTATGATATTACATTTACTGGGCGCTTTGCAGTAGTAAGATCTCAACCTAAAGCAACAACTACAGATGTTTCTTTGTATATTGGAGAAGGGGCACAGTTAACCTTTTTAGATGAAACCTTAAATGGAGATGCTGATGGAAAAGCTTTTCAAGAGACAACTTTAGACTTTGCATATAATGGACCAGTTCCAGCAAATATTTTTACAGTAGAATCAATAGGAGAAACTTGTGTAGATAAAAGTAATGGTATTATTAATATTACTGCAGCAACTAGCGGTAATTATACAGCAATGCTTAATGGTGAAGAATATAATTTTGAAAATAACACTACTATTGAAAATTTATCACCTGGAACTTATAGCTTGTCTATTACAACACAAGGACAAGATGCTCCACAACTATATGAATTTACCATTGCAGCAGGCGCAAATTTAGCTGGTAAAATTTCAGTAGGTAAAGAAAACTCTGCAAAAATTTCTATTACAGAGGGTGTTGCACCATTTACTGTTATTAAAAATGGAGTGGTTCTTTTTGAAACACAACTTAAAGATTTTTCTATAAATGTTGCAGATGGAGATCAAATAGAAATTAAAACTAAAAGCGCTTGTCAAGGAGTATTATCAAAAACTATTGATTTACTAGAAAATATTACGGCATACCCAAATCCTTCTAAAGGAAATTTCGAAATATTTGTGTCAAGTAGTTTAAAAAATGTTGATGTAGAAATTTACAATATAAGATCACAATTAATTGAAAAAAGAGCATATACAGTTATCAACGGTAAACTAAGCGTAGATATTAGTAATAGGCCAAGTGGTGTGTATATTGTTAAAATGAACATTGAGAAACCTGTATTTTTAAAACTTATAAAAAATTAAAATGAAGAAACATATCTATTTATATTTAGTATTTACGCTTTTGTTAAGTTTATCTTGTAGTAAAGAGGAAGGACCTGGTCCTGAGCCAGAAACAGAAAATAAAGCGCCCACAGTTCCATCAAAAATATTTCCGCTTAACAACACGCTTTGTATAGACAATGCAATAAATTTTCAATGGAATGCATCTACAGACCCAGAAGGAGAAACTTTAAGATATAGACTAGAAATAGCGTCAGATGCAAACTTTTCTTCTATTATAGAAAATAAATCTGTTACAAACGTTACTTCTACAATAATTACTTTAGATAAAGGATTGTCTTTTTTCTGGAGAGTAAAAGCAATAGATAGTAAAAATGCGGAAAGTGATTTTTCTATTACAAGTCAGTTTTTAACTGAAGGAGAAGGTGAGTCTAATCATTTACCATTTATTCCTGAATTGGTTTTACCAGTTTTAAATAGTACAATTTCTGGAACAAGCACCACCTTAAGTTGGTCTGCTAGTGATGCAGATGAAGATCCATTAACCTTTGATGTTTATTTAGATACTAATGAAAACCCAACTACAAAGGTGTCAGAAAATCAATCTAATACTACGTTTCAGGCTTCAGGTCTATCAGCAGGAACAACATATTACTTTAAAATTGTAGTAAAAGATAGTAAAGAAGGCGTTACAATAGGAAGTATATGGAGCTTTAGTACCAATTAATTAAACTGTATTTAATTATATAGATAAACAATTTATTTCAGTAGCCTATAAACTGGATTGATTTAACGTAATTGGAGAAATTACCAAGAAAGTTTTATAGAAAAAAAATAAACATTAAATGTAAATTAAGAATTTTTAAAAATAGTTGCATAAAGCTGTGCCTAAAATATCATCAACTTTTGATTGATTATTTTAGTTATGGCTTTTTTTTGTTAATTGATTGAAAATCCTTTATACATAGTTGCTTTTGTAATTCATTAGAGATATCTACTCTTTACAACAAAGAATATTATCCAATAAATCTTTTTTAATTTTATTTTCTCTGCGGTTCATAACTCTTTTGTTTAGATAAAAGAATAAGGGTAGTTTATTATTTATCGATTAGGTGGTGTTTGCGCAGAAGCACTACATTAACTCGTCGATTTTCCTTTCATAGTATTGCCTTTAAAAAACGTTGTGTTGTTTTGTTGCTACGATATTATAAAGCATCAATTTCGCTCTTAAATGTTCTTAATTGCTTAATTTTTTTATGGCTAATAAAGTATGTTTTTCAAAAAGTTTATCAGCATCTAATATTCAGCATAATATTAATCTGTAAACATTATTTATATAAAAAAAAGCCAGTAAATAAGATTTACTAGCTTTTTAATATCATAAACTTTCCTAAAAAAGTTGAAGTTAATTTCTTATAAAATTAGAGTCTTTATTTCTCTACTTTTACATGGGAGGTATTTGCCCATCTAATTTGTGCTCTACCACCTGGAACACGATATGCACCATATCTAATTTTAGATTGCGTTCCTCTTTCAGGCTCAGGAATATTCCAATTAAAGGCTTCACCTCCAATTATAGCATTACAATAATGTATTTTTTTAGAAGAATCACTTGGATCTGCTTTAAAACCTACCTCTAGTTCAAAAGAAGTTATCTCGTTCTTATTTACACGTTTAAGTAGCACAACTTCTCTACCACTTCCAGATCCACCACGCACTAAAATACGTTCTGCATAAATATCAAACGCAATTTGTTTGTCTGCATTAATACCTGTTCCGTAAATAGGGTGTGCTCTATATAAACAAATAGCAGGATCTGCAGAACCACCTCCACCAGTATGTTGACCTTTAGCTTGCGCTATGTAAGAACCATTTCTACTAAAAGTTCCTCCATCTGCAGTTTCAAGGATTCTAAAATCTCCTTTAAATCTAACATAAGTACCTGGATTAGTGCTTTTAGCAACAGGTAATGCACGTTCAATTCTAGGTTGCAATGTGTTTGCTGCATCTTGGTTATTAGAACCATCAGTAATATTGTATATGCCCCAAGTAACGCCATCAATGGTGCTTTCTTTGTAATTAGCATAACAACTTCTATCATCAATTGTTCCTACATTAACAGGATTTGCTATATCGCCGTCTGTTCTGGTCGCATTTGCGCCATCATCGTTACAAATGGTATAAGATCCTGTATCTTCATCAGCAGCTATAACTACTGGTTCTTGTTCTATGATTTCAAAGTCTTCAAGAGATATACCTTCTGGTCCGCCATCTTCTTCACTTGTACAAGCAAAAATGGTGGTAAAAACAACTAAAGCTTTAATTGTTCCTAGTTTAAAATTTAATTTTGTTTTCTTCATAATTCTTAAAATATTTTTAAAATTAAATGATTTGTTTTACTAAACTATCCTGATGAATGCTGACTTTAAGAGTTTTTTATGAGATCACGCGTATTCAATCAATCTTTTTAACTTTAGTTAATAAGTCAATTTATTAATTCGCAATCAATCTTAAAATTTTTATGCAGAATGCAAGAGGATGTATTAGTTGTTAAACGCATTTATTTAATTTTTATTGTATTTTTTTACCTGATACGACAGGATGCTCGTCTGTAAGAAAACAACTTAATTTAATTTCTAAAAATATGCCAAATGAAGTGTAAAATTATCCTGTTTTTTTTAACATTAATTGTTTTTTCTTGTCAAACTAAAGATACAAATACTGCCTATAAAACTTATAGTCTAGATTTAAAGGAATTATCCAAAAACTTTATAGCTCCATCAAAAGAATACCATCCAGAAACTTGGTTTCATTTAAATGGTAATAATATAAGTAAAGAAGGTTTAAAACTAGATTTGCAAGCCATAAAAGATGCTGGTTTGCAAGGAATTCATTTGTTTAACAAAGCAGGTCGTGCGTTTCCAAACGTAAAACCTATTAAAATTTTATCTCCAGAATGGGAAGATATGATTCGTTTTACTGCAGATGAATGCAAACGACTAGGTTTAAAATTTACCATGCAAAATTGCCCAGGTTGGTCTATGACGGGTGGTCCTTGGGTGCCTGCAGCAGAAGCACAAAGAGAAGTTGTAGAAACTACATACCATATTTCTGGAGGAAAAGAATTGGTTAAAAATTTAAAAATTGATTCTTTATACCATACACCAGACTACGATTATAAAGATATTCAAGTTTTGGCGTTTCCTACCTTAAAAGGTGATGATTTAGAGCCCTTTAATCCATCAAAAATAGAAACAAACAATAACAAAATTCCTTGGACGGCTATTTTTAATCCAGCTTCAAAATTAATTGTTACCAGAAAAACAACACGTTTAGACAAACCACTAAAGGAGTATAGAAAATCAGGAATTGCAAAAGTAAAAAATCAACACACGTGGGTAAAAACAAGCTTTGATACACCTGTAACTTTACGTTCTATCGTTTTACCTCAAATTCGTCATTTTATTATGGGTACAAATTATCCTCAAATTAATGCTTCTATTAAAGTTGAAGCCAAAATTGAGAATAAATTTAAAGAGATTACAACCATAAAAATACCAGACGCAAATTGGAATGACAGGCGTAAATATTTAACTTTAGTGCTACCAGAAACTACAGCAACTGTTTTTAAATTTACTTTTTTAGGAGCACACACAATTGCACCAGAATCTATAAGATTAAGTGCCAAACCAAAGTTACACAATCATGAGGCTAAGGCAGGAAAGGTTTTAAGGCGTTTAAAAGAAGATGTACAATATAATTACGCTCCAAATACAATTATTAACGCAAAACAAATCATCAACTTAACAAGCCAATTATCTAAAGATGGAACACTCACTTGGAATGCTCCAAAAGGAAATTGGACAATTGTAAGGTTTGGGCATATCAATATGCGATTAACCAACAAACCTGCAGTACCAGAAGCAACGGGTTGGGAATCTAGTAAGTTAGATAAAATTGCCATAGAAAATCACTTAAAAAACGGAATGATTGGTGATTTGATAAAATCTGGTGGGCCAATTGCAGATGGAAAATTGCAAGGTTTACTTATTGATAGTTGGGAAAGTCATGTACCAACTTGGACAATAAATTCTGAAGATTTATTTAACGAATTTGAAAATAGAAGAGGCTATAGTATGAAAAAATACTTGCCAGCAACAATAGGTTATATTGTAGAAAGTAAGGAAACAACAACCAAATTTTTGCGAGATTTACGCCAAACAATGGACGATGTTTTTATAGATAATTTTTTCAAACATTTTGCAACAGTGGCAAACAAAATGGGTGCAGAAGTGTATACAGAAGGTGCAGGTGGTGAGGTTTTACCAATAGATCCTATGCGTTATTATGGAGTAAGTGATATACCAATGACAGAGTTTTGGTATCCCAAAGCACCGTCTGCACAGAATGAATATGCAAAACCAATTTATAATGCTGCTTCTGCTGCGCATTTGTACAACAAACCTAAATTAGCCGCAGAAGCTTGTACGCAAGTTGGCGTAAAATGGAACGAGCATCCGTTTTCTGTAAAATATTTAATTGATTATAATTTTGCAAAAGGCGTAAATCATTTGGTGTTTCACACGTTTTCGCATACACCACAAACAGATGTTTTTCCAGGATCTAGTTTTGGTGGTAGTATTGGTTTTCCTTTTGTACGTAAACAAACTTGGTGGAAATACATGCCAGATTGGATAGCGTATTTATCTAGAAATCAATACATATTGCAACAAGGAGAATTTGTAGCAGACGTTTTGAGGTATTATGGAGATGAGTTTGAGAGACCGCCGTTTGATTTAGATGCGTTTCCTAAAGGATATAGATTTGATTATTTAAACGAAGAAATTTTACAAGAAAAATTAAGTGTAAAAAATGGGCAAATTCACGTTGAAAACGGTGGAAATTATAAAGTAATTACTTTAAGAAATTCAGAGAAAATATTGCTTTCAACGCTAAAAAAAATAAAAGAATTGGTTGTTAATGGCGCAGTTATTTTGGGTGATAAGCCTAAAGACTCACCAAGTTTAATGGATGATGAAAACGATTTAAAAGAATTGCAATTAATTGCTGATGAATTATGGGACAACACTAAAAGTGGAGTGAAAAATACAGGAAAAGGAAAAGTATATTGGGGTAAAACACTTAAAGAAGTTTTAGCAGCCGAAAAAATAGCAAAAGATGTAATTACATCAGAAAATGTAAATATCAATTGGATTCATAGAGAAACCAAAGAGGCACATATTTATTTTGTAGCCTCAAAAGAAGAAAATCCTATAGCTGTTTCTCTAAGTTTTAGAATTGATAATTTATCGCCTCAGATTTGGGATGCTTTTACAGGAAACCAACAGACTGCCAAGGTTTGGAAATCTGAAAATAACAGAACTAATGTCGCCGTTACTTTACCCGCAAGCGGAAGTAAAATTATAGTGTTTTCTAAAAGTGATAAAAAATCAATAGTGTCAAAAATCACATTAAAAGATAATACAGTTTTAGATACAAAGACAGGGTGGTATCAAATTTATAAAACAAAAGATTATCCTAAATTATCTTGGAAGGGCGACGATTTTACAGCTTCAATCTCTGGAGATTATGTTTTTCATAAGAATGTACCACACACCAAAATAACTGTTGATGTTAAGGAAAAATCACTTCAAAATAATTGGAATTTATCTTTTGATAAAGGATGGGATACTCCAGAATCTATGAAAATAAACCAATTAAAATCGTTAACAGCATTAGAAAATGATGCCGTTAAACATTATTCAGGAACAACAACATACACCAAAACTATTGAAGTTAAAGAAATAGGTAAAAAAACAGTTTTAGATTTGGGTGAAGTTGCAAATATTGCAGAGGTTTGGTGTAATGGAAAAAAAGTAGGTGTAAAATGGGCACCACCTTTTGTGTTTGATATTAGTAATGAAACTCAAGTTGGAGAAAATAAATTAGAAATAAAAGTAACCAACACTTGGAGAAATCAATTAATTTTTGATAATAAAAGACCTAAAAATGCTAAGAAAACCTGGACTACAGCAGGTCCAAAAAAGAATGAAACTGAGTTGGAAAACGCCGGTTTAATAGGTCCTGTAAAATTGAAAATTAATCTGTAAAGTGTTAATTTAATATATATTTAGGGTAATTTTGTCAGGATAGCTCAGGATGCAATTTTATGCGCAAAAGTGTAATTTTGAGGACTTTAATAATAAGGAACTTATTTATGAACAAAATTACCTTTAAAACTATATTTTTTGCTTTAATGTTGTTAATTACCTTTAAAGCAGTTGCTCAAGTAACTTTAGAAAAAGAAATATTTATTACAGATAAAGTGATGTACTTTGATGGTGATAGAGTTGCTTTAAATACCACTACAAACTCAGCAACAGGGTTTGATTATGTTTATGGAGCGGCATTAACGCCTCATGGAGATTGTATAAAAGTTTTTGGAGATTATGTTTTTCTTACTTGGTATAGAGGTGGAAAAGAAGATCGTCATGTAATGTTGACGCGATATAACCAAAAAACTGGAGTGCAAAAAACAATTGAATTTCCTCATCAGCACACAGGTTATAATGGAAGATGGTGGATTGGTGAAACTCATAATACCATTGCTGTTGGTATTTCTCCAAAAAACGGAACCATACATATGGTGTATGATATGCACAGAAATGGTAGAATTGCAGCATTTGCAAATGATTATTTAAGGTATTCTTACACTACACCAAATGCAGCAACAGTTCCAGATGATCAGTTTACTATTGATTTATTTGTACAGTCTCCTAATAATAATTATAAACATTTAAGGTTTCCAGGAATTACAGACGATAATACTACGAAACTACTTACGTATCCAGCTTTTTTTACAAATGATGAAGGCGATTTGTTCATGAAAAATAGGTTTGGTTTTTCAGAAAATGGTAAGTTTTTATTTGCTAAATATGATGGTAATGACTGGGAAGGTTACACAGATTTTAATAGAACAGGCGCATCTAGCCATGGTAGTCCATATAATTGGGGTTTATATGGAGATATTAAATATTTAAATGGAAAAATAAGAATTGGTTTTCAACAAAGAGCTAATGTTAGAAATGATAAATATCAATACCAAAACGGTTTCTACTACGCGTATTCTGATGATCCAAGTGGATTAACACAATGGAAAGATCACGAAGGAACTGGCTTTACAAGACCAATGGCAAAATCAGATTTAATTAAAATTTCTGAACCTGGAGATTTGGTTGAAACAACTGCGTTGAATCAAGTGTATATGGTACAAGGTTTTGATTGGACAGTTACAGATAACGAAGATGTACATTTTATTGGTAGAGTTAAAGACAATGAAAATAATGTTACAAAACAAGTGCATACCTATAAGCCAGCAGGTGCTACAGAATTTATAACTTCAACAGATTTTTCTGGTGCAGAAACTTTATATTCAGCAGGAGGTAATGTATATATTATTGGTTTAAATTCTTCTGGAAGACCTTTTGTAGAACAAGCTCCTGGAGGTACAAATCTTTTTACAAGAGTTTATGAAGCAACATCTGGCAAGCGTTTTAGAAAAGGCCAAGTGTATATATCAGATGGTAAATTGTATTATTATTTATTAGAAAATAATCCTGCGGATAAAGATGATACGCAGCCAATTTATTTACAAATTATAGATTTAAATATAGTTACTGGGCCACAACCTTTTGCCGTAAATTTAGTTACACCAACAAACAATCAAAGCTTTAGAGAAGGAGAAAACATTCAATTATTTGCAAACGCAACTGCAGACGAAGGAGAAATTACAAAAGTAGCCTTTATGGTTGATGATACTTTGTTGGAAGAGGATACAACAAAACCCTTTTTATTAGATTGGACACCAACTACAACAGGTACTTTTACAATAAAAGCTGTTGCTTATAAAACAAATGGAGAAAGTATTACATCTTCAGAAAACACGGTAGAAGTTATAGCAATAGATAAATCAGATTTAACATTTGGTGCTTACAGATTACAAAATGTTGCTACAGGAAAGTTTTTAAAAGATTCAGGTGGAAGCGCAGTTCCTGTATCTATGAGTGATTCTGGAGAAGAAACAAATACGCATTGGATGTTTGTTAAAACAGGCGAATACTTTAATATTGATAGTGAAACTTTTGGAATACTAAGAGCTCCAGGTTCTGGTTTTGATGGTGGAAATAAACCTTTCTTTGTAGTAAGTACAGCTAAAGAATCACCTGCAAATGATTCAGATAAAATTTGGAAAATTCATTATAATGAATCAGAAGATACATTTAGATTCGAATCGAAAGATAATCAAAGGTACTTATACTATAATGCAGAAGGTAATGTAACTAATATTGCTGCAGAAGAAACAGATGAAAGAAGTAAGTGGAAAGCCATATCTACAAGCCAAACATTAAGCACTTTAGAATTAGAACTTACTGTACCAAAAATGAACATTCGCCCAAACCCAGCTAAAGAGAAATTTGTTATGTCATTTCAGAATATCGAAAATACAAAAAACATAGAAATCTATAACGTTTTAGGGAAACGTGTTTATAAAAACACAACAACAACTAATCTTTTAGAAGTAAAAAGTAACCAATTTAAAAAGGGTGTTTATCTAGTTAAAGTACTTTCAGATAAAAATAAAGCATATTACTCTAAATTAATTATAAAATAACCAAGCTTTAAAATTTAACATTTAAACAAAATAGGATTATTAAAATTAAAATTCAATTATGAATAAAACAACATTTAAATTTTTATTATCTCTTGTTTTTACCTTCTTTTCACTAGTTATTACTGCACAAGATACTGCAATAGATGAAGATACAGGGTCTTATACAACATGTAACCCAGAAGGAGCAAATGCTACAAGAACATCAGCAGATTTACCAAATGCAGTTAATGTTGGTACAATAGACGATAGAAGTTGTTATGCAAACTACAAAGAGGTAACTATAGACGATACTGTTTGGGGAATCTACAACATAACAGCAGGTTCTAACAACCAAGATACAAATACTTTACAACCTAGAATAGAACGCTCCTTATCTAGATCTAAAACTAGAGGTGTAGGTAGTTATGCCAGGTTTAAAGGTACAGTTAGAATATTAGAAGCTGCCTACAGCCCTTCTAATGGTAGGCATGGTAGTTACATTATGCAAGCTAAAGGAAAACATTCAGGAGGTGGAGGTTCTGCAGATCCAGCAATTTGTTTGTATAGAGCAGAACCTGTTTTTGGAACAAATGCTAATGGAGATAGAGTACAGGTATCTTTTAACATTGTTAGAGAGCAAATTAGTTTTAGAGGAGGTGCAGGAGCTGGAAGACAAATTATTTTTTTAACAAATATCAAAAAAAATGAAGCTACAGATATTGAATTAGAGGTAGGTTTTAGAGCAGATCCAAATGATCCAACAAAAAAGATTCATTATGCTGATGCTATTATTGGCGGAAAAGTTTTTAATTGGAATATTCCAGAACCAGAAAGAGCTTTAGAATCTGGTATTAGATATGGTGCTTATCGAGTTCATGGTGGAAGAGCACAAATTAGATGGGCAAATACTACATATGAGAAAAAAGAAATAGTAGATGATGCAAATCAATCAGATGATTTAGGTTTAAAAGACAAAGTATTTAGTATAAAAAATGTTGCTACAGGAACGTTTTTAACAGATTCAGGAGCAGCTGCTACTCCTGTAACAATGAGTGACTCAGTAGAAGCAACAAATACCCATTGGTCTTTTGTACAAAGTGGGGAATATTACAATATAGATAGTGAAACTTTTGGAATACTTAGAGCTCCAGGTTCAGGCTTTGATGGTGGAAATAAACCTTACTTCATAGTAAGTACCAATAAAGCTGCACCAGCTGCAGATACAGATAAAACTTGGACAATCTATTACAACGAAACAGATGATACGTATAGATTTGAGTCTAGAACTTCTGGAAGATTTTTGTATTATAATGAAGACGGAACAGTAACTCATGCTATTGCTACAGCAAATGACGATAGAAGTAATTGGCAACTTATTTTAGTTGATAATGCACTAAGTATTTCTGATACAGAATTTAATACTTCATCAATAAAAGTATACCCTAACCCAGCTAAAGACGTATTTACAATTTCATTAAACAATATTGAACAAGCAGAGGTTATTATTTACAATACCTTAGGAAAAACCGTTTATCAAGGTTCAAGTGTAAACGGAAATCTTAAAATTACAAATAACAAACAGTTTGTTTCAGGACTATACATGGTTAAAGCAATTACTAGTGATAATAAAGTATATCACTCTAAATTGGTTATTAGATAAATAAAAAATTATCCAATTTAAAAAAGTCAGGAGAGATTAATTCTTCTGACTTTTTTTAATTTTGTAACCTGAGTTCGATTAATAAAACGCAAGTTGATTAGTATTAACTGTTTGGTATTTTATAGAAGGTTTTTTAGGCAAAA
>NZ_CANLXV010000012.1 GCF_947495205.1 uncultured Polaribacter sp. | reverse complement strand
CCATCTAAAATTTATAAATTTTAAATGGTTTTTTTTAGAATTGTTATTTATAAGTCTGCTACTTCTGAAAGTGCTTTAATAATTTTCAAAATAAAAAGTTTCAAAAAAGGAGTTCGCAAAAATTGATAAGGAAAAGATATGAATTAATAATTTTTGAAAAAGAAAAATAACCGCTTAAAAAAATAAATTATAATGGAATTGCTTACAAAAAAACAACATTTAAATTGAGTAAAAGCACCTAAAAACGTGTAAATAAATTGTTGGTTTCAGCAAATTTACAACGTCCTTAACAACTTTTATTGAGCAATAAACTCAAAAGCCGCTTTCTTTTTTCCATTGCTATTTATAAAACCAAAATTTTTCTGTGGGTTGGTTCGCCAAGGTAGCTTGCCAACTACATTGCTAGGAACTTCTTCAAAATCATACAAAGTCCAAGACATAAAATTAACTTTATGTTTTGCTAATACTTTTTGCATTGTTTTATGGTAATTGGCTTGTGCTTGTTCTGAACTTGCAAAAGGTCTCCAAAAACCACCATAAGAAGACAAACCAAACTCTTGCAAAATAAGTGGTTGATTAGGTAATTGTTTTTTTAGCGTTAGCAATTCATTTTCAAAATTTTCTAAAGCCTCGTAATAATGGAATGAAATATAATCTAATTGATCACTTAAAATAGTTGCACTTTCAATATTAGACCAACCAATGGTTACAGGATGTGTTTCATCTATGGTTTTTACAACAGTTAATAAAAAGGTTAACCAAGAAATTACGTTTTCCTTTCCACGAGATTCAAAATCTAAATTTGGTTCGTTTTTTAAATCCCAAGCTAAAATAGCTTTGTGGTCTTTAAATTTGGTAACAATACCACGAGCATGTTTGTAGGTTAAAGTCCAATCTAACACATCATAATTTCCGTAAAAATCAAATAAAGTAACCACAACTTTTAATTGTTTTTCTAAGGCAATATCTAATACTGTTTTTAATTTATTTAGCTTATCTTCCTTTAAAACTGCTTTACCAAAGTCTTCATAAGGCACAAAAATTCTAATGGAATTTAAACCCGCTTTTTTAATAATTTCAAAATCTTTAGCAATAATGGTTTGGTCAAAAGTATTGCCAAACATATTCCAAGGTGTTTTTTGTGGATAATAATTAATGCCTTTTATTGGCAAAGAATTAGGTGCATTTTTTCGGTTTTTTTTCTTGTAAGGCTTTACGTTTTCCCTAACACTATGGCGAATTCTCCAAAAACCATCTTCTAATAATAAAATGTGTTTATAATCCGATTGTTCTGTAATTGCTAAAACTTGGGTTTTGTGTTGAAAGATTTTTTTATGTTCAACTACAGCTTTATCTTCTAAAACTACAAGTTGACCATCTTCACTATAAAACAAAACATCTGGTTCATGAGAAAGTGTGGTGGCTTCTATATAGGTTTCATTTTTAGCATTTTCATCAATAATAGAAAACAAATTTTTTCTTGCGTTTTTGGTGTAAAAATCTGCAATTCCTGTTTTTGTGTTTTCTCTATAGGCCAATTGTTTTATATACCAAGCGTCTAAATAATTGCTTTCTACAGCCGCTAAAACTTGATCGCTTATTGGTCTGCCTTGGTTCCCATCTTTTTTCCATTTCAATTCTGGTGTATATACCTGTTCTTTTTTTATTTGGGTGTGTAATAAAGAACTTCTATCTGCACCTGTGTTTAAGTAAGATAAAATTCCACTTATTAAAAACACCAAAATTGCGCAAATAAATACATAAGTAGCCATTAAAATAATTCGCAATAGTATTTTATTTGTTTTTACCATAAAGCAATTTTTTCAAAAGTTTTAATCAAACCTGCGGCTTCAATTTTTAATGTATAATTGCCTTTTTCATAAAAGTTTTTATTCAAAATAAAATTTGAAAAACCTTTTTTAGTTTCTGTATAATATACTTTTACAACCTTATTATGTTTTGTGACACTAAGCTTTACGTTTAAACCATCAGGAATTATTTGATTCATAAAACTTTTAAAAGGACCTACTTGTATTTTCGTATTCTTTTCTTTAAAAACAATATTAAAATCTTGTACTGCTTGTTGGTATTTTATATAGATGGCTTTACTCTCTGCAATACCATCTACAAAAGCTTTTACAGACCAGTTTGCTGCTTTATCTGGATGAATCATTTTTGCTTTTGCCACGCCATTTACCGTTTGCCCGAAAGTTTTTAAAACAGCATTTTTACTATTCGTAATAAAAAAATACACCAAAGTACCATCACTAACTACATTGTTAAATTTATCTTTTAATACAGAAGTGTAAAATGTAGTTATTTGATTACCATCTGCGTAATTGTGATTCCGTTTGAAAAAAATTTGAAATTTTTCAGGAATGGCTGGCGCAATAGTTAAATCTAATTCAACAGAATTCTTTTGAAGATGATTGGTAGCTAACAACATTCTACCTGCTTGTAAAGGCGAGTATATGTTTTGATAAGCTATTAAATTATTTACCTTTATGGTAGCACTTTTTTTATCATTTAAAAACTGACGTTTAACCGCTACATTTGTGTTTTCTAACAATGGATTATCTAAAGTATCTGTTGGAATGGTTACTAACATCGAAAAATCTTTTCCGCCAGCCTCAATACTCGGAGGTCCCAAATACATTTCTAAAGAAGAAGCACGTTGTTGTGGTTTTATATTTATATTTCCTTGAATGGCTATGTTTTGGTTATTAAAAACTTTCCAATGCAACACACCTCTTTTTCTTGTGATGTAAGTTGGTAACTGAAAACTAATTTTATCATCTTTTTTAATACCATTCACCAAACTACTGCCATAACTATTGGTGGCATACATGCTAAATTTAGCTTTAGATGTAGTGTTAAAATGTAAAACAACATCATCATTAACAACAAAATCTTTTTTTAAGGTTAGCAAGCTGATTTGATCTTGTTTAACTTGGGTTTGTTGCCCAAAAAGCACCCCACAAAAAGTAAGCAAAAAAGAGCATAATAGGTTTGTTCTACGATTCATTATCTTGGGCTTCCAATAAAATTATTCAACTCTATTTTAATATATTTATATTGGTTATCATTTATTTTTTGTAGTTGGCTATAGGTATGATTTACAATTCTATTGGTTACAATTTCATTAGCAATAGCTGCATTTGGCAAACCGTTTACAAAACAATTGTTCATATTTGTATTGATAATTGTAATAGTATTATTTTGTAATAAAGGATATTCAAAATATTGTTTTCTTTCTTGCCTTATGGCATTTTTTACAAATTGATGATCTACCCAAACCAACTCTTTAGCATCATTATAATAAGAAACTAACAATTGTGGAATGGTAATTTGTTGTAAACCCGCATTAAAAATTGTGCCTTCAATAGTATTTTGTTTTACTTGTAAACTACTTATGGTTGCATCTTTATACAAATCTAAATTTGCCACATTACCTGCTGCTTGTAAATTGAATTTTGTAGGTTGTTCTTCAAATTCTACAGGTGTAAATTCATCTGGATTAAAGGTATTTGGAATAGAATCTTGTGTTTTAGACCAGGCAATTCCTTCAAAATCGATTCTAAAACTACTTACTTCTTTGGGTAGTAATTTATGTTTGATGTGATATTTGGCATTGTAGGTTGCCAATTCTTTATTTTCATCATTATACAACGTTCCTTTTAAAACTACATCTGCAGGAACATTGTCTATATTTTGAATTTCGCCAATAATAGCATAACTATTGTTGTTTTTAACCAATTTTGCTTTTAATATTTCTAAAACAGGTTGTTTTAAAACGTCTTCGTGGTAAGTTTGCTCTGTTGTAACACGCCTTCTACCTTGGTTAAAATATTTGGTTATATTTTTAGAGTACAATTGATCTGGAGGTAAATCTTGCTCAATTACAGTAGGTTCTATGTACCATTTACCATTAATTTTTTTGAGATCTTTGTAAATAATTTTCTCGATTTTTTCTAAAGGTGTAATCCAATTCGTAACAATTTTTACTGATGCAAAATCTTCTGTTTCTGTTATAATTTCTGTTTGCAGTGCATCTAACTTTCCGTAAGAATTTAGAATACCATCTGTTACAGAAATTTCTAACATAAACTGTGCTACCGATTTTCTGTTTTCTGGATTAATAAGCGCATAACTTTTTTCAAATTCTTTAAAATCAATTGCATCATAATAAGCCATTATTGCGTTTTCGGGTGTTCTTTGGGTATCATTTTTAATATAAAAAAGATACATACCATAGCCAAAAACAATTAAAACCAACAAACTCCAAATATGAATAGCTTGTAAAACGCGTTTAGGAAACTTTGTAAACGACAATTTAAAATTATAAAAATCGTGTGTTACGTGATCTTTCAACTTTAAACTTTGCAAAAAAATAGATTGTATGTTTAAAATAAATGCAATAATTACCGTTAAAAATGGAATTATTCCCCATAATAATTTTAGGGTTTTTGCTACATCATCTTTTGGTAAAATGGTAGAAAGTGGTGGTACGTTTAATTTCTCCCAAACCATAATTCCGTTTTCTAAAGCGGGTAAGCGTTGCCAACCGCAGAAATATAAAATAGGATCGTAAAATTTATCATTAGAAAAAACATACTTTAAATTGTACTTTTCTGGTGTGGTTAAAAACTGTTGTAAAGAGCCAATACCAGCTACACCTTTAAATTTAGAATTCTCTAAACGTTCTATAGGTCTTGTAGTTAATTCTGGTAATCTTCTGGCAGAATGGTAATTACCATCTACCGTCATTGCATTGGTTTGTGCAGACAACCACGCCATTTGATCTCCAAAACCTAAGGTTAAAAATCGCCATTTATCATGTTCATCTTGATTTAAGAAATTTACAATGGGTAACATTTTTATTTTTTGTGGCTGTGATGGTCTAAAATAACCTAAACTCATTGTAAAAACCACCATTACTAAAAACAAACTGGCTAAAAAACCTGCAAATAATTTATGATAAACGGCACCAAATTTAGCGACCATTAAGGTTTTTAAATCGCCATTAATCAATCGAAATATAAACTCGCCAATGATGGGTAAAGACATAATAGAAGCCCATAATGTAAAACGATCTAAGGTTAAAATATTAAACGCATTTTCACCTAAAATAATTTTTGGTATTGGTGTGGTACCTCCAGTTCCTAAAAGGGTTAACATTGCTATAGAAAGCCCAAAAAACAAATATCTTTTGCTAAAATAACGGTAAAAAATGTAAGGTAAAAGCAATAACAAAACTCCCCAAGGAATAAAAAAGAAAACCAAACCAGACGAAGTAATTTCTAAAAAATTATCTCTAGAACCATGTGGAATTGGCACTTGTGTTATGGGATTGTTTTTTGAATTTATCCAATACGGAAAAATGCAAAATACAATTAGAAATAATGATGAAAAACCAAATAATAAATTTCTTTTTAATTGTTTAAAAAAGGTATTTAAAAATATTTTAAAAGTAACTTCTTTAAAACTGTTTACTTGTTCATAACACTTATCCATAATTACCATTCCTATTAATGGAAATATAAAAAATATCATCCCGAAAATTGGCGTAACATGGTGTGAGGTTACAGTAACTGCAATAAGAGAAAGCGAGGTAAATAAATATTTGTATTTACCGCTTTTTAACCACAAATAAATTTCTGGCAAGGCATGCATTAAAATAGAAATACCAACAATACTAGGCAACTGCCCAAAAACGTGCAATGTTTCTAAAAAAGAAGACGATAAAGATGCAAATAAAGCAGTGTAACCTGCTACAGTTCTATTGCCCGTCATTAACAAAGAAAAACGATAAGCACCTGTAATAAAAAGTACAATACCAATAAGAGCAACTGTAAACATACCAAATTTTAAGCCGCCAATTAAAGATAAAGCTGCAATAGATTGGTGCACTAAAGGAGGATAACTCATTACCGTAAAACCAGTATACCATTTATAGCTCCAAGGCTCAAACCAACTGTTTGCATAATGATCTGCAAAAAACAAATGAATTAAAGCATCATAAGTAGTCTCTAAAGTAAAAAAGATAGCAGAACCATGAAATGCAATTCCAAAGATTAAGGCAGCAATTAAAAAAGTATTGGTCTTCTGTTTCATTTACAAGTTGTGTTTTGTAAAGATAATTGGATTTCTACTATGGTTAAAATTTATTTATCTAAACTAACCTGCTATTCGTCTAAACTTAACATCGGTTTTGGCGCACATTCAAAAAAACAAATGCAATGCTGCTGTACATTTGTAGTGTAATTAACAAAAAAACAACAAAATGAAAGTAGTAGCAATAGACGATCAAAAATTAGTTTTAATTCCGTTAGCTTTAAGATTAAAAGAATTGGGTTACCAAGTAGAAACTGCCACTTCTGTAGCAAAAGGGAAAACTTTAATTGATGCTTTTAAACCAGATTTGGTTATTGTAGACATTAATATGCCAACTTCTTCTGGTTTGGCTATTGTAAATTACCTAAGAATAGAAAAAAAATTAGCAACTCCAATTATGATTTTATCTGGAAATACTGATGATAAGATTATTGAAGAAGCTTTTGATTTGGGCGTGAATGATTACATGAAAAAACCCTTAAGTTTAACCGAAGTTTGTGCAAGAACCAAAAGATTAATTGGCGCGCCAAAACAAGATCAAGTAATTAAAAACTTTCAAGATGTGCTAATTCAAAAAAGATGTGTTGGTGTTGTAATACCTTGTTATAATGAAGAAGAACGTTTGTTAAGTACAGAGTTTACATCATTTATTAAGAAAAATTCTGGTTACCATTTATGTTTTGTAAATGATGGTAGTAAAGACAATACGTTGCAAGTATTAAACAAATTAAGAAAAGGAAGAGAAGATTTTATTACCGTATATAATTGCGAAAAAAATGGTGGTAAAGCAGAAGCTGTAAGACAAGGAATGTTATTTATGGCTCAAAAAGAAGACTTAGATTATATTGGTTTTTTAGATGCAGATTTGTCTACAGATTTATCAGATTTTGATGCCTTAGTAAACACTATAGAAAGTTCTGATTACAAAATTGTAAGCGGCTCTAGAATTAGCAGAATGGGTGCAAATATTACCAAAGAATCTGCCAGAAAAATAATTAGTTTATCAGTAAATTATATTATTAGAAAAATACTTTCTATGGATTTTAAAGACACACAATGTGGTGCTAAAATTTTTCATAAAGATGTAATTGAAACCTCTTTTAAGGAAAAATTTGTTACCCAATGGATTTTTGATGTAGAAATTTTTAAAAGAATTACCTTAAAATATGGCTTAGATAATGCTAAAAAAATGTTGTGTGAACAACCCTTAAAAAGATGGATTCATGCAGATGGCTCTAAACTATCTATGAAAGATTCTTTTAAAATTATAGGGCAACTAGGTCAAATAGCCTTACACTATAAAAGTAAAAAAAAGAAACCTACCAAAACCGTAGCAATAAAATTAAATAACGATATGGTAACAATTTAAATCTTGCTAAAACAAACTATGAAAACAGGAATAATCATATTGTTTTTTAACAATGAAAATGAAATTACAAAAGAGTACTTTAGAGAACTGTTAAATAAACCAACCTCTTGCTTTTGTTTGGTTAACAATGCAAGTAATGATAAAACACTGCATAGATTAGTTGATTTTAAAAAAGCCATAAATAATAAAGTTACAGTTTTAGATATTAAAAGAAACAAAGGAGTAAAAGCTGCAATTAAAGCAGGTGTTAGATACTTAAAAAATCAGCAAGATTTTAATAGCATTATTTATTTTGAGTTTTCAGAATACAAAAAACAGAAGCATCTTAAAAATATTTTAAATTTTCTTAACAATGAAAACAGCAATATGCAAGTGATTTCTAAAACAACAGATAGAAAAATTTTAAAAAATGTATTTTCTATAAAAGAAATTGCATATTAAAAAAACCAATTATTTTCAAAATAAAATTAGGCAAAAAAACAGACTATTTTAATCTAAGCCTATAGCTGTAAATTCAAAAGTATCTCCATTAAACAAACCTTTGTCAGATAATTTTAAAGAAGGAATAACCAACAAAGCCATAAAAGACAAACTCATATAAGGCGCTTTTAATTTGCTGCCCATTTCTTTTGCCATTTTATCTAATGCTGCATATTGTTTACCAATTTCTTTGGCAGATTTATCAGACATAATTCCAGCAACTGGCAAAGAAACTATGTTTTCTTTTGCTGCATTTACAGCACAAACTCCTCCTCTATTTTCTATAATTAAGTTTACTGCTTTACAAATGGCTTCATCAGAAACACCTAAAGCAATTATGTTATGAGAATCGTGCCCAACAGAACTAGCAATAGCGCCTTCTTTAAGTCCAAAATTTTTAATAAAAGCAATGGAAGGTTTCACATTTTTATAGCGATTTACAACCGTAATTTTTAAAATATCTGTAGTTGTGTTTGAAACTAAATTCCCATTTTCTATTAGAGAAGCTGCTTCTATTTGGTTGGTTAACAATTCGCCATCTAAAGCCTCAATAACTCTTATTTTTTTTGCTGATGATTCAACTCTAAAATCTTCTACTTTCTTTTTGTCTGTTTTAAAATTATTCGGCACTTCAAAATCTACATGTTTTACAAAACTTTCTCCATTTTTGGCAATTAAATCTCCATTAATATAGGTTTCTAAAACATTAAAATTGATTAAATTATCTACAACTACAAAATCTGCGAAATCATTTTTTTGTAACAAACCAACATCTAAATTATAGTGTTTTACAGGATTTACACAAGCCACCTGCAATACTTTAAAAACATCTATACCTTTAGCAACTGCACGTTCACACAACTTATTAATATGACCTAACAACAAATCGTCTGGATGTTTATCATCAGAACAAAACATTATATTTTGGTAATTTTCTGGCAACAAATCAATTAAAGCTTCAAAATTTTTGGCAGCAGAACCTTCTCTAATTATTACCTTCATGCCTTTTTCTAATTTCTCTTTAGCTTCATCAAAAGAAAAACATTCGTGGTCTGTAGAAATTCCTGCAGCAATATATTTGGTTGCATCTTGTCCTCTTAAACCAGGTGCATGACCATCTACAGGTTTATTATTATTTTTTGCTTGTTTAATTTTAGCCAATACTTCTGCATCGTCAAATAAAACGCCTGGATAATTCATCATTTCTGCTAGATATTTAATATCAGGATTTTCTAGCATTCGCTTAATATCATCAGCATTTATAACAGCTCCAGCACTTTCAAAAGAAGTAGCGGGCACACAACTTGGTGCACCAAAATTAAATTTTAACGGAACTTTTTTTCCGTTTTCAATCATAAAATTTACGCCTTTTACACCTAAAACATTGGCAATTTCATGCGGATCTGAAACTGTTGCTACAGTTCCGTGAGTTACCGCAATTTTAGCAAATTCACTTGGTACTAACATAGAACTTTCTATGTGAATGTGGGCGTCTATAAAACCTGGTAAAATATAGGTGTTGTTGTTATGATTCGCTTTTCTAATTTCTAAAATTTTACCATTTTTAACCTCAACTTCACCTTTAAAAATGGTTTTATTTAAAATATCAACTATATTTCCTTGAACAATCATAACTTATATTTTAACACAAATTTACAAAGAATAACATTTGTAAAAAGTGCAATTTGTAAAGAATATATTATTTTTAATTTATGAAATTAACTAAGGCACATCAAGATTTTAAAAACAAGTACGGTTTTGTAAATCATGTAAATTTTAACGTCTTTAAAAATTGGGCTACACAAAATAAATTTTCTTTAAAAAGTTTATTTCCCACTGTAAAAAGAACAGCTGCACACCCAATAGATTTAAGTACAACTACAAATTTTATTGGCGGAATTGAAGAATTTAATAACATTCCTTTTTTTCAACGTAAAATTGATGCCTTACAAAAACAAGTTCCTAATAAAATTATTACAGGTGGCTATTTAGAAAAAAGAGCCTTATACACCTCTAACTTATACCTTAGAGAAATAGAAGGCACAGTAGATAGAAGAAATACGCATTTGGGTGTAGATTTTTGGTTACCAGAAGCAACGCCAGTACATGCTTTTTTAAATGGGCAAGTTGTAGGTATTGCAAACAATAACCAACATAAAGGTTATGGTGGTGTAATTATTTTAAAACACACTTTTACAAATTTTAGTTTCTACACATTGTACGGTCATAATACGGTTGCTAGTGTTTTTAAACACAAAATAGGAGATTTTATTAAAAAAGACCAACAAATTGCAATTTTAGCAGACGCCAAAGAAAACGGAGATTGGGCACCACATTTACATTTTCAAGTAATGCTAACGTTGTTAGATTATAAAAACGATTTTCCTGGGGTTGCTTTTGAAAGTGAAGTTGCTATTTGGAAAACGATTTGCCCAAACCCAAATTTGCTGTTTCAGTTAGAAGGATTCTAATAATTAAAACGTACAAGTTTCAAAAACAGATGTTCCTTAAGAAAGAATCACCTTTAAAACCAGGTAAATTAGCAGATTTAATTGTTATGGATAAAAATCCGTTGGAAGATATTAAAAACTCAAATCCTGTAATTTACACTATGGTAAATGGGCGTTTATACGATGTAAATACCATGAATGAAATTGGAAACTAATGATACCAAAAGAACAAAATTTTATTTTGGATAAAAAACTTTATCCAAAGGAACATCAAATGCGTTTAGGTCTTTGATTTTAGAAATTGGTGTAAAAAAATTTAAGCCAATTGTTTTACAATCTTTTCTACAATTTGATAAAAAACGATCATAAAAACCTTTGCCATAACCTACTCTATAATTATTTTCATCAGAAATTAAAAGCGGTACAAAAACTAAATCTAATATTTTCTCAGAAACTTTTACTGCATTTACTGGCTCTGGAATGCCGTATGCATTTAGCTCTATTTTAGTATTTTCTTCTAAATAAAAATGTGTTAATGTATTTGAATTAAAATCACTTTTAGAAACTACAATCTTCTTTTTTTTTGCTCTAAAGAAGTTAATAATGGGTTGTGTATCTATTTCTTTAAACTTTTCTAACGATAAAAAAATATGAATGGTTTCAATTGAAGAAAGATCTAATGCATAAATTTGTTGATAAATACTTTCTTGTAATTCACTTATTTTAAGCAAAGACAAACCTTGCCTTTTATGTTTATAAATTTTTCTAAGTGCTGTCTTATCCATCTTACAAATTTGCCAATTCAATTTTTACTTTTTTAGCTAAACCACTTACTACCAAATTATAAGAATGGCCCACAAGTTGAAAAACCAAATCATCAGAAACATCACTTGTATTTATTGCAAGCGTGTTCCAATGTTTTTTATTCATGTGAAAACCTGGCTTTACACCTTCGTAAATTTCTCGCAATTCTAAAGCTTTTTCTGGATTACATTTTAAATTGATACTTGCTTCACCTTGCTCCCATTTACTTAAATTAGTTAGGGCAAACATTTTGTCCATCACTTTAAAAACTAGTGTTGTATTATCAAAAGGAAAATGCTCTGTAACTCCTTTTTTGTTGATGCAAAAATCTCTAAGTTGTGCTATGTTCATCAGCTAAAATAAATCTTTTTAATAGTATTAAAAAAAGTATCTTTATCCAGTAAATTTACAACTATTTTTATGACAGAAAATGATTTTTTAAAGAACACAAACCTTATTAGTTATTCCAAAGAAACGTATAACAAAACAGATTACAATCAACTTTCTGACATAATTATCTCTAACAAAACAACAACTATAGATTGGATAAACACCTATGGCAACAGCTATGAAACCATCTTTAAAAAAATTGTTTCTCAGAATACTTTAGATGATTTTTTATTAAAACTTTTTAATGATAAAGAGCATCAAAACAAAGTTATTTTACTAGATGATGTGGTATTTATATCTACAAAAATATTAGTAACCACAGATAAAACGCTTAACTATGAGCAAATGATTTTTTTAGTAAGTTCTAGTTATTTGTGGAGCATTCAAGAAAAAAATGGAGATTATTTTAATTGGATTAGAGAACGATTAGAAAATAACAAAGGCATTGTAAGAAGAAAAAAAACCGATTATCTTCTATTTCTAATTTTAGAATCTATTGTAGATAATTACCAAGATACTTACCAACAAAATGCAGCATTAAGTGCAGACCGTTTAAATGCATCACAAATAAAGCCAACACCAGCATTTACAGCAGCCGTAGAACATAGAAAACAAGAATTATTCGATTTTAAAAAAGCTGCTTTAGGTTTAATGAATACTATCGTAAAACTAGAAAAAATTGAAATTGATAATTTTGATATTAAATACTTTAGCGAAATTAAAGAAGAAACCAATCATTTAATTTCTAACATAGATTTTGAATTGCAAGAATTAGAAAGTAAAATAAATTTAATATTCAGTATTCAAGGACATCGTTTAAATGAGGTAATGAAAACCCTTACCATATTGTCTGTAATTTTTATTCCGTTAACTTTTTTAGCGGGAATTTACGGAATGAATTTCACCAACATTCCAGAACTGAATTGGAAATACGGGTATTTTATACTACTAGCAATTATGTTTGTAATTACTGTTGCTGCTATTTGGTATTTTAAACGTAAAAAATGGTTTTAGTTGTACTTAAACCTTCGTGAAATTTTAAAGCAAAAAAAAAATATTTCACCAAAAATCCAGCACTAATAAAGTTACTACTTCTCTATTTCGTACAATACAGGTTTACTTGGTGTTGCATCATTCTCAAAAGGTGCTATCATTAAATTTAAGAGATACTCACCATCTTCTACCTCATTAGGTACATAAATTAATTCTGTAATGGTAGCATCCATTCTTACTTTTCCTGCTGTATTCCAAAAGGCATTATGAGATAATAATCTACCATCATCTTTTTCTTTATCTACAGAAGGTAAATCAATTAACAAATGCTTAATTCCTTTTTCTCTTAAATAAACAGCTGCTTTTTCAGACAAATACGTAGGGTTTGTATTGGAATAATCTGTACTTTTTTTATCTTCTAAATTTGGTAAAGTACGAATAACAATGGCATCTCTTTTTTTATTTTTTAACGCCGTTTTTAACTGTTTTACTCCTATTAAAAAATCTCCATTATGAAACAACGGTGCAATAGTTACCACTTCTGCCAAAAAAATAAAATATTTTAAATTTTTATTTACAGAGTGTACTTCTTTTGTAATATGCCCAACACATTCTGTATGTGTAATATGAGAATGTGGGTTAAAATGAATGTTATTAAAATTTACAACAGCACCATTTGCTACACTAATTTCATAACCTTCTTGCGTTTCTGCAGAAATTTCTGGTGCCTTAGTATACCATGCATTTACGTTTTGTTTTTTAGGGTTTACTGGTATAGAAATATCTATTGGTTTAGAAATATTTACGGTTATTTTTCTAGAGTTGTATTCTACAATTGCTTTCATATATGCTGCACTTATTTCAGTATCTTTTTAATTATTTTACGCTTTGCTGCTGTTTATTCCAACATAAATAAATCAGCTGCAATACCGTCTGCCAAGAATTTACCTTTTACAGTTGTTTTTAAAATATTGTTTTCAATAAACAACAATTCTTGGTTTATATATTTTTTAGTTATTTTCTTTAAATAATGTATGTATTTTTCTCCAAAATCTACGCTTATCTTTTCCAAGGAAACTCCCCAAATGGTGCGTAAACCCGTCATTACATATTCATTATACCTATCTGTTTCAGATAAGTTTTCTACCTCTAAAGGTAATTTATTCTGAGCTATTTCTTTAATGTAAATGGCATTATTTCTAACATTCCAACTGCGTTGTTTTCCATTAAAAGAATGTGCAGAAGGGCCAATGCCCAAATAAGGCTTACCTAACCAATAAGATGAATTATTTTTACTAAAAAAACCCGCTTTACCAAAATTAGACAATTCATAATGTATAAAGTTTGCTTTTTCTAATTCTTCTAATAAAATATAAAACTGTTCTTGCGCTTTTTCTTCGTTTACGTTTTTTATTTTCCCTTTGGCTATTAAACTTTCTAGAGCTGTTTTTGGCTCTACAGTTAAAGCATAACTAGAAATATGAGCAATACCAAAATCTAATGCCGTTTGTATATTTTTTCGCCATTCTAAATTTGTACAATCTGGTATTCCATAAATTAAATCTAAAGAAATGTTGGTAAAATATTGTGTTGCAATTTCCAAACATTTTTTAGCTTCGTTTGCATTGTGTGCACGATTCATCAATTTTAAATCTTTCTCAAAAAAAGATTGAATACCAATACTTAATCTATTTATGGGCGATTTTGAAAGTGCAATAATTTTTTCTTCAGACAAATCATCTGGATTGGCCTCTAAAGTAATTTCTGGATTTTTTACAACTTCAAAATTAGAATAAACTGCGTTAATTAAAAACTGAATTTCAGCGGTAGTTAAAACAGATGGTGTTCCTCCGCCAAAATAAATTGTTTCAACAATTGTGTTTTCGAGTTCGTTTTTTCTTAATGCTATTTCTTTCATCAAACTAGCAATCATGTCTTCTTTCTTTTTTAAAGAAGTAGAAAAATGAAAATCGCAATAAAAACATGCCTGTTTACAAAAAGGTATATGAATGTAAAGTGCTCCCATAATAGTTTTCAGTTTCAGTAACAGTTTTTCAGTTTATACTGCTCCAAATTTACCTGGATTGTTTATCATATAATGTATTAGTTTGCCAATTTCTAAATTTTCTTTAGATAATTTATTACAAGTATCTTTATCTATGTATTTACATTCTAGAGAAAATAAAAGCCATGTATATGTTTCTGAATTTTCAGCATCAGAATCTGTAAACTTACTTATAAAATGTTTGGGAAACCTTCTTTTTCTGCAAGCCTCGGAAATATTAGCTGATACAATTCTAAAAGACCTTTTTATTTGATCAATTAAAGCATATTTTTCTTCTTTTGGAAAAGATTTAGAAATCTCAAAAATGTCCATTGCCAAAGTAAATGATTTTTTAAATGCTAATAAATCTGTAAAACTCATAATTAATATTTTGAATTCAAGCTACGATTGCTACTAGAACTGCTACTGCTACTCTTACTGCAGTAAATATAAACTCTAACTTTAAACTAAACTATCACTTCTTAACTCTCTTCTCATTTTGTTTTACAAAACTTGCCCAACCTGTGTAATTTTTGCCTCCAACTACTTTACCAGAGTTGTAAAAATGACAAACAGCAGCTGCCAAACCATCTGTTGCATCTAAATTTTTAGGTAATGTTTTTAAGTTTAAAGTAGATTTTAACATTAGCGCTACTTGCTCTTTACTTGCACTTCCACTGCCTGTAATTGCCATTTTAATTTTTTTTGGCAAATATTCTGTAATAGGTATTTCTCTAGACAAACCTGCAGCCATTGCAACACCTTGAGCTCTACCCAACTTTAACATAGATTGTACATTTTTACCAAAAAAAGGTGCTTCAATAGCAATTTCATCAGGATTATAGGTGTCTATTAATTCTATAGTTCGTTCAAAAATTAGTTTTAATTTTAAATAATGGTCATCGTATTTTTTTAGAATTAATTCGTTCATTTGAATGAATTCCATTTTTTTTCCAATGACTTTTATAAGGCCAAAACCCATAATTGTAGTTCCAGGATCTATACCTAAAATAATTTTTTCTATTGCCACAATCTTAGATTGTTTTTGTGTTTATCAGCTTTATTACTGATGATTATTTATTACTTTGCAAGCCATGTACAATTCGCTTTCTTACAAATCTAAACAATTCTTTTGGTTGTTTATAAAACTAAGTATTGTATTTGGTTGTGCCTATTTTATTTATTTTAAATTGAAAAATAACAAGCAACTTAAAATAACAGATTTACAGTTAAAAACAACACAAAACAACCTTTTTTTAGTTAAAAATTGTGTTTTTTTAAGCCTTTTTTCATTTTTTAATTGGTTTTTAGAAATTATAAAATGGAAAACTTTAGTAACTTTTATTCATAAAATTTCTTTTCTTACGGCAACAAAACAAAGTTTAGCTGCTTTAACTACTTCTTTAATTACGCCCAACAGAATTGGTGAATATGGCGCAAAAGCACTTTATTTTGACAAAAATATTCGAAAAAAAATCTTGAATTTGAATTTAATTGGCAACCTGCATCAGCTTTTTGCCACTTGTTTATTTGGTGTTTTTGGACTGCTTTACTTTTTAAATACACAACCCATAAATTTAAAAAAATTTAATTTTTTTAAGCTTTTAATAGTGGTTGTTTTAGTAATTATGAGTAGTTTTTTTCTATGGAAGTACTTGGTAAAAAAACAAACATTTTTAAGCGATTTTAAAGTAGGTTTAAATTTACAACAACACTTAAAAATTAACTTGATATCTATTGCACGTTATCTTGTTTTTGCGCATCAATTTTACTTTTTATTGTTTATTTTTAAGGTTGATGTGAGTTATGTAAACGCAATTTCTGCCATTGCTAGTATTTACTTTATGAGTTCTTTTATTCCTATGCTTTCCTTATTTGATGTGGTTTTAAAAAGTTCTGTTGCGCTTTTTGTGTTCGGTTTTTTTAAGAGTGATGCGTTGACTATTTTAACAATTACCACCTTAATGTGGATTTTAAATTTTGTAATTCCTGCCATTTTTGGCTGCTATTTTGTTTTAACTTTTAAACCAAATACAGCCAAATGATTTGGATTTTTATTTTTCTGTTTTCTTGCTATGCTTTATTCATAATAGCTTTAACTATTGGTTTTATTAAAATAAAAGCTTTTAAACCAAACGGCAATCTTGCACAAACTAATTTTTCTATAATTGTGCCGTTTAGAAATGAAGCCGAAAATTTACCCATACTTTTAGCATCTATTTCTGCATTAAAATACAACTTAAATTTAGTTGAGTTTATTTTTGTTGATGATGATTCTAATGATGCTTCTGTTGAAATTATTCATAATTACTTTGAAGCTTACAAACATGTAAAAGCCTTAAAATTTAGTGTATTACAAAACATAAGACAATCTAACTCACCAAAAAAAGATGCCATTACAACTGCAATTTCTAAAGCAAAACACAATTGGATTGTAACTACAGATGCAGATTGTATTTTACCTAAAAAATGGCTTACTACATTAGATAATTTTATAGTAGAAAAAAAACCAAAAATGGTGGTTGCTCCTGTAAATTATAAGGTAAATGATACTTTTCTTGAACAGTTTCAATTGCTAGATTTTATGAGTTTACAAGGCAGCACAATTGGTGGTTTTGGCTTTCATTTTCCGTTTTTATGTAATGGTGCAAATTTAGCGTACCAAAAAGAAGAATTTATAAAACTGAATGGTTTTAATGGCAATAATGCAATTGCTAGTGGCGATGATATTTTTCTATTTGAAAAATTTAAAAATACCGATAAAAAAGCTGTTCAGTTTTTAAAATCTAGAGATGCAATTGTTACTACATTTCCTGTTACTACTTGGAAAAATTTAATTCATCAAAGAATACGATGGGCCGCAAAAACAAGTAATTTAAAATCTACACTTGTAAAAGCTATTGGTTTTTTGGTTTTTTTGATGAATTTAAGCATTATTTTAAGCCTTTTTCTAAAATTTAATTTTGGTTTTTTTCTTTTAATTTTGGTTTTAAAAATTAGTGTAGATGTACTCTTATTTTTGCCAACTGTAAAGTTTTATAAACATGAAAAATCTTTTTTAAAATGGTATTTAATCAGTAGTATTTTATATCCTTTCTTTAGTGTTTTTATTGTTTTAAAATCTCTTTTTACTAATTATAATTGGAAAGGAAGAACTTTTAAAAAGTAAAAAAGTTGGCAAACAAGTGTAGCCCAGATTGAAGTGGCATCCTTTTTTTTTACTATCTATTTTTAATAGCTTTTATAAATTAAACTGTAGCTTATAAGTTTTAAATACAATAACAAATTAAGCATAAAAAAAAGATATAACGTAAAGCTGGAAATAGCTTCTAAAAAAATTAAAACAGCGCCTCCATAATTGCTTCTGCTTTAGACCAAAGGATTAAAACAACTACCAATAGCAAAACTAAGAAAAGACCTTTTTTGGGTTTGGTTTGTTTTCTTCTGCCAAATTTTCTTTTAAATTCCATTTCATCTATTTTAAATCTAAGGTAAAAAATAATTCTGAAACAAAGCGCTAAAAGTAAGTCTTTACGCAAAAGCACGACTTAAGCTGTACTAAAATTAAATTTATGAAATCTTTAATCTTTACTTTAATTAGTTTTTTGGTGCTAGCACTTTCTTTTTCTAATAGTGCTGAGCAACAAACAAAAAACAGTGCAGTTGTTTTGCAACTATTTACTTCTCAAGGCTGTAGCAGTTGCCCAAGTGCAGACGATTTTTTAGAAACGATAAAAAAAGAGTACGCTACAGAAAACGTTTTTGTGCTTTCTTATCATATAGATTATTGGAATTCTTTAGGTTGGAAAGATCCTTTTAGTAAGGCAGAATACACCAATTTACAATATAAGTATGGTGAAAAATTAAATGCTAAACGAGTTTACACTCCTCAACTTATAGTTAATGGCAAAAAACATTTTGTAGGTTCTAGCAAAAGAAAAATTACGCAAAGTATTGCAGATAATTTAAAACTAGAAAGTGCAAATGGTTTACTTTTTTCAAATATTACAAAAGAATTGAATACGATTTCTTTTGATTATAAAATTACGGGTAACGTTACTTCTAAAAAATTGCAAATTGCGTTGGTTTTAGATAATGAAATAACCAAAGTAAAACGAGGAGAAAACACCAATAGAACAATTTCTAATAGTAACATTGTGATACATACTTTATCTAAAAATATTACTGATTTAAGTGGAAATATAACTTTACAAGTACCTAAAAATTATAAAAATAAAGAAAATCTTAGCGTTATTGGTTTTATAGAAAACGGACGTTTACAAATTTCTGGTGCAACACAAATAAAGGTTTAAAAACACCTTTTATTTGCTAATTTTTCTAGCTCTTAGCATTTCTCTTTTTCCTGGAGGTCCAGACAAACGCTCTACAGTAAAACCAACGGCTTGCATTGCTCTTCTTACGCTGCCTTTTGCAGAATAGGTTACTAAAACACCATTTTCTGTAAGCGAGTTAAACATTTTCTGAAAAATTTCCTCAGTCCATAATTGTGGCTGTACTCTTGCGCCAAAAGCATCAAAATAAATTAAATCGAATGCATTTTGATCTGTAATATCTTCAAAAAATTGCTTTCTTTTAGTTAAATAGAAAGTATCTGAAATGGCGTGTTTTTCTTCCCAAGAAACATTGTGAATTTTGTTAAAAGCTGCGGTTTGTTCTTCTGCTTTTAAAACTGATAAAAAATTCATTTTTTCTACTTCTTCTGCAGTTACAGGATAGGCTTCTACACCAACATAATCTATTGTTTTTTTTGCTTCTAAATAAGTGATAAAGCAATTTAAACCTGTACCAAAACCAATTTCCAAAACAGCTACCTTGTCTTTTTTAACTTGTTTTAAACCGCTTTCTATAAAAACATGATATGTTTCATTTATAGAACCGTTTTTAGAGTGGTATTGCTCATTCCAATCTGGCAAATGTATGGTAGAAGAACCGTCTGAAGTTATTAATATTTCTCTTTTCAAAAGTTATATTTTAGTAATAATTTTTATTTGGATGCTAACAAAACGCCGTTTGCCTCAAAAGCAAATTCTTTTTTAGGTGCTGTAATTTTTGCAATTTCTGTTGCAGATTTTCCTGCATCTTCTGCATAATGTTGCAATTCTTCTATTGGTGTAATTTTTACAAATGCTTTGCCAGCCACAATTACTTCTTTGTTTGCTGCATCTAATGGCATAAAAAAACCATAATCTTTAAAACGTACCATAGTTTCTTGCTCATTTGCAAGTGGCAACTTCATCCAACATCCTTTTTTAGAACATACTTCTTTAATACGAGATGCAAACTTTACATCAATGGTATCTCCTACATTCATGGTTTCAAATTTTGCAAACATTTCTTTGGCAGATAATGCTTGGTCTTTGCTAATTTTAGCACCAAAAGAAGCATATTTAGCTATTTTTTCTGTCTCTTGAATAGTATTGCTCGTTTTTTGCTCTTTTGCATCTTTTTGGCAAGCCGATAAAATTAAGAGAAATATAAAACTAAATTTAAGTATATTTTTCATTTGATAAATTTTTAATACTAGAATTACAAATGTAATAAATTTAACGCAAAACTATATTTTTGATATCATAACAGATTGATAAATTGTGTACATTTGTTATATCACAAAAGACAAAAAATGAGTACTGAAATAAAAATAAATCGTGTAGCCCAATCAAGAATTGATTCTGTTGACTTTGACAATTTACCTTTTGGTAGTGTTTATTCTGACCACATGTTGGTTTGTACTTATAAAAATGGTAAATGGGAAACACCTGTAATTTCTCCTTTTGAGCCTATTTCTTTAAGTCCTGCTGCTAAAATTTTTCATTACGGACAATCTATTTTTGAAGGTATGAAAGCCTATAAAGATACGGAAGGAAATACACTTTTATTTAGACCTACAGACAATTGTGCACGTTTAAATAAATCTGCAGAACGTTTGGTTATTCCTCAAATTCCTGAAGCTGTATTTATGGATGGTTTACAAGCGTTATTAAAAATAGATGAAGCTTGGATACCTACAAACGTCGGAAGTTCTTTATACATTAGACCTTTTATGTTTGCGTCTGGTAATGGTTTTCATGCATCACCAGCAGATGAATATAAATTAATTATTTGTACGGCACCTTCTGGAGCTTATTTTGCAGGAAAGGTAAAAGTTTTAATTGAAACAAAATATGCACGTGCTGCAAACGGTGGTGTTGGTTTTGCTAAAGCTGGTGGTAATTATGCAGCTCAGTTTTATCCAACGCAGTTGGCTATAGAAAAAGGCTATAATCAAGTAATCTGGACAGATGACAATACACATGAGTATATTGAAGAAGCTGGTGCTATGAATATTTTTATTAGAATTAATGATACTTTAATTACCAGTCCTACAAACGATAGAATCTTAGACGGAATAACACGTAAAAGTATTATTGAAATTGCAAAAGATAAAAATATTAAGGTAGAAGTAAGAAAAGTTTCTGTTACAGAAGTTATAACAGCTGCAGAAAATGGCGACTTAAAAGAAATGTTTGGTGCAGGTACTGCAGCCGTAATTTCTCCTATTGCTGGTTTTGGCTACCAGGATAAAGATTACGATTTACCAGAATTAGAACAGCCTTTTGCAAGCACTTTAAAAACAGCTATCACAGATATACAAACCAACAAAACTGCAGACCCTTATGGTTGGCGTGTTGTTGTAAAGTAATCTACTATAAATCAAAAAATTAACTAAGCATCAATTTATTTTGATGCTTTTTTTTTATCTTTAAAGAAAATATTTCTTTCTTTAAGATAAAATATTATGAATTTAAAAAAGTTTAGTTTAATTTTTGCACTTTCAATTTTTAGTTCTTGCTCAGAAGATATCATTAGTTTAGAAGAAAAGGCACCAGATATCAAATTAAAATATTCCTTAAGTATACAGGATAAAAACACTATTAATACATTCGATTTTGGTATTTGGATGTTTAAAGAGCAACACAACCATAAAAATGCCATTGCAAATTGGCTAAATATTCCTCACTCAAAAAAAGAAATTTTAGAGCCTATAAATATACTATGGGTAGATTTTAAATCGAAAACAAAAAAAGAAGCTAGCGAAAAAATAGCATCCTTTTTAGCACTTAACGGTTTAATACTAAGAAATGGTTCTTCTACAGGTTATTCTAGCTTTTTTAAAGATTACGAATGGAGTGCCCAATTCAAAGAAACTTGGTCTGACAATACAAACCCTGCAACTGTAAATAATCATGGTAGAATTTTTATATCCAATAATCTAAAAAACGATGAAGAAGATAATTTTTTATTTGTTACTTCTGGCGCTTTTAGTGTTGAAACTGAAGCACATTTATTTTTATCTTTTAAAGATGCCGTAAATCAATTTAATGCTGTAGATAATTGGCGTTTGTACAACAGCAAACTTAAGGTAGGTAATAAAATTAATACTAGCGAAATAAGTACCTTTGACCATGAAGGTGTTAAAGTGTTTGTATTAAACTAGGTTTTTTAAAGTGTATTGAATAGCTTGTTTTCGGGTTTTTATTCATTTCATTAACATCAAACTTACACTATAACAAAAGCTAAAAAAAATCATCCAAATTAAACAACCGAGCTTTTATTGTGCTTTTGAACGCATACAACTCACATACTAAGTCATTTTAAAATTGTATTTTTATCATGAAATACATTCACCAAATTAGCCTTTTAATTAACCCACAAACAGATGAAAAGAACATATAAATATCTTATCCTTTTTTGTTTTTTAATACTATATTCTTGTGGTTCACAGCAAACATTTCGTACATTTTACGACGCGCATAAGAGAGAAATGGGGGTTACTTCTTTTCAAATCCCCAAATTTATGAGAGGTCTACTGGGTACTATTTCTCCTCAAGTTGGTTCTTTTTTTAAAAATGTACAGGATTTAAAATTTATTACTTTTAAAGATATTACAAGTGCAAAGCAATTGCTTTTAGTTGAAGAAATAAACGCAATTACAGATGAAAATTTTACAGATATGTTAAGGAGCAACAGCTTAGAAAGAACTAAAATTGTTTCTGTAAAGGAAAACGGTGAAGTTGTTACAGAAGCTATTATTTTTAATTCTACTTTAGCAAAAACTTCTGCTTTTTATTTGAAAGGACAATTTGATCCTGAAAAATTAAAACATTTAGCTGAGGCTAACGAATTTGACAATTTATCAAACTCACTCTTACTAAAACAACAAAATTTTTTAAGTCCTTCTTTTAATCCGAATTAATAAAAATGAAAAAAATATTTATTTTAGTCACAATTTTCTCTCTAATTTCTTGTAATTCTCAAGACAAAAAACCAATTCCTGGAGTTACTGCGTATCAAAAACAATTAAATATGCAGTTTAAAGACGCAAGCAGGTCTCCTTTAAAAAGAAAAGATTTAAAGAAATTTACAGCTTTAGATTTTTTTAAAATTGACCCTTCTTTTATTGTAAAAGCCAAGTTGGAAAAATCGGAAAATACACCTTTATTTAAAATGGCAACTACTACAGCCAGAACTGCTTTCTACAAAGAATATGGTGTTTTAATATTTAATTTAAAAGGAAAAGAATTGCAGTTAACGGTTTACCAAAGTCAAGAAGATTTAGAAAACGAAAATACAAAAGATGTACTTTTTCTTCCCTTTACAGATCAAACCTCTGGCAATGAATCTTACGGAGCTGGAAGGTACATGAACCTATCTCTTAACGATGTTTCTAAGGAAAATACAATTACTTTAAACTTCAATAATACATACAATCCTTATTGTGCTTATGACGATAGGTATTCCTGTCCCTTAACTCCTAGAAAAAATCATTTAGATATTGCTATTAAAGCGGGTATTAAAGCATTTAAACCGCACTAAAAATTATAAAATTCTATGAACTTTAATTCAAAAAAAAACGTTTGCAATTGCAAACGTTTTTTTTTGAATTAAAATTGATTTAGGTGGATATTAGTAATTCCACATATCAATTTCTCTGTTTCTAATATCTTCTTTAATCTTATTTGCTTCTAACAATTGAAATAAAGAATTACCTCTTACGTAATCTTCTATAGCTCTATTTCCGTAAATATTTTCTTCTCTAATTATTGTAGAGCTAAATCTTCTTGCGTTTAATAGGTGATCAAAAGAAATTGGGTGTGATGCATTCTTTGGATTAAATACTTTAGCGTCATGCAAAACTTCTCTTGCAGAAGGAAAGAAGACCCAAAATAATTCATACAATTCTTCATCTTCAATTTCTTCTACACCTAAAGTTTGTACATCTTTACCCATAGGTGCCAATGCTAACAATCTGTATTTCAATTCTCCTTGTCTTTTATCAAAATACCACATTCCTTTAATTTTGTATCCTGCAACATCTTCTGTTTGGATTCTAAAGGTATCTGAATATCCATTTTCATCACGAACATTTATTAATCGTTGGTCTATTTCTTGTTGGGTAATTTTAGAAGTAAAGAAAGAGTCGTCATAAGCCTCTGTAATTTTACCTTGTTTAATTCCTTTTATTAAAGTATGAAACAAAGATCTTCTATCTGAAGAAATATTAGTTGTATCAATAGGAAAATAATACGGCAAATTTATTTTCTGATTCAAATCTATAAATTCCCAAACTACTTTAGACCATAACACATCTCTATCGTCTACATAACCATAGGGTATTGGTCCATCATTATCTGCTGCCAACTGCTGTTCGCTTTTAACACCTATCTGGGCTACACTTTTTGCATTCAATAAATTTGCTTGCGCATTTACCAAACTTGTAGTTAGAATCGCGAAAAATATAATTACACAATTTTTAATCATAACGCTATTTATTTTCTAGTTACTTAACTCTATATTAACTGGTAAAACTTTTTTCAATTTATAAGAGTTGTTTTTTATTTCTGCTTTGATGTCGTAAATATTAATGATATCTCCCCTTCTAGCTTTAGATAATGCTTTCTTTGCAGCTGCATTAAGTTTTGTACCATTAACAATTACTGCTAATTGTCCAGGTACCTTTACTTTAAAACTAGTAACTCTAAGGTTTAAATCAAACAAAAAGTCTGGTAAACCTGCACCTATTGGTGTATTTGCCAAACCAGATTTAGGCATTCTCACAGTACCAAATTGCCCTCTTACAGTTCCCATAGCAGGAGGTATATCTTTTATTCTAAACGTTTTTGGAGTTCTTACAGGTTTTCCATCGGGTAATTTACCAGTAACATTTATAGTTACTTCTTTACCTGTTCTTGGACTTAATACATAACTACTACCTTTTACCTGTTTTAAACCTGGGGCAGTTGCTTTAACTAAATTAGCAGCAATACCTGGTATAGAAATTGTTAATGGGTTTGGTAAACCTCTATAAACCACATTCATTTTATCTGCAGAAACTACAGCAGAGTTAGGTTTAGAAATTACAGAGTAAGAGCTTTTAAAAGGAACTGGCACTTCTTCCCCATTTTCCATGAAGAAAATTGTTCCTTTAATATCTTTTTCTCCAACAGCACCTGCACGTAAGTCTAAAACTACACTTCCATCTTTAAAATTATCATAAGGTTTGCCATTTAACTCAACGCGAGTTGGTTTTAAACTTGGGTCATATCTTCCCAAAACTACACTACCATTTACTTTATCACCTGGATAAAAAGCATTTTTATCAAGTTGTACGATACCATTGTAATTATTCATGGAAACTTCACTTTCTAACTGACCACCAAGCAAATCAGATATAATATCACTTTCAGTATTTTTAATATCTGTTTGAATTTGTGTAAAATTAGTTAATGAGGCAACCATTGGAAAACCTTCATATCTTGCATTTAAAAACCTAACTTTTAAACCCGTTTTACTATTTACAACCTCTTCTGTATTAAATCTATTTTTAATTGCTGGAGCAAATTTACTATCGGCTCCCAATACGTTTATCATATTCTCTCTAAACGCATTTCTTTTGTCTAAAAATTCCTGACCTTCCGCCGTATAATTATCACCCTTAAAAAAATAAGAATCCAACCAGTCCGTTTTATCCATACTCTCGTAATCTTTCTTATCTTCAATATCAGCTATCATTTTAGTTTTTAAATCTGATATGTAAGAAAAGTATTCTGATGAATATTTCTGAATTTTATCTGCTTTTTCTTTTAATGGACCAAATTTATCTGGTTGTTCAGATGCTTTAGTTGCTAAATTAGCATAAGCTAAATCATTTTTTTCTTTAGTAGACATATTACTATCTACTAATTTTGAATTTGTATAACCAAAAGCTGATAAAACTTCTTTATCCATTTGCATTGCCAACATTGCAATAAAAACGAGATACATTAAATTTATCATCTTTTGTCTTGCGGACATTTTTCCTCCTGCCATTCTAATTAGTTTTTGAGTTGTTAAAAATTTCTATGAACTAATTTTTATTTAGACATTGCAGATAACATGCCACCATAAACTCCATTTAAAGAAGATAAATTATCAGCTAAAGCTGCCATTTGTGCTTGTAGCTTTTCTGTATTTTCTACCATTGCAGAATTTAATTCTGTTTGCTTACCAGAATTTTCTACTTGTACTTTGTACAAATTATTTAAAGACTCCATTTGTAAAGCTGCTTTCGACATCTCTTCATTATATTTATTTGTTGAAGCAACAGAACCAGACGCAGCAGACAAACCTTCTGCAGCGTTTTGAAAATTCTTCATGCTAGATCCCAAACTTTCCATTAAACTTGAATCTATCTTAGCATCTTTTAATAAATTATCTAATTTTTGAGATAATAGACCTTCTGGTGTTTCTTTCTTTTTTTCTTTTTTAGAAGTTGGTGCTTCTCCTGCTAATTCTGGATATACCTTAGACCAATCTAAATCTTCTTCTGGTGCTTCAAATGCTGATAAAAAGAAAATAATTGCTTCAGCAACCAAACCAATTCCTAATACTAAAGCCCCGTTTATAGGTCCAAAGCTTATGTGATTCAACTTAAATAAAGCACCTACAATTACAATTGATGCTCCCACATTATATGCGATGTTAAATAATCTTTTTTTTGTACTTGACTGTGCCATAATATTTTTTTGAATTTAATTTTTGAATTTATTATTTACTTGTTTCCTGTTCCAATATAATTTTGTACGGTTCTAAAACCTATGTAACTTCTTGCGGTATCTGCGTATTCATAATCTCTAGAACTTACTTCTAAAAAGTAAGCAACATCTTTCCAAGAACCTCCACGTACAATTTTTCTTTTGTTTTTTCTATCTTCTACATTTGGATTCATTGTAGAAGCCATATAATATGAAGACAGATTGTAAGCGGTATTTGTCCATTCTGATACGTTACCAGCCATATTATAAAGTCCATAATCATTTGCATTAAACGATTTAGCTTCCATTGTATATAGAGCACCATCTACTGCATAATTACCTCTAACCGGTTTAAAGTTTGCTAAAAAACAACCTCTATCACTTGTAGTACCTCCTGTACCCCAAGGATATGTAGCAAATTCTAAACCTCCTCTTGCAGCATACTCCCATTCTGCTTCTGTTGGCAATCTAAAATCTGGTACTTGAGTTGCATTTTTTCTACCTAATAAATAATCATTTTTCTTTTTAGTTCTCCAATTACAAAAAGCATTTGCTTGATCCCAAGTAACGCCTACTACAGGATAATCTCCATAAGATTGGTGATAAAAATAATCTTGGTGCATTGGATCGTTATAAGAATAATTAAAATCTTTAACCCAAGCTGTGGTATCTGGATAAATGTTTAAAACTTCTACTTGTACAAAATCTTTTCTATTACCTCCTTTTCTTGCAGCATTATCTCTATCGAACCAAGAATATCTATATTTTAGAAATTTAGTATTAAATGTTCTAATACCATCAACGGCTTCTTCTCTAGAAATATATAAAGAATCCATAACCTCTACGTAATCTAAATCTGGATATTCTTCTTTTTTCCAAACCAATTCTGTATCCCAATTTAATGGCTTTATAGAATCTATTCCGTCTCCTAAACTCCAATAATTTTCATACATATACCTTTGGTAAGGTGTAGCATTTGTGGTATCAACACTTGCAAAAGCAAAATCATGTATTCCACCAGTTGGCCCTTCTCCGGCTGCATCTGATGTTAATAATCCAGCAAATTCTTGTTGATATCCTAATTTTGTTCTAGTTACAGAATCTCTTACCCAATGTACAAATTCTTTGTATTCATTATTAGTAATTTCTGTTTCATCCATATAATATGGCCTAACTGTAACTGTTTTATTAGGCGCATTCATAGTACCAATAACATCTTGATCTTGCTTACCCATTGTAAATGAGCCACCAGGAATTAAAGCCATTCCATAAGGTTTTTCTGAAAACCATTTTTTCTTAACTTGTACTCCAACCAATTCTCCTCTATCATTAGAGCCACAACTGTAAAATACTGCTAATAAAAGTGCAAATATTACTACTTTCTTCATATGCTAATATATCTTATCTAAAAAGTTCGTAAACCTATTATATTTTTTGTTAAAAAACAATGTTGAATTTGCATTTTAACGTAATCATTTTTATTAAAGAGACAAAATTACATCATTTTTTTCATTGCCTTATACCATTTCTCTGGTATATTTTGTTTGGTAGCCTCTGTATAATCTTTATAAGTACATGGTATTAACGCATGTCTTTTGTATTTATTATTAGATAAAATATTTATTTCTATCCACCATCTGCCAGATTTATTACTTTTATAAAAAGTAAGTGGGGCATCATGTTCTAATAAAACTGTAAATTTTTGGTAGTTTTCTTTTCCAGAAAAAGGATAATCTTTAACCCTATAATTTACGCCTTCTATGAAGTACCAAATCATTTGTGCTATTAAATGGGCTGTTTGATGGTTTACATCTAACCTTGCATTGTATTCATAAACACCAAAAGAAGATACTTTATCACTTATACCTGCATATCTTGCTAATGCACAAATTTCATCACCAAAAAAACCATTTGGCGAAGCATTATTGTTTGCAGGTGCATCTCCTTGTCTTACAGCACCAATGTCTATAGAAACAATATCTGCATTTCTAAAAGCGGGTTCTATATTTTCTAATTCTTTTGCTTTTCCTAATCTGTAAGCATCAAAAAATAAATTATCTAACAATTCAATTTCATCCTGTGGATTTAGATAAGTTTGATAGCCAACGTTTGCATAGTTAAACAAATTATTTGGCTGTTGCATTATAATTTTACTGAGGTAAGATTGTGAAGTTAATTCGTCTTCTAAATTTCCCAGATCAAATCTACTATCTACTGCAGTAATGTTTACAGTTTGCTCTAAATTATCATAAGCTCTGTAGTTTACATAGGTAATATCTTGACCTCCACCAATAATAATAGGGATAATATTTTTCTTTAATAAAGATGTAATTATTTCTGAAACAGCAAAATAAGTGTCTGAAACTTTATTTCCTTTTTGAATATTGCCTAAATCTGCAATATTTGTTTGCCATTTGCCGGGAAAGAGTTGATATAGTTTTTTGCGAATATGTGATAAACCTTCTCCACAACCAAAATTGTTATGGCTATTTCTATCTTCTTGAACACCAAAAATAGCTAATTGTACATTTTCTAAATCTGGAAAACCAGCTTCAGTAGAATGAACTTGAATATTTTGGCCAAAAGATGATGCAGATTGCATTACCAAATGTGCCAAAACAGATTCTTTTATAGGGGTCAAAAAGTCTGTATTCATTACTTATTTTTAATAAACAGCGCTAATATAAGAAAACCTTATTTCTTTTTGGTGGTTTTTTTTGTTGTTGTTTTCTTTTTTGCTGTTGTTTTTCTTTTCGTTGCCTTTTTCTTTGGTGTTTTAGCCTCAATCATTTTTACGGCTTCTGCTTTAGAAAGCTTTTCAATTTCTGTAGTTTTAGGCAATTCTATTTTAATTTTACCTTTTAAAACATTAAAACGTCCCCAACGTGCTTTTTCTACACGGATGCCAACATCTTCCCAATTGTGTATAACTTTATCTATTTCTTTCTGCTTTTTTACTTCAATTAATTCTATAATATCATCATCAGAAAGATTATCAAAATCGTACTTTTTATTTACGTTGATAAACATAGAATTCCATTTTATAAATGGTCCAAAACGTCCAACACCTTTTTGCACAGGTAAATCTTCGTAATGATAAATAGGTGCATCTGCTTTTTGTTTGGCAACAATTAATTCTTCTGCTCTAGACAAATCTACTTCCATAGGATTTTCGCCTTTATCTAAAGACACAAACATGGTTCCAAAACGAATGTAAGGCCCATAACGACCGTTAGAAACAATTACTTCTTCATCTTGAAAAGTCCCTAAAGTTTTTGGTAATAAAAACAACTCTAGAGCTTCTTCTAAAGTTATAGTTCCTAAATTTTGATCTTTATTTAGGCTTGCAAAAGTTTTTTCTTCATCTTCTGGCGCACCAATTTGTGCTATTGGCCCAAATTTACCCAAACGTACTAAAACGGTTTTTCCAGATTCTGGATGTTTTCCTAAAATACGTTCTCCACTTTCTCTTTCTGCATTTTCTTTAACATCTTCTACATTTTCATGAAATTTGTTGTAGAAACTTTTAATCATTTCTGTCCAATTTTCATCACCTTCAGAAATATCATCAAAAGAATTTTCTACTTTGGCAGTAAAACCAAAATCTAAAATATTAGAAAAATTATTTACTAAAAAATCGTTTACAATATTACCAATATCTGTGGGTACCAACTTATTTTTATTAGCACCTGTTTTTTCGGTTAGTTTTTTACTTTCTACAGCTCCATCTACAAGAATTAACTGCTCATAATTTCTTTCTTCCCCTTCATTATCTCCTTTTTCTATATAACCTCTTCTTTGTACTGTAGAAATTGTTGGTGCATATGTAGAAGGTCTACCAATACCTAATTCTTCTAACTGTTTTACCAAAGATGCTTCTGTAAAACGGTAAGGTGGACTTGTAAAACGTTGTGTTGCGTTTATAAAACTATATTCTAGCGCTTCGTTTTTCTTTAGATTGGGCAACATTCCTGCTTGTTCTTCTCCATCTTCGTCATCACTTCCTTCTAAATATACTTTTAGGAACCCTTCAAACTTAATCATTTCACCATTTGCTGTAAAAATCTTTTCGTTTTCAGAATTTTCTATTTTCACATTGGTTCTTTCCAATTGTGCATCACTCATTTGAGATGCTAAGGTTCTTTTCCAAATTAAATCATACAACCTATTTTGATCGTACTCTGTATCTATACCATGCATTTTCATGTTGGTAGGTCTAATGGCTTCATGGGCTTCTTGCGCCCCTTTTGCCTTCGACTTAAAAACACGTTGTTTGCTATATTCTGCTCCGTAATAATTGGTTATTTCTTCTTCAGCAGCATCTCTTGCATCTACAGATAAATTTACACTATCTGTTCTCATGTACGTAATTAAACCGGCTTCATACAAACGTTGTGCTACTTGCATGGTTTTACCCACAGGAAAACCTAATTTACGTGATGCTTCTTGTTGTAATGTTGAAGTGGTAAAGGGCGCTGCTGGCGATTTTTTAGCTGGCTTTTTAGTTAAATCTGCAATAGAAAAATCTGCATTTGCACAAGAAATTAAAAACACTTCTGCTGCTTTTTTAGAATCGAAATTTTTAGGAATAGTTGCTTTAAACTTTTTTCCTTCTAAATTTTTAAATTCTGCAACTACTTTATAATGTGTTTGTGCTTTAAATTCTTGTATGCTTCTTTCTCTTTCTACAATTAAACGCACTGCAACAGATTGCACACGTCCTGCAGATAAACCTCCTTTTACCTTTCGCCATAAAACAGGAGAAAGCTCATAACCCACCAATCTATCTAAAACTCTACGCGCTTGCTGTGCGTTTACCATATTATAGTCTATATCTCTAGGATTTTCAACTGCTTTTAAAATGGCTTTTTTAGTAATTTCATGAAAAACAATACGTTTTGTATTATCATCTTTTAGCTCTAATTGTTGTTGCAAGTGCCATGCAATAGCTTCTCCTTCTCGATCTTCATCACTTGCCAACCAAACTGTTTCTGCTTTTTTAGAAAGTGTCTTTAATTTTTTAACAATGGCTTTTTTATCATCAGAAACAATATATTTGGGACTAAAATCTCCAGCTACATCTATTCCTAATTCTTTGGATGGTAAGTCTGCAATGTGCCCATAACTAGATTCTACTTGAAAATCTTTTCCAAGAAACTTTTCTATAGTTTTTGCTTTTGCCGGTGACTCTACTATTACTAAATTCTTTGCCATGTATGTTTTTTTTGACCTTAAATGCCTAAAAATCGCATTAATTTTGGGTGCAAAAGTAGGTAGTTTTTTGTTAAAAAAAATTTTTTCTTCAATTTTAGACAAATTATTAACAAAAAATGAGGTTTATTTTTTCTGCCAATTTGTCATAATGAAATAAATTTGGTTGTATCTTTGCAATCTTAAACGTGATTATTAGAGAGATGCAAAACGTGGATAAAGTAATAGACGAAAAGGTACAAGGAAAAGCGCTTGTAACAGAACAAAAAAAAGAAAACACTAAAAAATTATTCATAGAAAGCTACGGCTGCCAAATGAATATGAACGATAGTGAAATTGTAGCCGCAATTTTAGATAAAGAAGGCTATAATACCACACAGGTTTTAGAAGAAGCAGATTTGGTTTTGGTAAATACTTGTTCTATTAGAGAAAAAGCAGAAACTACTGTTCGTAAACGTTTACAAAAATACAATAGAGTAAAAAGAGAAGTTAACAAAAACATGAAAGTAGGCGTTTTAGGCTGTATGGCAGAACGCTTAAAAGAAAAGTTTTTAGAAGAAGAAAAAATTGTAGACCTTGTTGTTGGACCAGATGCTTATAAAGATTTACCCAACTTGTTAGATGAAGTTTCTGAGGGTAGAAATGCCGTTAACGTTATTTTATCTAAAGATGAAACTTATGGCGATATTGCACCTGTACGTTTAAATTCTAATGGAGTTTCTGCATTTGTTTCTATTACAAGAGGTTGTGATAATATGTGTACTTTCTGCGTAGTGCCATTTACCAGAGGAAGAGAACGCAGCAGAGACCCAAAAAGTATTTTAGAAGAAATTGGTCAAATGGTAAACCAAAACTTTAAAGAAATTACTTTACTTGGCCAAAATGTAGATAGTTTTCTTTGGTATGGTGGTGGATTAAAAAAAGATTTTAAAAAAGCTTCTGAAATGGCACAGGCAACAGCGGTTGGTTTTGCTGAATTGTTAGATATGTGTGCTACAAAATATCCTAAAACCCGTTTCAGGTTTTCAACATCTAATCCACAAGACATGCATTTAGATGTAATTCATGTAATGGCAAAACATAAAAATATTTGCAAATACTTGCATTTACCTGTTCAAAGTGGTTCTAATGCCATGCTAAAAGCCATGAACAGACAACATACAAGAGAAGAATATATGGAATTGGTAGACAACATCTTTAAGATTGTTCCAGAAATGTCGCTTTCTCAAGATATGATTGTTGGTTTTTGTGGAGAAACAGAACAAGACCATCAAGACACATTAGACTTAATGCGTTATGTAAAATACGATTTTGGTTTTATGTTTGCTTATTCTGAAAGACCAGGAACTTTAGCTGGTAATAAAATGGAAGATGATGTACCTTTTGAAGTTAAAAAAAGACGTTTAGCAGAAGTTATAGAGCTACAACAAGAACACGCATTATACAGAACACAGCAACATTTAGGAAAAACAGAAGAATTTTTAATTGAAGGTACTTCTAAGAAAAACCCAAATCAATGGAAAGGAAGAAATACGCAAAATACAGTTGCCGTTTTTGATAAAGGAAACTACAAACTAGGAGATTTTGTAATGGTTAAAGTTGAAGATTGTACGTCTGCAACTTTAAAAGGTACTGTTGTTGGGTATTCTGATAATAATTAAAAAATAAGAAAAAAGGAAATTAGACAATAGAACATAGAAAAATGAGCCGTCTTTTCTCTTTATTCTATTTTCTCTATTCTAAAAAGAGATGGAAAACTTACAAGCAATAAAACAACGTTTTGGAATTATTGGAAACGATATTCATTTAAACCGTGCGCTAGAAAAAGCGGTACGAGTTGCGCCAACAGATATTTCTGTTTTAGTAACTGGAGAAAGTGGTGTTGGTAAAGAAAATATTCCTAAAATTATACATTCTTTATCACACAGAAAACACGCAAAATACATTGCTGTAAACTGTGGTGCAATTCCTGAAGGAACTATTGATAGCGAACTTTTTGGACATGAAAAAGGTTCTTTTACAGGTGCAACACAAGACAGAAAAGGATATTTTGAAGTAGCAGATGGTGGTACTATATTTTTAGATGAAGTTGGGGAATTACCACTAACTACTCAAGTGCGTTTGTTGCGTGTTTTAGAAAATGGAGAATTTATAAAAGTTGGTTCTTCTAAAACTCAAAAAACAGATGTTAGAATTGTAGCTGCAACCAATGTAAACATGCAAGCTGCAATAGAAAAAGAAAAATTTAGAGAAGATTTATATTATAGATTAAGTACCGTAGAAATAAATTTACCGGCTTTAAGAGACAGAAATGAAGATATTCATCTGTTGTTTCGCAAATTCGCATCAGACTTTGCACAAAAATACAGAATGCCTGCAATTCGTTTAGATGAAGATGCTGTTTATGCATTGTTAAAATATCGTTTTCCAGGTAATATTCGTCAATTAAAAAACCTAGCAGAACAAATTTCTGTGATTGAAGAAAGTAGAACAATTTCTGCAATTAAACTAAAGCAATATCTACCAAACAATACGGGTAATTTACCGGCAATTGTTGGCGGTAAAAAAGAAAACGATTTTTCTACGGAAAGAGACATTATGTATAAAATTTTATTTGATATGCGTAATGACATCAACGATTTAAAAAAGTTGACCTTAGACTTAATGAAAAATGGCAATATTGAAGAAGTTCAAGAAGAAAATCATCAACTTTTAGAAAAAATATATTCAGATCAAGAATTAAAAGAACATGATATTGAGGTTTTAAATATTCCACAAAAAACAAATACAACAGAAAAAGAGTACGATTTTATTGAAACTATAGAAGAAGACGAATCTTTATCTTTACAAGACAAAGAAATAGAAATGATTAAAAAATCATTAGAAAAAAACAATAATAAACGTAAATTGGCAGCTAAAGAATTGGGTATTTCTGAAAGAACATTGTACAGAAAAATTAAACAATACGATTTATAAGATCATTTTAAGTTTTAGTTTAAAACCTAATATTTCAATTTTAAAACTTCATATTACATGAAAAAATATAGCTATATTTCTTTATTTGCAATTTTAACATTACTTATAACCAGTTGTGGGTTTTATTCTTTTACAGGTGGTGATGTTGGTGATGCCAAAACGATTCAAATAGATTTTTTTCCAAATCAGGCGCCATTAATTGAGCCAACTTTAAGTCAGCAATTTACATTAGAATTGCAAGATTTATTTACCAGACAAACCAACCTAAACTTAGTACCAAATAATGGCGATTTACATTTTAGCGGAGAAATTACCGGTTATAGAATAGCGCCCATGAGCGCAAGCTCAGACCAAACTTCTGCTCAAAACAGACTTACAATTACAGTAGATGTTAGGTATGCAAATAAATTAGATGAAAAGAAAGATTTTGAACAATCCTTTTCTTTCTATTCAGATTATGCAGCATCTGCACAATTAACTGGCGCTGTGCAAGAAGCCGCTTTTAGAGAAATACTAGAAAGAATTACACAAGATATTTTTAATGCCTCAGTAGGTAAATGGTAAAATACCTTTTCTAACCTTACCAAAAGGGAAGAATACCTACAATTAAAATCATAAATTTTGAAATTAGATAGATTTACAAGTTTATTAGAAAACAAAGTTGAAATTCAGCAATTAGAAACTGCAGAATTAAAATCTATTTTAGAAGAATATCCTTATTTTCAATCGGCGAGAGCTTTATATCTAAAAGGTTTAAAAACTACAGATAGTTTTAAATATAATAATGAGTTAAAATTAACTGCTGCATACACTAAAGACAGAAGCATACTATTCGATTTTATTACCTCTACAGCGTTCCATACCAAAGAAAATATCCATCAGCAAATTTCTGATAAAATTTCTAATACAGAACAAACTTCAAAAGAAAAAACAGTACAAAAACACAGTGATAAAATTGATAAGGTTGCCGTTAAAGAAACTCTAGAAGTAGGCAAACCAATAGCCTTTTCGCCACAAGAAAGCTATTCTTTTAATCAATGGTTACAACTTTCAACCAGCAATAAAGTATTTAAAGCTCCAAAGAAAAAAGTAAATTTAAAAGAGGCTATTATTGATACTTTTATAGAAAAAAATCCAAAAATAGAACCTTTAGAAAAAGGTAAAAACTTAGTAGTTCCTGTAACTACAAACCAACAAGATGATGCACTAATGACAGAAACTTTAGCCAAAGTTTATTTAGAGCAAAAGAAATACGAAAATGCAATACAAGCTTATCGAATTTTAAGTTTGAAATATCCAGAAAAAAGTGGTTTCTTTGCAGACCAAATTAAAAGAATACAAATTTTACAAAAATAAAACACAATGAGTTATACAGCTTTTTTAATTCTTATTTTGATTGTAGCCATAGCTTTAATATTAATTGTTATGGTACAAAACCCTAAAGGCGGAGGTTTATCTTCTTCTTTTGGTGGCGGTGGTGCACAATCTTTAGGTGGTGTACAAAACACAAATAAATTTTTAGACAACACAACCTGGACTTTAGCAATTGCTATGTTTGCTTTAATTTTATTAGCAAATTTTGCAATTCCTAGAGATGGAGATAATAACTTTAAGTTAGACAATACTTTAGATGGTGTAGAAACTACAACACCCGCAGAAACACCTGCAACACAAGATGATGTTAAAGAATAACATCTTTTAAAAATCTTATCAAATGCCAACGTAATGACACGTTGGCATTTTTTTTTGCTTAAAACTAGCCTAAAAAAACAATCAAAGAAAAATTGTCAGATTTAATGAGTTGGCACAATTTCTGACTTATTGAGTGCATTAAAAATATTTTAATTATTCAAAATTTATATAAAAATGAGTGTAAACATTAAACCTTTAGCAGACAGAGTTCTTGTAGAACCTGCACCAGCAGAAACAACAACAGCATCTGGACTAATTATACCAGACAATGCCAAAGAAAAGCCTCAAAGAGGTACAGTAGTTGCCGTAGGAAATGGTAAAGTTGATGAGCCTTTAACTGTAAAAGTTGGAGATACCGTTTTATATGGAAAATATGGCGGAACAGATTTAAAATTAGACGGCGTAGATTATTTAATGATGCGTGAATCTGATATTTTGGCAATTATTTAAAAAAAGCTATTTGCTTTTGGCTATTCGCCTTTAGCAAACAAAAAACAAAAATTATAGGAAATAATCTTAGCAAATCGTGAAAGATTAACCGCAAAAAAACAAAAAACAATGGCAAAAGACATAAAATTTGATATAGAAGCTAGAGATGGCTTAAAACGTGGAGTAGATGCATTAGCAAATGCTGTAAAAGTAACTTTAGGACCAAAAGGTAGAAACGTAATTATTTCTAAAGCTTTTGGAGCACCTACTGTTACTAAAGATGGTGTTTCTGTAGCAAAAGAAGTAGAGCTAGAAAATGAGCTTGAAAACATGGGTGCTCAAATGGTAAAAGAAGTAGCTTCTAAAACTAACGACTTGGCTGGTGATGGAACTACAACAGCTACTGTTTTAGCACAAGCAATTGTAAAAGAAGGTTTAAAAAACGTTGCTGCAGGCGCAAATCCTATGGATTTGAAACGTGGTATTGATAAAGCTGTAGAAGTTATTGTTGCAGATTTAGAAAAGCAAACTCAAAAAGTTGGTAATTCTTCTGATAAAATTCAGCAAGTAGCAGCAATTTCTGCAAATAATGATAGTGTAATTGGAGACTTAATTGCAACAGCTTTTGGTAAAGTTGGTAAAGAAGGTGTAATTACTGTAGAAGAAGCTAAAGGAACAGATACGTATGTAGATGTTGTAGAAGGTATGCAGTTTGATAGAGGTTATTTATCGCCATACTTTGTTACAGATGCAGATAAAATGATTGCCGATTTAGAAAATCCGTATGTTTTATTATTTGACAAGAAAATTTCTAATTTACAAGAAATCTTACCAATATTAGAGCCTGTTTCTCAATCTGGTAGACCTTTATTAATTATTGCAGAAGATGTAGACGGACAAGCATTAGCAACTTTAGTAGTAAACAAATTACGTGGTGGATTAAAAATTGCAGCAGTTAAAGCACCAGGTTTTGGAGACAGAAGAAAAGCAATGTTAGAAGACATCGCTATTTTAACTGGCGGAACTGTAATTTCTGAAGAAAGAGGATTTTCTTTAGAAAACGCAACTTTAGATTTATTAGGTACTGCAGAAGGAATTACAATAGATAAAGACAATACAACCATTGTAAATGGTTCTGGAGATGCAGCTGCAATTAAAGCAAGAGTAGGTCAAATTAAATCTCAAATAGAAACAACTACATCTGATTACGATAAGGAAAAATTACAAGAACGTTTGGCTAAATTAGCTGGTGGTGTTGCTGTATTATATGTTGGTGCTGCCTCTGAAGTAGAAATGAAAGAGAAAAAAGACAGAGTTGATGATGCTTTACATGCTACAAGAGCTGCTGTTGAAGAAGGTATTGTTGCTGGTGGTGGTGTTGCTTTAGTGCGTGCTAAAAAAGTTTTAGAAAAATTAGCTACAGAAAACTTAGACGAAACTACAGGTGTACAAATTGTAAACAAAGCTATTGAAGCGCCTTTAAGAACAATTGTAGAAAATGCTGGTGGCGAAGGTTCTGTAGTAATTAACAAAGTTTTAGAAGGTAAAAAAGACTTTGGTTATGATGCAAAATCAGACAATTATGTAAATATGTTAGATGCTGGTATTATAGATCCTAAAAAAGTAACACGTGTTGCTTTAGAAAATGCAGCTTCTGTTGCTGGTATGATTCTTACCACAGAATGTGCTTTAATAGATATTAAAGAAGATGCTCCTGCTGGTGGTGGAATGCCTCCAATGGGTGGTGGAATGCCAGGAATGATGTAGTGGTGAATCACCACAGATAATTATTCTACTCTTATGTGAATAAACTATTTCTCTTCAACTTGTCATTTCGACATTGTAGAGAAGTCTGATAAAAAAATCCGTTAGAATTCATTTTCTAACGGATTTTTTAGTGATAACAAAAAAAGACCTCACAGCTTTTAAAAAGCTGTGAGGTCTAATATTCTATTAAAAACTTATTGTTAGAAAGAGCAAGTAAGCAGAGAACTAAAAACTATGCTTCCATCTTCTGCAACCAAGTTTTTACATCAACTTCTGCTTTTATAATGTCTTTTAAATCTGCAATAGCCACACGTTTTTGCTCCATAGTATCTCTATGACGAATGGTAACCGATTGATCTTCTAAAGAATCATGATCTACAGTAATACAAAATGGAGTACCTGCTGCATCTTGTCTTCTGTAACGCTTACCAACAGCATCTTTTTCATCATAAAACACATTAAAGTCCCATTTTAAATCGGCAACAATTTGTTTGGCAACCTCTGGTAAACCATCTTTTTTTACTAAAGGAAAAATAGCTGCTTTATATGGTGCTAAAACTGCAGGTAATTTTAAAACTGTCCTAGAAGTTCCGTTATCTAAAGCCTCTTCTTGTAAAGCTTTAGAAAAAACTGCTAAAAACATTCTATCTAAACCAATAGAAGTTTCTACTACATAAGGCACATAACTTTTATTTTCTTCGTGGTCAAAATATTGTAATTTCTTACCAGAATATTCTTCGTGTGCTTTTAAATCGAAATCTGTTCTTGAGTGAATTCCTTCTAATTCTTTAAATCCAAATGGGAAATTAAATTCAATATCTGCTGCTGCATCTGCATAATGCGCTAATTTATCATGATCATGAAAACGATAGTTTTCTGCGCCCATCCCTAGAGATAAATGCCATTTTAAACGCGTTTCTTTCCAGGAGTCATACCATTGTTTTTGTGTGCCTGGTTTTACAAAAAACTGCATTTCCATTTGTTCAAACTCACGCATTCTAAAAATAAATTGTCTTGCAACAATTTCATTTCTAAAGGCTTTACCGGTTTGTGCAATTCCAAAAGGAATTTTCATTCGCCCAGTTTTTTGCACATTTAAAAAGTTTACAAAAATACCTTGCGCTGTTTCTGGTCTTAAATACACTTGAGTAGAACTTTCTGCAGAAGCACCAATTTGAGTACCAAACATTAAGTTAAACTGCTTTACCTCTGTCCAATTTTTAGAACCAGAAACAGGACAGTTAATTCCTAAATCTTCAATTAGTTGTTTAAAACCAGCCAAATCACTTTCTTCCTGAACTCGAGTTAACTCTACTGTAATTTCGTCTATTTGTTTTTGACGTCGCAATACATTTTGATTGGTTGCTCTAAATTCTTCTTCATTAAAAGCATCTCCAAATCGTTTTTTTGCTTTGGTTATGTCTTTTTGAATTTTCTCGTTTATTTTTTCTCTAAAATCTTCAACCAAAACATCTGCTCTGTACCTTTTTTTAGAATCTTTATTGTCTATTAAAGGATCGTTAAAGGCATCTACATGTCCAGAAGCTTTCCAAGTGGTTGGGTGCATTAAAATAGAAGCATCTATACCTACAATGTTTTCGTGCATTTGCACCATTGCTTTCCACCAATACTCTCTTATATTCTTCTTTAACTCAACTCCGTTTTGAGCGTAATCGTAAACCGCGCTTAAACCATCATAAATCTCTGATGATTGAAATACATAACCGTATTCTTTTGCGTGCGATAATACCTTTTTAAATTGATCTTCTTGTTTTGCCATAATGCCGACAAAGATAAACGATTCGTAAAATTTTTCAATAAAAAAAAGAGTTCATTTTGCATTATAAAAAAAGTAAAACATGATATTTTAATATTGAAGATATTATAGTAAAACAGAATCATCATTTTTATGTATATTGAAAACAAAAAGTGCTATTAAAATCTCTTAAAGACTTATTTTATATTTTCTATCCAAAATTATGCGCTAATTGCGAAAATCAATTGGTTGCAAATGAAAATATATTGTGTACTTTTTGCAGACACGATTTACCTTTAACTAATTTTGCAAATTATACGGATAACAAAGTTGCAAAAACATTTTACGGAAGAGTAAGTATAGAAAAAGCTTACGCCTTGTTATTTTTTAGAAAAGAAGGAATTACCAAAAAACTAATTCACGAATTAAAGTACAAAGATAATGAAGACATTGGTGTTTTCTTTGGAAATTGGTTGGGTGAAGTATTTGCAGAAAATAACGGTTTTAAAGAAATTGATTGCATAATACCTGTGCCATTGCATTCCAAAAGAAAAAAAGAAAGAGGCTACAACCAAGTCTATAAATTTGGTTTAAAAATTAGCGAACACCTTCAAAAACCTTTAATTGAACATATTTTATTAAGAAAATTTGCAGGCAAAACCCAAACTTTTAAATCTCGTTTTGAACGATTTAACGACTTAGATACTAAGTTTTTCTTAAAAAATACTTCCTACTTTGAAAACAAACATGTTTTGCTGGTAGATGATGTAATTACAACAGGTGCAACTATTGAAGCTTGTGCAAAAGAACTTCAAAAAACAAAAAACATTAAAGTAAGTGTCTTAAGCATTGCTTTTACGGAATAAGTTTTATGATTTTAAATGAAAAATATGTTGTTAATTTGTATAAAATTTAATTTCAGTGAAGCAAATAGTAAACTTTTTTATTTGTATTGTAGGTTGCCTTTTACTTACTAATTGTGCAAAAACGGGAAGACCAGATGGTGGTCCTAAAGACGAAAATGCACCAATTTTTGTTACAGCTAATCCACCTTATGAAACCCTTAATTTTAGCAAAAAAGAAATAAAACTTTATTTTGACGAATTTGTAAAAACAAAAGATTTAAACAAACAATTGGTAGTTTCTCCACCATTAAAAAATCCACTTTTAATTACACCTCAAGGTACTGCAAGTAAATTTTTAACTATAGAAATCTTAGACAGCTTAAAACCAAACTCAACCTATATTTTTAATTTAGGAAACGCCATACAAGATAATAATGAAGGTAATACTTTAGAAGGTTTTAAATATGTATTTTCTACAGGGAATTATATTGATTCTTTAACAACTTCTGGCGCTATTTCTGATGCATTTAAAAACACAAACCCTAAAAGAACAAATTTAGGTTTATATAGAATAGATAGCACCTACACAGACTCTATAGTATACAAAGAAAAACCAAATTATGTTGCAACAGCATTAGACACAACGTTCTTTAAATTTACAAATTTAAGAAAAGGTAAATATTTTTTAATTGCCTTAGAAGAATCAAACATCAATTACATTTTTAATCCAAAAACAGATAAAATTGGTTTTTATTCAGACACTTTATATTTACCCAAAGACAGTATTTTAATAAAAGACACCAAACTTTTTAAAGAAATTCAACCTTATAAATTTAAAAGAGCTAAAGAGGTTACTAAAGGTAAAATTGAATTTGGTTATGAAGGAAAAATTAAAGATTTAAAAGTAAATTTACTTTCTAAAGTACCAGATTCTTTTAGAAGTGTAGCTAAGTTAGATTTAGAAAAGGATACTTTAAATTATTGGCATACACCAATTCAGGCAGATTCTTTAAACTTTACAGTTGCTAATGCAAATTTTTTAGATACTGTAACCGTTTTTCTTAGAAAAAAGAAAATAGATTCTTTAAAACTTTCAACCAACATTAATGGCGTTTTACATTTTAGAGACACCTTTTTTATTAAAGGGAATAACCCAATAAATCTTATAGATAGCACTAAAATTGTAATTACCAATAAAGATACTTTAAATGTTTCTTTTAAAAATTTTGTATCTCAAAAAGAAAATAAAATAGGTTTTTTGTTTGACATCAAACAAAAAGAAAAGTACAACATTAAAATATTACCAGGTACTTTTAAAGATATTTTTAATACAGAAAATGATACTCTAAATTACAATATTAGAACTAAAGAACTAGAAGATTACGGCAGAATCACTTTAGATATCGTCAACATAAAAAATAAAAATTTAATTATTGATTTACTTTCAGGAAATGAAAAAGATCAAATTATTGAACGTGTTTACGTTAAAAACTCTAAACAACTAGTTTTTGATCTTTTAGAACCTAAAAAATATTATTTTAGAGCAATAGTAGATAAGAATAACAATAAGATCTGGGACACTGGTAATTTTTTAAAGAAACAACAACCTGAGGAAGTTATTTATTTTAAACAAGAATTAGAAGTTAGAGCAAATAACTTTTTAGAAGGAAATGTGTTTACAATTAAATAGTACTTTGTTTTGATTAAAGAAAAAAAACATTTACTTTTGATTTAAACATTAGACCCCTATATCTTGAAAACTTCCATTACAATTCTTTTTGTAATTGTTTGTATTCTAAAATTTAACGCACAACATTACACTCATGAAATTGGTGTATTTGTGGGTTCAACTAGTTTACAATCAGATTACGGCCAAAGAGGCCACTTTAAAAGTGAAATAAAAAACACTGACCTTTCATTTTCTGTATCGCATTATCTAAGTTTTTACAACCGTACATTACGTTGGGACCCTAACAATGTGTTGCATAATCATTTAATGGTTAAAACTGAGTTACAGTATATAAAAAGTACAAACTTAGAACATGTTGGTAAATGGGCCGAAAAACAAAGTATAGGAGGAGCCAAGTTAAGAGCCATGAAAGGAAGCGTTAATATGTTTAACGTAGGTATAAATTTAGAATATTATTTAAACCCTTTAGAAGAGTTTATATATCCTCACTCAGATATGCTGCTTAATCCATTCTTTACGTTTGGTGCACAATACTCATTTTATAACAATGATTTAAGATCTGAATTGGGTGACTGGACTCAAGACCCTTCTGTACTTCCAAACAAATACCAAGATCCCAATCATTTAAGTATAGGTAAAGGAGAAACCTTTGCTTTTAATGTAGGTATTGGTACAAGAATAAAAATAACAGAAGAGTTAGATCTTGTGCCTCAAGTAAATTATATTTATTTTTTAACAGATGAATTAGATGGTTTAATTGCTGATGTTTTTGAAAATAGAAATAACGAATGGGCTTTTAATTTTCAAATTGGTTTAATATATCACCTAAACTTTAGTTACCCTTTGTTTGATTAAAAAAACAATGGGGTAAATTAATTATGAAACTATCCTAAAAACTGTGCAAGTTTAAAAAAACAGGATTAAATTACTCATAATTTAATCCTGTTTTTAAATAAAGCTAAAATGAGTTTAAATTAATTTTCCAGCTTCTAATTTCTATTTTTTAAATCATTATCAAAACAATTAAATAAGCAGCTTACATAGGCCTGTTTTTAATTGTTAATTACATTATTTGTGATACACTAATACTTCTTGAAACAGCGAAAATAGACACATAAAAACTATAGAGTTCTAGTAATTATTGCACAACATAACTATAACTCATTCTTTTGGCATGCAGAGAAAAAAAACTACATTTTCAAAACCCTCTAATGCACTCTACCTTTGATATATAATCATTGAATAAAAAGAACTTTAGACATATTGAAGAACTAGTTTTTTACTGTCTTTAAATTAGTTTTTAACTACTTTTTAATGTACTTCATTGCAAATTACTGCAGTACTTACTTTATATTAATTCCAAGATAAAGCGCATCAGATATACCTGCTAAAATCATTTCAACTCCTAGTTTATTCAGTAGTTTGATAAAGCTGATGAGTACTGCACCTTGTTATATTGTTTTCATAAATCGTGGTTCAATAAATCACCTATTCCCTTTGATAATTAAAATTTAATAAAAATAAAAAACTCAAGATATTATTTATCTTGAGTTTTTTGAGCATTACAACTAACAAAGTATTTTTTTTTAATTTGAATTACATCAACTATTTATCTTTACTATCAATAAAAAAGTTAGTTAATGTTTTAGGGTATTTCAGCACATATTTATCTGCAATTTTAAATGTTTTTTCTAACATTTTTACATCCAACAATACATTCCGTTTTACAACTGGAGATACCTTGTGTTTTGGAAGTATTTTTTTAAATGGATTATTCATTATTTTTTTTACAACTCTTCGTATATTTTAATAGCTTTCTCTTTTGCTCTTTTTAAACGCATTTTAACAGCACTTTCTCCTATATTTAATACTTCTTTTATCTCTTTAATACTCTTATCATCTTGGTATTTCATTAATAAAATCATTTTATCTGCAGGGTCTAAAATCGCTAAAGCTTTCACCAATTTTGTAGATTTTAATTCTAGAAGAGATTTATCTTCTTGTTCCTCAAAATCTGTATTATCTTTAATTACATCTGTAACAACCGTAATTTTCTCTTTCTTCTTATGGCTGTTTCTTTGCACATAATTCACACAAAAATTGTAAGTAAACGAATACAACCAAGTAGAAAACTTTGCGTTCCCTTTAAAAGTTCTTAATTTAACAAACAACCTTACAAAAACGTCTTGCATTAAATCTTCCGCCTCTTCTTTACTTTTAGAAAATCCATAACACTTATTATAAACAACGCTAGAAAAACGATCATATAATGTTGCAAATAATTCTGTATTATTAGTTTTTACTATTTCGAAGACTAATTCTTCATCGGTAATTTGTAATGCTAAAGTTTTCACTGTTCCTTGGTTTTTATGACACGAAGAAATAAAATAAGTCACATTTATTTTTTTTAAAAAGTTAAATGGTAAAATCTTATCGATGAACGGTACAAAAACTACTTTTTAGTTTTTTACAAACTAGCATGTTTTAAAAATAATTTGAAAAAAAATATTTTTTTTGTAACAAAACCATCTATTGTTGCGTATAAATAAATGCGAGTCTATTATAATCCTTAAAAACTCGCGAACAAATAATATGAGACAGCTTAAAATTACCAAGCAGGTTACCAATAGAGAAACTGCATCACTAGACAAATATTTACAAGAAATAGGTAAAGTAGATTTAATTACGGCAGATGAAGAGGTAGAATTAGCACAACTTATTAAAGCAGGAGACCAAAGAGCTCTAGAAAAATTAACAAAAGCAAACTTGCGTTTTGTAGTTTCTGTTGCAAAACAATACCAAAACCAAGGTTTAACTTTACCCGATTTAATTAATGAAGGTAACTTAGGTTTAATTAAAGCAGCAAAACGTTTTGATGAAACTAGAGGTTTTAAATTTATATCTTACGCCGTTTGGTGGATTCGTCAATCTATATTACAAGCGTTAGCAGAGCAATCTCGTATTGTGCGTTTACCTTTAAACAAGATTGGCTCTATTAATAAAATTAATAAAATGTATGCTTTCTTAGAGCAAGAAAATGAGCGCCCACCAAGTGCAGAAGAAATTGCTAAGAAACTAGACATGACGGTTAATGACGTAAAGGAATCTATGAAAAATTCTGGACGTCATGTATCTATGGATGCACCACTAATTGAAGGTGAAGATTCTAATTTATACGATGTTTTAAACTCTGGTGAATCTCCAAATCCAGATAGAGTTTTATTACATGAATCTTTACGAATAGAAATAAACAGAGCATTAGAAACACTTACACCACGTGAAGCAGATGTTGTGAAATTATACTTTGGTTTAGGTGAACACCAACCAATGACTTTAGAAGAAATTGGTGAAACTTTTGATTTGACTCGTGAACGTGTGCGTCAAATTAAAGAAAAAGCAATTAGAAGATTAAAACATACTTCTAGATCTAAAATTTTAATGACTTATTTAGGGTAATTGTTACCTGAATACATTTTACAAAACTCCCAAGTTCACTTTTGGGAGTTCTTTTGTTTTTAAAGATAGTCTAATATTTTCTTAAAAAACAAAAATTATAAACTGATAAAATATACTTGAATAGTTTACTAACAAACCAGTTAATTTAAAATAAAAATCATTAGAATTTCTAAGCATTTTTATTCCGAATTTTCATAATTATTTTAACACAATCAAATAACTATCGGTTTCTTAGTATCTTTGCAAAAATCAAAATAAAATAATGAGTAATTTATTAGCTCCATCTGTTTTAGCAGCAGACTTTGCCAACTTACAAAGAGATATAGAAATGGTAAATAATAGTGAAGCAGATTGGTTTCACATAGATATTATGGATGGTACATTTGTACCAAATATATCTTTTGGTATGCCCGTTTTAAAAGCAATTACCAAACATGCTACAAAAACCATAGATGTACATTTAATGATTGTAAATCCAGATAAGTACATACAAACTTTTGCAGATTTAGGAGCAGATATTTTAACTGTACATTATGAAGCTTGTACACATTTACACAGGACTATACAAGCTATAAAAGCTGCCGGCATGAAAGCTGGTGTTGCCTTAAACCCGCACACTCCCATTGCCGTTTTAGAAGACATTATTACCGATTTAGATTTGGTTTGTATTATGAGTGTGAATCCAGGTTTTGGCGGTCAATCTTTTATTGAAAACACCTACAAAAAAGTTAGTCAATTAAAACAGTTAATAACGTTTTCTAATTCCAATTGTCAAATAGAAATAGATGGTGGCGTTACAAACCAAAATGCAAATGAATTAATAGAAGCTGGTGCTAATATTTTAGTGGCTGGTAGTTATGTTTTTGGTGCAGAAAACCCAACAGAAACTATTGCAGATTTAAAAAATATAATGGCGTAAATTGTATGCAGTTGTAGACATAGAAACCACGGGAAATGGCTATAAAGGTCAAAAAATCACAGAAATTTCTGTGCTGGTTTTTAATGGAGAAACAATAATAAATGAGTTTACTTCTTTAGTAAATCCAGAACAAAATATACCACCATTTATTACCAATCTTACAGGCATTACAAATGCCATGGTTAGAAACGCGCCTAAGTTTTTTGAAATTGCACAACAAGTAGAAAAAATAACAAAAGATTTAATTTTTGTTGCCCACAATGTAAATTTCGATTATAATATTATTAAATCAGAATTTAACAGTTTAGGTTTTAATTGGAAACGTAAAAAACTGTGTACAGTAAGATTAACCAGAAAAATAATGCCTGGGCTACCTTCTTATAGTTTGGGCAACATTTGTGCTGGAGAAAACATACCTATAAACGGCAGACATAGAGCTAAAGGTGATGCTGAAGCTACCGTAGAATTGTTAAAAAGATTAATTGCCAGAGATCAAAATTTTACCATCAATTCTTTTTTAAATCCAAAATCTAGACAAGCCACTTTACCCTCACTTTTAGATAAGGAAACCATAGATAATTTACCCGAAAAAGCAGGAGTTTATTTTTTTAAAGATGCCACTAAAAAGATAATTTATGTGGGAAAAGCCATTAATATTAAACAGCGAGTAATCAGTCATTTTTACAACAAAAAGAAAAAAGAACAGCAAATGTGCTTAGAAATTGCACATATAGATTTTACAGAAACTGGTAGCGAGTTACTAGCTCTTTTGTTAGAATCTTCAGAAATAAAAAAACAATATCCAAAATACAATTTTGCTCAAAAAAACAAAAGGGAAGCCATTGGTTTATTTGCTTATGAAGATCAAAAAGGAGTAATTCATTTAGCTTTTAATAAGTTAAAACTGGTGCCAAATCCGTTAATTACGTTTTTTACCAACACGGCTTGTAGAAAATTTTTAGAACATTTGTGCGAAGAATTTGTACTTTGTCCTAAATACTGTCATTTACAAACCAATGTTTCGCGTTGTTTTCATCATCAATTAAAAACCTGTAAAGGCGTTTGTTGTAATGAAGAATCCGTAGAAAAATATAACTTAAGAGTACAAAAAGCAATAAGGTCTATTGGTATTGGGGCTACCAATATGGTAATTAAAGAAAAAGGAAGAACAAAAAATGAACTTGGTTTTGCCTTAATCTTAGAAGGCAACTATAAAGGCATTGGTTATATTGATAAGGTACAAGAAGAAACATTAACCCAACCAGAAGATTATCAATTTTATGTAGAACCCAAAAGAGACAATAGTGATATTCAGAAGATATTGGGTGCATATCTTAGAAAGAAAAGTAAATTAGAAGCAGAAAATAATGGAAAAATCAGCATATAAAATACATATTATTGGTTCAGGAATTAGCGGTCTAATTGCTGCGCAAGTTTTAGAAAACTTTGGCTACCATCCAACTATTATAGAAGCTTCTAAAACTGTGGGTGGCCGTGTAAAATCAGATATTGTAAATGGTTTTACTTTAGACCATGGTTTTCAAGTATTGCTTACTTCTTATCCTGCTGTACAAAAATATTTAGATTATAAGGCTTTAGAATTGCAAGAGTTTTTGCCAGGTGCTGCTATTTTTAAAAATCAAAAAATAGAAACTATTGGCGATCCATTAAGAAATTTCTCATTACTGCTGCCAACATTATGCAGTAAAATAGGTTCTTTTTCTGATAAAATTAAAATCTTAAAATTAAATACCTTTTTAAAGAAAAAGAAAATTACTTCCATTTTTACTGAAGAAGAAAAAACAACGCTTCAATATTTAAAAGATTTTGGTTTTTCAGATGCAATTATAAACAATTTCTTTACGCCTTTTTTTAGTGGTATTTTTCTTGAACCCAATTTAGAGACTTCTAGTAGAATGTTTGAGTTTGTTTATAAAATGTTTGGAAATGGTTTGGCCGTTTTACCTAAAAAAGGAATTCAAGAAATACCAAACCAATTACAATCTAAATTAAAAAATACAGAATTTCTATTTAATACTAAAGTAAAAGAAGTCAAAGACAAAAGTGTAATCTTAGAAAACAACAATGTTCTAGAGAGCCACATTACTATAATAGCAACAGATGCAAGTCCTTTAATAGCAAATCTAAAAAACCAAGAAACGTTATGGAAAAGTTGCGACACGCTTTACTTTGAAACAGAAAAAAGAGTAATTGCGAAACCTTTAATTGGTTTAATAACAACTAAAAGTGCGCTAATCAATAATATATTTTATCATACTAGCATATCTAATGCTTCTACGAATAGTAAAGAATTATTGTCTGTAACCATTGTAAAACAACACAATTTAAATGAAGCAGATTTAGTTTTAAAAGTAACCCAAGAATTAAAAACCATATGTAATATACCTAATGTGCAGTTTATAAAACATTATAAAATTAAAAAAGCGCTGCCAAAATTAATCAATTTACAATATGAAATTTCTAGTACAGAAACCAAGTTAAAGCCAACAATATTTTTAGCAGGAGACCAGTTATTAAACGGTTCTTTAAATGCTGCCATGATTTCTGGAGAACGAGCTGCTTTAGGTGTTATACAAACTTTAGAAGACGGTTTAATTGCAGATGAACTTACTTCTGAATATAACTAAATAAAAAAAAAGCAAACAAAAACGTGACTTTTTTAATAAGACTGTGTCATATTAATGAATAAATAAAATTTAGTTTGTACTTTTGCCAAAAATGCTAAGAGATTAAGGAACAGCATTCTTTGAGTTTTTCATTACACTTCCCCCACATAAATTGTATTATAAAATACTTTGATAAAAGGTAAATACAATTTAAAATTACGTTAAAATAAAAAAGTATTAAAATAAGTTTTTAAAAAAACTTGTTTAAAATTTAAATATAAAATTATTGATATTTAAAGCTTTCTTTTGCGCTAATGTTGCAAATAATTGCTTTAAAGCGCTTTATAATTGTAAACGAATCAGACCATTAAAATAAAAAAGTATATATAATTGTTATCATCTAAAATTACTTACCATATGAAACACAGACACCATCAAAAAGAACCTATTTGGAAAAAAGTCTTCATTAACAAATTTCACTTTCTATTACTGCACAATAGTTTTAATGTGAATTCTCTTTCTTGCTTTAGTGTTTCTAATATAATTAAACAATTTAATAACATATTTAATTATAATAGAGTTCTATATATGTTAACACCTGTTTTATTTTTTTTGTTTTTGCAAAAAACAGAAGCACAAACAATATCTGCTACAGATGGAACCCCAAATTGTGGTGATTGTGCACCAACTGGCTGGATAGACTTAAATGGTACACCTGATATTAGTAATTCTATGACAGCTGCATTAACTGGACAAGCTGGTGCTGGAGGAGGAGCTACTTGGGTTTCTCAATTACCTTTACCTCCCAATAATCATAATAATTGGTTATCTTTAAGAGATTTAGGTACGGGAGGTATAGAAGAACGGTTAACAACTAATTTAAGTGGTTTAACAATTGGGCAAGAATACGAAGTAATTGTTTACAGTTTAACAACCCTTTCTAATGCAGATGGGGATAATGCAAATGGGACTAATGCAGGAGTGTATGCTGGAGTATTAATTGATGAATTTTTTGCTGATATAGCAGGAGTAACCTTTCCACTAGTGCCTACAGAAGATGTTTGGAATACAGGTCGAATAAGATTTACAGCCACTGCAATAAACCAAGGCCTTATTTTAAGACCAGGTAATAATGGTGGTTTTACAGCAACACCAGCTACAGTTCCTTTACTAGAAACAGTTCAGGTTTCCATTACTCTAAATGCAGTTAACCCCGTACCCGTTGCTGTAAATGATTCAGCCACCACTACGGTAAACACAGACGTAATCTTGCCTAATATAGATGGTAACGACACAGATAATGGTGCTGTGGTTGAAGGTACTATAGATTTAGACCCATCAACACCAGGACAACAAACCAGTTTTAGTTCTACTAATGGATCTTGGACAGTAAATGGTTCAGGCGATGTTACTTTTAGCCCTAATTCGGGGTTTGTTGGTATAGAAAGTATTCCTTATACGATACAAGATAATTATACGTTAGACGGTAACCCTCTACCTGCAACATCAGAAACTGCTAATTTATCTGTAAACATTCCAGCTATTAATAACGATAACGATGGAGATGGCATATTTGATGATGTAGATATAGATGATGATAATGATGGTATCCTTGACATAGATGAACAAAACTGTCCTTCTTCAACTTTTATAAATTTAGGACAAACTTTTACGCAAGCTAGTACTGGTACTGCAACAGATAGTGCTGCCTCTGGTTCAGTTTCAAATTTATATTCTTTTAATGGTATAAATGCAACCTTTGCATATCAAGTTACTAATTCTGCTACTTGGAGTAGTGGTGTTGCTAGTGTTGGTTCAACTATGGGTATAGATGGCAATTATATTAATGTACAACCTAAGAATACTAGCTTTCCAGCTGGATCATTTTATCCTGCAGATGCAGCTAGTACCAGTGTTGCAGTTTATACAATAACTTTTTCTCAACCAGTATACAGTGTTGAATTTAAGTGGGGTGGTATAGATATTAATGATAGAGTTCAATTTATTGGAGAGTTAAATGGAACCAATACTCCCTTAAATATCACAAACAATAATTTACCCAATGGATCCTTTACAATAACAGGACAAACGGTAAACAGTACTTCTTCAGATTCTAATAGTCCAAATAATAGCGTTATTGTTTCAAGTTCTGGACCTCTAAACCAAATTATAATTGCAGCGGGTAAATCTATTCCACCAACTGGTCCTGGAAATGTTACTATGCAATTATTTGAATTAAAATATTGCTTTGTATCTGATACCGATGGTGATAGTATCCCAAATCATTTAGATTTAGACTCAGACAACGATGGTATTCCAGATATCGTAGAAGCTGGTGGTACAGATACAGATGGTAATGGTACAGTAGATAATGTAAATGCAGACGGTACATTATCAGATGATACTGATGGAGATGGTTTAGCAGATGTATATGACACCACAGCAGGAGGAAGTGCCATTACTAATCCAGATACAGATGGAGATGGTATTCCTGACGCACAAGACTTAGACTCAGACAATGATGGTATTGTAGATGTAGTTGAAGCTGGTGGTATAGATGCAGATAGAGATGGTAAAGCAGATAACTTTACAGATGCAGACAATGATGGTTTCAACGATGCTGTAGATGGCGATACAAATAACGATGGTACAGCAGACAATACAGCAAACGCTTTAATTGTTACAGGACCAGATAGCAACAATAATGGAGTTCCTGACTCTTTACCAAATGGTGATGCTGACAATGATGGCATCTTAAATCAATTAGATATTGATGCTGATAATGATGGTATTCCAGACAATGTAGAAGCGCAAACTTCAGCAGGATATACAGCTCCTACTGGTGTAGGTACAAATATTACAGATGCTAACAATAATGGTGTTGATGATAATTATGAAGATGGAACCAACATAGGTGTTGCACCTGTAAATACAGATGCTACGAATGACACAATTCCAGATTACTTAGATACAGACGCAGACAATGATGGAATTTTAGACATTGTAGAAAATGGAGATAGTGCTAACAACAATATAACTAATATTAATGCAGATGCAGACGGCGATGGTTTAAATGATATTTTTGATGATAATGCTGGGTTTATTGTAAATGATGGTTTAGGTAACGGAGATACAGTTACAGATGCAACTTCTTTAGAAGACGCTTTTAATGATGCTAATAATGACTTCCCTGGTGCTGGAGATCTGGACTATAGAGATAGTGAAAATGATGATAATGATGGAGATAGTATTCCTGACAATGTAGATTTAGATGATGATAATGATGGTATTCCAGATGTAGATGAAAACTCAGCATGTTCCTCGGCAACTTTAGTATCTCAAAGTGGAGTAATAGATCCTAATAATGTATTAGGAGAACCAGATGGCCAATTTGCACAAATAAATGTTAACGGAAACGAATTTGTTTTAGATTTTGGCCGAGTATATCCAGCAGGAACAGAATATCGTATAACATGGAGAAAAAGAGATGGAGAAAATGGTACAGCAATTATGGTAATAGGTGAGTCAGAAGTTAATTCTAATTTTACAACTCATCCAAATCTACCAGAAACTAACCAGGTACTATCTTTTCAAACAGATGTAATTACAGCTAATATTGCTTTTAGGTATTTAAGAATAACAAAAACAGATCCTCCAAGTATAACAGATTTTCAAGTAGATGCAATTGTTGTATCATGTGATTCAGATAACGATGGTATTCCTAATCAATTTGATTTAGACTCAGATAACGATGGTATTCCAGATATCGTAGAAGCTGGTGGTACAGATACGGATGGTAATGGTACCGTAGATAATGTTAACGCTGACGGTACATTAACAGATGATACTGATAGAAATGGTTTAGCAGATTTATATGACACTACTGAGGGAGGAACTGCCATTACTAATCCAGATACAGATGGAGATGGAATTCCTGACGCACAAGACTTAGATTCAGATAACGATGGTATTGTAGATGTAGTTGAAGCTGGTGGTATAGATGCAGATAGAGATGGGGAAGCAGATAATTTTACAGATGCAGACAATGATGGTTTTAATGATACTGTAGATGGAAATACAAATAACGACGGTACAGCAGACAATACAGCAAACGCTTTAATTGTTACAGGACCAGATAGCAACAACGATGGAGTTCCTGACTCTTTACCAAATGGTGATGCCGACAACGATGGTATCTTAAATCATTTAGATATAGATGCTGATAATGATGGTATTCCTGATAATGTAGAGGCTCAAACAACTAATGATTATACGCCTCCTAGTGGTGTAGCTTCAGGAATTACAGATACTAACAATAATGGAGTTGATGATAATTATGAAGATGGAACTATTATTGGTATCAATCCTGAAAATACAGATGGAACAGACAACCCAGATTATTTAGATACAGACGCAGACAATGATGGAATTTTAGACATTGCAGAAAATGGAGATAGTGCTAATAACAATATAACTGATATTAATGCAGATGCAGACGGCGATGGTTTAAATGATATTTTTGATGATAATGTTGGGTTTATTGTAAATGACGGTTTAGGTAATGGAGATACAGTTACAGATGCAACTTCTTTAGAAGATGCTTTTAATGATGCTGATAATGACTTCCCTGGTGCTGGTGATCTTGATTATAGAGATATTACTGATACTGATGGAGATGGTATTGCTGATAATGTAGATTTAGATGATGATAATGATGGGATTCCAGATGCTGTAGAAACAGTGTGTAATGCCTCAAGCGCAACAAGATTGGTGTTTATTGTCGATGATTCTGGCTCAATAAGTGATGCAGAAAGAGCTAGCCTAACAATATCTTTGCAAAAACTTGCAGATGATTTAGAAGTTAGGGGTAATGTGGAAATTGCAGTAGTTCAATATGGCGGGCCTAATGTATCAGCGAGATTTGGGAGTCATACTTTTGCAATTGTTTCAGGATACACTTCAAATCCAACTATAGCCCTTCCTAATAATTCAAGTTTGAATTTTGATCACTTACCAGAATCTATAGATCAAATGATTGACGATGGAATATTTGATGATGGAGGTCAGTTAGCTAATCCTTCGGGTTTTTTTATATTTACAGATGCGGAGCGTAGTTTTTCCATTGGTATTAATGCTGTTTCTGCTCTAGTTGATGAGGGAGGTGCTGATTCACCAGAAGCATTAAACGACTTTGGAGAGTACCAACGTTTATCTAGTTTGTACAATGCTTCAATATCAGCATTTCAGGCTAATGATATTGATCAAGATTCAGATGGGATACAGCAAGCAGGAGGTATCTATATTAGAGATAATACATTTGATATACCTGATGTTAGTATAGACGCATTAGGAGCTGCTATATTTAATAATTCAGCTTGTGACCTTAACGATAATGATTCTGATAACGATGGAATTCCAAATTCTTTAGATTTAGATTCAGACAACGATGGTATTCCAGATATCGTAGAAGCTGGTGGTACAGATACGGATGGTAATGGTACCGTAGATAATGTTAACGCTGACGGTACATTAACAGATGATACTGATGGAGATGGTTTAGCAGATGTATATGACACCACAGAAGGAGGAAATGCAATTACAAATCCAGATACAGATGGAGATGGTATTCCAGATGCTTTAGACTTAGACTCAGATAACGATGGTATTCCAGATATTATAGAAGCTGGCGCTACAGATGCAGATAGAGATGGTAAAGCAGATAATTTTACAGATGCAGACAATGATGGTTTCAACGATGCTGTAGATGGTGATACAAATAACGACGGTACAGCAGACAATACAGCAAACGCTTTAATTGTTACAGGACCAGATAGCAACAATGATGGAGTTCCTAACTCTTTACCAAATGGTGATGAAGACAACGATGGTATCTTAAATCATTTAGATATTGATGCAGATAATGATGGTATTCCTGATAATGTAGAAGGACAAACTTCAGCAGGATATACAGCTCCTAGTGGTGTAGGTACAGGAATTACAGATGCTAACAATAATGGTGTTGATGATAATTATGAAGATGGAACCAACATAGGTGCTGCACCTGTAAATACAGATGTTGCTAATGACACAATTCCAGACTATTTAGATGATGATTCTGACAACGATGGTATTTTAGATATCAATGAAAATGGAGATACAGACGCTTTCTCAGCAACAGATATAGACGGAGATGGTTTAGTAGATGCTTTTGATGATAATGATGATTCTGGAATCGCTGGAGCTACAGTAAATGATGGATTAAGTCCTACAGCACCTACAGTTACAGATGCAACTACACTAGAAGAAGCGTATAATGATGCTGATGGAGATTTCAATCCAGGTGCTGGAGATCTAGATTTTAGAGATAGCGAAAATAATGATAATGATGGAGATGGTGTTCCTGATGATGTAGATTTAGATGATGATAATGATGGTATTCCAGATACAGAAGAAGGGCAATGTACAGCAACAGTGATACCTGGAGCTAACGGTTTCTCCGCTACAGAGGTAAATAGTGTTGGAAGACCAGAAGATGCCATAGACGGTGCAAATGATAATTCAGCTTCTCTTTTTGAAAACGGATCAATTTTACAAGTTACCTTAAGAAGTGGTTCTGCTCCAGTGCAAGCGGGTACAAATATTGCGATTATTTCAGAAATATTTGATGTTGATTCTAGGAATGTAATGACAATTACAGAATCTACAGATGGTATAAATTTTGTAAATCCACAAGATGTTACATTCTCGGCTCAAAATGTTTTTATTACAACTAATTACACATTAACCACTAATGCAACTGATATTAGAATTACGTATACAGAATTTTCAAGTAATTTAAATATAGATAATGTAAGCTATGCTTCTTCTACTGAAGAATGTAATACAAGTTCAGATACAGATAGAGATGGTATCCCAGATTTCCTAGACCTAGACTCAGACAATGATGGTATTCCAGATCTTGTAGAAGCAGGTGGTACAGATACAGATGGTAATGGTACCGTAGATAATGTAAATGCAGACGGTACATTATCAGATGATACTGATGGAGATGGTTTAGCTGATGTATATGACACAACAGAAGGAGGAACTGCAATTGCAAATCCAGATACAGATGGAGATGGTATTCCAGATGCTTTAGACTTAGATGCGGATAATGACGGTATTCCTGATGTTGTAGAGGCAGGTGGAACCGATGCTAATGGAGATGGTAAAGCAGATAACTTTGTAGATGCAGATAATGATGGATTTAATGATGTTGTTGACGGAGATACAAATAACGACGGTACAGCAGACAATACTGCAAATGCATTAATTGTTACGGGTGCAGACACAGATAATGATGGGCAACCAAATTCATTTCCTAATGGAGATACAGATAATGATGGTATTTTAGATAGTAAAGATTTAGATTCAGATAACGATGGTCTTACAGATTTAGTAGAAGCTGGTGGTATAGATACAAACGGAGATGGTTTAGTAGATACTACAACTGATGTTGATCAAGATGGTCTTGCTGATATTTATGATGAAAATGCTTCAGATGGTCCAGGAGGCAATGGTACTGATGGAATCGCTCTTGTTGAAACAGATGCTTCTGGAAACATATTAGATGGTGATGGAAATTCTATTGATACTGATGGTGATGGATTCCCTAATCATCTAGATTTAGACTCAGATAACGATGGTATTCCTGACTTAGTAGAGGCTGGTGGTATAGATACCAACGGTGATGGTTTAGTAGATGACACAACTGATGCTGATAATGATGGTCTTGCTGATATTTATGATACTGACGATGATGGCGTTCCTGGTGTAGAAGATGCAACGGATGCACTTTTACAAACTGATGGCACAGATACAGATAATGATGGAAAAGCAGATGACGCTGCCATTACTTTTGAGAATGGTGAAGGAATTAATGCAGATACTGACGGAGATGGATTCCCAGATCATTTAGATTTAGATGCCGATAACGATGGTATTCCTGATTTAGTAGAAGCTGGTGGTGTAGATACCAACGGAGATGGTTTAGTAGATAATACAACTGATGCTGATAATGATGGATTGGCAGATATATACGATACTGACGATGATGGTACTCCAGGAGTAGAAGATGCTACTGATGCCTTATTACAAACAGGAGGAACAGATACGGATAATGACGGAAAAGCAGATGACGTTGCCATTACTTTTGAGAATGGTGAAGCAATCAATGCAGATACTGACGGAGATGGATTCCCAGATCATTTAGATTTAGATGCCGATAACGATGGTATTCCTGATTTAGTAGAAGCTGGTGGTATAGATACAAACGGAGATGGTTTAGTAGATGATACAACTGATGCTGACAATGATGGTCTTGCTGATATTTATGATACAGACGATGATGGTACATCTGGTGTAGAAGATCCTACTGATGCCTTATTACAAACAGGAGGAACAGATACGGATAATGACGGGAAAGCAGATGACGTTGCCATTACTTTTGAGAATGGTGAAGGAATCAATGCAGATACTGACGGAGATGCATTCCCAGATCATTTAGATTTAGATGCGGATAACGATGGTATTCCTGACTTAGTAGAAGCAGGTGGTATAGATACCAACGGTGATGGTTTAGTAGACAATACAACTGATGCTGACAATGATGGATTGTCAGATATTTATGACACTGACGACGATGGCATACCCGGTGTAGAAGATGCAAACGATGCCTTACTACAAACAGGCGGAACAGATACAGATGGAGATGGAAAAGCAGATGACGCTGCCATTACTTTTATAAATGGTGAAGCAATCAATGCAGATACCGATGGAGATGGATTACCAGATCATTTAGATTTAGACTCAGATAATGATGGTATTGTTGATTTAGTAGAAGCTGGTGGTTTAGATGCTGATCGTAATGGTTTAGTAGACGATACAACTGATGCAGACAATGATGGATTGGCAGATATTTATGATTCAGACGATGATGGTACTCCTGGTGCAGAAGATGCAACGGATGCACTTTTACAAACAGGAGGAACAGATGCTGATAATGATGGAAAATCAGATGACGCTGCAGTTACTTTTGTAGATGGAAATGGAGTTAGTGCAGATACTGATGGTGATGGATTACCAAACCACTTAGATATTGATGCAGATAACGATGGTATTCCAGATAATGTAGAAGGTCAAACTTCAACAGGATATATTGCACCAAGTGGTGTTGGTAATGGTATTACAGATACTAACAATAACGGTGTAGATGATAATTATGAAAATGGGGCTATTGTAGGTTTAAATCCAGTAAATACAGATAGAACAGACAACCCAGATTACATAGATACAGATGCAGATAATGATGGTATTTTAGATATAAATGAAAACGGAGATGGAGATACTTTCAATGGAACTGATACAGATGGAGATGGTTTAGTAGACGTTTTTGATGATAATGACGATACAGCAATAGAAGGTTCTACGGTAAATGATGGATTAAGTCCTACAGCAACTACCGTAACAGATGCAACTTCTTTAGAAAATGCTTTTAATGATGCTGATAATGACTTCCCTGGTACTGGCGATCTTGACTATAGAGATTCAGCTATTTCAGAAGATATCATGATTACACAAGTATATCAATTTGGCACAGAACGTTGGATTGAGATAACTAATATTAGTACAACTAATACAGTAGCTGCTAATACAATTCATGTTCAACTTTATGAAGGTAAATCAGGAGATCAAACAGGTGTTACACCAGATGCTAGTACTATAATTCCATCTGCAATTGCTCCCGGTCAATCAGTTTTATTTAGAGATGGAAATACAGTTTCAAGAGATATTACTAATACAGTTGCTGCTAATACCACTACGACTGCCACAGTAATAGAAAACAATGCTTTAACCAATATTACAGGAGGAGATGATATCATAACAGTATCTAGTTCAGGTGATGCTACCTCGTGGGCAAATCGTTTTGATGTTGTTTCAGAATTCTCAGACAATACTTCATTAGTAAGAATAGATGAGACTTTAGTACCAAATAGAACATACACTGCAAGTGAATGGGTAACATTTATAGATGATGCTATACCTATTTTTGGTGCTCCATCAACACCTGCAAATGCAGGAAGACACCCACATGCTCCTTTGGTATCAGAGATTATAGGTTCAAATAATGACGCCAATACTTTATTAGGACTGCATAGAATAGACGTTACAACTAGAACAGGTGGTTCATGGAACAATGGTATCCCAGACCGTTCTCGTTTTGTAATAGTAGATGAAGATTTTAATCAAACTTCAGAAACGTTAAGTGCAAGAAAATTAACGGTAAATGATACGCGTAAATTAGGTATTACAAATAACCTATTAGTAGTTACTAATGATGTAGTTATTGACGGTGAAATTAGATTAATAGATGTCTCTGGAGACAGTAGATCTCAATTAATACAAACACATAAATCTGCAAGCTTAGTTACCGCAGATAGTGACGGTTTGTTTTTAGTAGACCAAAATTCTACCGTACCAAGTTTATTCAGATACAATTATATCGGCTCTCCAGTAACTAGCAGCTCAGGCGCTGCAGTTTACACAGTTGCAGATATTTTAAAAGATGGTACAAATCCAACCTCTTTTAACGGTATTGTTGGTGGTGCTGGTAATACTGGTATTGCAAAAAACATTACATACGTTGGCGGTTTCGATGGAGATACAACAGACCCAATATCGTTAGCAGACTATTGGATGTACAGTTTTGCACCTGCCTCAGGCGGTAGAGCAAACTGGATTCAAAAAAGAAGTACAGGAACACTAGCAAACGCAGATGGTTTTATATTTAAAGGTCCTGGTAGACCTCAAAATTATACATTTGCAGGAATTCCTAAAGATGGTACTTTAACAGCTCCAATTGGCGCAAGTGAGTCTTATTTAATAGCGAATCCTTATGCTTCTGCAATAAGTGTAAAAGAATTTATTGAAGACAATTTAGATGCTATTACTGGAGTGTTATATTTCTGGGAACATGTTAGCGAGCAAGATACTTCAGGAGACACTTCTGGGCACAACTTTGCAGGCTATATTGGTGGGTACGCAACAAGAACAATTGCAACTGGAGTAAGCGCTATAAATGCTGCAGGTAGCGGCGGACCTGTAAACCGAATTATACAAGCAGAAAACGCAACCATTTCTAATGGATCTATAAAAAACATAATAGACGGTGCAACAAATATTGATGTTGCTGAATTAATTACATCTAACGCGTCCATAAGCTTTAGAGCTATAACTAGCAGCGTAGAGACCCTGGTTATAAGATATAGAGCAGCAGCTGTAATTAATATAAACATCTTGGAAAATGGTAGCTTATTAGAAGATCCTAATAATCCTGGAAATACTACATTCACACTTCCTGCAACAGGATCAGCATTTAGCTTTTTCACTTTAAACGAATGTGTGGTAGCTGGTAGTGATATAAGAATAGTACTTTTAAACAACGAAAATCTTGAAATTGATTACCTGAACATTGTAGATACGGACGGTCAAGTAGCTTGTGCACCAAACGTTGGTAATTCTGGTGATTTCACTTACACAGCACCAGAATCATATATTGCTATAGGACAAGGTTTCTTTGTTGGTGGAGATACAGATGGTGGTACTATTACTTTTGATAACAGTCAAAGAGAGTATGTTACAGAAGGAGCAGGAAATTCTGTCTTTTTAAAATCTAACGTAAAAACAAATAAAATTGCAAAGTCTTCTCAAGAAAATGTAGATCTTTTACCTGTTATTAAATTAGGTATGGACTTTAAAGACACAAGAGATGATAGATATTACCACAGACAGATTGCTGTATCTTTTAGCTCGTTTACCTCTTTTGCTTATGACAAAGGTTATGATGCAGAAATGTTTGACATTGGTGCTACAGATTTCTATTGGAAATTTCCTAACCTAGATCAAAACTTTGTAATTGCAGGTGTACAACCTATTTCTAATGAATTAGAAGTACCAATGGAAATTAGAATGTCTTATTCAGGTGACGTTGTTTTAATGATTGATGAATTAAAAGATTTTAACGACGATTTATTTATCATTGATAAAGTAACCGGAGAATCTTATAATATTAAAGAAAATTCGGCTAGTATCTCATTAGAACCTGGCACATACACAAATAGATTCTTCCTTGCATTTAAATCTCAAAATGAAGTTTTATCTATTGAAGAAAATCTAATTCGTAGTGCTACCACGACTTACTTAGATAACCAAAACAAAAATGTTGTTATAACTAAGCAACAAGAAATAATTATTAATAACGTTCAATTATATAACCTACTAGGTAAAAAAGTTACCTCTTGGAATATTACAGAACAAAAAGAAAAATATGAATTAAAAATTAATAAAAAACTACCTACTGGAGTTTACATTATTAGAATGAATACTAATAAAGGAGCATCTAATAAAAAAGTAGTAGTTGAATAATAGAAATAAACTAAACGAAAAAAAGCAACCAATTCATGGTTGCTTTTTTTTTACATAAAATTTCGAAAACAGGAAAAGTTTTCAAACAAGCCTAGGCTAAAAATAGTGACCCCGATAGGATTCGAACCTATAACCGTCAGAGCCGAAATCTGATATTCTATCCAGTTGAACTACGGGGCCAAAACTTTTTAATATAAATTCAAAAAAAAAAATCTTTTTAAGCTAAGTGTTTTTTTACGAAACTAGAAATTGTTTTACCATCTGCTTGTCCTGCCAATTCTTTAGATACCAATCCCATTACTTTTCCCATATCTTTCATTCCACTAGCACCAACTTTTGCTATGGTGGCAACAACTACTTTTTCAATTTCATCTTCAGAAAGTGCTTCTGGTAAAAATTGTTCTAAAATAGCCAATTCAGCCAATTCAGGTGCTGCTAAATCTTGTCTACCTTGTTTTACAAAAATTGCTGCACTGTCCTTTCTTTGCTTTACTTGTTTTTGAATAATTTTCACTTCTTGTTCTTCAGATAATTCAGATTGAACACCAGTTTCTGTTTTAGCTAATAAAAAAGCAGATTTTACAGCTCGTAAAGCTTGTAATGCAACTGTATCTTTTGCTTTCATAGCTTCTTTCATTTTATCCATTACTTGTTTTTGCAAACTCATATTTCTATTTTTTAAATGTTAATTTTAGGTTTACGCTTATTGATTACAAATCTTTATACAATTGTAACTATTTCTATTTTTTTGTTTTCTTTAAATACAATAACTTCTTATTATAATCTATAAAAGCTTTTCCTTTTTGTAAAATATCGGCACCAATAATACCATCTACTTTTTTAGCATTGTGATGTTCTAGTGCTGTATTTACGTGAGACAAATCAAACAAAACCAAATTCAATTTCTTGGTTTTCCATTTATTAATATGTAAAGTATTGCTTTCAGAAATTTGAGTTTCCATATCTGTGGCTCCTGCCCCAGCCGCTTTTGTTTCACTTTCTTTCGCCACCAATTTAAAATTTTCTATGGCATCTAAGCCAACACAAGAATTAGAAGCACCTGTATCTAAAATAAAACGACCTTTAACACCATTAATTTTTGCTTTTAATTCTAAATGATTGGTAGCAATTAGCTTAAGTTTTATGCTAATGTATTTATGTTTCTTTAAAATCTTTTCTACACGTTTCATATCCTTTCTATAACTATCAAAAATACAATATTAAAAATGTATCCTAAACTAAGAATATAAAATTTCTTTTAATTTCTTTTTATAAATAGCAAAATCCTTAATGTTATGATGCGTGCCTTTATTAACCATTACAAATTCTTTATTTTGGGTATTTATAAACGTATAAAGTTCTTTTGAATCTTTAAAAGAAGTAGTTTTATCTAAATTACCATGAAAAATCGTGATTGGACATTTAACGTTTTGAATATCAATATCTGTTCTAAATTGATATTTCAGCAAAAAAATGGGTACTAATTTTGTTACAAAACGGACAGCCTTTTTAAAATTGAAAAATGGCGCTTCTAATATTAAATGTTTTGGATTATTAATTGAAGCTATTTTTGTAGCAAAAGTACTTCCCAAAGAAAAGCCATAAACTACAATATTACACTCTTCATAATAAGCTTTTAAATGGTTATAAACTTCCAATGCATCGTTATACATTTCATCTTCATCAAACTTACCTTTACTTTTACCATAACTTCTATAGTCATAAACTAGCACTTCATAATTACATTTTAGAAAGAAGTTTACCTTTTCTCCCCATTTCATCAAATTTCCTTTATTTCCATGATTAAATAGCACTACTCCCTTTGGATTTTTTAATTTAAAATGTAATGCATTTATACTACTAGATTTTGTTGTTATAAAAAGCTCTTCAAACTTAGAAGTAAACCGATAGGAATATTCCTTTGGAATAATTTTACCATTTAAAAAAATGAATTTTTCTTGAAAAACATACAAAAGCGAAAAAATTACTATCAAAAACAAGAGAAGAAAACCTATAAACACCATATTGTAAATCAATTTATGCGAAACTAATAATTTTTAACCCTTCTAGATTAAAATTTTAACAGATAGTGCTTTGGAACAATTCAATTAATATCTTATTTTTAGATTTATAAAGAGGCCCATAAAATGAATACTCCATATAGACTAGAACAAGCGCTAATTAAACTGTATAACGCTTTTCACAATAACAGACTAAATCCAGAAGATTGCACTGCTTGTGCTGTTGGTAATATTTTAGATAACCTAGACAGTTGGAAACACCTTTCAAATGATCATGGCTCATTAAATTTAAGTTATGTTGGTCGTGTTCATCAAAATCTTGGCAGAAAATTTAATGGTTATACACCTCTTGAGATTTTACAGATAGAAAAAGTATTTCTAGAAACTTGTGGTTTTGCCACACCCTTGTGCCATTATAACAAAAAGCCTGTAAACGCAAACACAAAAGAAACGCTCTTTAATGGTTTGTGTGCAGTTGTTGCCTATTTGTGTGCGTTAGAAAACATACCTAATGTAATGGATTACTCTAAACTATTTGAATTTGAAGATAATATGCCAAAATATCATTTAGATACATTACTTACCATCTAATCTACGGCCACTCAGAATCTACGTATTGTAATAATAAAAATGAATTGTTTTATTTAAGAATTCAAATTTCACTTACTTATTGGCTTTACTACCATTTTAAGACCTTTGAAATTATAGTGCATGAAGTATTAAATAACTGCTATTTTAAAATCTCTTTATAAGCTCCTTTACTAATCTCCAATATCTATTTTAAGAATTATACCTATTGCTTTCATAGCCGGCGTATATCATTCATTAAATAGCATAAACATATCATTTTAGGCTCATTTAAGAAATAATAACCTCCATCTAAATGAATATTAAATGACCTTCTAAAAGTGCTATTTTTCCTGTTTTAGTGCATTGAATTTAATATCCACTAGTTCCTTTATCAAATATTTTAAATTCTTTAGTGCCATATTAAAATCCCTTAAAACTTATGTGTCCTTCAATTTGATTGATAAGTATATCACTAAATTTACTACTTTCAATTCAAAAAAAAACCAATTCATTTCTGAATTGGTTTTACTAATTTATAAATGCCTATAGACTATCCTCCAAAGTCATCAAAACGGATATTTTCATCTGAAATACCAAAATCTTCACCCATCTTTTGAACAGCCTTGTTCATTAATGGTGGTCCACAGAAATACAATTCGATGTCTTCTGGTGATTCATGATGATTCAAATAATTTTCGATTACACAATTATGTATAAATCCAACAAATCCATCTCCTGATTCGTCATTAATATCTTTTTTAACTTTCCAGTTATCCACCTCTAAAGGTTCAGATAATGCTAAGTAAAACTTAAAATTAGGAAAATCTTTTTCTAATGCTCTAAAATGATCAATATAAAACAATTCAGCCTTAGATCGTCCACCATACCAATACGTTACTTTTCTACCGGTTTTAAGTGTTCTAAATAATTGATATAAATGCGAACGCATTGGCGCCATACCTGCTCCACCACCAACATACAACATTTCTGCGTCAGATTCATTGATAAAGAATTCTCCATAAGGACCGGAAATTACACATTTGTCTCCTTTTTTCAAGTTAAATATATAAGAAGATGCAACTCCAGGATTCACATCCATCCAGCCGCCTTTTGCTCTATCAAAAGGTGGTGTTGCAATACGAACGTTTAACATAATTTCTCTTCCTTCTGCTGGGTAAGAAGCCATAGAATATGCTCTTTCTACAGTTTCTGTATTTTTCATAACCAACGGTCTTAGATTAAACTTTTCCCATTCGCCTTCAAATTTATCTGCAGTTTCATGCTCTTCTGGGTGTGCAGTAATATCCATTTCAGAAAACTTTACTTCACAAGGTGGAATTTCAATTTGAATATAACCTCCCGCTTTATAACCCATATCTTCTGGTATTTCTACCACGAATTCTTTAATAAAAGAAGCTACGTTATAATTTCTTACTACTACTGCATCCCATTTTTTAATTCCAAAAACTTCTTCTGGAATAGAAATATTCATATTTTGTTTTACCTTAACTTGGCAAGCCAAACGTGCACCGTCTTTTAATTCTTTTCTAGAAAAATGCGGCACCTCTGTTGGTAATGCTTCTCCTCCACCTTCCGTAACATGACACTCGCATTGAATACAAGTTCCACCTCCACCACAAGCTGATGGTAAAAATATTTTATTATTTCCTAAGGTAGATAATAAAGAATCTCCAGAAGCAACTTCTATTTCTCTTTCTCCATTAATCATAATCTTTACGGGACCAGATGGAGATAATTTTTGTTTTACGACTAACAATAAAGTTATTAGTAATAAAGCGATTATTAAAAATGCGACCACTGTTGCAATAACAGTTCCTGTAGTACCTGCTGCTAAAATCATATTATTGTATCGTTTTCGTGTTTTTTGCTATTTCTTCTTTCTTATCTTCTTTTGATTCTACTTTTTTAACGGTAGCCTCTACTTTTTTAGCTGGTTTTTCTTCTTCATCTCCGCCAGTTAACATTCCTCCAAAACTTAAAAAACCAATTCCCATTAAACCTGTAATAATAAAAGTAATACCTAAACCTCTTAAAGCTGGTGGCACACTAGAATATCTAATTTTCTCACGAATAGCTGCTATCGCTAAAATTGCTAAAAACCAACCTATTCCAGATGATATACCGTAATTAAAAGCCAAACCTAAACTTTCAATTTCACGAGCTTGCATAAATAAACTTCCTCCTAAAATTGCACAGTTTACAGCAATTAATGGTAAAAATATACCTAAAGAGTTGTAAAGTGAAGGTGAAAATTTTTCGACAATAATTTCTACCAATTGGACCATGGTTGCAATAGTTGCAATAAACATGATAAAAGATAAAAAACCTAAGTCATAATCTGCATATTCTGCACCTAACCAAGATAATGCACCAGGTTGTAATAAATATTGGTCTAACAACCAGTTTAAAGGCACGGTAATTGCTAATACAAAAATTACAGCAGCACCTAAACCTACAGCTGTAGCCACCTTTTTTGATACGGCCAAGTATGAACACATACCTAAAAATACCGCAAACACCATATTATCAATAAAGATTGATTTGAAAAATAATTCTACGTGTTCCATTTTTTTATTTTTTATTCTGATTTATTTCAGAATGTTTGATAAACTATATAAAGTACTTCATTACCTTCCTGAAATGTATTCAAGAAATAATGTACTAATCTTCTATTAAACTCTTGTTTCTACTTCTTTGTACCCAAATAATAAGTCCTACAATTATTAGCGCCATTGGAGGCATTAACATAAAACCATTATTTTCATAACCTGTGGCATACAATCCTGTTTTTTCAATTGCATCTCCTAAAACAGGAATACCAAATAAAGTACCAGAACCTAATAATTCTCTAAAAAAACCTACAATTAACAAGATTACCGCGTAACCTAATGCATTACCAATTCCATCTAAGAAAGATCTCCAAGGCCCATTTGCCAAAGCAAAAGCCTCAAAACGTCCCATAATAATACAGTTGGTAATAATTAAACCAATAAAAACTGATAACGTTTTACTCAATTCAAAAGCAAAAGCTTTTAATACTTGATCTACAATAATTACTAAAGATGCAACTACAATAAGTTGTACAATAATTCTAATTTTAGATGGTATAATATTTCTCATTAGAGATATAACTACGTTACCTACACCTAATACAAACAATACAGCAATTCCCATTACTAAAGAGGCTTTTAGCTCTGCAGTAATTGCTAATGCAGAACATATACCTAATACTTGTATTGTAATTGGATTGTTATCTGCTAATGGATCTGTAATTAACTTTGCGTCTTTTTTTGAAAGTAATGCCATTTTAAATTATTTTTTTAGGTTTTTAAAGTATGGTAAGTACAATTTTAAATCTTTCTTTATCATTGCAGAAACACCATCTCCAGTGATGGTTGCACCTGCTAAAGCATCTACTTCATAATCATCTTTATCTTCATTTTTTGGATCATTATTTCCTTTAGCTACAGCAATTCCTTTAAAAACGCCTGCATCTGTAAGTAATCTTTCTCCGTAAAAATCATCCATAAAATAACGTTGCTTAATATTTGCTCCTAAACCAGGAGTTTCTCCTTTATGATCAAAATATGTACCTCTAACAATCATGTCTTTATCTAAAGCAACAAATCCCCAGATGGCATCCCAAAGACCTTTACCTCTTATAGGTGCAACGTAAACTGTTTTTCCTTCTTGCTCTCCTTTAAACAATGGTAGAAAGCGAGAACTACCATTTTTAGCTTTGGCCTGCTCCTTTTTAATATCAATTAAATAAGGTTCTTTATTATTTGCTTTAACAAACTCATCACGATTCATTTGTTTTAAAATAGCACCGTCTTTAACCTCTAAAACAATTTGTTCAGAAATTTTAGAAGCAAACACTTCAGATACCTTATCTGTAGATATAAAAGTGATATCACCTTCACCTTTATTTCCATTTATTCCCATAGCATACAAAATGTTTTGTTGCTTTTCCATTCTTTCATTCTCTTTAATGTTTGGTTTTAAAGAAGATGCAGTAAATGCTAATAAAGAACCGACAACAATTACCATTGCAATGGCAAAAATTATTGTGTATGAATTTTTATCTGTATTTGCCATAATTATGCTGTTTTTGCTTTTAAACGTTTCATTCTTTTCTTAACGTTACCTTGCACTACATAATGGTCTATGGTTGGTGCAAAAACATTCATTAATAATATTGCTAAGAAAACTCCTTCTGGATATGCTGGATTAAATACACGAATCATTATTGATAAAAATCCAATAAGGAAACCATAAATCCACTTTCCTTTATTTGTTTGAGAACCAGTTACTGGATCTGTTGCCATAAAAACAGCACCAAATGCCAAACCACCAATCATTAAATGTTCCCAAAAAGGCGTATTCATTAAGCCGTAAAATTTACTAGATTCTGTAATAACTTCTGCATTTACAACTGCATTAAAGATTAAACCCATTACAGCAGCACCTAAAAATGTAGCTAAAATTATTCTCCAACTTCCAATTTTTGTAAAGATTAAAAAAGCTGCACCTAATAATATTAATAAGGTAGAAGTTTCTCCAACAGAACCTGGAATAAAGCCCATAAACTTGTCCCAGTTAGAATACACAACTTCTGCATTTTGTGCATAACTACCTAAAATAGTTTCTCCCGAAATTGCATCTGCAGTTCCTGCTCTTTCAGTAGCTTCATAAACCCAAACTTTGTCTCCAGACATCCAAGTAGGATATGCAAAAAACAAAAACGCTCTAATAGTTAAAGCTGGGTTTAAAATATTCATTCCTGTACCACCAAAAACTTCTTTACCAATAACAACTCCAAAAACAACTGCTACTGCTAACATCCATAAAGGAGTATCTACAGGCACAATTAATGGAACTAACATACCTGTAACTAAATAGCCTTCTTCTACTTCGTGCCCTTTAATTACTGCAAAAATAAATTCTACAATAAGACCAACACCGTAAGAAACAATTACAAGTGGTAATACTTTAATAATCCCAATCCAAAGATTATCAAACGTAAAAAAGTTTGCTAATATATCTGTTCTTAACGTTGGATCTATTGCTGCATAATGCTGATAACCTGCATTAAACATACCAAAAAGCAAACACGGTATTAATGCCGTAATTACAGTATTCATGGTACGTTTTAAATCGTCTGCTGCCTTTACGTGAGTACCTCCATGAGTTACTTCATTTGGCAAATATAAAAAGGTATGGATTGCATTAAATGCAGGTGCCATTTTTTTACCTTTATACTTTTCTTTTAAATTGTGTAAGTTTTGTTTTAAGCTCATAATAGTATAATCTTATCCTAATTCTTCTCTCATTAAATCTAAACCTTCTCTAATAATCTTTTGATGTGGTTGTTTAGATACACAAATAAATTCTGTTAAAGCAAAGTCTTCTGGAGCTACTTCATAACCTCCTAAAGCTTCCATTTCATCTAAATCTTTATACATAAATGCTTTTAATAATTGCATTGGATAAATATCTAAAGGAAATACTTCTTCATAAGAACCTGTTACCACAAACGCTCTATGCTCTCCGTTTGTATTGGTATTTAAATCAAACTTTTTATTGGGTGTTAACCAAGAAAAAGTTAATGCTCTAGATGTAGACACTTTATCAAAAACAGGTTTATTCCATCCAAAAAACTCATAATCGTCCCCTTCTGGAATTGCTGTAATTTGATTGTCGTAATATCCTAAAAATTCGTCTTCTTTAACTTCTTTTCCTGAAAGCACGTTTCCACTAATAACTCTAGTATTATCGTTATTCAGATTTCCTTTTACTAAATCTGCAACGGTAGCACCTGCAATAGCAGTAACATATTGTGGTGTAGCAAATTTAGAACCGGTTAACGCAATAGTTCTCTCTAAATTTAATTTACCTGTTAAAAGTAATTCTCCAATAACCACTAAGTCTTGAGCATTCAAAGTCCAAACTACTTCCCCTTTGTTAATTGGGTCTATTTCTGCAATTTGTGTACCTACATTTCCTGATGGATGTGGACCTGAAACCTTATGAATTTCTGAACCGTTTACTTTTGCTAATGGAGAGTTTGCATTTTTCCCTACAGAAACATGAACTTTTCCAGAAGTTAATTTGGAAATTGCTGTTATGGCTTCTTGCAATTCTTTTTCTTTACCAGCTAAAGTATAATCTAAATCTGCTGCTAAAGGAGCGCTTGCATAAGCAGAAATAAAAATGGCTTTAGGCGCTTGATTTGGATCTGCAACAACATCATACGGACGTTGTTTTACAAATGGCCAACAACCAGCTGCTAAAAGATGAGTTTTAACTTCATCCGCAGACATTTTGCTTGCATCTTTAGTACCAAAATCTTTATAAGATTGTGTTGCATCTGCAGCTATTTTTACTGCTAAAACTTTTCTTCTTGCTCCACGAACTACCTCTACCACTTTTCCAGAAACAGGACTAGGAAACAAAACACTTTCGTTACTCTTATCATAAAAAAGAGTATCTCCTGCTTTTACTTCTGCGCCTTCTTTTGAAACAAGTTTTGGTATTATTCCGTGAAAGTCTTCTGGCTTAACTGCATACACACTACTTTGAGAAACCGTAGTTGTGTTTTTTTCTGCAACGCCAATAAGCTTAATATCTAAGCCTTTTTTAATACGAATGTCTTTTGACATAGTAAATTGGAATATTTAGTTAACTAAAAAAATCGATGCAAAAATAGTGGTTTTAACGATTATTTTAGATATAATTATTATTTAATATTCGTTAAAAAAACTTATTTATAATTATTCTAAATAAATGAGTTTTTAGAAAACACTATTTTACATCTAGAAGAAAAAAGCCTTAAAATTAAAGAAAAGTACCTCAAATAATTATTGTTTGAAGACTTTTTTGGTGATGGTATTTTTTCAAAAACAACTTTTACAAAGTAAACACCTTTTTTTTAAATTTTGAATATTTACAGGTTCTTCTTGAAGATTCCCTTTTACTTTTGATACATTTTATCATTTAAATCATAGAAAAATATACTTTATTTTTCGAAACTTGTTTTAATGTTAACATAACTCTTTGATGGATTAGGATACAAACTAATTGTGATTTTTTCTAAATTTTCTGTTGATAATTTTTCGTCTAAAAAAAAACAATATTAAACTCTGAAAAAAACATACATCAAAAAAACTTGAAGTCAAAAAAAAAGAAACGCCACAAAAAAAAGGATATTTGCTTTAAAAATTATGTTTTCATGAAAAAGCAACGTTTTAAACTATAAATTTGTGTTTTTCATCATTAAAAATAAAAGGGTATACTTTTTGATTTATAAAATTGCATAAAACCAAATTCTTAAACTATAATAGTACATCAACATGTTCAAAAAATTAACTTTAGTATTTATTGTATTTTTTCAAATTTCTTTTTTGGCTCAAAACATTAAAACAATTCAACTAAGACCTTTGCAAGAAAATGTATATACTGCAATAGTTCCTTTAGGCACTGTTTTAGAATTATCTTTTGACGATTTAGATGCAGATAGCAAAGATTATCAATACAAAATAGAACACATGACACACGATTGGAAAAAAAGCAGATTACTAGCTAGCCAATTTGTAAATGGTTTTGATCAAAACACCATTATAGAGGTAACCAATTCTTTTAACACTTTTCAAAATTACACGCATTATTCTGTAAAAATACCCAACGTAAATACGGTAATCACCAAAAGTGGAAATTATTTACTCTCGGTTTTAGATGCATATGATGAAGTTATTTTTACAAGACGATTTGTGCTTTATGAAGATTTAGCTACTTTAGGGGTTTCTGTAGCCAGAAGTAGAAATACCAAAACTTTAAACACACAACAAACCATTCAATTTTCTATAAATCATCCTAACATTAAAATTACCAACCCTAGTTTAGAAGTTAATGTGGCTATTATTAAAAACAACAATTGGTCTGAAATTATTACAGATTTAGAACCTACTTTTTTTAAACCCAATCAACTTTTATATACCTATACCAATAAAACAAACTTTTGGGGAGATAACGAGTATTTAAATTTTGATAGTAAAATTATTAGAAACAAAAGCTTAAATATTATTAAAGTTACACATGATGAAGTTTTTAATCACTACCTATATCCATACACCTATAATGCGTTTTTAGAATATACGTATAGCCCAGATATTAATGGGCAATTTGTAATTAGAACGCTAGAAGGGAATGACAATAATACAGAAGCAGATTATGCCTTAATGCATTTTACACTAGAAGTAGATGAAATGTTTAAGGAGAAAGAAGTTTATGTTTACGGTGCTTTTAATAATTTTGAAGTTAACGAGGTTAACAAAATGTATTACAGCCCTAAAACCAACACTTACAATGCAAATATTTTATTAAAACAAGGTTTTTACAACTACACTTATGCTACTATTGGTTTAGATAATGTAATTAACACGCATGAAATTACAGGTTCTTTTTTTGAAACTGAAAACGAATATACAGTAATAGCATACTACAAACCGTTTGGTAGCCTTTATGACAGAGTAATTGGTGTTGGAACCGGATTTTTTAACCAAAACAGGTAATTAGAAATTAGATTTGTAAATACAAATTTAAACACCTATTTTTACCTTATATGGTAGAACAAATTACAAAAGGCATTAAAATTTCTGTAGAAACTAAGTTTAACAGCATTAGCACAAGAAATAATACTGCATACTACGTTTTTTCTTACGTAATTACTATCGAAAACAATAGCCAACAAACCGTGAAACTTACAGACCGTTTTTGGAAAATTTATGATTCTTTAAATAAAACCGAAATTGTGAGTGGCGAGGGCGTTGTAGGGCAAACACCAACACTAAAACCAAATGACATTTACACGTATAGCTCTGGTTGCTTTTTACAATCTAATATTGGCGCCATGAAAGGCTTTTACACCATGATAAACCTTGATAATTTTGAACAGTTTAAAGTATACATACCTACTTTTAAACTCGTAACACCTGTATTATTAAACTAATAAAATCTAAAAAGAAACTCGCAAAAATTAAAGACCCTGCATGTTTAAACTGTGGGCACCCTTTTAACGGACAAGAAAAATTTTGTCCAGATTGTGGGCAGGCTAATAGAGGAAACCAAATAAATTTTAAAGATTTTATTCGGGAAATTTTCAATGGCTTCTTTAATTTTGATGCTAAATTTTGGAAAACTTTAATCCCCTTACTAACCAAACCAGGCAAAGTATCTACAGATTACAAAGCAGGAAAAAGAAGTCGCTATTCCAATCCGTTTCGATTTTACATAACAGTTTCTGTCATATTATTTTTAATTCTTAGTTTTTCCACGACTTATGATAAGTACAAAAAGTATTCTAAAGGCGAGAAACTCGCAAAAATAAACTTGGAAGATGCTTTAAATAACAAACAGGTTACACCAGATTCTATTAAAAAAATAGTAGCTAAAGAATTAAATGAATCTTTTATACCTTTATCTAAAGCTTATAAAAAAGAAATTTTAGCTAAGATAGAAGAACAGGCCAAAGATTCTACCAAAAGAAAAGAATTAAAGAAAAACAAGATTTCTTTTAAAGGAACTAGGTTTGATGATTTTATAACTTTTCAAAAGAAAAATCCAAAATTAAGCATAGATTTTGCTCTAGACTCTTTAAAACAGCAGAAAAATTTTAAAAACAGATTTCTTTATCAAAAATCTAAAACTATAAATGAGCTTTCTAATAATAAAGATGCCACTGACAGATTTGTAAAAGAAGCCCTGTCTTATAGTTCTATTTCCTTATTTATTTTTCTTCCTATTTTTACCTTATTTCTTAAACTATTATACATAAGAAGAAAATACACTTATGTAGACCATTTAATTTTCGTTTTTCATACACAAACCGTTTTATTTATACTATTAACAATTGCAGCTTTTGTAGGCATTTTTATTGACAGTAATCCCTGGGGGTTCTTTTTACTTGTGTTTTTAATGTATCTATTTTTCGCAATGAAAAAATTTTACAAACAAAAATATGGCAAAACACTACTAAAATTTTTACTATTAAATTTTATTTATTCTATAGTAGGTGCTTTAGGTATTGTTTTAGTAGCAATAGTTTCTTTTGCTTTATTTTAACATAACAAATCTAAATACAACATATTTACAGCAGTTGCTTCTTTTTTCACAGAAGTAACACTTACTGTTTCTACAAATTCCCTCTTCATTTTTGGTGAAGTTCCCTTTGTACCTAAACTTTCATTTTGATGAAACTTTAAAATTTCCTCTTGAGAGAAATCTGGATTATTTTGTATCCAATTTGCAAACCAATCTTGTCTTTGTTCCTTCATTTCTTCTGTATACAAAGTGCTAGAAGACCAAATTTTTGGTTCTTGAGGCAATGCTTTAAAATACTTTTTTGTTCCGTCCCAAACCAATTCATAAGTATTTAAATCTACTTCCCAATCTACTAAAACCAAAGTAAAAGGTTCTATATCAGAAAAATTAAACTCCTCTATAAAAGATACTGCATTTTGGGCGCCTAAAATTTGCTTCACAATAACACCTCTACTCATTTTATAAGATGGTTTTCTAGTGTGAATTTTAAAGCCACCATTTAACAAACAAACCAAACGTTTTTTCTCACTTAAACCAATCCAAGTTCCGCCTGCTAATTCGTCTTTTGGGTAAGTTAAGCTTACGCCATTTTCCGCATAATCTTTTGGCGGTATTGTTTTTCGCAATGGAGTTTCATCTCTATTAGACGTTAAAATAAAATTATTATCCTTTAAAGGTAAATAGGTTACTGTACACATTAGTTTATTAATATTGAATTTAATATAGCATTTTAAACAAAACTTTACATTTTCGTTAACAAATACCGTTAAACATACGCTAAAATTATTGAAACAAAAATTGTAATTTTGATTCTTCAAAACTAATTGATAATTTTTAAATAAACATATAATGACAAGAGGATTTTTTAATGTTCCTGTAGCAACTAACGAACCTGTTAAAAGTTACAAAGCAAATTCACCAGAAAGAAACGAAGTTTTAGCAACTTACAAAGCAATGTATAATGGTAAGGTAGATATACCAATGCATATAAACGGCGAAGAAATTAAAACAGGAAACATTAGAAATATAACACCTCCACACGATCATAAACATATTGTAGGACAATATCATATTGCAGAAAAAACACATGTAGAAAGTGCAATTAGTACTGCTTTAGCAGCAAGAGCAGCTTGGTCTTCTGTTTCTTGGATGGAAAGAGCCTCTATCTTTTTAAAAGCTGCGGAATTATTAGCAGGTCCTTACAGAGCAAAAATGAATGCTGCTACCATGATTGCGCAATCTAAAAATGTTTTTCAGGCAGAAATAGATGCTGCTTGTGAAATGATAGATTTCTTTAAATTTAACGTGCAATACATGACAGATATTTTTAAAGATCAGCCAGCATCTGCACCAGGAATTTGGAACAGAGTAGAATACAGACCTTTAGAAGGTTTTGTATATGCAATTTCTCCTTTTAACTTTACGTCTATTGCCGCAAACTTACCAGCAGCAGCAGCTTTAATGGGTAATGTTGTGGTTTGGAAACCATCTGACCACCAAGCCTATTCCGCACAAGTTATTGTAGATTTATTTAAAGAAGCAGGTTTGCCAGATGGTGTAATTAATGTGGTTTATGGAGATCCTGTTATGATTTCTGATACAATTTTAGCATCGCCAGATTTTTCTGGATTGCATTTTACAGGTTCTACCTTTGTATTTAAAGAATTATGGAAACAAATTGGTAACAACATTCATACTTACAAAACATACCCAAGAATTGTAGGAGAAACTGGTGGTAAAGATTTTATTTGGGCACACAATTCTGCAAATCCTTTACAAATAGCAACAGCAATTACAAGAGGTGCTTTTGAATATCAAGGTCAGAAATGTTCTGCTGCTTCACGTGCTTACATTCCTGCTTCTATCTGGAATAGTGTAAAAGAACATTTAACAAACCAAGTTAACGAACTTAAAATGGGTTCTCCAGAAGATACAAGCAACTTTGTAAATGCTGTAATACACGAAGGTTCTTTTGATAAAATTGCTTCTTACATAGATGCTGCAAAAAAAGATAATGATGCAGAAGTTATTTTAGGTGGAAATTATGATAAATCTGTTGGATATTTTATTGAACCAACGGTAATTTTAGCAAAATCGCCAACATATGCAACAATGACTACAGAGCTTTTTGGTCCTGTAATTACAATTTACATCTATGAAGATGAAGCCTGGGAAGATTCTTTAAAATTAGTTGATGAGTCTACAGAATACGCTTTAACTGGCGCCATTTTTTCTAAAGATAGATATATTGTAGAAAAAGCATCTAAAGCTTTAGAAAATGCTGCGGGTAACTTTTATATAAATGACAAACCAACTGGTGCTGTTGTTGGGCAACAACCTTTTGGTGGTGCCAGAGCATCTGGTACTAATGATAAAGCAGGTTCTGCACAAAATCTTTTAAGATGGACTTCTGTAAGATTAATTAAAGAAACTTTTGTAAGTCCAGAAGATTACAAATATCCTTTCTTAGGATAGAAATCTAATTTAGGCAATAAAAAAGAGAGTATTCATTTTATGAATACTCTCTTTTTTATCTTACTACTTTGTACTAAAAACTTAATACTTATAATTAAAATGGTAAATCATCTGGCTCTTCATCAGAAACACTAGTTGCTTCTTTAAATTGATCTACTGGTGGTAAATTACTTGCTTGTGGTGCACCTTGAGATAAATTTTCTATTCTCCAACCTTGCACAGAGTTAAAATATTTAGCTTCACCTTGTGGGTTAATCCACTCTCTACCTCTTAAATTAATAGAAACCTTTACATCTTGCCCAACTTTATAACTATTTAACAAATCTGTTTTATCTTGAACAAACTCAATCATAATCATTTGTGGATATTGCTCATCTGTAGTAACTACTAATTCTCTTTTTCTAAAACCATTAGCACCAAAAGTTTGTACGTCTCCAATTAATTTAACTTTACCAATAACTTCCATAATATAAAATCTTAACTATTTAATTAAAAGCACTTTCCAAGCACTTTCTACATCATTCTCTTTTAAAAACTCTTGCGCAAATGTATGTTTTTTTGTGGTTTCTAACCCAATAAAATTTGCGTGTTCTTTCGCAAAGTTATCAACACTTTCTTGTGATGGTAGTTGCCCTACATTGCCTAACATTCCTAAATTATTACCTGTTAAAACCAAACTATTTCTAATTTCTTGTGGTATAGCATCTATACCAATACCTAAATTTGCACTAGGTTTTGGTATTTCAAAAAAACCTTCTTTAGCTCTTGTATAATAATTGCCTCCTGCTCTTGCTACCAAATCTATTTTATGTTGGTCTATTGCTCCTTTATCATCTAAAACAGCATCTTGAATATGTATTTTAACAACTTCGCAAATTATTAAATTTCCTGCACCACCTTCTTCACCTGTAAAAATTACATCTTTTACCTTACACTCAAATTGAACGGGAGATTCTGCCACTCTAAAAGGTTTTACAAAATCAGATTTTAACATGGTAAAGCCTGCTTTTTCAAACTCATTTACACCTTTAACATACTCTGTACTGCTTAAAGACATTTGTTGTACAATGGCGTAATTAACTACATTTATTACTACTTCTTTTGTTTCTAAAGCATTTTCTAATGTATGTTTTATTGTATTGTCTCTTACTCTTCTGGCAGGAGAAAAAATTAATGTTGGCGGATTTGAACCAAAAACATTAAAAAAACTGTACGGAGACAAATTAGGGTTGCCTTTAGCATCTATAGTACTTGCAAATGCAATAGGTCTTGGCGCTATAGCACCTAACAAATAACCGTGCAATTTACTGGTAGAAATTTCTTTTGGATTTATGCTGAGCATCTCTTTTAAAATTTTATCTCTAAATATACTATCAAAATTACAAATGAGTTATATAATCTAAACCTTTATATTTGTTTTAATGAAATTTTTAACAAACACCATTTTATTTAAAAGAATTGCAATTTTTGCATCGCTTACAATTGTCTCTTTAATTTTATGGAACACTTATGTTTTCTTTCAAAAATTTAAGGTTGAAGAACGCTTAAAAATAGAGGTTTTTGCAGAAGCACAAAAAGAATTGGCTACCAATACCAATTTAAATGCAAGTGTAGATTTACCACTTAAAATACTAGAATTTAGCAATAACATTCCAATGATTTTGGTAGATGAAAACAATACCATTATTGAAGTACAGAATTTAGATTCTATTAAATCTTTAGACGCAGCTTATGTTAAAGAACAGTTAGCCATAATGAAATCGGAAAATAAACCGATTGAAATGAGCTACCAAGGAAAAAACAAACAGTTTATCTATTATAAAGATTCTAATTTACTAAATAAACTAACTTATTATCCTTTAGCATTAATTTTAATCTTAATTCTTTTTTTAAGTGTTATTTATTTGTTTTACAACTCTAACAAAGCTTCTGAAACCAATAAATTATGGACAGGAATGGCCAAAGAAACTGCACACCAAATTGGCACACCTTTATCTTCTCTATTAGGTTGGATAGCTATTTTAAAAATGGAAAGAGTAGACGAAACCTACATTGCAGAAATAGAAAAGGATGTGGAAAGGCTAAACACAATTGCCAACAGATTTTCTAAAATTGGTTCTGTACCAGAATTAAAAAAAGAAAATATTGTGGCCATTACCAAAACTGCATTTGATTATTTAGAGTCTAGAAGTTCTAAACAAATTACGTTTTCTTTTACAAGCAATACAGACATTATTAATGCAAACCTAAATGTAGAGTTGTTTGGTTGGGTTATAGAAAATCTTATTAAAAATGCTATAGATGCCATGTTGGGCAAAGGAAAACTTAAATTAAATATTGATGATGTTGGCAAAAAAGTTAAAATTAGTATTTCTGATACTGGTAAAGGAATGCCAAAAAAATTGTTTAAACAAATTTTTAACCCTGGCTTTACTACTAAAAAGCGTGGTTGGGGCTTAGGTTTGTCTTTATCTAAAAGAATTGTAGAAGACTACCATAAAGGTAAAATTTACGTGAAAAAATCTGAAATTGACAAGGGAACTAACTTCGAAATTTTACTTGATAAAATTTAAGGGTTTCATTTCTTATTTGGATGAATTACATGTTTGTATTTTTTGTATTTGTGCTGCAAATAACCTAAAACTAAACCCGAAATTAAATTAAAAACAAATTTAAAAATTACATTATTAAAAGTAATTTCTAGACTATTATCTAACAAAGGCCAAATAAAAGCCATTGCCACAAACATGTAAAGCCCCCAACCTAAACCAAATTTAACCCAAGGTTTCATTTTTATTGAAAGTTTTTAGCTATTTTTTCTGCTAAAGCAGAAAATTCTTCTTTAGATAATTGTACCTTTTCTGTAAACTGCATGTCTGCCATTTTATTGGTTGGCACAAGATGCACATGCACGTGTGGTACTTCTAAACCAATAACACTCATACCAACTCTTAAACAAGGTACTGCTTTTTCTAAGGCTTTTGCTACTTGGTAAGAAAATGCCATTAATTTTGTATATTCCGTTGTAGATAAATCAAAAATTTTATTTTCTTCCTTTTTTGGCACTACCAAAGTATGGCCTTTTGCATTGGGATTAATGTCTAAAAAAGCAATAAAATCTTCGTTTTCTGCTACTTTATAACTTGGTATTTCTCCGGTAATTATTTTGGTAAAAATGCTCATTGTTTTTGGTTGATGGTTTTTGGTTGATGGTTTTTTGTCTTAAAAGAATCTTATTTCTTAAATGCGCTAAAACCAAATTTAGCTATTTTAAAAATAAAATTATTTGTGGTTGCTCTAAATGTTTGCAAACAGATTTAGCCCCGATTGAAACGGCATCCTTTTTTCTAAGACCCTGATTTTTTTCAGGGTCTTAGAAAAAAGATATAGTGAAAAGCGGGAAACAGCTTCTAAAAAAACTATCGCGAAATGTCTATAACCTCAAATTTCATAACACCACTTGGTACTTGAATTTCTGCCACGTCGCCCACTTTTTTACCTAATAAACCTTTGCCTATTGGCGAGTTTACAGAAAGTTTACCATTTCTAACATCTGTTTCTGAATCTGCAACCAGCCTGTATGTAAACTCCATATTATTAGTAGTATTTTTAATAACTACGTTAGAATGGATTAATATTTTTGAGGTATCTAATTGACTTTCATCTAAAATACGTGCGTTTGCTACTACATTTTTTAGTTTGGCAATTTTGGTTTCTAAGTGAGATTGTTCTTCTTTTGCGGCATGGTATTCTGCATTTTCACTCAAATCTCCTTTATCTCTAGCGTCTGCAATTTCTTGGGTAACTCTAGGTCTTTCTACTTGCTCTAATTGCGCTAACTCATCTTTTAACTTTTTTAAGCCTTCTGGTGAATAGTAAGATATATCGCTCATTTTTATTTTCTTTTAGATTTGTACTACTTTTTCTAATAAATAACTTTTGTACGTTAAATTAAAAATCTCATTGCCTGTTAAAGGAATGAGATTGTGTAACAAATGTACAAAATATTTGTAACTTGTTGGCGTTTTTAAAGTATTACTGTTTTTAACTATGATAAAAAAAATAATCTATTTCTGTTGCTTTCTTAGTATTTTAAGTTGTTCTGAAACAGAATTACCCCCAAATTGTATTCGGGTAGATTTGCCCTTAAACTTAACAACAGATTTAAATAACCCGCAGTTAATAAATGCACAGGTACCTGGTGGTTTTGCAGATTTAAATGGTGGTATAAAAGGTGTATTGCTGTTTAATTTAAATGGTAGAGATTTTGTTGCTTATGATAAAATTTGCCCACAAAATGATTGTGATGCTCCAATGACTTTTGAAAAAGGCTTGGTTTTAAAATGTAGTTGTGATGCTAGTGAATATAGTGTTCACTTTGGTGGCGCACCACAAACCGATGGATTTGAGTGCCCTGCAAGAGAATACAGAGTTTTGCAAAGCGGCTCTGTAATTAGAATAACTAATTTTTAGTGAAAGTGGGTAGAGTTGTGTATTTTTGCTGAAATACAACAATTTTACTCGTGATAAATTACTTTTCTTCAGATTTTAAATTGGGCGTTCTTGGTGGTGGCCAATTAGGTAGAATGCTACTTACAGAAACTCAAAAACTAGACATACATACGTCTATTTTAGACGGAAATAAAAATGCACCTTGTGCAGAAATATGCAACAGATTTGTAGTTGGCGATTTATTAGATTTTGATGCTGTTTACAATTTTGGTAAAACAGTAGATTTGCTAACTATAGAAATAGAAAACGTAAATCTAGACGCGTTAGATAAACTAGAAAAAGAAGGTTTACCAATTTACCCAAAACCAAAGGATTTACGAATTATACAAAGTAAAGCAAGGCAAAAAAACTTTTACACAGATAACCAAATACCTACTGCCCCTTTTTCTCATTATGCTTATGTAGAGGAGCTCATTCATTCTTTTAATAATGACATAATTACATTTCCTTTTGTGTGGAAAGCTGCGCGTTTTGGTTATGATGGTAATGGTGTAAAAATTGTTAGAACTTTAGCAGATTTAAATAGTTTACCAAACGTAGAGTGCATCACAGAAAAATTGATTCCGTTTAAAAACGAATTGGCGGTAATTGTTGCTAAAAATGCTAGTGGAGCAACCGAAACTTATCCTGTTGTAGAAATGGAGTTTCATCCAGAAGCAAACCAGGTTGAGTATGTAATTTGTCCTGCAAGAATTGATGCTGACGTTGCCAAAAAAGCAAGAGCAACTGCTTTAAAAGTAGTTGAAAAATTAGATTTTGTAGGTTTACTGGCTGTGGAAATGTTTCAAACAGCAAACGATGAAATTTTAGTAAATGAAGTTGCTCCAAGACCTCATAATTCTGGGCATTATTCTATAGAAGCTAGTTATACTAGCCAATTTGAACAACATTTACGTGCTATTTTAAACCTTCCTTTAGGAAATACAGCAAGTAAAGTTGCTGGTATTATGGTAAATTTAGTAGGTGCAGCAGGTTTTTCTGGTGATGTAGTTTATAAAAATATAGAAGAAATTTTAAAAATTGATGGGGTTACACCACACATTTATGGTAAAAAAGAAACTCGTCCTTTTAGAAAAATGGGGCATGTAACTATAGTAAATAAAGATATTGATAAAGCTAGAGCAATTGCTCAAGAAGTTAAAGAGACTATTAAAGTGATAAGTAAATAAGTTTTTTGTATTTTTGATTTATTATGACAGTTATTGAAAAAAAGAAAAATATAAAAAAAATTATTGATAAACTTTCTAATGAAAATTTAGAAGAAGTTTTCAATTATTTAAAGCAACTTTCTGTAAAAGATAAAAACCGAATTTCCATCGTTAAAAATCTTTTAGATGAAGAAAAATGGTTGTTTGAAGAATTAGCAAAATGATATCAAAAAAACTTGCTATTGAATTAAATAAAATTATTTCTGAAAAATCTGGAGGTTCATATGGCTTAAGAGATGAAACTCTACTTTTATCAGCATTAAACAGAACTTTTCAAACTTTTGATGGCAATGATTTATATCCCTCAACAATAGATAAATCTACAGCACTTTTTCAAAGCCTTATCATAAATCATACATTTATAGATGTTAATAAAAGAATGGCATATGCATTCATGAAAATGCTACTTATAGAGGATGGTTTATTTATTGATGCTCAAAAAGAAGAAACTTATAAATTTGTGATTAAAGCCTCTGAAGGCAAAATGACTTTTGATGAAATTAAAGCTTGGTTAATAAACCATCTCAAAAAATAATTATGGTAGGAATAATAATGGGAAGCGATTCTGATCTTCCAGTAATGCAAGAAGCAATAGATGTTTTAGAAAGTATGGATATCGTAATTGAAGTAGATATTGTATCTGCTCATAGAACTCCAGAAAAATTGGTAGCTTATTCTAAAAACGCGCATTTACGTGGTATAAAAGTAATTATTGCAGGTGCTGGTGGGGCAGCTCATTTACCTGGAATGGTAGCAAGCATGAGCCCTTTACCTGTAATTGGTGTTCCTGTAAAAAGCAGAAATTCTATAGATGGTTGGGATTCTATTTTATCTATTTTACAAATGCCAGGTGGCGTGCCTGTAGCAACTGTTGCTTTAGATGGTGCTAAAAATGCTGGTATTTTAGCGGCACAAATTATTGGCGCTTCAGACAAATGTGTTTTAGATAAAATTATAGCCTATAAAGAAGGGTTAAAAATTAAAGTAGAAAAAGCTGCGGAACGCGTTAAGAAATAAAACTAATTAAAAATAGTGATTGCTAATGTGCAATCACTATTTTTTTTGTGATTGCTTTATTGTCTTTTAAATACGTTTTAACCAGATAAACGCCAGTTTCTAAATTAGCAACATTTTTTGTTTGATTAGGTTGAAATACCGCTACTTCTGTACCTAAAATAGAATACAAACTTATTTTTTCTATTGCTTCTGGATTAGAATAATTGATAATTAATTCTTTTTTTGAATTTGCGTAAACTGATAAATGATGCGCTAAGGTAAAATCTGTAGCTACAGACAATACTTCTTTTTTGTTTTTAGTGTATATAATTCTAAATCTTGTATTGTTTTCTCCCGTTGTATTTATATTAAATAGGTAGTTTTTTTGAGTGCGTAAATCTATAAATGTATTGTTCTTTGTATCTTCTAAATAAATAAAATAATCCTCATTTATATATTCTTCTGACAACTCAATAGAATACTCTCCTGTTTGATCAACTTCAAAACCTAAATGAATTACTTTTTCATTTTCTGTTAATATTGGTAATCCTTGTATGGTTGCTTTTTTAGTTTCTTCTACTAAAGAGTAAAAACCTAAAGATTTTTGATCAATATCAAAAGGACCGTCATAAATTCTATCGTAATTTTCTGTTGCTCCTTTAACAAAACCAATTAAAATAGAATTGTATAAATTACCTCTTTTCAATCGAAACCAAGACCTTCCTTTTTGTTTATTAGTAACTTTTCTCTTTAAGTTATTCGTTTTATAAAACGTAGCAGAAGTATTGTTACCTGCCACTTGGTGCGTAGCTTTTAATTTAAAAGTAGTGGTATTCCCAGCACCTACGCTTGCATCAGCTCTTACAAAAAAACCTTGAGCTGTTCCTATTTCTCCTGTTGCTGTATTTGATGCACCACCTGTTGGATTGTATTGTAAATAATCAGAAACATTGTTATCGCCTACTTCTGCAGTTTGCTGGTTCCATAAATACATGGTTCCTTCAATATTTTCGTTATCTGTATCTCCAATAACTAAATCCCAATCTAATGCTGCTGCATATGGATTACCTACTAAATTATCGCCTGCTGTAGACCAGGTATTTCCTACTTCTCCTTGATCTTCGTTGGTATTAAAAAATAAGGTTTTATTAAAAGCTCCATTATTTAAATCTCCAATAAAATTTCTTGTTTGCCCTCCTAATCCTTCATTTTGTATCGCATAACCAGTACCTTCCTCCATATTTATAGCGCCTGCTAGAACCCAATTTGCATTGCTAGTGCTAGCATCATAAGCATAAATTAATTCTGCATCTGGAAAAATTGTACTTATAGCTGCATCTGCTTGCGCTACTGGAGCACTCCAATAAGAATAAAAATCATTACTAGCATAAGTTCTGGTATTTCTAATAATATTAAAAGTTCCTGTTCCTGAAATAGGGTTTTCACAATTATGATAGATTAATGAAGCACCATTTTCTACAGTTATAGTGCCATTATTTGCCAATTCATAATACACGTTTAAGGTTGCACCACTTTGTACCACCAAATTTACACCAGTACTAATAGTTAAAAAACCAACATTTGTATTTACAGCTATAACAGGGTTTGTGCCATCATTTGTAATAATTACCCTTTGAGCTCTTGTAATGTCTGGAGCGGTATCTGAAATCCAATTTCCTGGTGTTGTATAATCATTACTATCACTACCATCCCAAGTAATTAAACCAACAGCTTGCTCTGATTCAGATGGTGAAGTACCACCAGTTGGCTGGTAATTGATTTGTGTACCACTTTGGTAAGCTACTAGCTGTGTTCCTGAATCTAAAAAAGTATTTTTGTTGGTATCTATTTCTAAAGGTGTTCTAACAACATTCCAAATTCTAAATAAATCAATATCTCCCGAATAATTATAAGGATTAGTATCATTATCTGTTGTTATTCCATCATAAGTTTCTGAATCTGATGCCATAATTGAACTATCATCCCAGTCTGTATCTGCTAAACTAGCGGGATAACGCATTCCTCCTCCAGATCTACCAATATTAATATCTCCAGTATGCCTATCTACGACAAAACCCGCTTGAGAGTCTTGTTCTACACCATCTAAAAACCATTTTAAAGTGGTGGCATTATCTAAAGTTAAAGCAATATGATACCATTCTCCCACGGAAAGTATACCTGCCGCCGACCTAAAATAACGCCTTCTTGCTGCATTGTTTGCATTACGCCTATAAACACTAAAATAGACTCTTCCTCCGTCTAAAAAAATTTTGAATGCGTTTGTATTTCCTCCTTCTTCATAAAGTACTTGCCTAGTAGTTAAATCTGTTGCTCTAAACCTTAACTCTATAGTTCTATCTCTTGTATCTTGATCGTTAATTGCAGTTGTAACAGGTATTGTTGTAAATTGTGTATCTACAGAAACAAATGCTGTTTCAGAAATGTTTGTTGCGCCATTTGGTACGTAATAAATACGATCTAAATCTGCGTAAGCCACTAAATCTGTTTCGTTTGTTAAAAGTACAGCTTTATTCGTATCTATCTCTGTTTCTGTTCTGGCAACATTCCAAATTCTAAATAAATTTATGTTTCCTGTAAAAGGATAAGTAGTATTTGAAGAGTTTGTAAACGTAGAATTGTAAGTTTCCGAAGATTCACCACCATTGGGTGTCCAATTATTTACTAAATCTGATGGATATCTTAAACCATCTCCATTTCTACCATAAGAAATTGAACCTGAATGACTATCAACGATAAAACCTGCTTGAGAATCTTGTTCTACTCCATTTAAAAACCATTTTAAAGTTGTGGCATTATCTAAAGTTAGTGCTACATGATACCATCTATCAACTTCTATGATGTTTGCTAAAGATCTAAAAAACCTTCTATCTGCTGCATTGGTTGTTTCATTCCTATATGCACCTAAGTAAATTCTACCTCCTTCTATAAAAAAGACGAAAGCACGAGTTCCTCCGCCTTCTTCGTAAATAACTTGTCTTGTTGTAATATCTGGAGCTTTAAACCAAAACTCAATGGTTCTATCTGTTACATTTTGTAAGTTAATTGCATCTGTATTAGGTACTGTAATAAATTCAGCTGCACCATTTGCATTAAATCCTGTAGAACATGGGAATTGAGCCACCATAAAACCAGAACAAAGCAAAAACATGAGGGGGAATATGTTTTTCATTTTGACTATTTTCTTTCCTTTAACTTAACAAAGGTAAAGAAAAAGTACAACATTATTCCATTATTACTATTTTTTTACTTAAAATCTTGCTGTTTTCTAATATTGCTTTTAGAATATAAACACCTTTAGGTAAACTAGAAACCTCTTTGGTTTGATTTCCTTTAAAAGATTTTATTTGTCTTCCTTGAATATCAAATAAAAACACTTCACTTACATTATCTTCATCAAAATCATAAGTTACAATTAACTCTTTAGTGCTATCTACATAAGCTGCAAAATCTTTAGTATCTATTTCTTCTACAAATAAAGATTCTTTTTCATTCGCTTTTAAATTAGAAGCTCTTCTTCTCTTTTTTGTATATACCAATTTAAATCTTGTTGTGTTTTCTCCCAAAGAATCTATAGTAAATGTATATTTTCTCTTTCTTAAATCTATGGTTACTTTCTTTTCTGTATCTCTTAAATATATGTAATAATCTGTATTGATATGCTCTTCTTGAATACCAATTGAATACTCACCAATCTCATCAACAATAAAACCTAATTTTACTACTTTTTTAGCCCTTCTTAATTTAGGCAAACCTTGTATAGATGCTTTTTGACCACCTTTTACGATAGAATAAAAACCTAAAGATTTTTGATTGATATTAAAAGGAGCATCGTATATTCTATCATATCTATTTGTTGCGCCTTTTAAAAATCCAACTAATAAAGTATTTGTTTTATCACCTCTATTAAAAGTAAACCAAGATCTACCTTCTTTTTTTGGTGTTTTGTTAGAAGTTCCCTTAAAAAACTGATTGTTATTTGCTACTACTTGGTGTGTAGTTTTAAAAGTAATTTTACTATTACTGGCTGTTCTCACAAAAAATCCTTGTGCAGTTCCAATTTTTCCAGAAGCTGTATTTGATGAACCTCCTGTTGGATTGTATTGCAAATAATCTGATACATTATTTTCTCCTGCTTCAGATGTATTTTGGTTCCAAAAATAAATTTCTCCACTTAATTCTGTGTTATCAGGATCTGAGACAACTAAATCCCAATCTATAGCTGCTGGGTAAGGATTCCCTATTAAATTATCTCCACTTGTAGACCAAGCATCACCATCATTATCTGTTCCTGCTAAATTTGAAGTGTTATAAACATTTATTGCAATATCTCTAGAATTAACTTTACCAGAAAAAAGTCTTAATTGTCCGCCTGTTCCTTCATTTTGAACTGCATAACCTACTGCTTGTTCAAAATTAGATTTTCCATGAAATGCCCAATCAGAATTTGATGCACTTGATGCAAACGCATATATTAGTTCTGCATCAGAAAAAACAGTTGCAATATTAGAATCTGCACTTACAACCGGAGAACTCCAGTAAGAATAAAAATCATTACCAGCATATGTAGGTGTGTTTCTTTCTACATTATAAATTCCATTACCAATTAGTGCTTTCTTTTCTCTTAAAATTAAACTCCCGCTTTCATTAACATTCACTGTTCCTTCATTATCTATATCATAACTTACCTCTAAAGTACCACCACTTTGTATTGTAACGCTTGCGTTAGCTTGTACTTCTAAATCTCCTGTTACAATATGTAACCCTGGTGTAATTATTGGATAAACAGCTATGTTAGATTGTTGTATGATTGCTGTTTCTTTTTTAAGTGCACTTGGCACAACACCACCTACCCAATTAGCACCCGTGTTCCAATCTGTAGAGCCTGCATTAGCACTCCAGATTACAGTATCTACAGGAGAAACTGTAGCTTCCGAAGTTGTAATATTGTCATTATTTAAATATGTAAAACTATCTCCATCTAAAACAGCAACTAAATCATCTGTTCCTACAGTTGTAATAATATCTGCTTTGTAAGCGTCTATTTCTTGTTGCGTTCTTACCCTGTTCCAAACTCTAAAACCCCATAAATATCCTTCAAAATAATTAGTTCCTACAAAATTTGTTAAAGCTGTTGCACTGAAAAAATACTCAGAGTTTAATTGATTTGTCCATCCTGTTGCAGTGATACTTGGAAATCTTACACTTGCATCTTTATACCCAAGTCTCATTGTATTATGCCCTCCAAACTGATAACCAGAATTTTCTCCGATTAAAACACCATCTAAATAAAACTTTAAAGCTGTATTTTGATTTGCACCCATAGGGTTTGTAGTATTATTAGGTGCTAAAGCATTGTCTAAAACTAAAGCCACATGGAACCACGTACCAGCTGTAATTGCTTTTCTAAAAAAAGTACCTTCCCATCGTGGAGTGTAATCTGCTCTATTATAACCTCCAGCAACAATATACCCATTTTCTATGTAAATAATAACTGCTCTTGTACCAGCTCCTTCTTTCATAATAAATTGTCTAGAAGTAACCTCTTCTGCTTTAAACCAAGTTTCATAAGTTCTGTTATTTGTAGTTCTGCTATTAATATTTCTAATATTGGTATTCGCGGCATCACCAACATTAATAAAGTCATCTACTCCGTCAAAGTAAAAACCATCATTTGCTGTTTGCGCAACAATAAAATAACTGATAAATAATAATAAAACTGGGAAATGTGTTTTTATAAATTTCATAATGTTATAGTTTTTAGTAAGTTTAGTTTCAAAAAGACATGCTGTCTATTTTGCTATATAAAACTACAAAAACATTATCTTATGCTAATAATTATTAGATAAAGTACAGATATTCATCGTTAAAAGAATATTTCTAATAGTTAGATTTAAAACTACTTGAATAATATTTATCTTTGTTTTAAATAAAAATAAACTATGAATCCACTTTTACAAGATTTTGATATTGCCCCATTTTCTAAAATTTCTAATGAAGATTACAAACCCGCAATAAAAAAGGCTATTGAGATAGCTAAAACAGAAATAGAAGCTATAGTGGGTAATACGGCAAAACCTAATTTTAAAAACACAACGGAAGCCTTAGATTATTCTGGAGAAAAATTAGGCCGAATAACTAGTATATTTTTCAATTTAAATTCTGCAGAAACGAATGATGAAATTCAAAAAATTGCACAAGAAGTTTCACCTTGGCTTAGTGAATTTAGAAATGATATTACTTTAAACGAACATCTATTTAAAAGAGTAAAAAATGTTTTTGACAATCGTAAAAACTTAGATTTAAATCCTGAGCAAGCAACACTTTTAGAGAAGCAATACAAAGGTTTTGCAAGAAATGGCGCCAATTTATCTGAAGAAAATAAAAACGAGTTGCGTAAAATAGATGCTAAACTTTCTAAACTTTCCTTACAATTTGGCGAAAATGTGTTGGCAGAAACCAATGCTTTTGAAATGCATTTAACAAATGAAAGTGATGTTACTGGTTTACCAGAATCTGTAAAAGAAGCTGCACAAGAATTGGCTAAAGAAAAAAATAAAGAAGGTTATATTTTTACCTTACACTACCCAAGTTACATACCATTTATGACCTATGCAGACAATAGAGATTTGCGTAAAAAAATGGCCATAGCTGCTGGTAAAAAAGGTTTCCAAAACAACGCACAAAACAATGAAAACATTGTTTTAGAAATTGTAAACCTTCGTTATAACAGAGCAAAATTGTTGGGTTATAAATCTCATGCAGCTTTTGTATTAGAAGAAAGAATGGCAGAAAAACCAGAAAATGTATTTAACTTTTCTAATGAATTACTAGAAAAAGCAAAACCTGCAGCTTTAAAAGAATTTAATAATTTAACGGCTTTTGCTACAAAAACAGATGGCATTCAAAAGCTAGAAAAATGGGATGCATCCTATTATTCAGAAAAACTAAAAAAAGAAATTTTCAATTTAGACCAAGAGGTTTTAAAACCTTATTTTAAATTGGAAAACGTAATTGATGGTGTTTTTACAATTGCTAACAAATTATTTGATTTAAAGTTTGAAGAAATTTTTACAATTGATAAATATCACGAAGATGTAAAAACTTACAATGTAACAGATTCAGAAAATAATTTTGTGGCTGTTTTTTATGCCGATTTTCATCCAAGAAAAGGGAAAAGAAACGGCGCTTGGATGACGTCTTATAAACCGCAACAAATTAAAAATGGTAAAAATGAAAGACCACATGTGTCTATTGTTTGTAATTTTACAAAGCCAACACCCACAAAACCTTCACTTTTAACCTTTAATGAAGTTACCACTTTGTTTCATGAATTTGGGCATGCTTTACATGGCATGCTTGCAAACACAACTTACAACAGTTTATCTGGAACTTCTGTTTCTTGGGATTTTGTAGAATTGCCAAGTCAAGTATTAGAGAATTGGTGTTATGAAAAAGAAGCCCTAGAGCTGTTTGCCAAACACTATAAAACAGGCGAAACTATTCCTATGGAATATATCATAAAAATAAAAGAATCTGCAAGCTTTCATCAAGGTATGCAAACCCTAAGACAGTTAAGTTTTGGTTTGTTAGATATGAAATGGCACTCGCAAGATCCAGCAAACATAACTTCTTTAAAAGCATTTGAAAACGAGGCATTTAAAGACACTAAATTGTACCCTGATGTTGAAGAAAACGCAATGAGCACCGCTTTTTCTCACATTTTTCAAGGTGGTTATGCTGCGGGATACTATTCTTACAAATGGGCAGAAGTATTAGATGCAGATGCTTTTGAATACTTTTTAGAAACTGGTATTTTTAATAAAGAAACCGCTACAAAATTTAAAAATTACGTTTTATCTCAAGGTGGTACAGAAAAACCAATGGAATTGTACAAACGTTTTAGAGGCGCAGCACCAAAACCAGATGCACTTTTAAAAAGAGCAGGTTTAATTTAGTGTACTGTTTTTTGGTAAAAAAATAATTACAACAATTGGTTTATAGTATTCAGTTAGCAGTAGATAATACGTTTCTTACTGCTAACTGAAAACTATTTTACTGAAGCCTGTTTTTAACCTCAATCCACTTACTCATGTATTTAGTAGCTTGTAATGTTTGGTGTTGCAACAAACTTCCTATAAAATTACGAGTTCTGTGTTTTTCTAAGCTTTGCTGAATTTCCTCTAAATAATTAAAAAACAAGTTTGCATTTTTCTCTTTATTGTAAATGTGATTTATGATGTCAAATCCATTTAATTGGCTTCCTTTCCACAGGTTTTTACTTTTATAAAGTTCAGAAGCCATTAAAGCAAAATCAGCATAGTTGTCTTCTACAAAACCATTCCAAGGAAAATTACCACACATACCTTCTGCTCCAACAGAAGTGGTTACGCTTGGTGTGCCACAAAGCATTGCTTCTGTAAGCTTACCTTTAATGCCTGCGCCAAAATTTAAAGGAGCTAAAACTACTTTAGCATTTTCTACAACTTTATTCGCATTTTCTGCAAAACCTTTAATTATAAAACCTTCTTTTTTATTGTGTAACTCTTGTATTTGCTGGTTTATATACGCTCCATAAATATGCATTTCTGCCTCTGGAAGGTATGCTCTAATCTCATTCCAAATATTATTTTTTAAGGTTAAAACAGCATCTACATTAGGTTTGTGAAAAAAATTACCGATAAACACAAAGTGCGCTCTTTCTTTAAAAGTTTTTAATTTTTTCTGTTGATGTTTGCCAATCTCATCCAATAAAAACGGCAAGTACCATAAGATTTTTTTATCAATTTTAAAAACAGACTCCAGCAACTCCATCTCAAAAGTAGAAATAATTAGCGATAAATCGCATCTTAAAATGGCTGCAATTTCTCTTTTGGTAATGTCTTGTTTTAGTAATATTTCAGTAGAAAAATTAATGTTTTTTTTATAACAAATTTCTCTTGTTTTGCGCAAACAATGCAAATCTTCTGTATCCAAAACCTTTACCGAATTTGGGCAATGTTCTGCAACACGCCAACCAAATTGCTCTTCTGTCATAAAACGATCAAACAAAACAATATTGGGCTGTAATTCTTTTACAAAATCATCAAAAGAAGACGCATTAAGCGCTATAGAAACCTCTTTAATTTGTAAAGAAGTTAAATCTAAAGCATTTGTAGTTTTTTGCGCAGTTGTGGCAAAAACAATTTCAAAATTCTTTTTTCTAAATGCTGCAATCAATTGCAACATTCTTTTGCCTGCAGCAGAAGATTGTGGCTCTACCCAAACAGCACCAATTATTAAAAGCGTTTGTCTTTGCAATTTATTTCGCCATCATTTGTGCTTTGTAACTTCCTTGTACTTTTTTTCCCCAAGCAACAACTGCATCAATTTGTGCAGGCGTTAATTTGGCGTCTCCGTGTGTCCATGTGTAAGAATTTAATGGCATTTCTCCTTCTTCTACTTCTTCATACAGTTCATCCATTTTGTGCTCTTTTTTCTTTAAGGAATAAGAACGCCACTTAGAAAAATCTAAATGTTTTTTACCGTCTTTTATATGAGATGCTAACCAATAATTTACAGGTGTAATGCTGTTATACCAAGGATAGTTTGTTTTATCAGAATGACAATCAAAACAAGTAGTTTCTAAAATCTTTTTAACATTTTCTGGCGGATTAGTTTCTGCTATAAAAGAATTTATAGTGGTTAAATCGCCATTATTTTTTTCTGGTTTAAAAAATTGAGCAATTACAAATGCAATCAATAAGAAAACCAGTATTTTTTTTAAATTTTTCATCTTTTAACTATTAAGAATAATTTATGCAGTAAAACTACTAAATTCTATCATTATTTAATGATAATATCCTTATTTTTGCTTACTATTATTAAAATTTAAATCGAAAGATTAAAAAATACGCAAAAAAACGTACTCATGAAATACGATATTATTGTTATTGGTTCTGGTCCTGGAGGATACATTGCAGGTGTTAGAGCTTCTCAATTAGGTAAAAAAGTGGCATTGGTAGAAAAATATTCAACTTTAGGCGGTACATGTCTAAATGTAGGTTGTATTCCTTCTAAAGCTTTGTTAGATTCTTCACATCATTTTTATGATGCTGTAAATCATTTTGAAGAACATGGTATTTCTGTAGGAAAACCAAGTTTTGATTTTGGTAAAATGATAGACAGAAAAGCCAAAGTGGTAGAAACCACAACAGGCGGAATTAAATACTTAATGGACAAAAATAATATTGATATTTATGAAGGTTTAGGGTCTTTTAAAGATGCTACACATGTAAATATTGCAAAAAATGATGGTTCTTCAGAAGTTATAGAAGGGACTAATATTATAATTGCAACAGGTTCTAAACCTGGAAATTTACCTTTTATCAACATAGATAAAGAACGTATTATTACTTCTACAGAAGCTTTAAAATTAAAAGAAGTTCCTAAAGATTTAGTAGTAATTGGTGGTGGTGTTATTGGTTTAGAATTAGGTTCTGTTTATGCAAGATTAGGCGCAAACGTTACTGTGGTTGAGTATATGGACAAGATTGTACCAGGAATGGATACAGATGTTTCTAAAGAACTACAAAAGGTTTTCAAAAAACAAGGTGTAAAATTTGCAACAAGTCATAAAGTAAAATCTGTAGAAAGAAATGGAGATATAATTACCATTAAAGCTACAGACAAAAAAGATAGAGAAGTAGAATTTACGGCAGACTATTGTTTAGTAGCTGTTGGTAGAAAAGCCTACACAGAAGGTTTAGGTTTAGAAAAAGTTGGCGTAGAAGTTAATGAACGTGGGCAAGTAACTGTAAACGATCATTTACAAACTAATGTACCTAACATTTATGCCATTGGAGATGTTGTAAAAGGTGCAATGTTAGCACACAAAGCAGAAGAAGAAGGCGTTGTTGTTGCAGAATATTTAGCTGGCGAAAAACCACATATTGATTATAATTTAATTCCTGGTATTGTGTACACATGGCCAGAAGCTGCTGCTGTTGGTAAAACAGAGCAAGAATTAAAAGATGCTGGTGTTGCTTACAAAGCAGGTAAATTTTCTATGCGTGCTTTAGGTAGATCTAGAGCTAGTGGAGACATAGATGGTTTTGTAAAAATTTTAGCAGATAAAAATACAGATGAAATTTTAGGTGTGCACATGGTTGGTGCTAGGGTTGCAGATTTAATTATGGAAACTGCTGTAGCTATGGAGTATAGAGCCTCTGCAGAAGATTTGGCAAGAATCTGTCATGGTCATCCAACCTACTCAGAAGCAGTTAAAGAAGCTGCAAAAGCTGCTTGGGATGGCAAACCTTTAAATGCTTAAAAATAAGATTAATATAAATTAAGACCTTATAAGTACACCAACTTATAAGGTCTTTTTTTTTGAAAACTTTTCTTATTTTTATACCATGAAAAAAATTGTTTTAAGCACGCTATTATTGTTGCTCTTCGCCAACTTGCAAGCACAAGAAATAAAGAAAAATAAAAACATTGCATCTTTAAAAACACAACCCAATGCTTTTTTATCAAAATTTTACTACACCATAAATTTTGGTGCTATTTTTTACCCTTTTTCTAATGATAATTTAATTGATGGCTATGCTACAGACACCTTTTCTAAAAATTATTTCTCGGGTAAATTAGGTTTTGGCTACAAAATAAAAGAAAATGTAGCACTACAATTTGGCGTAATAAGACCTGCTGCTTGGTTTAAATATGATAATGTAAATAATATTGGCTATGACAGAAGTGTATGGATTAATGCTTGGTATTTATCCTTGAAAAAAAACATAAAACTTACAGAAAAACTTTCTGTTTTTGGTGAAGTTGGTGCTGCCAATGTAACCAGAGTTGGGTTTTCTATAAATGATAAAGTAATTTATCCTGATGCGCATTTTGGTAATTTCTTATACGGTTTTGGTTTCAATTATAAGCTAAACCAAAAATGGCGTTTGGCTTTAAACGGAACATTTATGCCCAAATCTGCCAAACACAACCAACCGTCTATTTCACAAACTACGTTTGGTTTTGAATATCATTTGCAAAAACTAGACGCTACAGTTGCACTAGATTATGCCAATGATAAAAAATACTTTTTTCCAAAAAACTTGCTGCAAGTTAGTTATGGCACAAGTGCTATTGGTTTTGGTGCAAATCGTTTTTTTAGCATGAATTTAAAAGTAGGTAATTTTGAAAGCTTTGGCGTTCCTGTTTTTTGGTTGGGAGATGTTAAAGCGTCGCAATCTTTTTCTATTACTTATCAAAGATTAGCTTATCGTTCTCAAAAAATATTTTCTTTAGATTGGGGTGTTAGTGCTACCTATTTTAAAACGGAAGCCACAGCACAAGATGTTTTTGCTTTTTCTATTTTTCCTTCTATGCGTTTTTATTTGTTAAGAAAACCAAAGTTTGATATGTATGCCAATTACTCTTTAATAGGTCCAACATTATTAACAGTAAGTAATATAGATGGTTTAGAAACAGGGCCAAAAGCTACCTTTCAAGATAAAATGGGCTTGGGCTTTTTCTTCGGAAAAAATAGAGATTATAATTTTGAAATGCGAATTATGCACTATTCTAATGGTAATATCTTTACCAGAAATGCAGGTGTTGCAGTTCCTATTCAATTCACTTTCGGAAAAACCTTTTAAAGCACAATTTTAAAAGATAAGTATTGTATTTTTGTAAGAGATATGCAAAGAACTATTCAAGCTTTTTCTGTTGATAAAATTGTAAATTTCAAAGAAAATTTACTGCTTTGGGCGCAGCAATTTAGCACCGCAATTTGGTTAGATTCTAACAATTACCAACAACAATACACCAACTTTAATTGCGCTTTGGCTGTAGAAGAATTTACAGCTATTAAAACAGATTATTACAATGCTTTTGATAAGCTAGAAGAATACCAACAAACTACAAAAGATTATATTTTTGGTTACATTACGTATGATGTTAAAAATGATGTAGAAAAACTGTCTTCGAATAATTTTGATGGTTTACATTTTCCTGATTTGTATTTTTTTCAACCTCAAAAGTTAATTTTTATAAAAGAAAATAAGGTTGAATTTCATTATCTAAAAATGGTAGATGATGAAATTGAGAAAGATTTTAAAGAAATTCAAGAACAAAAACCGTTAGATCTTCAAACAGATAACAAAGCTAGTATTAAAATAAAACTGCGCATTCATAAGGATGAATACCATAAAAAAGTAACTAAAGTTTTAGAACATATTAAAAGAGGCAACATTTATGAAGCCAATTTTTGCCAAGAATTTTATGCAGAAAACAGCACCATTAATCCAGTTTGCATTTACAACCATTTAAATAAAATTTCTGAACCACCTTTTGCTTCATTTTTAAAAATAGAACACCAATACGCCTTATGCGCATCACCAGAAAGGTATCTTAAAAAAGAAGGTCAAAAAATAATTTCACAACCTATTAAAGGAACCGCAAAAAGATTGGTAAGCCCAATTGACGATGCTAAAATTGCAGCAGATTTGGCAAGAGATATTAAAGAACGTGCAGAAAATGTAATGATTGTAGATTTGGTAAGAAACGACTTGTCTAAAACCGCCAAAAAAGGAACTGTAAAAGTAGAAGAATTGTGCAAAGTATATCCTTTTAAGCAAGTGCATCAAATGATTTCTACCGTAGTTTCTGAAATTAAAGAAACCACAAGTCCTATTACCATTTTAAAAGACACTTTCCCAATGGGAAGTATGACAGGTGCACCAAAATTTTCTGCAATGCAAATTATAGAAAACTTAGAAGAAACCAAGCGTGGTTTGTATTCTGGTACCATTGGTTATTTTACGCCAAATGGCGATTTTGATTTTAACGTTGTTATTAGAAGCATTTTGTATAACGAAGAAAAAAAGTACATTTCCTACTCGGTTGGTGGTGCAATTACCGCAAAATCTATTCCTGAAAAAGAATATGAAGAATGTTTATTAAAGGCAAAAGCTATGAAATATGTACTTTTAAATGCTGAATAATTTTAGCACCAAACAAAGAAAATATGATTTTAAATAAAGAAGAATTGTTTCAAAAAACATTAGAAAGTTTAACCGAAAAACCGGGCGAGCAAAACATGTTTAACAAATTTTTAGAGTTATACCCTAAAGAGTGGAAACAATTAAAAATCACTTTTTCTAAATTTAATAGAAGCAAACAATTTGGTAAAACCATTCCGTTGCCAAAACCAGAAGTTTCTTTGCGCAAAGAAATTAGAGTTTGGTTAAAAAAACAGCAATAATGCTTCAAAAACTGCAACATCATATCAATAATAATCTTCCTTTTTTAAAGGATAAAAAACTATTAATTGCCATTTCTGGTGGTGTAGATTCTGTTGTTTTAACGCATTTATTATCATCTTTAAACTTTAATATTTCTTTAGCGCATTGCAATTTTAATCTTAGAGGAAAAGAGAGCGATTTAGATGAAGATTTTGTAGCTGATTTGGCAAAAAAATTAAAAATTGAATCGCATATTGCACAAATCTGTATAAATCCTGTGGGCTCTATACAGTTGGCAGCAAGAGAATTGCGTTACGAATGGTTTCAAGATTTAATAGAAAAACACAGTTATGATTTTGTTTTAACGGCACATCATGCAGATGATAATTTAGAAACTTTTTTAATTAATTTAACCAGAGGCTCTGGTTTAGATGGTTTTACAGGCATTCCAGAAAAAAACAACCACATTGTTAGACCTCTTTTACCTTTTTCTAGAGCAAGCATCGTAATGTTTGCCAAAGAAAACAACATTACCTGGAGAGAAGATCTAAGTAATGCATCAACCAAATATACTCGCAATAAAATTCGTCATAAAATTGCGCCTGTTTTAAAGGAAATTAATCCTAATTTATTAGAAAGTTTTGCAAAAACCATTGCCCATTTAAAACAAAGCCAGCAATTGGTTAAAGATCGTATAGAAGAAATTTCAGCACGAATAATTACCAAAGAAAAGGCAAACGGAAATAAAATTATAAAATTAAATATTGCCGAAATAAACAAATTATCCGATCCAAAAGCCTATTTATATCAACTTTTAAAAAAATATAAATTTAAAGCGTTTCATGATGTTTACAACTTGCTTAGCGCGCAATCTGGAAAAAAAGTATTGTCTAAAAAACACGTTTTACTTAAAGATAGAGGGTTTTTAATACTCTCTAAAAAAACAATTGGTATTACAAAAGCAACAGACGAATATGAAATTCAAGAAAATACATCAGAAATTATAAAACCAATTCACTTAACCTTTGAAGAAGTTACAAACCTATCAGAAAAAAACAACAACACCATTTATGTTGCAAAAGAAAAGTTAAGCTATCCTTTAATTGTAAGAAAATGGCAAAATGGCGACTATTTTTATCCATCAGGAATGCAAGGCAAAAAGAAATTGAGCAAGTATTTTAAAGACGAAAAATTATCGCTTTTAGAAAAAGAACAAACTTGGTTGCTTTGTAATAGAGACAACAAAATTCTTTGGGTTATTGGCAAAAGACAAGACCAAAGGTTTCAATCAAAAACCACAATAAATCGTTTAAAAATAACTTTAAAATAAGTGTATTTTTGTAACTTTAAATTTTATAAAAACAAGAATTTATGAAGCAGCTATTTTTTACATTCTTTTTATTCTTATCGCTTGCTATAGTTTCTCAAACAGCAGAAGACCCAATAAAAATAACTACTTCAGTAAAAAAAATAACAGCCACTACGTTTGATGTTGTTTTTAGCGCAAAACTGTACAAAGGTTGGTATTTGTACTCACAATACAACCCTGAAGGTGCTTCTTTGCCATTGGTAATTAGCTTGCAAGAAAATGAAACGGGTTATGCTTTAGTTGGAAAAGCAAAAGAAAAAACAACCTTTAAAAAATACAGTCCCATTTGGGAAAAAGAGGAAATTGTTTTTAAAGACAAAGCAACCATAACCCAAAGAATTCAGCTGACCAATGCAGCAATTACCACGATAAAACTAAATTTCTTTGGACAAGTTTGTGAAACAGCTTGCATAAATATTGATGAAAATTTTACCATTTCTTTAGACGGTAAAAAAAAAGCATTTGAACAGATAAAATTAGATGAAAAAAGTAAAATTTTATCAGAGCAATTAAAATTAGATTTAAAAAACACAGCCTTATTAAAGCAAACCACAAACAATACCGAAAGCGAAAACTCTTTGTTTAGTATTTTCTTATTAGGTTTTGCTGGTGGCTTATTGGCGCTATTAACACCCTGTGTTTTCCCGATGATTCCGCTTACGGTTTCATTTTTTACCAAACAATCTCAAAGTAAAAGCAAAGGTATTTTTAATGCGATTTTATACGGGCTTTTCATTGTTTTTATTTACATTCTTTTAAGTGTTCCTTTTCATTTAATAGATGGTTTAGATCCTAGTATTTTAAATACCATTTCTACCAACGTTTGGTTAAATATTTTCTTTTTTATAATTCTAGTATTTTTTGCATTTTCATTTTTTGGGTTTTATGAAATTACCTTACCAAGTTCTTGGGGAAATAAAATGGATTCTGCATCTGAAGTTGGTGGTTTTGTAGGTATTTTTTTCATGGCATTAACTTTAGCCATTGTTTCTTTTTCTTGTACGGGCCCAATTTTAGGTTCACTTTTAGCAGGTTCTTTAGGTACATTTGGTAATCCTGCTTTTCAACTTACAGCAGGTATGGCAGGTTTTGGGTTGGCTTTGGCATTGCCTTTTGCTTTGTTTGCATTGTTTCCTAATTTATTAAATGCTTTACCAAAATCTGGTGGTTGGTTAAACACAACCAAAGTAGTTTTAGGTTTTTTAGAACTGGCTTTTGCGTTTAAATTTCTTTCTAACTCTGACTTGGTTGGGCATTGGGGCATTTTTAAAAGAGAAATTTTTATAGGAATATGGATTGTAATTTTTATAGGTTTAGCACTCTATTTATTTGCTAAAATTAGATTTCCGCATGATTCTCCTATTCAAAAACTATCGTTTTCTAGAATTTCTTTTGGCGTTTTGGTTGCCGCTTTTGCAATTTATCTAATACCTGGCACTTTTAAAACACCCAATTATAATTTAAGTCTGTTAAGTGGTTTTGCACCACCACAATTTTATAGCATTTATGAACAAGAATCTGACTGCCCATTGGGTTTAGATTGTTATAAAGATTTTGATAAAGGTTTACAAATTGCCAAAGCAACCAACAAACCTATATTGTTAGATTTTACAGGTTGGGCTTGTGTAAATTGTCGTAAAATGGAAGAAAATGTTTGGAGTGACCCAAGCATTTATCAACTTTTAAAAGAAGAATTTATCTTAATATCTTTATATGTAGATGATTACGAAAAAGAATTGCCAATAACAGCACAATTCAACTTTAAAAAAGCGAATGGTAGTATTAAAAAGATTAAAACTTATGGAGACAAATGGTCTACCTTTCAAATAATTAATTTTAAAAATGCATCACAACCGTATTATGTATTGCTAAATGCAGAGTTAGAAATTTTAAATACACCACAACAATATACAGATAAAGCTACGTATTTAAATTGGCTTCAAGAAAGCTTAGCAAAACATCAAAATACACCATAAATACAGAATTTACTAAATTGATTATTTTTACTTAAAATTTCTATCGTTTTCGTAATTAAAATACCAATTATTAGTAAAAACACAAGTTCTGTAGCCACTCTTTTTTGTAACTTTACTATACATAAATTCAAAAAGAATGTCAAGCCTTCCAAAATTATCTCGTTTTAACGATAACGTACTATCTAAATACCAAATTTACAATAGTATTTTTACAACTTTACCTTTTGATACTATAGGCGATACTGCTGTTTTATTACCCTTACTACACAAAGTTTGTGAAGAAGGTTTTAAACTTGGCAAAAATCCTACGGAAATTATAAATCACTTTTTTAAGAAGTATCAAGAAAATCCTTCAGAAAAAGAAAAAACAGATATTCTTTTTCATTTTATTCAGTTTATAGAACGCCAAGTAGTATTGTTTGATGCTATTGAAGACGCTGCTTTCTCTGAAGTAAATAATATGGATGGTTTTGGTACCTTAAGAGGTTCTAAAGAAGCTGCCTCTTTAAATAACAAAAAAGAAGAACTTAAAGCATATCTAGAAGATTTTAAAGTACGTATTGTATTAACTGCGCATCCTACACAATTTTACCCAGGTTCTGTTTTAGGAATTATTACAGATTTAGATGAAGCCATACAAAAAGACGATTTACTTTTAATTAAGAAATTACTAGCACAATTGGGTAAAACCCCTTTTTATAAAAAAGCAAAACCGTCTCCATTTGATGAAGCTGTAAGTTTAGTTTGGTATTTAGAACATGTTTTTTACCACTCTGTACCAAAAATTTACAACTACATACAAAATAATGTTTATGATGGTGAGCCGTTAGATAATGAAATTATAGATCTTGGTTTTTGGCCAGGTGGCGATAGAGATGGTAACCCATTTGTAACTACAGAAATTACATTAAATGTTGCAGAAAGACTGCGCCAATCTATACTTAGAAACTATTACAGAGATGTAAGACGTTTAAAAAGACGTTTTACTTTTGATGGTGTTCAAGAAATTTTAGCAAGAATAGAAAAGAGATTGTACAAGCATGTGGTTAGAAGTTACAGCAAAGTAAACTTCTCTCAAAAAATATTACTAGAAGAACTTAGTGCTGCTAGAGAAATTATAAAAACAAAACACGATTCTTTATTTATTGAAGAATTAGACGATTTTATTAACAAAGTAAGAATTTTTGGTTTTCACTTTGCATCTTTAGATATTAGACAAGACAGTAGAGTGCACCACCAAGCTTTTACCCAAATTGTAGAAGACTTACAAAAGATTGGCGATACAACTTTCCCTGAGAATTTTAACAATTTAACAGAAGCGGAACAAATTAAAATATTAGCTGTTGTAAAAGGTAAAATAGACCCTACAACATTAACAGATAAGATTTCTATAGACACTATAGAATCTATGTATGCACTTAAAGAAATCCAGAAAAGAAATGGAGAACGTGGTGCAAACAGATATATTATTAGCAACAACCAAACTGCATTAAATGTAATGCAAACGTTTGCAATGCTAAATTTATGTGGCTTTGAAAATGAATTGCCTGTAGATGTTATTCCACTTTTTGAGACTGTAGAAGATCTTAAAAATGCAGAAGACGTTATGCGCACATTATACACAAACAGAAGCTACAGATATCATTTAGAGAAAAGAAAAAACAAGCAAACTATTATGTTAGGTTTTTCTGATGGAACTAAAGATGGTGGTTATTTAATGGCAAACTGGGGAATCTTTAAAGCAAAAGAAGCTTTAACTAAAGTCTCTAGAGAGTTTGATATTGAAGTAATTTTCTTTGACGGCCGTGGAGGACCACCTGCAAGAGGTGGTGGTAAAACACACCAATTTTATGCTTCTTTAGGTCCAACAATAGAAGATAAAGAAATACAATTAACCATACAAGGGCAAACCATTAGCTCTAACTTTGGTACAAAAGCATCTTCTCAATACAATTTAGAACAATTGTTAAGTTCTGGTATTAAAAATGATATTTTTACCAAAGATCAGTTAAATGATGAGCATAGAAAATTAATGGAAGATTTGGCAGAAAACAGCTACCAAACTTATGTTGATTTTAAAAAGCATCCTAAATTTTTACCGTATTTAGAAAAAATGAGTACGTTAAAATATTATGCAAAAACAAATATTGGTAGTAGACCAAGTAAACGTTCTAACTCAGATACTTTAGATTTTTCTGCACTTAGAGCCATACCTTTTGTGGGTAGTTGGAGCCAATTAAAACAAAATGTACCCGGATTTTTTGGTGTAGGTACTGCTCTTAAAAAATATGAAGATGAAGGTAGGTTTGATGAAATTGTAGCGTTTTACAATGCCTCTGATTTCTTTAGAACTTTGTTAGAAAACAGTATGATGAGTTTAACAAAATCTTTCTTTGGCTTAACTGCATACATGGCAGAAGACCCAGAATATGGTGCTTTTTGGAATATTATTCATGATGAATATAAAACCACCAAAAGATTACTTTTAAAATTAGCAGGTCATACAGAATTAATGGAAAACTTCCCTGTTGGTAAGGCTTCTATAGAAATGAGAGAACAAATTGTATTGCCATTGTTAACCATTCAGCAATATGCATTAAAACAAATACAAGAATTGCAAAAAAGTGAGGGTAATGAAAAAGAACTAGAAATTTACGAGAAAATGGTAATGCGTTCTTTATTTGGTAATATTAACGCGAGTAGAAATTCTGCTTAAAATAACGTTTCAAAATTTTAAAAATGCAATCAATCTTTTGATTGCATTTTTTTTATGCCTTTTTTTTAGTTATTTTTAAAGAAAAAAAATGCTAACAAAAGTTTACGGTTCTGCCGTTTTTGGTATAGAAGCCACCACAATTACTGTAGAAGTAAATATAGACAAAGGCGTGGGCTACCACTTGGTAGGTTTGCCAGATAAAGCCGTAAGCGAGAGTTCTTACAGAATTTCTGCCGCTTTAAATAACAACAACTACAAACTTCCGGGTAAAAAAATAATTATTAATATGGCGCCTGCAGATATTAGAAAAGAAGGCGCTTCTTATGATTTAACCTTGGCAGTAGGTATTCTTGCAGCATCCAACCAAATACAATCAGAAAAAATAGATGAATATATTATTATGGGAGAACTTTCTTTAGACGGAAGTTTACAACCCATAAGAGGTGCCTTACCCATTGCTATAAAAGCAAGAGAAGAAGGTTTTAAATACCTTATTTTACCAAAAGCAAATGCCAAAGAAGCTGCCATTGTAGATAATGTGGCAATTTTAGGTGTAGAAAATATTATGGAAGTAATCAACCATTTTAATGGTGATAAAAAAATTGAACCTACGGTTGTAGATACAAGAGCAGAATTTTATAAAAACATAGATTTCCCTGAATTTGATTTTTCTGATGTAAAAGGGCAAGAATCTATAAAACGTTGTATGGAAATTGCTGCTGCTGGCGGTCATAATATTATTTTGATTGGCCCTCCAGGATCTGGAAAAACCATGTTAGCAAAACGGTTGCCAAGTATTTTACCACCTATGACGTTGCACGAGGCTTTAGAAACCACAAAAATACATTCTGTAGTGGGCAATACAAAAAACGAAGGCTTGTTATACGCAAGACCTTTTAGAAGTCCTCACCATACCATTTCTAATGTTGCACTAGTTGGTGGCGGGCAATATCCAAAACCAGGAGAAATTTCTTTATCTCATAATGGTGTGTTGTTTTTAGATGAATTACCAGAATTTAAAAGAGACGTTTTAGAAGTAATGCGGCAACCTTTAGAAGATAGAGAAGTTACCATTTCTAGAGCAAAATTTACAGTTACCTACCCAAGTAGTTTTATGTTGGTGGCAAGCATGAATCCTAGTCCGTCTGGTTTTTTTAACGATCCCAACAGTCCAATGACTTCTTCTCCACAAGAAATGCAACGTTATTTAAGTAAAATATCTGGCCCATTGTTAGACAGAATAGACATTCATATAGAAGTTACACCTGTGCCCTTTGCTAAACTTTCTGAAGAACGCAAAGGAGAATCTTCCGTAGCAATTAGAAAACGTGTTACAACTGCTAGAGAAATTCAATCTAAAAGATTTACAGATTTTAAAAACGTACACTACAATGCGCAAATGCGTGTGAAGCAAATTCGTGAATTTTGTAAATTATCGGCAGAGAGTTTATCGCTTTTAAAAACAGCCATGGAAAAATTAAATCTTTCTGCCAGGGCTTATGACCGGATTTTAAAAGTATCTAGAACCATTGCAGATTTGGCAAATTCTAAAGACATTTTGCCAGATCATATTGCAGAAGCTATACAATACAGAAGTTTAGATAGAGATGGCTGGTTGGGTTAACACGCTTTAAATTCCTTATTTTTAGAAACCATAAAATAAAATGAATAACTCTCCTTGTTTTGTGAATAACTATGGCTTCCATTTTACTACAAAAACGTGTATTTTGCACTCAGAAATTTTAACATTTATGTAACGTTTATAAATCATCAACAAAATGCTTATAATCTGTTAATAGATTAATTATTAAAACTTAAAGAAACCTATTATCTTTGTTAAAACAAAAAAGCCTTAAAGATGTTGCTTTAAGACTTTTTTAAAACGGTAACACTTTAAAAGTATTCGTTTTGTAGTGGAATTCAAAATTACAATACTTCTTAAAACTTACCAAAAAAATTGTACAATTTTTAAAGCAGGCCAACACCCTGCACTTGGTAACAGCATGATTTAATTTTTTTACAAACTCCTACAAACAAAACACTTGTTTGTAGTTTAACACCCTAAAAACGTAGGTGTTTGGCAAGGTATTGCAGAGTTTTTAAAGCGTGTTTTAAGAGGTTTCTGTAGGGCTACCTTTACAAAAGTCTTACACTATAAATAACATAATTATGAGTATATCATATAAAGTTATACCGAGGAAAAATCCTCAAGATTTTACAGCAGCAGAAAAATATTATGCTACTGTAACCCACAACGGAAGCATAGATTTTGAATCTTTAGCAGAAATAATTTCTAACCAATGTACGGTAACAGAAACAGACTGTATTGCTGTATTAACGGTTTTAGAACAAAACATTATTAGAGAACTTAAAGAGGGCCGCATTGTACGTTTGGGCAAATTAGGTAATTTTCAAGTGGGTTTAAGTTCTAAAGGTTTTGAAACGCCTGCAGAAGTAACTGCAAATGCGATTACTAAAAGTAGAATTTTATTTAGACCGGCTAAAAAAATGAAAGAATTGTTAAACACCTTAAACTATCGTAAAGTGAGTTAAAACTACATTCTTATTTTTTTCGTAAAACCCTAAAAAAACAAGCTTTTTTTAGGGTTTTATTTTGTCTTTTTTTAAAAATAATTGGCTATTGCATAAGGACGCAACTTTTATTGCGTGCGGGTGCAGTTGCTATTGCATCCTTACACAATAAAACTCATATAAAAAACCAGTTTTACACCAACGTTTTCTGTATAAGACCCATATTACAAGGGTAATATTATAACAATTACCCCTAGTAAATTCTGATAAAATTCTTGAAATTCAAGTGAATAACACTCTTAAAAACAAGAAAAATTTGTTCTAAATAAAGAATTTTAGCGTTAAAACTGTACGCTAAAAATTAGAGAAATAAGGGGGTAATTCCATATTCACAATACAGCATAAGTTTTATTATAAATAGCTATTATTAAGTTGTTACTAGAAAACAATTATTTTAATGATAAAGCGAAGGAGTATACAGCGCACTTAAATATGCTAAAGAATATGGATATATAATAATATTATACTATTTTTAATGCTTAAAAGCTATGATATACAATATGATTATTCCTATTATTAGGGTTTTCTTTATGGTCATATCGTTTTCTAAATAACAATAAATACATCTACCAATAATAATGGCAAAAAAAGACACCAGTAGTTTTGAACAAAAACTTTTTAAAGCCGCAGATAAACTGCGTAAAAACATAGATGCTGCCGAGTACAAGCACGTAGTTTTAGGCTTAATTTTCTTAAAATATATCTCAGAATCCTTTACAGAGCTCTACCACAAACTAGAAGCAGACGAATGGTCTGACCCAGAAGATAGAGACGAATACATTGCCGAAAATACTTTTTTTGTACCTAAGCTAGCACGTTGGTCTCACGTACACGCACAAGCCAAATTACCTTCTATTGGGCAAACTATAGACGAGGCTATGGAAGCGGTAGAAAAAGAAAACAAAGAACTAAAAAATGTATTGCCACAAGTATATGGTAAAGCTAATTTAGATAAAACCTCTTTGGGTGAACTCATTGACTTAATATCTAACACCGAACTACAAGCCGAAAACGAAAACTCTAAAGACCTTTTTGGTAGGGTTTACGAATACTTTTTAGGAGAGTTTGCCAATGCCGAAGGAAAAAAAGGCGGACAATTTTACACACCTAAAGCCATTGTAAAACTAATGGTAGAAATGATAGAACCTTATAAAGGCAGAGTGTACGACCCAGCAAGTGGTTCTGGTGGAATGTTTGTAATGAGTGAAAAGTTTGTAACCGAACATAGCGGAAACATAAAAGACATTACCGTTTACGGGCAGGAAAGCAACCAAACTACTTGGAAACTCTCTAAAATGAACCTTGCCATACGTAACATAAACAGCAAGTTTGTTGCTTGGAATACAGAAGGCACCTTTTTAAAAAATGCACACCCCGATTTAAAAGCCGATTTTATTTTGGCAAACCCACCTTTTAACCAAAAAGAATGGGGCGTTGATATTTTACAAGAAGATGGACGTTGGAAATACGGAACACCACCTAACGGTAATGCCAATTACGGTTGGATGCAACATATGCTATACCATTTAGCACCCAATGGCGTAATGGCTACTGTTTTATCTAACGGTTCTTTAAGCTCAAACACCTCTGGTGAAGGTGATATTCGTAAAAATTTAGTAGATAATGATTTAGTAGAGTGTATTGTTGCTTTACCAAAACAACTGTTTTACAACACAGGCATACCTGCGTGTATTTGGTTTTTACGTAGAGGTCTTTCTCCCAATGGGAGAAACGGAAATGAGGGGCACGAAGTGCTATTTATTGATGCTTCTGACCTTGGCTTTATGAAATCTCGTGTACACCGTGATTTTGCGGAAGAAGACATTGCCAAAATACGAGACACCTACCTAAATTGGCGTAACGTCATTGCAAGGACGAAGGACGAAGCAATCTCAGCATCGCAACCTCTTTACCAAGATATAAAAGGCTTCTGTAAATCTGCAACCCTAGAAGCCATACAAAAACACAGTTACGTACTCACACCCGGGCGTTATGTTGGCATACCCGATGAAGAGGACGATGGCATCCCATTTGAAGATAAAATGCAGTCATTGACTGTTTTATTGAAGGAGCAAATGGACAAAGAGCAAGAGTTAAACAAAGAAATTGCTACACAATTGGCTAAAATAGGGATGAGTTTATGAGTAAAACGAAGAAAATAATAGAGGTAAAAGGACAGGAAATTACCATTTTTAAAACCAAAGAACAAGATTTTATCTCATTAACTGATATTGCCAAGCATAAGTCTGAAGACCCAAGTGCGGTTATTGGAAACTGGATGCGAAATAGAAATACCATTGAATTTTTAGGAATTTGGGAATCCCTTTATAATCCTAATTTTAAACCCCTCGAATTCGAGGGGTTTAAAAAGCAAGCAGGTTTAAATGCCTTTACGCTTTCGCCTAAAAAATGGACAGAAACCACCAATGCCAAAGGATTTATTGTAAAGGCAGGTCGTTATGGAGGCACTTATGCCCACAAAGACATTGCCTTTAAATTTGCCAGTTGGGTTTCTGTGGAGTTTGAATTGTATGTAGTAAAAGAGTTTCAACGTCTAAAAGAGGCAGAAGCTAAAGACTTAGAATGGACTATAAAACGACAACTTACCAAAATAAACTATCGCATACATACCGATGCTATTAAAGAAAACTTAATCCCTAAACACCTTACCAACAAACAAATTTCTTTTGTGTATGCCAGCGAAGCAGATGTGTTAAATATGGCACTGTTTGGTAAAACAGCCAAACAATGGCGAGACAATAACCCTCATAAAAAGGGCAACATAAGAGATGATGCCAATATTTCACAATTGGTATGTTTGGCCAATTTAGAAAATATAAATGCGGTGTTTATTACTGAAGAAATCTCACAGAGTGAACGCCTTGTAAAACTCAATCAAATTGCCATAAACCAAATGCAAATACTTTTGCAACAGGATATGCCTAAAGTTTTGGAAGCTAAAAACAAAAATGATAATGAGTAGTGTAAACGAAATACCAAATGGTTGGACAGAAACTACTTTGGGAGATGTATGCAAAATAAAATATGGTAAAGACCATAAAAAATTAGAAGATGGGGACATTCCTTGCTATGGTTCTGGAGGAATTATGAGATATGTTGATTCAATTTTGTATGATAAACCTTCAGTATTGATACCTCGAAAAGGAACATTATCTAATTTGTTTTTTATTGATGAACCTTTTTGGACAGTTGATACTTTGTTCTACACACAGATTGATGAATCTATAATCAAGTCAAATTATTTATACTATAAACTAAAGACATATAACCTTGCAGACTTAAACGTTGGTTCAGCTGTCCCTAGTCTAACTACAGCTGTTTTGAATCAATTTCCCTTTTCTATTCCCAAAGACATAGAAGAACAAAAAGCCATAGCCAACATCCTCACCGCTTTTGATGATAAAATAGAAAACCTGCAAGCACAAAACAAAACCCTAGAGCAAACCGCACAAACTATTTTTGCAGCATGGTTTGGTAAATACCAAGTAGGTGATGAACTGCCTGATGGGTGGAGAGTTGGAAAGATTACAGAGTTATTTGAAATAAGAGATGGTACTCACGATTCGCCAAAACAAAAAAAAACAGGTTATAAACTAATCACTTCTAAACATCTTGGAAATAATCGGATTAAACTTGAAGATGCTTATTTAATTTCGGAAGAAGACTATATAAATGTAAATAAACGAAGTAGAGTTGAACAATTCGATATATTGGTTTCAATGATAGGAACTATTGGTTTAACTTATCTCGAACAAAATGAGCTAATTAACTACGCTATCAAAAATGTTGCTTTGTTTAAGACTTCACAAAACAAGATTTTTTCCATTTATTCATATTTATGGTTAAAAAGTTCATTTGGAAAATACTTCTTTGAAACAAGTAAAAGTGGAACTACACAGGAATATATTTCATTAAAAAGTTTTAGAGGTATAGAATTGGCTATCCCTAATGACAAAATTATAAATAGATTCAACGATATAGTCTTTAATTTATTTGGTAAAATAAAGAACAATGCGGACCAAATTCAATCTCTAAAGAAAACAAGAAACACCTTATTGCCAAAATTAATGAGTGGGCAGTTGCGTGTAAAAATGTCTGAACTATGATTTTAATGATTGTTTGATTAATATGATTTATTAAGGAATGATATGATAAACGAAAAGTATAAATATTCTGATTTAACCTCCAAGATTATTGGGTTGGCTATGGAAGTGCATAGGCAATTAGGTAATGGATTTACTCATTATGTTAATATATTTTTCAATGGTATTCGTGATTGCTTCGCAATTCAAGAGGTTATTTATCAACGAGCGTTAGAGATTGAGTTTAGAAATAATGATATTTCTTTTTCTAGAGAACACGAAATGCCTGTTTATTATAAAGAACAGCAAATAGGTTTACGCAGAGTCGATTTTTTAGTAGGAAATATTATTTCATTAGAATTAAAAGCCATAATAGAATTACAAGAGGTGCATTTGGCGCAAGCCATAAATTACTTAGAAGCCTATGATTTAGAAGTAGGTTTGTTAATCAATTTTGGAGCAAAGAGTTTACAGTTTAAAAGATTGAGCAATAAATCATTCAAACAACAAAATCAAGGCAATCCTAAAATCAATAAAAAATCATAGTTCAGACGATTATGGCAAAAAACAAACGAATACGCAATAGCACTGCCGAGTTTTTAATATTTACAGCACAAGCTGGTGAAAACAGTATAGAAGCACGCTATGAAGATGAAACCATTTGGTTGTCTCAAAAACTAATGGGTACGTTATTTGCTGTAGCCTCTAACACCATAAACTATCATTTAAAGGAAATTTTTAAAAGTGGTGAAGCAGATGAAAACCGAACGACTCGAAAATTTCGAATAGTTCAAACAGAAGGAAAAAGACAGGTAGAAAGAGCGGTTGAGTTTTATAATTTAGATGCCATTATATCTGTAGGTTATCGTGTAAACTCCATACGTGCCACACAGTTTAGGCAATGGGCTACTAAAGTATTAAAAGACTTTGCTATAAAAGGCTTTGTATTAGATAAAAAACGCTTAGAAAACGGTTCGTATCTCAACAAAGATTATTTTGAAGAACTACTTGCCGAAATACGAGAAATACGATTAAGCGAACGTAAATTCTACCAAAAAATAACCGATATATATGCCACAAGTGTAGATTATAATAGAGATGCCACCACTACACGCCATTTTTTTGCAAAAGTGCAGAACAAACTACATTTTGGTATTCACGGCAATACTGCTGCAGAATTAATACATAAACGTGTAGATAGTAGTAAAGATAAAATGGGTTTAACCAATTGGAAAAACGCACCAGATGGCAAAATTATTAAAACAGATGTTTCTATTGCTAAAAATTACTTGAACAAAGTAGAGTTAGAATCTTTAGGAAAAATTGTGAATGCCTTTTTAGATTTAGCCGAAAACAGGGCACAAAGAAACATACCAATGACTATGGAAGATTGGGCAAAACGAATAGATGCTTTTTTAGAATTTGACGAAAGAGAGATACTACAAGATGGCGGCAAAATATCTACCCAAATAGCCAAAGAAAAAGCCGAAACAGAATTTGAAAAATATAGAATAATTCAGGATAAATTATTTGAATCTGATTTTGACAAAGAAATAAAACACTTAAAAGAAAAAGGAAATGAGTAAACTTTCCGAAAACACCATAGAACTAGCCTTAATAGACCAATTAGTAAGTCAAGGCTATACCTACTTTAACGGCACAGATATTTCGCCTATTGGTTCAACTCCACAGCGTGAAAGTTTTAGTTCTGTATTATTAGAAAATCATTTTAAAGATTCGCTAAAAAAATTAAATCCAACACTTCCAGAGTCAGCTCGTTTAGAAGCCTACCAAAAGGTAATTAATCTTGGTACAGAAGATATAATGGAAAACAACGAACGTTTCCATACATTATTAACCAATGGCGTTACTGTAGAATATACTAAAGAGGGAAGAACAAAAGGAATTAATGTAAAACTCTTAGATGCAGAAAACCCCGATAATAATAGTTTTTGGGCGGTTAATCAATTGGTAGTTAAAGAGAATAATAACGAAAAACGTTTTGATGTAGTAATCTATGTAAACGGTTTGCCATTAGTGTTTATAGAGCTTAAAAGTGCCACAAGCGAAAAAGCAACATTACGTAGAGCCTACGACCAAATACAAAATTACAAAAAAGCAGTACCGAGTATTTTTTATTACAATGCCATTTGTGTGATTTCAGATGGTATAGATGCTGGTACCTCAAGTGTATCCGCACCATTTTCAAGGTACTTGTCTTGGAAAGCACCCAAAGAAGTAGCCAATGAAGTAAGAACTGAATTGCAAATGCTGACTGAATATATGCTCAATAAAAAAACATTGGTTGAGCTGATTAGGTATTGTACCGTTTTTGAAAAAGAAGAAAAGAAAGACGATAAAACAGGCATCATTTTTCAAGTTAACATCAAAAAAGTGGGTGCTTATCATCAATATTATGCAGTTCAAAAAGCAGTAGCCCAAACCTTACGGGCAACAGCAAAACTGCCCTCTTCTAACTTCTCCCAAAGGGAGAAGAAAACGGTTAATTATAGAGGTAATTATAGTTTTTCGGGTTTGGTAAAAACGGCAAGAGAATTTAGAAAAAAAGGAACACCAGTAGAAAAAATACTTTGGGAAATATTAAGAAATAGACAAGTTCTAGACTTAAAATTTAGAAGACAACATCAAATAGGAGATTATATCGTTGATTTCTATTGTAATGAATTAAAATTAATCATTGAATTAGATGGAGCATATCATTTTACAGAAACCCAACAACGTAAAGATAAGAAGAGAGAAGCTTACTTAACAACGATAGGTAATACCGTAATTAGATTTAAAAATGAAACGGTTGAAAATGATATAGAACAAGTACTATTAAAAATTAAAGCTGCTAAAGATGGTTTCTCTCCCGCTGGGAGAGACGGAAGTGAGGGAAACGGCAATCGTAAGATTGGCGTGGTTTGGCACACGCAAGGTTCTGGTAAATCGTTGTCAATGGTTTTTTATAGTGGTCAAATTATTACGCATCCACAAATGGGAAATCCAACTATTGTAATGCTTACAGATAGAAATGATTTAGACGACCAACTATTTGGAACTTTTGGCAATTGCGTTGGCTTATTAAGACAAACGCCAGTACAAGCAGATAGCAGAGAACATATTAAAGAACTATTAAAAGTTTCTGGTGGTGGTGTAATATTCACAACTATTCAAAAATTTGCACCAGCAGAAGGCAATGTGTACGAAACCTTATCTGACCGAACGAATATTGTTGTTGTAGCAGATGAAGCCCACAGAAGTCAATATGGGTTTTCGGGTCGTGTGGTAGAAACTGATGATGGTTCAGAAATAAGATATGGAAACGCAAAGTATTTAAGAGATGCCTTGCCAAATGCATCATACATTGGTTTTACAGGAACACCCATTGAAAAAGAAGATAAATCTACTCCCGCGGTTTTTGGCGATTATATTGATGTATATGACATTAAACAAGCCGTTGATGATGGGGCAACCGTTCCTATTAGTTATGAATCGCGTTTAATAAAAATTAAACTAGATGAACAAAAAGCGGCAGCGCTAGATGATGAAATTAACAGCATTGAAGGTGCAACTGAAGAACAATTAGAAAAAGCCAAAAAGAAAACAGTAACTATTGACGCTATAGTAGGCGATCCAGACCGTTTAAAAGATGTTGCAAAGGATATTGTTACCCATTTTGAAGCACGTCAAACGGTATTTGAAGGAAAAGCAATGATTGTAGGTATGACACGAAATATTTGTGTAAGACTATTTAATGAGATTGTTGCTTTAAAACCAGATTGGCATAATGATGATTTAGACAAGGGAACCATTAAAGTCATCATGACGAGTGCTACAGACGACCCAGAAATTTTTCAACCACACCATACCACCAAAAACCAAAGAAAGGACTTAGCTACACGAATGAAAGATGTAAATGATGCGCTAAAATTAGTCATTGTTCGTGATATGTGGTTAACTGGTTTTGATGCACCAAGTATGCATACGCTGTATGTAGATAAGAAAATGCAAGGAGCCAATTTAATGCAAGCCATTGCACGAGTAAATAGAGTTTATAAAGACAAACCAGGCGGTTTAGTAGTAGATTATATAGGTATTGGTCAAGACTTACGTAAAGCAATGGCAACTTATTTACAAAGTGGTGGCGAAGGTTCGCCTGTTGTAGATATTAAAGAAGCGATTGCAGGTATGAAAGAGAAGTTTGAAATTGTAGAGCAAATGTTCAACGGTTTTGACTTTAAGCAATATTTTAAAGTAGATACTGCTCAAAAATTGCAAGTATTATTAGGTGCTCAAAACTTTATTTTAGCAGACCAAAAATTAAAAGACCGCTTTTTAAAAGAAGTGACGTTGTTATCAAAGTTATTTGCAATGTCAATTCCAAGTCCAGAAGCTGAAGTGTTGAAAGACGGAGTTGCATTTTTTCAAGCCGTAAAGGCACGATTAAATAAGTTTACGGGAAGTGGCGTAAAATCGGACTATGAAGTAGAAACAGCTATCAAGCAAATTGTAGATGATGCCCTTTCAAGTGATGGCGTAATTGATGTTTTTGAAGCAGCAGGGGTAGAAACCCCTTCGGTTAGTATTCTTTCAGATGAGTTTTTATTAGAAGTAAAAAACATGCAACAAAAGAACGTTGCTTTTGAACTTTTGAAAAAGCTATTGAGTGATGAAGTAAGTATTCGTAAATCTAAAAATATAGCACAAGGAAAAAAGTTTTCCGAAATGTTAGAATCTGTTGTAAAACGCTACCACAATAATCAAATAGATTCGGCACAAGTTTTGGCAGAACTTTCTGAGATCGCTAAAGAAATGCGTTTAGAAGATTCTAAATCGGAAGAGTTGGGATTAACAACTGAAGAGTATGCATTTTACAGTGTTTTAAAACAAAATGACTCTACAAGCTTTTTAGAGGATCATAAAATGAAAGAATTGATTCATACAATTGTAGATGTAATCAGAAAAAACGCGACTGTAGATTGGAGTAAAAGAGATGATGTTAGAGCAAAATTAAGGTTAGCGGTTAAGAAAATATTAATGCGTTATGGTTACCCACCAGATTTAGCAAAAATGGAGGCAGATCGGGTATTAAGACAAGGTGAAAATTTGGCTGAAATGTTCTCTTCTAACAATTAGAGAATAGATGTTTCTATATAAATCACTTATAAGAATAAATAATATTTTGTAACTAATCAAAGTAATAACCGTCTAATTTATAAAAGTAATTATATAGTTAAGTATAACGTTTACAATATAATAAATGGTATAATAGTTGCTTTAGATAAAGAAATTATACATTTTTGTATAAGAAATAAAAGTGTTATGATACAAACTGTTAACATAAAACCTTCTAAAAAAATAGTTTCAACATTAAAAAGAATGATGGAACTTAAAGAAGAACGTCGTAAAAAAGTATTGGCTAAAGTAAAGGAAAACTAAACTTTAGTAGTAAATGTATACATATAAACTAATAGAGGATGCAATCCTCTTTTTTCTTTTATTACTGATTCTGGTGTAAAATATGTTTTAGAACTTTTAAAACAAGATTTTAATAATATTTACTTTAAAGATTTGTATATATTAAGCTTTTATCCTGTTGTTAATGAAGGTGTAAAGTTATCGAACGATATTAAAATAAAAGCAACAATTTCTCAAATTATCATTGATTTTTTAGACAATAATAAAGATGCGTTAATACATTATGTATGTGATTCTAGTGATAAAAGACAATATTCTAGAAATAAATTATTTAGTAAATGGTTTAACGAATCTAATACAATTAATGTTTACAGTAAATTTAATCTTAACTACCCAACAGAAGACCTTTTTTATACTTTAGAATTCTTATTTATTACAAATACTTATCAAATAAAAGAATTAGAAAAAAGGTAAAACAACAGATGAATTCCTTTTCTGATTTTAAATAGATTCAATATCCCCAACACTAAACCTAATTTAGCGCAAAAATAATAAGCCTCTGTAGTTTATATCAACCCACGCTTTCCTGCATAGTTGGTTTTATATAGCAACCCCTGTAACCAATAATATAATAGCACATTGCTTGTTTCATTTAAATTTTATAATTTTTTAAAATGGATACAATAAAAAAGAGCCATTACCAACACTAAAACAATCATTTTACTATAAAACCAACCCAAAACTAAGTTATATAATGTGCTATTATACTGCTCTTCTACAAAAGTTCCAAGCACTATAACACCATCAAATATAATAGCTTCACAACAATCGTGCACTTAAACTATTCATAATACCATTTAAATATTTTAACAACGTGTAATAGTTCATACATTTATTTTTATAAGTACTTATAATTTCTAGGGCTACTTTAAAACAACAATACATTTCTAAAAAAGTAACGATTATTTTCTTCTAAGAAACTCGTTTTATTTAAATGTAAATTAAACTTTAAAAAATTGATTTTAAGGTAGTTTAGATTGTTTTTAATTATTAAACTTCTCATAATCTTGATAACATTAATTCAACAAAATTGTAACGGTATCATTTTAATTAGTTAACAGCGTAAGCGTTTTTTACAGATACTTTTGAGGCACTAATTAAAAACTCTTATACAATTAAAAATGAAAAATTTATTCAAAATTACTTTTCTATCACTCTCAATCTTAGCAAGCTCAATGTTTGTAGGTTGTGCAGAAGATGGTATTGACGGCGTTAACGGAGTTGATGGCGTAGACGGAACAAATGGAAATGATGGACAGGATTTTACTCCTGCTACATTAGAATTACAGCCTTTAGCAGCATCTGTAGTGCCTAATACTGTGTTTAAATTAGTTGACCCTTCTGTAAAGGTTGATATGCTACTAACTTCTCAAGACATTCTTCCTTCAGATTCTACATTTGTTTATGGTTCTTTTACAGATGGTTGTGCTTTATTTGATAATGGAGATGATACCTACTCTTTTATCGTAAACTTAGAAAGAGATTATTCTATTGCAAGAATTAAAATGAATGCTGATTTACAGCCTTTAGAAGGAGACTACATTGTAAACTCAACTGCAACAGCGTTTACTGCAATGTGTTCTGGTTCTGGAATTACCAAAGAAGAACACGGTTTTGGTCCAATGTATTTATCTGGTGGCGAATGGGTAGGCCAAGGAGCAGGAGCACAAGGTGTTTATGTTGTAGATCCTTACAAAGATGCAGGTTTAGCTTCTTTTGCTACAAGATCTGCAGCTATGGGAGAATGGTCTACAGAAAATGCAGTTGTAGTTGGTAAAAATGCATATCCTAATAGAACTGTAGCTATAATTGGTGATGATGATAGCAACAACTCATATCCAGAAGGTCATCTAGGAATGTATGTAGGTGCAAGAGGAGATTTATTTGGTGGAGATTTATTTGTTTTAAAAGGAAAAAATGCTACTGAAACTGAACCAGGTCAAGGAGGTCAATTATTTGAGATGGGCATGGCAGAAGGTGTTACCTATGATGCTGAGTGGATTGAAATGACAGAAAGAAATAAAGACGAATTAAACCAAGAAGCCATAGATTCTTTAGTTATCGGTTTTCAAAGAATTGAAGATATTGATTGGAGAAAAGGTTCTGCAGATAATGAAAGAGCATTGTTTTTCTGTGTTACAGGACGTTACAGAGCAGATAATCCTGATTTAGCAAAAAGAGGAACTACTTTTGGTCGTATTTATATGGTAGAGTTAAACGATAATGATCCAACAGGAGATTGTAAGATAACTTGTATTTTAGATGGTGACAAAGTTGGTGGTAAAGCAGATGGTTTTCACAGTCCAGATAACATTTTGGTTACAGAAAACTTTGTATACATTCAAGAAGATCCAAATGGATATTTTGATCAAAACCCTGCAATTCAAGGTTGGGCAAAACTATACAAGTATGAAATTGCTACAGGTAATTTAACTACAGTTTTAGAGTGTGATGAAGACAACAATCCTCAATATGGTGGAGGTGGTAAATGGGAAATTACTGGTATGATAGATGTTACGGATGTTACTGGTGCTTCTGAACCAACTTTCTTATGTGGTGTTCAAGTACATGGCTGGGAGCTAGATAAGATTGATACTGCAATAAGAGCAGATGGTCAAGCATTTTTTGATCCTACTGCAATTGCAGAAGGTCTTTCTGATCTTGAAGGTTCTTTCTTATTTAAAATTACGGGGTTACCTAGATAGTTTAAAATGTATAAAATGAAAATAAATGCTTATAAAACAGGGACTTTAGTAGAGTTCCTGTTTCTATTTTTTTTGATGTTTATAACTGTTTCTTGCCATAAAGAAAACAAAGCAAATAACGTTTCTTACAAAAAAGTAGGTTCAGTTTTTACAGAAGATTTAAGAAATTACTACTTACAGAGTTTAGATAGTTTGGCAACAAACATTAACAAATTAGACACACTAAAAACTGTAGAAGAAAATAAAGCTATTTTTAAAACGGTAAGAAAATGGTACAAATTTGCAGAACCATTTATGATAGCCTTTGACAATAATAATTACCTAACCATTAACGGGCCAAACTTACTTATTGTTCATGCAGAAGATTATACGGATATTAAAAAACTAAAACCTAAAAGTTTACAAGTTGTAGAAGAATTATTATATGATGATGAAGGTTTAAATAGAAAAGAATTAGAATTGCAACTTATTTTTTTACGCTCTAGAGTTCCTTTTATGGCGCACAATCATATGATATACAAGCAAAAAGATAGGCATTATCTTAAAATGATAAGAGATGCCATTATTACAATTGCTACCAAAGGTATTACAGGTTTTGATTCGCCAATGCAATTAAATTCCACAGAAGAATCTGCTTACGTGTATCAATCTTTAAGTGAAATTTTAAGATATATGGAAAGTTCTTTTGGAGAAACAGAAGAATATCAGCAATTATTAAAAGAATTTAAAGCTAGTGAAGATGTATTAATAAATTCAGAATTTGAAAGTTTTGATCGGTATTCATTCATAAAAAACCATACCAATAAACAACTATCATTATTAGCAAAAGGGTGTAAAAAATGGAATGTAGCAATGGCAGAAAATCATGAGCTGAATCCTTATGCAGAAAATTTATTTCAAAAAGATTTTTTTAACCTTGCTAATTTTGCACCTCAAGGATCTCCAGCCAGTAATGAGGAGTATATTAAGCTTGGTAAAAAATTATTTAACGATACATCTTTATCTAATAAAGGTGATATGAGTTGTGCAACTTGTCATAATAACAAAAAAGCATTTACAGATGGTCTAGCAGTAGGCATTGGAAAAAATGGTGTAAAATTACAACGAAATACGCCAACATTAACCTATGCAGGCTATCAACGTACATTTTTTTATGACGGTAGAGGCGATGGTCTAGAAGGGCAAATTGTTGGAGTTACCAACAACAAAAATGAGTTTCATATAGATATGAAAACTCTAGAAAAACGCGTTAAAGAAAATCCAGAGTATTTAAAAGCGTTTAATGCATTGTACAAACGTAATGTTACCAGTAGAAATATTAGACTAGCCATAGCAACCTACATTAGAAGCTTAGCCCCTTTTAATTCTAAATTTGATAAAAATATGTTAGGTTTAGAAACTACACTAACTACTGAAGAAAAGCAAGGTTTTAATTTATTTATGGGAAAAGCAGCTTGTGCTACTTGCCATTTTCCTCCTGTATTTAATGGTTTAGTACCTCCAAAATTTTCAGAAAGCGAATTTGAACATTTGGGTGTTACCAAAACTGATGATTTTAATAATCCTATTTTAGACGATGATCCAGGAATGTTTTATCCTTATGAAGTGGAAGAAAGAAGAGGTTTCTTTAAAACATCTACAGTTAGAAATGCTGAATTAACTGCGCCTTATATGCATAATGGTGCCTACAAAACTTTAGACAAACTCGTAGCATTTTACAATAATGGAGGTGGTGCAGGAATGGGATTAGAAGTACCTTACCAAACCTTGCCCCCAGATTCTTTAAACTTAAACAAAAAAGAAAAAGCCACTATTATAGCTTTTATAAAAACATTAACCGATGCAGATTATTTAAAGAATTAATTCTTTAACCCAAATTTTCATAACTTTAAAACATCAATCTTAAAAATTATAAGGTTAGTTGTTTATAATGAGTTTGTATGTACAAGAAATTCTGGTTTCTAAAGCATTTTATGAAAAATTGGGTTTTTCTGTTTTAGACAAATCACACAAACCAGCATCTTTAATTCTAAAAATGGAAGTGCTTTAATCATCAATTCACAACGCTTTAAATGTAAAATATGCCATAAGTAAAGAAGTTATTATCAAACCCCACAACTTTATGGCTTGATCCATTAAAATGAAGTATTCCCTCTAAATAGGGATAAAAAAAAAGTCTCAATTCGGATGAATTGAGACTTAGAAATAAGAAAGGCGGCGACCTACTCTCCCACATAAATGCAGTACCATCGGCGCTATTGGGCT
>NZ_CANLXV010000011.1 GCF_947495205.1 uncultured Polaribacter sp. | reverse complement strand
AGCTCTTTTTTATTCTTTTTTGAATAAAAAAAGCGAGTAGTGAAAGCTGGAAATAGCTTCAAAAAAGAAATATTATGAGCTCTAGAAATAAATTAGAAATAAAAAAAAGCGTCCCATTTAAGGGAAGCTTTCCATTGGTTAACAAAACCACGACACTTTTACTAAAGTGCCAAACAACACAACTAAATGCTACTTCAACAAAAAGTAGCATGCAAATATACAAACTTTTATAAATTCTACAACAAATAATCTTTATTTTATCGAATTCTGTAATTGCTAGCTAATTGAAAGATTGTATATTTGCACTCTTTAAAAATAATCATTAAATTATTAGAAATGCAATTATCAGAACAAGAAGTTGTACGTAGAGAAAAGCTTGTAAAATTAAGAGATTTGGGTATTAATCCTTATCCGGCAGATTTATTTCCTATAAATGCAACTTCAGCAACTATTAAACAAGATTTTGTTGAGGGAAAAGAAGTGATTATTGCGGGTCGTTTAATGGTGAAAAACATACAAGGAAAAGCGTCTTTTGGGCAGTTACAAGATGGTGAAGGTAGAATACAATTGTATTTTAATAGAGATGAAATTTGTGCTGGCGAAGACAAAACTTTATACAATACTGTATTTAAAAATTTGCTAGATTTAGGTGATTTTATTGGGGTAACTGGTACGCTTTTTACCACAAAAGTTGGTGAAAAAACGGTTTTGGTAAAAGAATTTAAATTGCTTTCTAAAGCTTTAAAACCTTTGCCAATTCCTAAAGTTAAAGATGGTAAAACGTATGATGCTTTTACAGATCCAGAAATGCGTTACAGACAACGTTATGCAGATTTAGTAGTGAATCCGCATGTAAAAGAGGTGTTTGTAAAAAGAACAAAATTGTTTAATGCAATGCGTTCTTTTTTTAATAATGCTGGTTATTTTGAAGTAGAAACTCCGGTTTTACAACCCATTCCTGGTGGTGCTGCTGCAAGGCCTTTTATAACGCATCATAATTCTTTAGACATTCCCTTATATATGAGAATTGCCAATGAATTGTATCTAAAGCGTTTAATTGTTGGTGGTTTTGATGGTGTGTATGAGTTTTCTAAAAACTTTAGAAATGAAGGAATGGACAGAACGCACAATCCTGAATTTACCGCCATGGAAATCTATGTTTCTTACAAGGATTATAATTGGATGATGGATTTCTGTGAGCAACTTCTAGAGCATTGTGCAATTGCTGTAAACGGAACTTCTGAAGCTACTTTTGGCGAACATAAAATAAACTTTAAAGCGCCTTACAAAAGAATTACAATGCGCGATTCTATTTTAGAATTTACTGGTTTTGATATCTATAACAAAACTGAAGATGAAATTAGAGCTGCAGCAAAAGGCATGCAAATAGAGGTTGATGAAACCATGGGAAAAGGAAAATTAATTGATGAAATTTTTGGCGAAAAATGTGAAGGAAATTACATTCAGCCTACTTTTATTACAGATTATCCTAAAGAAATGTCTCCACTTTGTAAAGAACACAGAGAAAATCCAGAATTAACAGAGCGTTTTGAATTGATGGTTTGTGGGAAAGAAATTGCCAATGCATATTCTGAATTAAACGACCCAATTGACCAACGTGAGCGTTTTGAACATCAATTAAAATTAGCTCAAAAAGGAGATGATGAGGCTACAGAGTTTATAGATGAAGATTTTTTACGTGCTTTAGAATATGGAATGCCACCAACCTCTGGAATGGGAATTGGTATGGACAGATTAATCATGTTTTTAACCAATAATCAATCTATTCAAGAAGTGCTTTTCTTCCCTCAAATGCGTCCTGAGAAAAAAGCACCTTCTATAGCTTTAACTGATGAAGAAAAAGCAGTTTTAGCAATGATTACCAAAGCTGAAAAAATAGAATTGGTAGCTTTAAAAACACAATCTGGTTTATCTAATAAAAAATGGGACAAAACCATTAAAAGTTTAACTAAAAAAGAGGTTGCTAAAGTTTCTAAAACAGACGAAGGTTTGTTTGTTGAATTGGCATAACATTTTTTTGATTTTTGATCTAAAACAAATAACAAAACAGCCTACTGTTTTGTTATTTATTTTTAGAGCATAGCAATAATGGAAAGCGCAATTACACTTTTATAAAATTACTTTTATAGCCCTAAAATAGCACTAATGGAAAATTATCAAAAAATAATAGAAGACATATATCTTAATTTAAAGAATGTTAACGATCCTGGAAAAGTGGCCAACTATATTCCAGAATTAGGTACTGTTTCTGCTGATAATTTTGGTATAAATATTACTGATATTCATAGAAAATCTTTTAGTATTGGAGATGCTGATAAAAAATTTTCCATACAAAGTATTTCTAAAATTTTAACGTTAACCTTGGCTTATCAGTTAGAAGGTGAAGAACTTTGGAAACGTGTAGATGTAGAACCTTCTGGAAATCCGTTTAACTCTTTATTACAATTAGAGGCCGATTTTGGAAAACCTAGAAATCCGTTTATTAATGCAGGAGCAATTGTAATTTGTGATGTCTTAATAAGCCATTTAAAAAACCCAAAAGAAGATTTTTTAAACTTCTGTAAAGATATTTGCCATAATAACAATTTAGCATACTCAGATAAAGTAGCACAATCAGAAAAAGAAACTGGCTTTAGAAATACGGCTTTGTGTAATTTTATTAAATCTTTTGGTAACATTAAAAATAAAGTTGAAGATGTGCTGGATTTTTACTTTTACACCTGTGCTTTAGAACTTAGTTGTGCAGAACTTTCTCAAATATTTTTATTTTTAGCCGATGATCATTTTCTTTGTCAGAAAGGAAAAACTGTTTTAACAGAAAGTCAAGCCAAAAGAGTAAATGCCATTATGCTAACTTGTGGTTTTTACGATGAGTCTGGCGAATTTGCTTTTAGAGTTGGTTTGCCCGGTAAAAGTGGTGTTGGTGGTGGTATTGTGGCAATTCATCCAGACAATTATGTAATTACAGTTTGGAGCCCTAAACTAAATCCAAAGGGAAATTCTTACAAAGGAATGCACTTTTTAGAACAATTTACTACACAAACAGGGATTTCTATATTTTAAAAAATTACTTTTTTTAAAACACTATTCTTCAAAAAAAGTAACATTGGTAAAAGTTGGTGCAGTTTCTGTAATAGAACCTACACCTTTTTTGTTTATTTTAAAAGTAATGTCTTTTTCTGTACTAAATAAAATTACGGATAAAAAAGTACTTTTTAAATAAGGAGTTACCCTTTTAAAGGCTTCTTCTAACGTACAAACTGTAACTTCATCTTCCATTTCTCGTGGCCTAAAACTTAATTTTACAGCTACTTTTTCTTTCTCCAATTCAGAAATGGGTCTCACAAAAATATTTTTCAACTCGCGTTTACCAATTGTTTTCGCTAAAGTAACTTTAGCAAAAGTACCCTCATTTGCGCTTAGTTTTACTTGTTCCCAAAACCGAACAAATACTTCTTGATATTCTAATTGCATCATAACAAAATTATCCTTTAAACTTCATTCCTAAATGCACTACTTTTTTAGTTTCAAAAAAATCTTCTTCAAAAAAATCTGGTAAATTGTAGATTGTTGCAGAAGTGTATAATTTTAATTCTTCAGTTAAATCGCCACCTTTTAAATATAAGATGCCATTTTTTAAATCGTGATTTTGTTTTTTAGCAATTTTTCCTTTGTTCCAACGCACAAAAGTTTCCATTTGCGCTACTGCCCTACTTACAATAAAATCGTAAGTATCTTTTACCTCTTCTACTCTACCGTGTGTAGTTTTTACGTTTTCTAAGCCCAAACCAGCAACAACTTCATTCACCACTTTTATTTTTTTTCCTATAGAATCTACCAAATGAAACTGCGTTTCTGGAAATAAAATAGCTAACGGAATTCCTGGAAAGCCGCCTCCTGTGCCAACATCCATTACTTTAGAACCTGGTTTAAACTGTATTATTTTAGCAATTCCTAAAGAATGTAAAACGTGTCTTAAATACAATTCATCGATATCTTTTCTTGAAACCACGTTAATTTTCAAGTTCCAATCTTCATACAATTCTTGTAATTTTGCAAATTGTGCGGTTTGTAATTCTGTTAAATTTTTAAAATATTTGTGAATAATATCCATTTATGCTTAATTTAGTTTTGCAAAAGTAGTTATTTGTATGTAAACAATTCTAAACAAAAATTGTCGTTTATCATATAAACCGAAATTAAATAAACTATTTTTGCATTATTAATTTATAACATGAAAACAATAAACTTCTCGCGGGTAGATAAAGCAAAATTCTTTAGAACGTTAAATAAACGAGTAAATACTTACTTTAAAGAAAACAATATAAAAAGAACTGGTAACTGGAAATTATATACAAAAGCAGTAATAATGTTTTCCTTGTTCTTAATACCTATTTTATTAATTTTAACCGTTTCTATGTCGCAATGGCTTATGGTTTTATTGATGGTTATTACTGGCGTAGGTTTAGCTGGTGTTGGTATGAATGTAATGCATGATGCCAACCATGACTCTTTTTCTAAAAGAAAATGGGTAAATAAATTAATGGGAAGTAGCATTTATATGTTAGCAGGAAATGTATATAATTGGAAAGTACAACACAATGTTTTACATCATACATTTACAAATATAAAAGACCATGATGAAGATATTGATGCTGGTAGAATTATCCGTTTTTCTAAACATTCTAAGTGGTTTAAAATTCATAAACTTCAAAAATATTATTCTGTTTTTATTTACGGTTTACTAACTATAAACTGGGCAATTACTACAGATTTTAAGCAAATGAGAAGATACCTTAAAAAGAAATTGTCTTATGGCGAATTTCCAAACCCAAGAACAGAATGGACTAAATTAGTAATTTCTAAAATTGCGTATTATTTGCTTTGGCTTGTTTTACCTATTGCAATTATGGATATTGCTTGGTGGAAAGTTATCATAGGCTTTTTTATAATGCACTATACAGCAGGTATGATTTTAAGTTTGGTTTTTCAACTAGCACATATTGTGCCCAATACAGAAATGCCTTTACCAGATAAAAACGGAAATTTAGAACACACTTGGGCAGTCCATCAATTATACACAACCTCTAACTTTGCACCTAGTAATTGGTTAGTAAATTTTTATACAGGTGGCTTAAATCATCAAGTTGAACATCATATTTTTCCACATATTTCTCATGTACATTATGGTAAATTGGCTAAAATTGTAAAAGAAACTGCGCTAGAATTTAATTTGCCATACAACGAGTATAAAACAACTAGAAAAGCAATTATAGAACATTTTAGACACCTTGGCGTTTTAGGAAAAAATACAGAATTAGCATAACACAACAACAACTTTTATATACAATGAAACATCCATTATCGGACAGAATTATGAGCTTGCCTGCTTCTGCTACATTAGCTATGGCTGCAAAAGCAAGAGAATTAAAAACAGCAGGTAAAGACATTATTGGGTTAAGTTTGGGAGAGCCAGATTTTAATACACCAGATTTTATTAAACAAGCTGCAATAGATGCTGTAAACGAAAATTACAATTCTTATACACCTGTAGATGGTTATGGTGAATTGAAAGAAGCGATTTGTACAAAATTTAAAAGAGATAATAATTTAACCTATACACCAAATCAAATTGTAGTTTCTACAGGAGCAAAACAATCTATTGCAAACGTAATGCAGGTTTTATTAAATCCTGGAGATGAAGTTTTATTACCTTGTCCTTATTGGGTAAGTTACTCTGCAATTGCTACTTTATGTGAAGCAAAATCTGTAGAAATTCGTTCTTCTATAGAAGCTAATTTTAAAATTACACCAGCACAATTAGAAGCTGCAATAACTCCAAAAACCAAACTAATTTTATTCAATTCGCCAAATAACCCAAGTGGAGTTATGTATAGCGAAGCAGAATATAGAGCTTTAGCCGCAGTTTTAGAAAAATACCCAGATATTTATATTATGTCTGATGAAATTTACGAACATATTAACTATGATGCAAAACCATTTAGTTTTGGAGCTATAGAAAGTATGTTTGATAGAACCATTACCGTAAACGGATTAGCAAAAGCATTTGCTATGACAGGTTGGAGAATTGGTTACTTAGGCGCTCCAGAATGGATTGCTAAGGCTTGTACAAAAATGCAAGGACAAATTACTTCTGGCACAAATTGTATTGCACAAAGAGCTGCAATTACTGCTGTTTTAGCACCTATTAGTAAAATACAATATATGGTAGACGAGTTTAAAACTCGTAGAGGAATTATAATAGATTTACTTAGAGAAATTGATGGTTTTAAAGTAAATGTACCAGAAGGTGCTTTTTACGTTTTTCCTGATGTTTCTGCATTTTTTGGTAAAACTTTAAATGGTGTAAAAATAGATAACGCTAGCGATTTTGCATTGTATTTATTAGAGCATGCAAATGTTGCTACAGTTACTGGTGATGCTTTTGGAGCACCAGATTGTATTAGAATATCTTATGCAGCCTCTGAATTACAAATTAGAGAAGCTATTAAAAGAATTGCAACAGCATTAAGCTAAAAAATACTCTTATTTAATTTTATCAAAATCCATCTTTTTAAGATGGATTTTTTTTTGGTTACTTTTCCTTTTAAAGATTTCCTTATTTAATTTTAACCGAAAAATTTTGAATAAAACAGATACCCATACTAAAAACCACGCTAATTTTTTTACTTATAAATATCGTTTAAAACTTTAGCCAAACGAATTCCGCCAATTTGCAATTGATCTCTAACAATACCAAAATAATCGTAAGAATATCTATAACGCAAATTTTCGCCAGATTTTACAGATTTGTATACTTTTTTGGTAAGTTGATGTACTTCGTTTACCCAATCTTCTATAGTTCCTTGTTCTATAATAGCAATTTGTTCTTTAGATAAATCTTTAGCATTGTCTGCTAATTCTAAATAACTCATATTCCATTCTTCAATCATTTTAGTGTCCCAAACCGCATGTAAATTTGTTCCTTGACCAAACCATTGCACTTGCACAGTATTACCACCTTTATCTTCTTTTCTACCAATATGCATTGGTTGATGTAAATCGCCCATAAAATGTACTAGCATTTTTAAGTAAAACACTTTATCTGCTGCACTGCTATTTTTGTCTTTTAAAATGGCAATAGATTTCTTAATACCTGTTACTAAATCTCCTTTAGGATTTTTTTTTGCTGTTGCATACGTTTCATCAAAATCCATGTTTACATAATGTAAAGGAGAAAACTCGCGGTATTTTCTGTCTGATTTTATTTCATCTGCAAACGTAGAAACAAAAGCCAAACTTTGGCCGCTTAAAATTTCATCTACCTTTCTTTTGGTCTTTCTTTTTAAATACTGCTCTGCAATTTTACCAGTTGCCCTGTGTCCATTTTGTCCCCAAAAATCGTCATCATCATGCGTAGCATTAGAAAATAAAAAAAACGGAATTATTAATAATATTTTAAATTTCATTTTTATAGTTTTAAGATAAGTGGCGCGAAGTTATAAAAAATAATTTGTTTGGATATTTGGAAAACAACAATATATTTTAATATATTTACAATATCAATTTAATATCACTATAAAGTTTAATTTATGAAAGCAGAAAAAATTATTAAACCGGCAAATGGTTATTTAATGTTACTAATTGTTTTAATACTCTTTTTTGGAGGAATTGCAATGTGTTTTTTACAAGAAACCGGAATTTATATACCTCTAATTCTTATCGGGTTTATTGGGTTTTTTGGATTCATCCTAGTAAATCCAAATACCTCTAAAGTTATTTTGCTTTTTGGTAAATATGTTGGTACCATAAAAGAAAACGGTTTGTTTTGGGCAAATCCTTTATACAGAAAAAAAACAATTTCTTTAAGAGCAAGTAATTTTGATTCTGAAAGATTAAAAGTAAATGATAAGTTAGGAAATCCAATAATGATTTCTACCATTTTAGTTTGGCGCGTTACAAATACGTACAAAGCAGCTTTTGATGTAGATAATTATGAAAACTTTGTACGCGTACAAACAGATGCAGCTGTTAGAAAACTAGCAAGTATGTATCCTTATGATAATTTTGCAGATGAAGGGCATGATGAAGATATTACATTGCGTTCTAGCGTAAACGAAGTTTCTGAAGCTTTAGAAAAAGAAATAGACGAACGTTTATCTATTGCAGGAATTGAAGTTTTAGAAGCCAGAATTGGGTATTTAGCATATGCGCAAGAAATTGCATCTGCCATGTTAAAAAGACAACAAGCTACTGCTATTGTTGCTGCAAGACATAAAATTGTACAAGGTGCAGTAGAAATGGTAGAAATGGCTTTAGAAGAGTTAAATAAAAAGGATATTGTAGCTTTAGATGAAGAAAGAAAAGCAGCTATGGTAAGTAATCTATTAGTTATTTTATGTGGAGACAAAGAAGCTTCTCCTGTTGTAAATGCTGGGACTTTGAGTCATTAAAATGATGGTTGATGGTTGATGGTTGATGGTTGATGGTAAATTTAAAAAATCAGTGTCATTTCGACCTTGTGGAGAAATCTTTTACTTTAAAAACTAGATAAAAAAACACTGTCATTTGAACCTCCTAAAAAAATCTAAATTTATAAAACAAATGAGAACATGGAAAAATTTGTAATGGTAGATGGCTATATCTCTATGGATAATAAGCAACTATTCTTAGATATTAATAGCCATAAAAGAGATTTAAAATCTAGAGGTGGTTGGTTAGGCGTATTTTTTGCTTTTGTTGGCATTAGTGTTTTACATACTTTTAAAAGAATAGAACTTTTAAAAAATTTCTTTGACTATTTTGATTTTGGTTTAAGAATTTTAGGAGGGATTACAATTATAGTGGTAATAATTTATTTGATTTTTTTTAGAAAATCTAACAAAAAATTATACATAAATGAAATAAAAAAAATAGACGTTGAAAAACAAGAATTTGAAACAGATGTATCTATTATTTTTAACAATAAAAAAAGGCTAGAATTAGAGTTTAGAAATCTAGAAAACCAATTACAACCTTTTTTAGAAACCATACAAAAAAGAAATTCGAGAATTAAAATTGATTTTATAAAATGAAAGAATATAAAATTGTTGAATTAAAATTAGGCTTAAGAAATAGAACTCAAAAATTTGAAGATTTATTAAATCAATATGCAAGAGAAGGTTGGACTTTTAAAACTATTCCTTCTGGATGGAATAGTGTAATTTTCGAAAGAGATAAAAACCGTTAAAAGTGAAAGTTTTTAAAGAAGAACAGCGTTTTACACAAACTTGGTTACTTGTAATCATGGGTTTTAGTTTAGTGACTCCATTATATTTAATTATAAGGGAATATAAAGCAATGTCTACTTTAACTTTCTCGCTAACAAGCTTTGGTATTTTGTTTTCCTTTGGTTTAATTTTTCTTTTTAAACTAAAAACTAGAATAGACGAAATTGGAATTCACTACCAATTTTTCCCATTTCATTTGAAATATAAAACCATTAAATGGAACGAAATAGAAACTGCCCGTATAAGAATTTACGATCCTATTGGAGAATATGGTGGTTGGGGTTTAAAAGGTGGCGCTTTTTGGAACAAATCTAAAGGAACATGCATTAATGTTTCTGGTGATATTGGTATTCAATTAGAATTAAAAAACGGAAAAAAACTATTAATTGGTACTCAAAAAAAAGAGCAAGCAACCCATGTTTTAAAAACTTATTTTAAAAATTAATAATGAGTAAAGCGAATAGAAAAATACTAATATTTAGTGCAGTTATTACAGTTGTTTCATGGATATATGTTATTTTTAGTTATGCTGCTTTACCAAAAAAAATTGTAGGTCATTTTAATTTTAATGGCAAAGTAACAACATATAATGATAAGTACACTATTTGGTTTTTACTTGGCATATTTACGCTTTTACAATATGCTATTTATTGGTTATCCAAACAAAAAACACCTAATAAAAGCAGTTTAAAAAGTAAAGCAGCAGAAAAAACTGTAGCGCTTTTTACCATGCCTTATGTTGCAGTTGTACTCTTATTATTAAACATTTTAATTGTAGAGAAATCTCTAAACAATAGTTTTAATTCTGGTTGGTTTTTATTTTTTTTTATAGGATTAACAATATTGTTTATCGTAGCATTTTTTACTTTAATTTATAAAAACTTAAAAACATAATGAAAAACAGACTTTATATTCTCCTAGCTTTCTTTAGTTTTTCTGTTTTTTCGCAAATTAATTCCGAAGAAATTATTCTAAAAAACGGCAATATAGAATTACCAGGAACACTAAGCTATCATAAAGAAAAAACACCTTTATTAATTTGGGTGCATGGTTCTGGAAATGTAGATAGAAATGGAAATCAATCAGGTACACCTGTAAAAGCAAATTACATAAAACAGTTTAGAGACGCTGTTAATAAAGAAAATATTGCTTTTTTTAGTTTTGATAAAAGAACTGCAAATAAAAAAAATGCTCCTTTTTTAAAAGGAACCAAAATAACAGATTTTGGGTTAGATGTAGTAAAAGTTGTAGAACATTTTAAAAGAAAAAACAGGTTTTCCAAAATTATTTTAGTGGGTCATAGTCAAGGGTCTTTAATAGCCATGTTAGCTTTAAAAAATGTAGATAAATACATTTCTATTGCTGGTGCTGGCGAACCTGTAGATAAAGTAATTGTAAAACAAATTGGCAAAAACAACCCAACTTTAGGAGAAGTTGCGCAAGAACAGTTCGATTCTTTAAAAGCTCATAAAAAAATAACGGTTGTAAATCCTTTTTTAAGAAATATTTTCGCGAAACAAAATCAGGCTTTTTTATACTCTTGGATGCAATTAGACCCAGCAGAAGAAATAAAAAAAATAAACGTTCCAATTTTAATTGTACAAGGAAATAAAGATTTACAAGTAAAAATCGAAGACGCAAAATTGTTATATAATTCTAATAAAAAAGCAACATTAGAAATTATAGAAAACATGAATCATGTCTTAAAAGAAATCACAAAAGATGAAGACAATTTAACTTCTTATTATAGTGATAAATTCCACATTTCAAAAAAACTAATTGAAGTTATAAATCAATTTGTAAAAAAATAACATGGCAAAAAAGAAAGCTTTCGCGTTGCGAGTTAATGAAGAGATGCTAAAAGCCATAGAAAAATGGGCTGCAGATGAATTTCGCTCTACAAACGGACAAATTGAATGGATGCTAAACAACGCTTTAAAAGAAGCAAAAAGAGAACCTAAAAAGAAGCAAGAGTAACAAGGGAAGTAAACAAAGGGTTTAAACCCTGGTAAAACAATTTTGTTAAAAAAACGTTCAATTTTCATTGAGCGTTTTCTATTTTGTATCTTGTTAGCTTTTAAATAAACTAACGCAATTTTACAATGAAAAAACACTTTACTCTTGTATTTTTACTAGCAACTACTCTACTCTTTTCGCAAAAATTTTCTATGGATTTGGTTAAAAACATGAAACCTAGAAATATTGGTCCTGGAGGTATGTCTGGTCGTATAACTGCAATAGATGTTGTAGAAAGTAACCCAAACATAATGTATGTAGGTACAGCCTCTGGTGGTATCTGGAAATCTACATCTGGCGGTACAACTTGGCAGCCTATTTTCGAGAAAGAATTAACAGCTTCCATTGGTGCAGTTGCCATTCAACAATCTAACCCAAGTGTAATTTGGGCAGGAACCGGAGAAGGAAATCCAAGAAATAGTTTAAATGGTGGTTTTGGAATTTACAAATCTTTAGATGCTGGTAAAACTTGGCAAGCTATGGGTTTAGAAAAAACAAGACACATTCATAGAGTAATTATAGATCCAACAAATCCAAATATTGTTTACGTTGGCGCAATTGGCTCACCTTGGGGAACGCACAAAGAACGTGGTGTTTACAAAACTACAGATGGTGGTAAAACTTGGAAACAGATTTTAATTACAAATATAAAATCTGGTGCTGCAGATTTGGTTATGGATCCTAAAAATCCAAACAAAATAATTGCTGCCATGTGGGAACACAAACGCGATCCTTGGTTTTTTAAATCTGGTGGAAAAGGTAGTGGTTTATACATTACGCACGATGGTGGAGAAAACTGGAAAAAAATTACCGAAAAAGAAGGTTTCCCTAAAGGGGAATTGGGTAGAATTGGTGTAGCCATTGCACCTAGTGACCCTAACGTAATTTATGCTTTGGTTGAAGCCAAAAAAAATGCTTTGTATAAAAGTGAAGATGGTGGTTTTAAATGGAAAAAAATAAACGACAAACCAGGTATTGGAAATCGTCCTTTTTACTATTCTGAAATTTATGTAGATCCATTAAATGAAAATAGATTGTATACTGTTTTTACGTATGTAAATGTTTCACAAGATGGTGGTAAAAATTTTAAACAATTAATGCCTGCTTATGGTGTAGATAATGGGGTTCACCCAGATCATCATGCCTGGTGGATTCACCCAAAAAACGGTAAATTCATGATAGATGGTAATGATGGTGGATTAAATATTACCAAAGATGGTGGTAAATCTTGGCGTTTTATTGGTAATATTCCTGTTGCACAATTTTATCATATTAATGTAGATAATGAATTCCCTTATAATGTTTATGGTGGAATGCAAGATAATGGTTCTTGGAGAGGACCTGCTTATGTTTGGAAAGCTCAAGGAATTAGAAATTCTTACTGGCAAGAAATTTCTTTTGGAGATGGTTTTGATGTAGTACCAGATAAAGATAATTCTAGATATGGTTGGTCTATGAGTCAGCAAGGTGCTGTTGTGCGTTATGATTATAAAACGGGTAATAATTACTCTGTAAAACCAACACACAAAGATGCAAATGTAAAATTGCGTTTTAATTGGAACGCAGCAATTAATATAGATCCTTTTGATAACAGCACTTTATATTTTGGTAGTCAATTTGTACATAAATCTACAGATAAAGGTTTAACTTGGAAAGTAATTTCTCCTGATTTAACTACCAACAATCCAGATAAATTAAAGCAAGCAGAAAGTGGTGGTTTAACTATGGATGCTACTGGTGCAGAAAATCATTGTACCATTTTAGTTATAGAACCAACACCTATAGAAAAAGATGTTTTATGGGCAGCTACAGATGATGGACAAGTACATATTACAAAAGATGGCGGAAACAAATGGACAAATGTTGCTAAAAACTTAAAAGGTTTACCAGCAAATTCTTGGATAACGCAAATTAAAGCATCAAACAAAAATAAAGGTGAAGCACTTTTAGTTGCCAATGATTATAGAAGGTTTAATTACACACCTTACGCATACAGAACCAAAAACTATGGTAAATCTTGGGAAAGAATTGTAGATGAAAATGATGTACAATCTTACACCTTAAGTATTATTGAAGATCCAAAAAATAAAAACTTACTATTTTTAGGTACAGATGATGGTTTATATGTTTCTATAAACGCTGGTAAAAACTGGACAAAATGGACAAATGGTTTTCCCACTGTTCCTGTAAAAGATTTGGTAATTCAAGAAAGAGAAAACGATTTGGTAATTGGTACTTTTGGTCGTGCTGCATGGGTTTTAGATGATATTAGACCTTTAAGAGCCATGGCAAAAAGTAATATTACACGTAAAAAATTACACCTTTTTCAACCACCAACAGCCTATCAAGCTGCGTACCAACAACCAACAGGTAGTAGGTTTGGTGCAGATGCTATGTACCAAGGAGAGAACAAAAAAGGTGGCGCAATAATTTCTTATTTCATAACAAAGGACTTAAGTCCCTTGCAAAAAGAAGAAAAGAAAAATATAAAATACGACTCTATTCAACTAGAAATTTTTGACGGTGCTAGAAAAATTAGAACCTTAAAATTTAAAGCACCCAAAGAAAGTGGCGTTCATAAAACCACTTGGTATTTAAGAGAAAAAGGAGTAGCCAGAGCCTCTAGAACCATAAAAAAAATCTCTAGAGAACCTAGTGGAGTAAGCGTAAAACCTGGTACTTATCAATTAAAAATGACTTTTGGAAATGTAGTTTCAGAATCATCTATAAAAGTGGCTTCTGACCCTAGATTACAAATTTCTAATGAAGCCATAAATCAGAAATACAATGCAAGTAAGGAGTTGGAACAATACCAAGAAAAAATTGCAAACGTGGTAAAACAATTGGTAGAAAGCAAAAATACTGTAAGTGCTGTAAAATCTGCTTTAACTAAAGAAGATAAATCAAAATACAAATCAGAAATAAAAGCTTCTTCAGAAATAGATAAGAAGATAGAAAAACTAATTGCAAAATATTTAGGAACTATAGATAAAAGACAAGGCATTACTAGAAATCCAGAAATTACAGTAAGCCAACGTTTTAGTCAAGCAAGTAGATACATTCGTTCTCGTTTTGGTGTGCAAACAAATACAGAAACTATTTTAATGAATCAATTTAAAGATGAATTTAAAAAAGTACTAGCTGAAACCAATGCATTTTTTAATTCAGATTGGGTAAATTATAAAACATCCGTAGAAAATATTAACATTTCTAAATTTAAAGAAACTAAAATATTCTCGGTAAATTAAGCTTCGAACGCTTTAAAAACGAAAATCTCTCGCACATAGCGAGAGATTTTTATATGTTTACAGTTATGATTAAAAAAGTATTTTTTATTACGTTTATGTTAATTACTGCTATTAACTATGCCCAAAAAAATCCAGAGAATTTACTAGGATCCTGGTATATGTATAATGGTTCGCATAAATTAACTGAAAAATTTACACTAAAAACCGCCATTCATTTTAGATATTTTGAATTGATAGAAGAATACCAGCAAGAAATTTATAGATTGGGTGTAAATTACAAAATAACCAAACAATTAAATTTTACTTTGGGTGCTGTATATTCTATAAAAGATGAATCTTACAAAGAAAATTTACCTGATTTATATGAATATCGTTTTTACCAAGATTTAAATTTGAAAGATAAATGGGGTAAATTTAATGTAAAACATAGAATAAGATTAGCACAACGCTTTAGAAGAAAAAACTTTGAAAACAGCACAACGCATAGAATTAGGTATGGCTTATTTGTAAACTATCCTATTTCTAATACATTTACAACTTATGCTTTTAATGAAGTATTTATAAAGTTTGCAACCAAATCTTTTGGAGAAAATAGAACTGGTTTTGGTTTTTTGCAGCAAATTAGTAATCAAGTTAAATTAAAATTGGGCTATATGTACACACAATTTAGCAAAACTCAATCTCACAGATTACAAATTGGGGTAATTGTAAATACCAATCATATCAAAAAATAAAATAATTATATGGAACCACTTTTTACAAACGATGCCATTGTTTTTGGAATTTTAATGCTGTCTTTAGGTTTTGTTTTTTACACAGAAAGTAAAACAACTGGTTTTTGGTACAAATTCTATAAAATAGTTCCAGGACTTTTTATGGCGTATTTAATTCCTGCTATTTTTACAACTGCTGGTATTATCTCTCCAGATTGGGAAACTATAAATACTACGGGCCAAATTGTTAAAGAAAAATCGCAATTGTATTATATAGCCAGCCGTTTTTTATTGCCTGCCGCTTTAGTTTTAATGACTCTAAGTATCGATTTAAAAGCAATTTTTAATCTAGGCTCAAAAGCTTTAATAATGTTTTTTACGGGAACAATTGGTATTGTAATTGGTGGTCCTTTGGCTATTTTGCTAATTGCCATATTTTCACCTGAAACAGTTGGTGGTGCAGATTTTGATGCTGTTTGGAGAGGACTTTCTACACTTGCAGGAAGTTGGATTGGTGGTGGAGCAAACCAAACTGCCATGCTAGAAATTTACAAATACAATCCTTCTAAATATGGTGCAATGGTTTTTGTAGATATTGTTATTGCTAATGTTTGGATGGCAATTATCTTAATTGGAATTGGTAAAAAAGAAAAAATAGATAAATGGTTAAAAGCAGACACTTCTGCTATTGAAGAGTTGAAAACAAAAGTTTCTAAATTTTCGCAAAGCGTAAAAAAGAATCCAACCTTAACAGATTATATGATTATGTTAGCATTGGCATTTGGTGCCGTTGGTTTTGGACATTTTGCAGCTGGATATTTAAGCGCATTTTTTAGTGAATTTGTGGCGAATATTACCTCTCAAACAATTAGAAATATTTTCTCTTTTTTAGGTTCTGGTTTTTTCTGGTTAATTAGCATTTCTACCATTGTGGCCATTTTATTATCTTTTACAAAAGCAAAAAATTATGAAGGTGCTGGCGCAAGTAAGTTGGGTAGTATTTTTATCTACATTTTGGTAGCTACTATTGGTATGAAAATGAACCTTGCTTTAATTCTAGAAAATTTAGGTTTAATTGCAATTGGTTTTGTTTGGATGAGTATTCATGCAGGACTTTTAATTATAGTTGCCAAATTAATTAAAGCACCGTACTTCTTTTTAGCGGTTGGAAGTCAAGCAAATGTTGGTGGTGCAGCCTCTGCTCCTATTGTAGCGCAAGCCTTTCATCCTTCTTTAGCAACTGTTGGGGTTTTATTAGCTGTTTTTGGTTATGCAATAGGTACAATTGCTGCAATTGCATGTACTATTTTAATGGAATTATCTTCAACTTTCTAAATAAAAAACAGCATATTTGCATACTCTAAAACGCAAAAAATCATGAAAAAAATTATCGCAATTTGTTTATTATTGGTGGCTGTCGCTTGTTCTTCTAAAAAAGAAGGAAACATGATTGTGCAAGGAAATATTAAAGGACTTAAAAAAGGAACTTTATACCTGCAAAAAATGAAAGACACCGTTTTAGTTTCTATAGATTCTGTAAAAGTTTTTGGTTCTGGCGATTTTAAGTTAACAGATAATGTAACATCTCCTGTGGTGTATTATTTAACGTTCGATGGAAACACAACAAACAAAAGAATTTTATTTTTTGGTAACAAAGGTACCATTACAATAAATGATAATATTGAATTTTTTGGAGTTGCTCCAGAAATTACGGGTTCTGAAAATCAAATTATATTTAATAATTATTTGAAAATAAATAGTGGCTTTAACAACCAAAATTTAGAATTTATTAAACAAGATTTTGAAGCTAAAAAATCACAAAATGTAGACTTGCAAGAAAAACTACGACAAGACTACAATAAAATGATTAGAAGAAGATATCTATTTACTACAAATTTTGCGCTTGCTAATGCAAACTCTGATGTAGCTCCATATTTAGCTTTAACAGAGCTTTACAATGCCAATATTAAATTATTAGACACCATAAACAATTCTTTATCACCAAAAGTAAAAAAATCTGATTATGGAAAACGTCTAGATAAATTTATTGAACAAATTAAATCTAAAGAAAAATAACGGACGCTATATGTAGTTTTTACAGAGATTTTTTATGATTTCTTTAAGTATTTAAATGATTACTTTTGTAAAAACCATTTGATTATGAAATATTTATCTCCAGAAATAGAAGCATTATCTAAACAATTTGAAGTTACAAAATCTTTAGCAAGAACTAATGTATCTTGTGGTATTTTTCAAGATTGCGATTATACCGAAGAAAGACCGAAAATTTATATGCCTAAACAAAAAAACTAATTTTTAAATTTTAAAAATTTAGCTTTTACATTTATCACATTCTTGGTTTCAACCGTTAATTGTTTATCATTAATATCTTCTGTAATTTCATCTCTTTGGCTATTAGAAAAGTTTGTTATTAAAACTGCATCTGCACCAACCTTTTTTGCTTTTTCTATAATTAATTGATTATAATCTATATTTCCATCACTAAAAAAAACGCCTCTTTCATGATCTACAAAACTTAAAAGGCCCATTACCGAGTAATTAAAATTAATTTCTTTTTCATCAAAAAGTAAAACTACATTTTCTGTTGGCGCATAGTAATTACCAATATAATTTAATTGTGGTTGCACATTTAATAGCATTGCACAATTAGAAAATAACAGCAAAACAAAGCATAAAATAACTAGTTTTTTTAGATACATAATTTTTAGTTTTTCTTAAAAACTCAATATTAATGCCAAACTATGCTTTTACTCTTAAACTCCACTCAAAAATAAATCTAGAAACTATAACTCCTTCTTCATTTTTCCCTTCTGAAGTAAGCTTAACAACTTGTCCTTCTTTTGTTTGATTCGATTTTTTAATAGCTTTATTAATTTCTAAGTCGCCCAAACAACTAAATATTATTTTACCTGTAGCTTTTTTAAAAAAACTAGCTTCCTGATGGGTAACCAACATAGATACTTTTAAATTACTTACTTCTATGGCTTTCATTACCAAAACAGCAGTACACATTTCTGCAGCCATACCTTGTGCAGCCCAAAACATACTTTTAAACGGGTTTTGATTGATCCATTTATGGCGAATAACAACAACGGCTTTCGTTTTAGAAACCTCTTTAACGCGCATTCCACTTAAATAGCCAAGTGGCAACTTAAACAACATAAACCAATTTATCTTACGTGGTGTAATCTTCATTTTTCTTTTGTTTGTTGGTAATTTACCACTTTTTTAAATAAAAAAAGAAAGTCTTTAAATGTTAACAAAATGTTAATTACAGTACTATGTATTGCATAATACCTTTTTAAAGATATATATTTGCATAAGAAAGTATTATATAGTTTAAATATTATGTCAAAAAACAACCAAAGTACAAACGCTTTTTTAATTCATATTTCTGCCTTTGCTGGATTTATATTTCCTCTTGGTCATATAATAACACCACTTATTGCATGGCAAACATTAAAAAAAAGCAGTAGTTTTTTAGATGAACAAGGTAAAGAAGCCGTAAACTTTAATTTAAGTTATACATTATATACTGTAATTATAACGCTATGTTTTATTCCTTTTGCCTTTGGTTCTTCTTATAGAGAATTTATAAGTTTTAATAATTTTAATTTCAATTATAAACTAAACACAGATTATATATTTAGCTTTTTAGGTTTGGGTTCTTTAACAGGTATAATTTATTTGGCAGGAGTTATATTGGTAATTATTGCTTCTACAAAAGCAAGAGATGGTTTGCCTTATAAATATCCTTTCACGATTAAATTTCTGAAATAAAAAATTGTTCCTAAAAAACTTATAAAATGAATTCAAAAAAAATAATTAAAAACAAATATTTCTTCACTTTAAATAAGATGGTAAGAATTATAAAAAAAAATAAATGAAAATAGAAAACACAAAAGCACAAATGAGAAAAGGTGTTTTAGAGTATTGCATTTTATCCATTCTTAAGAAAGGAGATGCCTATACATCTGAAATACTTTCTACTTTAAAAAGTGCAGAAATGATTGTGGTAGAAGGTACCATTTACCCATTGTTAACCCGTTTAAAAAACGCTGGTTTATTAACCTATAGATGGGAAGAATCTACCTCTGGACCACCAAGAAAATATTACGTTTTAACAGAAAACGGAGCTCTTTTCCTAAAAGAATTAGACAAAACATGGAGTAATTTATTAAACGCAGTAAACCAAGTAATTAGCACAAAAAAAACTACTAATGAATAAGACAATAAACATAAATTTAGGCGGATTTTTCTTTCATATAGACGAAGCTGCATATCAAAAATTAAAAAGGTATTTAGAATCTATTTCTAGATCTTTAAGTAATGATTCACAAGGAAAAAACGAAATTATTGCAGATATAGAGGCTAGAATAAGCGAACTTTTATCTGAAAAAATTACAGACGCAAGACAAGTAGTTAATGAAAGCGACATAGAGGATATTATTGGCATTATGGGGCAGCCAGAAGATTACGCAGAAGCAGAAGAAGGCTATTCTGAAGCAAGCTATTCTTATGAGACAAATAAGAAATCTGGCAAAAAATTATTTAGAGATGGAGATGATAAATTTTTAGGTGGTGTTGCCTCTGGAATTGCGCATTATTTTAATATTGATGTCATTTGGATTCGTTTAGCAATGTTGGCCTTATTTTTTGGTGCAGGTGTAGGTATTATTGTGTATCTGATTTTTTGGATTTTACTACCTGAAGCTAAAACTACCGCAGAAAAATTGCAAATGGAAGGCGAGCCCGTAAATATTGATAATATCGAAAAAAAAATAAGAGAAGAATTTACAAATGTTTCTGAAAATGTTAAAGATTTTGCAAACAATGCTTCTGAGAAAATTAAAAATGGAGCCAATGAATTTTCAGAAAAAATGTCTTCTAATTTTCCAGTAAAGAGAAAAAAAAATAATGGACTGCAAGATTTTTTAGATACCATAGGTAAAATATTTTTAATGTTTTTTAAAATAATTGGTAAATTCATAGGAATTATTTTAGTGTTTGTAGCTGCAGCTGTTATTTTATCTCTAATTATTGGAGGGTTTTCTGTAGGAAGTTTTGAGATTTTAAATATTAATGGAGAATTTATAAACTATCCCGATTTTTTCTTTGGTGCAAGTTTGCCTAAATGGTTATTAACCTTATCGCTCTTTATCTTAATAGGTATACCTTTTGTTATTTTATTTGTTTTGGGGTTAAGAATTTTATCTAGCAATGTAAAACAGCTCACAAAAACAACATCTTTAAGTCTATTAGGTATTTGGTTGGTAGCTCTAATTATAATGATTTTTACCGGTATAGAATTTGGCACAAAACATGCAAAAAAAGGGAAATTTATTCACAAAACAGATTTATATGTTAGTCCCAAAGACACTTTAACGGTAAAAATTGTAAATGATGATTTACTTTTTTATCAAGAAAATGTAAGAAGAAGATATGGTAAAGAACGTATTGAAGCGAATGGAGAAACTGTAGCGTATAGTAACGATGTGAATTTAAATATTAAAAAAAGCACTAAAGACAAAGCGTATGCTGTAATTCAAAAAAAATCTAATGGACGCAGCAGAATTGATGCCAATAATTCTGCAGAAAAGATAATTTACAACTACAAATTAAATGACAATGAACTTATTTTAGATGCCTTTTTCTTATCAGATATTGGTAATATTTATAAAGATGAAGAAGTAACAATTACAATTTACTTGCCAGAAACCACCAATATTTACCTAGATGAATCAGTAAAATACTTTTTAAATGATGTTAAAAATTCATCAAAAATGTATAAGAGAGATATGGCACCACATTATTTTATTATGACCAATCAGAAATTAAAATGTACAGATTGTAGTAATAAAATTGATGAACCAAAAGCAAAACAACGTATAAAAAAGAGCATTTAATACAAGTCGGTATTAAAAAACAACAACTGGGCAACTCTTTTTAAAGAATAAGCGTCTATTAAATGATATTTACCATATAATTAAAAATCAATATTATGAAAAAATCAATCAACCAAGTATTTACATTATTATTAACAACTTTACTTTTAAGTTCTTGCAGTGTAGATATGCTAAATAGAATAGAAGGTAATAGAAATGTTAAAGTTGAAGAACGCATACCAGATGCAGCATTTTCTGAGGTAAAAGTAAGTGCTGGTTTAGCCTTATTTCTTAGTGAAGATAAAAGAAATTCTATTACGGTAGAAGCAGATGAAAATTTACATGATAATATAATTACAGAAGTAGAAAACGGTATTTTAAAAATATACCCTAAAAACCCAATTTATAAAGCAAAAGCAAAGAAGGTTTTTGTCACTGCTGCAAACTTTACAAACATAATAGCTTCTAGTGGAAGTTCTGTAACTAGTGAAAATATTTTAAATTCTAGAGAAATTTCTTTTACAGCCTCTAGTGGTGCTCAAATAAATGTGGAAGTAGATTCTGAAAGTATTGCTACCAAAACTTCTAGTGGTGCTAACATTAAAATTTCTGGTAACTCAAAAAACCATGCTTCTAAAGCTTCTAGTGGCAGTGCCATACGCGCATACAATTTAAAGAGCAACAATGTTATTGCAAAAGCAAGCAGCGGAGCAAGTATAAATGTACATGCAACAAATAAAATTGCAGGCAAAGCATCTAGTGGTGCAGGCATAGATTTTAAAGGAGATCCTAAAAATGTTAGTAAAAAAACCTCTTCTGGAGGAAGTGTTTCTGGCAGTTAAAAACAAAAAAAATCTGCTATTTTATAGTTTGAAAAGACTTAAGATAGCAGATTTTTAATTGATATTAAACCTAAAAGTTTAAGTAAGTACAGTTTTGTATTGCTGCTTTTCTTCTTCTATTAAATCTGAAATAGCATTCCAAAGTTGAATTCTTTTTTCTAAAGATTGTTTTGCTACAGCTAAAGTTTCATTCCATTTTTCATTATCATCTTTACACAATTCAACTACCATTTCTAAAGATAATGGTCCATGTTCATCACCATCTAATTCTATATGTCTTTCTAAGTAATAATTAATTTTTTTATAACGTTGGTTTTCTGAATCTGAGTTTTTAAGAATTTCTATAAACATATCTGGTATAACATCTTCTCTACCAAAAGTAAATAGAATATTCTAATTAAAATAAATACTAAAATAGATAAAATTATTAGTGAGTAGAAAAATAAAGCACAGGTTAAATTCAATAAAAAAAGCGCATAATTTTGGTGGTAAACAATGGATTTTATTTAAAAATGTAACTCATCTAATACGTAGTTTTAACAAAAACCACTATTTATTATTTTTTAAAATCTGTAAAAATAAATCTCTAGAAATTTCTTTGGCTCCTAAACTAGCTAAATGCGTATTGTAAACTTGGCAGTCTATTAATCTATATTTTTTGCTTTGTGCCAAATAAATAAATGCAAGTTTTGATGCATTAGAAACTTTACTAAACATACTTTCTCCACAAAACATACCATTAATTTCTAGGCCATACAAACCACCTACTAAGTTATTATCTAACCAAACTTCTACAGATTTTGCTACTCCTGCCTTATGCAGTTTAATATAAGCTTCTTCCATATCATTAGTTATCCAAGTTCCCAAACCATCGTTTCTATGTATTGTTTTACAATTGTATATTACCTCTGTAAAGGCTTTGTTTTCTGTAATTGTAAATTGATTTTTCTTAATAATTTTACGCATCGATTTAGAAACCTTAATTTCATTAGGAAATAATACCATTCTATCAAAAGGACAATACCAAACAATTGGTTCTCCTTCAGAAAACCATGGGAAAATTCCTTTTTTATATGCAAAAATTAAACGTTGTACAGACAAATCTCCTCCCAAAGCAATAATGCCTTCTTTAGAAGTAAACTTATAATCTGGAAACGTAATTTTATCTGTAAGCCAAATCAAACTCTCTATTTTTTTTTTGCTAAATTACAAACTATCAATAAAAAATGTTAATGTATTTTTAAATTGATTTTTATTAGTTTAAAGTTGTTATTTTTGCAAAACTTTTTAGACAAGGAAGTTTATATGAAAATTAAAAAGCCAAGAATAAAGCGAATTAAAACCAAAAAAGAGCGTGCAAAATTAATGCACAGTTACTACTCTAGAACTGGTTTTTACATGTTTATTTGGGAAAGTCTTAAGAAAGCTTTTATACCTGTTGTTACTTTAGTAGTTGGTTTGTTTTTAATAAACAACTATGTTTACAATATAAATGAAGGTTTAGAGCGCATCACAGAAACGTTTTCTAAACTGGGTATTTTTTCTTTTTTCTTTACATCAGAAACACTATTAGGTTTAGTGCCTCCAGAAATTTTTATTGCTTGGACAAAAAAAACTACAGAACCTGTTTTAAATCTTGCTATTTTAGCAACACTTTCTTATTCTGGTGGCTTAATATCTTACTTTATTGGTAAAACTGCCTTAAAAATTAAAGCTGTTAAAGATTATTTAGAAATTAAAATGGAAAAGCACTTAAAAAACACTTCTAAATGGGGTGGTTTTTTAATAATTGTTGGTGCATTATTGCCCGTACCTTTTTCTATTACTTGTGTAGCTGCTGGTATGATTAAATACCCTTTTAAGAATGTAATCCTTTTTGGTTTGTTTCGTTTTTTAAGATTTGCAGTTTACGCTTGGGCTATTTTTCAAGTTGTAGATTAATAAATTAACTTACCTTTGCAACATGGGTTTAACAAATAACGATATTTTTAAAAAATTACGTGTAGCACATAAATTACGCGATACTGATATTATAGAAATTTGCGCTTTGGTAGATTTTAAAGTTACAAAAGGCGAACTAGGTGCAATTTTCAGAAAAGAAGACCATCCTAAATATGTTGAATGTGGAGATCAATTTTTGCGTAATTTCTTAAACGGATTGGTTATTTATTTACGCGGACCAATGCCTGAAAAGAAAAAATAAATTTTAATTCACCGTAAATTCAGAGGTTTGTCCTATTGCTTTTGCGCCTAAGTTATCTTTAACATTAACTTTCCAAGAATACGATTTTCCGCTTTCTACATTTACCGTAAAGTTTTTAGTTGTAAGAGAATCTTCTATAAGACTTATTGCATTGCCTTCTCCAAAATACACCTCATAAGTTAAAGTATCTTCTGTATTAATATCAGAAGCATTCCATATTAAATTTACACTACCAGCATTAACAGTTTCATTATTTGCTGGTGTAAGTTGTTCTGCCATAAAAGGGGCATAATTAGAAACTAAATCTCCTTGTGTGTAAAATGCAAAAATAGCAGATTTTGTACCTTGATTATTCGCAACATCAATAGCGTTTACTTGCCAATAATAAGCCGTTGCTTTTTCCAAATTAAATGTTATTTGGGTAGTTGCTACTGTGGTATTTTCAACAACATCTGTTAATTGTCTGTCTCTAGCGATAATTATATTGTATGCTACCTCATCTTGCTCTGGATCTACAGCATTATTCCAATTAAAGGTAATTGTATTATCTATACAAAGTAAATCATTGGAAGGAAATACCAAATTAAAACTAGAAGGCGCATTATTTTCGGGTTCCTCTTTAGAGCATTTAACAGCTGTAATAGCAAAACAAAATACAAAAAGTAAAAATATTATTTTTCTCATTGTTTTATAATTTTTATGGGTTTAATTTGCGTAGGTAATTTTAAAATATAAATGCCTTTTGTAAAATTTTGAAATGGTATAGTTGCTATATTATTGAATGTATTTACTGATCTTTTATACACTAACTGACCATTAATATTAAAAATAGCCACTTCTATTGCATCTCTTTTAAACTCTAAAGGCAATAATAAATCTATTGTATTAACTACCGGATTTTGTAACAAAACAATACTTTGAATAGAAGTTTTAAAAGACCCTTCGCAATCTTTTGCAGATTTAATTTCTAATTTACCTCCTTCTTCTGGTGTAATTTCAAAAGTTGTACTGCTCGTAGTTAAAAGCAGTTTATTATTTAAATAAACATGGTAAGGTGCCGTTCCGTTTTCTATATTAAACTGATATTTCTTTGCACTTAAATTACTAGTAGTTTTTAAAGAAATAGGGTTAGATGCTGTTATTTCAACTTCAAAACATTGCGTAAAATTAAAATCTTCTGTTGTTACGCATATTTCATAAAAACCTGGCTCTAAATCTGAAAATAAAGTACTTGTTAAATTATTTAAAGTACGCGTTAAATTTGTTGTACTGCCTGATACAGTTATGCTATAATTAAACGCTGGTTGATTCACAGAAACTTCAATAATACCATCATTTTGATCTACACAACTCTCTGAAGTAGTTCTAACAGAAACATTGTTTGGATTTAAACCAGGTTCTGTAACAGTTACAGAATAATCTTCTGTTTCTCCCCATTCTGTAAAATGATCTTCATCACAAGGACCATCTCCAAAACCATCATCAGGATCATCGTATTCTATAATTACACGCATGGTAGTTTTGCCAAATTTTGCATCTTCAGGAACAGTAATACTTAAAGAAGCTGTAGCCACATCTTCCGTTTTTGTACCCAAATCATACCTTTCTGTTTCCGTATCAAAAATAAAATCTCTATTCCAATCTATAAAAACATAGCAATGATCTTGAAACCCACCAGTATCAAATGTTACATTTATAGTATAAGAAGTGTTTCTAAAAACATTTGTATTAATATTTGTGAAATTTTCATAGCCGCCGTTTGTATTATTACCCGTATTATTATTGATAGAATTAAATGTAACATTAAGAATATGCTCTGTTCCACCAGCTTCATCTGTAAAGGTAGATGTACAATACGAAGGTGATTCTGTAACAAAATTAAACACATTAGAAAAAGCACTTTCTGTACAACTATTTTTAGATTTTACACGCCAAAAATAAGCGGTTTCTCCATTTGCATTGGATAGTGTTATACTTGTGTCTTCTAATTCTTGCTCTAAAATAATATTAGCAAAAGAATTATCTAATGCTACTTGTACAAGGTAGCTTGTAGCACTTACATCTTCTTGCCAAGTTAATTGTTCGGTTAAAGTTACATTTTGTTGCTCATTAATAGGAGAAACTAAAGTAACCGGGTTTAAATTAGACGCTGTAACTGTAAAATTTACTGGTATATTTTGACTTAAAGATGAAGCATTCCCTAAAATATTTATTGTAAAATCTTCTGGTGCAATACCATCTAGATTACTTAATACCATGGTAACATTGCCATCACTAGAAATGGTATTAGGGCTAAAACTTACATTTGATCCAACAGGATTACCTGTGGCAGTAAATGTTACTGTTTCTGTAAACCCATTAATAAAATCTACATTTAAATTATATGAAACAGACTGATTACCAGAATTACAAGCTGCTAAATCTCCCGATGAATTGGTTAAAATAAAACTAGGTGCTGTAGACCTAATTGTTAAATTACTGCTATTTACATTATAAAATACATTATCTGCTGCTTCTACTAAAATTCTAGCTGTTGTAGTAATATTATTTGGTACGCCTACTATTTCTGAACCATCATTAGGCGTGTTTTCTTTTAATAAAATAGGAAATGTTAAACCACCATCAACAGATAATTTAATATTTACTGTTTTACAATTAATTGGTGCTACATCAGTAGTTCCTTTATTCCAAGTTATTGTTTCTGTACTTCCTGCATCCCAAGTTTCTGCTGTTGTTTGTGAAGTAACTTCAAAAGGAGCTGCATCTGTTACAGAAATTAGCATATTATCTCTAGAAGTTGCGCCACCAGATGTATTATTATCTCTTACCAGAAGAGAAAAATTTAAGACTCTCTCTACAGCAGGTAAAACTTCCCAAGTATTTGGTACTCCTGTAATAACACTTGAAAGAGAAGGAAAATATCTTTGAGGTTCTGTTTTAGATGGTAAAGAACGAAACATTGGGCCAACTGTATTTACCGGCTGTGGCGGCATAGCACCCACTTCATTATCTACTTGTTCCCAATTATACGTTAATGTGTTTAAGCCGTCTGCATCTGTTGCACTCGCAGTTAATACAAAAGGTGTGGCTTTTGGTATACTATAATCTAAACCTGCATTTGCAACTGGAGCACTATTTCCTAATGGTGTTAACGTTGCACAAGTACCAGAAGATTGAATAATATTCTGCATTTGTGTAATACTTACTGCGTGAAAATAATCGTCACTTTGCCCTTGAACGTTTGGGCTACAAATACCACCATAACCCATTATAGTAGAACCACTACCAGTTTCTACTGCAGAAGAACCTGTTCTTTGACAATCGTTATTTTGTGTATGTGTTGCACCAAATTGATGACCAAATTCATGTACTACAAAATCAATATCATAAGGATCTCCAATAGGAGCTTCTCTACCAGTTACTCCTTTAGCTTTTTGCCCATTAACACAAACTACACCTAATCCTGCCAAACCATCTCCACCAATACTAAAAACATGGCCAATATCATAATTAGCTGCACCAATTGCTGTATCAATTATAGTTTGTACTTCATCAATCATTTCATTAGGATCTCCATCTGTAATATTATCAGTTTCTGCATCTAAAAATACAATTTTATCATTATCATCTACAAATTGCATAGTTACCCCCAAATCCTTTTCAAAAATACCGTTTACTCTATTCATAGAGGTATTCATTGCAGATAATACAGCTGCTTTTTTTTCAATTTCCGTTGCAGATTCAGATATTCCTTGATTATTCAAATGAAATGCTGCATACTCTCCACTACAGGTTATAGCCAAACGAAAGGTTCTTAAATTGCCATCATTTACAATTTTAGAACTAAAACTTGGTGCTGCTTTTTTATTGGTGAATTCTTCTACTTCGCATTTAAAAGCTTTGTCCTCATTTTTTAAATCAGATGTTTTATATACAATAACATCTGTATTATCTTTACTGTAAGGATCTATATAAATAGTTTTACCATTTGCTGAAAAAACAACGGCATGAAAACCGTCTGTACCCAAACTAATTTTTGCGAAATCTGTTGGATTGTCTATACCTGTTGCTGTATATGATTTAATTTCTGGAAATTTACTTGCTAATTTATTCGAAAAATTAGAAGTTTCTCTAATCACAAAAGTTTTTAAAACACCATTTGCGTTTGGTAATTGTATTTTTTTAGATTTTCCTTTTAATTGATTTTTTATACCAATTGCATTTATATTATAAATCGAATATTTATCCGGAAAATTTTTAAAAGTTTTTAGTGCTTTCTTTTGTAAATAATAGGTTTCTATATCTTTTTTCTGCCATATTTCTTGTGCTTTCGTTGATTGAAAACTAAAAATTATGCAAACAAAAAGAAACTGTAAAAATTGTTTAAAATTCATAAATAACAATTTAGAAATGAAAATATACCAAATATAAGTAATTATTTATCTTTGTAGTCGAAATTATGAATAGAAACATACTTGTAAAAGACCTAAAGGTTAAAGATTATAAAGAAACTTGGGATTACCAAAGCAATTTACTTCAAAAAATTGTTGATGTAAAAATTAGTAATCGAAGGAATAATGAAACCCAAGCCACAGAAAACCATTTCTTGTTTGTAGAACATCCGCATGTTTATACTTTAGGTAAAAGTGGCGATTTGTCTAATTTACTTTTAAATGAAAAGCAACTAGAAGAAAAAGGTGCTACTTTCTATAAAATTAATAGAGGTGGCGATATTACCTACCATGGTCCTGGACAAATTGTAGGTTACCCAATTTTAGATTTAGAAAACTTTTTTACAGACATACATAAGTATTTAAGATTATTAGAAGAAGCTATAATTTTAACTATTGCAGAATATGGTTTAAAAGGCGAAAGAAGCGACGGCGAAACTGGAGTTTGGCTAGACGTTGGTACGCCTTTTGCTAGAAAAATTTGTGCTATGGGCATACGCTCTTCGCGTTGGGTTACCATGCATGGTTTTGCCTTAAACGTAAATACCAATTTGGGTTATTTTGATCATATTATTCCTTGTGGTATTAGAGGAAAAGCTGTGGCTTCTATGGAAGCTGAATTGGGTAAAAAATTAGATTTAGAAGAAATTAAAAGTAAAATTTTAAAGCATTTTAAAACGCTTTTTGAAGTTGAGGAATTTCTTAAAGAATAGCCATTGACAGCTTTTGCTAAGCAATCTACACTTTAACTTAAAAAGATTATTTCACTAACTTTATAATGACAGGCAACTATTTTTCTTCGTTAAAATACACTTTATAATATTTCATCTTTTTTTCTTCATCATAACCTCTTTCTAAATATTCTGAAGCGGCTTCTGGTGCATCTACATCTAATTTTATATTAATGTTTGTGTCTAACTTAATTTCTGTTTTTAGCTTGCTTTTTTCTTTCTTTAAAACTACGCCAGAAACATCAAAATTATTTCTAATTAAGACATCGTTAAGGTTTTCGAAGTGCTTTTTATAATCGTCAAACAATTCTTTGTGTTTTTCTTCTGTAAAAACCTCATCTTTAAAATCGTGATAATCTACGGCCTCGTGTTCTTTAAAATAATCTACTGTGTTTGCTAAAAAATTACCTTGCTCTTGCATACCCATTTCTGGTTTAATTACTTCTTCAGAAAATTCTTTACACAATTCTAAATAACTTTGTGTGTGCGAATTGTAATCGTCTGCTAGTTTTACAGAAAGAAAATTGTTAATCCAATATTGGGCATCGTAATTATTGTTGTCTACAGAAAAAACTACAGTACCTTCTGTATCTGATGTATTTAAAATTAAACAGCCTTTGTCTATTTTTTTGGTTGAAATACCTTTTTGTACCACAACATCCCAACTTTCATTATCGTCTAAATACGTTTGAAAAAAATCTACTTTATTTTCTATTTTAAAGAAACCAACGGCTTCTGTTAGCACGTCTTTATATTCTATTCCTTCTATAAAAACCACTAAAACATCGCCTGTTTTTATTTGTGCAGAGTTAGATTGTTCGTACAAATGATTTACCATGTTTTTAGAAAATTCTACAAAAGTAGTTTCATCTTTAAAAATTTCTGTGGCGTAATTGTTCATTTCATTTAAACGTACATCTGCATGATGCGAAAAACGATAGCTTTGGGTTAAAGAACCAAAGGGTTTTAGTAAAAAAGACTTCATTAAATCGTAACTTTCTTGATCGAAACGAATTAAATCTTCTGAAAAAACATTGGTACCACTGTTAAATTTATTAGCAACTTTATGTAAGATACATTTTGTAATTTCTGCTCTTGTCTTTTTAATCATTATTCTAAATTTTGGTTTGTAAAAATAGTTGAAGTTTTTAAATTAAGCAGAAATAAATACTTTAGTTTTCTAAAAATTGGCAAACAAGTTTAGCCGGGATTGAAATGGCATCCTTTTTATGCTTGCCTAGATTGAATATTGCTTTTTAAACTACAATTTCTTTTACAAAAATAGTGGTTAAATAGATAAAGCCTAAATAAAAAGATATAATGGAAAGCGCGATTGGCTTCTAATAATTTTAAAAATGAAACTACAAATTTAATTTTGTTTGCTCGGGTAATAATTTAAAGGTTTTTCTGTGATAATCTGTTGCACCAAATTGCCTAATAGCGTTTCTATGTTCTTTGGTTGGGTAACCTTTATTTTTTGCCCAATTATACATAGGAAATTCTTTGTGAATTTTTGCCATATAGGCATCTCTATAGGTTTTTGCCAAAACAGAGGCGGCTGCAATACTTGTGTATTTAGCGTCTCCTTTTATTATGGTTTTATGCGGAATTTCTTTGTAATTCTTAAATTTATTACCGTCTACAATTATAAATTCTGGTGTAACTTTTAAAGCAGCTATAGCACGGTGCATGCCTGTAATTGAGGCTTGCAAAACGTTAATTTGATCTACTTCTTTTTGCCATACAAAAGAAACCCCAAAAGCTACTGCTTGTTGCTCTATAATTGGTTTTAATAAGGCTCTTTTTTTTTCTGAAATTTGTTTAGAATCGTTTAAAAAAGGATGCGAAAAATCTTTTGGTAAAATTACAGCTGCTGCCACAACAGGGCCAGATAAACAGCCTCTACCCGCTTCATCTGTGCCTGCTTCTAACAAAAATTTGCTATAATTAGTTTGTAACATAACGCAAAGAAAAGAAAATTTTTAAGATGCAATTTCTAGTTTCTAAAGAATTCTATGAAATTAACAGTTATCCTTATACTTAATCGCTTATATTTTCGTTTTATTATTTTACATTTGTGGTGGTATTTTTTAAACATGAATAACAAATTAATTTTCTTTTTATTTCTGCAAATCTTTATGGTGCAAGCTCTTTTTGCGCAAATAAATTCAGGAAATAAAAGAATAGAAAACACTGCTATTAGTGAAGATGGCACTATAATTTCTAGAGACCAAAATTCTAGCGAAATTAATGTAACACTCTCTGGTAAAACAAAATATACAGATTATAAAATATTTTCTCATAAGAGAGACACTACTTATGTAGACACTACTTTATCTATACAAAAAGAATATAAATTTAATTATTTACGTAAAGATTTGTTTGAATTTCTTGAGTTTCATAACCAAGGGCAGCAATTAAATAATTTAGGCTATAGTTTTAATAATGTGCAAAGGTTACCAGATATTGGCTTTACTGCAAAACAGGCCAGTTACTTTGAAATTGATGATATTAAGTATTTTGAAGTACCCACACCAACTTCTGAAATTTTATACAGAACTGGGCTTCAACAAGGGCAGGTTTTAGACGCTTTTTTTTCTGCTAATTTTTCTAGAAGATTAAATGTATCTATAGCTTATAAAGGCTTACGTTCTTTAGGTGCTTATAGAAGAGCATTGGTTAGTAATGGTAATTTTAGAAGTAGTTTTCATTACAGAACTAAAAACAACCAATACCAAGTTAGAGGGCATTTGACAACACAAGACTTTTTTCATCAAGAAAACGGAGGTTTACCAGAAGTATCTTTACAAAACTTTATAGCAGATGAAGAAGAATTTGAAAACAGAGCACGTTTAGATGTAAATTTAAACGATGCAGAAAGTATATTTGATTCGAGTCGTTTTTATTTAGAGCATAGTTTTAAACTAATTGCATCTAAAGATACTGTTAATAATAAAGATTTTAGCAATCTAAAAGTTGGGCATATTTATACTACAGAAACTAAAAATTACGATTTTACCCAAACCAGCATAACTACTAATATTTTTGGTGATGCCAGTTCTTCTAACCCAGCAAGTACCAAAGTTGAAACTAAAACTACAAACAACGAAGTAAATTTAGAGTTTAACTCTAAATATGTATTGGGTAAATTTAAAGCTAAAGCAAATCTTACAAGTTACACGCATGGTTATGACACTATTTTAAACAGCAATAGCCAAATAAATAAATTAAAAATTAATGGAAACGCCATTTCTTTTGGTGCAGATTGGAATGCCAAAATAAAAAACTTTAAATTAAATGCAGATGCAGGTATTACACCTGGTAATGGTAGACTTTCTGGCAATTACATAAAAGCAGAAGCTATTTTAGAAAAAGACAGTGTTTTTTCTTTAAAAGGAACCTTGCTATTAAACTCTAAATCGCCAAATTTTAATACAATTTTGCACCAAAGCATATATGATGATTACAATTGGCAAAATGAAAATTTTAGCAATGTAAACACTAGAGATTTGGGTTTTGATTTACAATCTAAATGGTTAAACGCTTCTTTAAATTTAACCAATATAGATAATTATACTTATTTTAATGAAAACAGCCAACCAGATCAATTTGAAGACCAAATTGTGTATTTAAAAGTAAAAGCTAATAAAGAATTTAAAGTTGGTAAATTTGCGCTAGACAATACATTAATGTACCAAAATGTTAGCAGTGGTAGTGCTGTATTTAGAGTGCCAGAATTTGTAACCAGAAATACACTTTACTATGCAGATTATTGGTTTAAAGGCAAGCCAATGCTAGTAAACATAGGCGTTACTTTTAAATACTTTACAGCTTATAATGCAAATGCTTACAACCCTTTATTGGCAGAATTTAGAATACAAAATGATGAAGAAATAGGGTTTCCTACTTTTGATGTTTTTTTTAATGCACAAGTGCGAAGAACTCGTTTATTTTTAAAAATAGATAATGCTACTTCTTCTCTTACAGGAAGAAATTATTTTTCTGCACCAAATTATCCGTATAGAGATTTTACAATTCGTTTTGGTTTGGTTTGGAATTGGTTTATTTAATTGTATGCGCTAAATTTCACCTGAAATACTTTTCAAAAAAAAATACTTTTAATTGCTTTTTTGAATTATGTATTTAACTGTAATTGTAATACTTCTGTTTATTTTTGTTTGGTTGATGAGTTTTTACCTTTTATCGATATGGAAATATTTTGAAAATTTTATTTTTATCAATATACTAATTGCCATTGCTTATTTTTTGATAATAATTTATGGAAAAACCTGGTTTGGGAATCATGATGAATATGGATTACACACAATATTTAGAATTATAGTAGCTGTCTTAATTCAAACTTGTTTTATTTTTATCTTCACTATATACAAATCAATACAACTTAAAAAAGATGAAAAATCTGCTTAAAAAAAATTGGATCTTATTTTTATTGGCTAGTTTAACTTTAGGTTTAGCGCCTTTTAATCCGCCACATATTTGGGGTAAAATACAATGGCTTTTAGGTGGAAATGCTTTTTCTGGAAATAATGCAATGCAAGCTAAAGATTGGTTTGATATGATCTTGCATGGAACTCCTTGGGTTTTACTTTTAATTTCAGGATTATTAAATCTTAAAAAAGATAAATAGAATCTTTAAAATGCTAAATTTTGATCTGATTACTCTCTAAAACTTTAGATTTTAATACAGGTATTGTAATTAATAAGTAAAGATTTAAAAATACTACTTTAAATTGTTTTATTTTTTAACCAACTGCTTAATTTTAATATTTAAAGCGGCAAATAATAAGGTAGTAAACGGACTTAAATAATTAAACATAGCATACACAAAATAATCTGCCACAGAAACTCCTAAAACGCTAGATTGGTATGCACCACAAGTATTCCAAGGAATTAGAACAGAGGTTACTGTACCAGAATCTTCTAAAGTTCTACTTAAGTTTTCTGGTGCCAAACCTTTATCTTCAAAAGCTTTTTTAAACATTTTACCAGGAATTACAATTGCCAAATATTGGTCTGATGCTATTGCATTTAAACCCAAACAGCTAATTACTGTGCTTGCAAACAAACCAAATACAGAACTTGCAACAGCTAATAAGCTTTTTGTAATTTTTGCTAAAGCGCCAATGGCATCCATTATTCCCCCAAAAACCATAGCACAAATAATTAAAAGTATGGTCCAAATCATACCATTCATGCCACCAGAAGAAAATAATTCAGATAGTTTTTCATTATCTGTTTCAATATTAGTGTCTGTAAGAATCGCATTTATTACTGCGTTAAAGTTAGAATCTGACAAGCCAGATAATACATCACTTTGAAAAATAATTGCAAAAACTGCTGCTAAAACTACACCTGTACCAAGCGCAATTAACGGTTTTGTTTTCATTAAAATCATGGCAATAACAATACCTGGTACTAAAAACAATAATGGAGAAATATGAAAAGTATTTTTAATAGTACCTAACAAATTACTAATATCTGCGCCACCTGTGGTTTCTATATTGCCACTAATTATTGCAAAAACTATTAATGTTACCACAATTGTTGGCACTGTTGTAATGCTCATGTATTTTATGTGCGTAAATAAATCTGTACCTGCCATTGCTGGTGCTAAATTTGTAGTATCTGATAATGGAGACATTTTATCGCCAAAATAAGCACCAGAAATTACAGCTCCAGCAATCATTCCTGGAGGAATTCCTAAGGCACTTCCTATACCCACCAAGGCAATACCTACAGTTGCAGAAGTGGTCCAAGAACTACCTGTTGCTATAGAAATAATAGCTGCAATTATAACAGATGCTGGTAAAAATATAGCTGGACTTAAAACTTGTAAACCATAATAAACCATGGCAGGAATTATACCTGAAACCAACCAAGTACCTGCAAGTGCGCCTACCAAAAATAAAATCATAATGGGTACAAAAACACTTTTCCAGTTTTCCCAAACTTCTTTTATCATTCTAGAAAAAGAAACTTTATTATAAAAACCAACAATTGCTGCCACAGCGCCTCCCATTAATAAAATATACTGATTTGTGTAAGCTCCAAACCATTCTTGATCTTCAACAAAAAATATATTAAATGCTAACAAACCCATTAAAATAATTACAGGAATTAAAGACTCTAATAAATTCAATTCAGAATTTTCTACTATTTTTTGATTTTCAATATTAAGATTAGAAAGATTATTATCGTTTGGCATTTGCTATATTTTTATTGCGTAATGTTACGATTTTAAGCAATTTTATGCAAATCAATTCTGTTAACTTACATTTGCAATTATGGATTCTTTAACTCAGATTGTTTTAGGTGCCGCTTGCGGTGAAATTGTGCTTGGTAAAAAAATTGGTAATAAGGCTTTGCTCTTTGGTGCAATAGGTGGTACAATACCAGATTTAGACGTATTTATCGGCAAACTTCTTTATAATAACCAAATACAAGCTATGGCTTTTCATAGAGGTTTTATGCATTCTATATTTTTTGCTGTCTTTGGTGCTTTTTTATTTGGATGGATTAGTTACCAGGCATATAATACAGGTAATAGAAAAGAAACTACCACTTTACAAAATTGGATTTGGCTTTTTTTTCTATCGATATTTACACACCCAATTTTAGACTGTTTTACACCATATGGCACGCAACTTTTTGCGCCTTTTTCTAATTACAGAGTAGCTTTTAATACTATTTCTGTTGTAGACCCATTATATACGCTTCCTTTTTTATGTTGCATTATTATTTTAATGTTTTACAAAAGAAATAGTTATAGAAGAAAATGGTGGTTAAAAGCCGGTATTTATTTGAGTAGTGCTTACCTTGTTTTTACAATTGCTAATAAATTTTATGTTAACGCAATCTTTAAGAAGTCTTTTAGTAACGCTAACATTAATTACCAACGTTTTACAGCACAACCTACCATTTTAAACAATTTACTTTGGTATGCAGTTGCAGAAAGTAAAAATAAGTACCACTTTGCATTTTACTCTTTGTTGGATAAAAATAAGTTTTCAAAAAAAATAATTACCGTAGAAAAAAACCACCATCTTTTAAATATTGATGATTTTAATATAAAAACTTTAATTTGGTTTAGCAATGGTTATTTTAACCTCTATAAAAAAGAAAAAATAGGAACCTACAAATATGTAGATCTAAGATATCCGCCTTTAAATCCTGATGATGTAAAAACCTCTGTTTTTAATTTTACATTGTATCATAAAAACAATAGCTGGGATATTTTACCATTCAATGGAAATTTACCTGAAAAAGAAGATTTTAAATTATTTTTAGAACGTATACAAGGTATTTAAACCTTTGTATTTGTAAAAAATAATTTAATTTCAGTTGTAATATTTTTAGAAAAAAAAATCCCAAAAAAGATATTTCTTTGGGATTTTATAAGTGATTTAAATTTTTACAAGCACTATTTTTTCAGATTCTTTTTTTATTCTTTGCGCATAAAAGTCTTTTAATGCAGGGTAATATCTAGAATTTATTAGGGCTTCATTAAATTCTATAATACAAGTTGTTTTTATTTGATTTCCTTGTTGTTTTACCAAAAACTTAAATACGCCCAAATTATCTGGCAAACCAATAGCCAAACTTTCAGGTAAAGATTCTACTTTATAACCTTCTGGCACTTCTATAGAAACCAAATGTTTATCTCTCCAAGGTGTGGTAAAATCTATGGGAAACTTACGTTCCTTTAATTTAAAAGGATTTTCGTGATGTGACAAAAACAATAATGGTTCCACATATAATTTTCCGTTAATACTTTCTACCAAATCTTCACTTAAAAATTTAATGCTTCTTGTAATGGGTTTGTTTAATTTCTTTTGATTAGCAATGCTAAAATTATCTATTTCTATATTAATATCCTCTTCAAACTTTTTAATTAAAGATTCTTCTTTAGCATAATTTGTTTTTTTTCTAAAGGCCAACGCATTATAATTGGCATATTTAGTTCTAAACAAACCTTCTACCATTAAATCGTTATTTATCTTAACCATGACCATATTATCTTCTGTGGCATGTTTTTTAGAGGTTAAACTTACCCAAGAAGATCCTCCTTTTTTAGAAATTTTTCTTCCATTCCAATTTAAGACTCTTCTAGGCAAATTATTTGGTGTACTAAAAGGCTCTGTTGCATCTAACAAAACATAGCTATTATCTGGAAATTCTACCATTGCAATTACATAATCAAAACCATCTATAGTAGGAAAAATAGGTATTCCATTTCCTTTAGAACTTACTAAAACAGGACTTGCTATTAAACCAGCATAATTTAGCATAGAAGTAAGCATTAAGTTAATATCTGCAACATTACCTGTTTGTTCTTTATAGGCTTTTTTTACGCCTTTTTCTGTAGAGAAACCGTAAAAACCATTCCACTTTACTTTGTTTTTTACATAAGCTAATATTACTGCAACCTTTTCTGAATTTGATTTTACGTTAACCAGTAATTTATTAATATCTTCTTTATAGTAATTTTGTTTTTTTAATTCGCCCCCAAAACTAGAAGCGTTATAAATTTGTTGGGTTACATCTCCCCAAGAGTTAGAAAATGATTTTAGAGTGCCTCCCAAACTAATAATATTTGTTTGTGTTAGCTCAAAAGACATACCACCTCTATAGGTTCTAATACTACCAATATAAGGCTCGTTATTTCTTAATGCAGGAATGTTTTCATCATTAAATTTATAAACATTATTGCTGAATGTTTGATCTCCATTTAACGTTTGATTCTTAAAAGACATTTGCATTTTTACAGCATAATACCCCGTGTTTTTCTGTTTGAAAATAAAAAATTCTGGAATAGCTATACTTGTTTCAAATTTTTTAACAGGTATGCCATATTGAAATTGTACATCTGCAACGTAACCAGGTCTGGCTGAAATTATTTTATATTTTAAATCTATTACTGATCCTTCTTTTACAGAAGGCATTGCTATTTTTTTTACTACTCTATATTTATTTTTTCTTTCTTTAAAAATACTATTACTAGATAATTTTTCTTTTACAATTTTGCCATTTTCTAAGTTAAATGTGTAGCCTTTTATGTTTTTAACACTATCAGACGATCCTCCTGAACCAGATTCTGGATCGTAACAGGAAACTATTTTAGTTGCTAAATGAAACGCATCTTTATTATAAATTTTAATCCTTTCATGGTATTCTGTAATAATTTGCCAACCATCATCAGTTAATTGATAATACGTATTTCTATTTTTATATAGATAAGCTGCATCTGCAATAGAATCTAATGGATAAATTTCTTCTTTTAGTTCTGCTTTAGATACTTTACCAAATTTATAGTTCTGTTGTGCTAAAGCCTTAAATGAGCTAACAAGAAGTACAAGTATAATTAGTTTTTTCATTATTTATTATTTATTTGGGGTTTGTTTATTGCAATTCTTAAATTATCTAACTTTGCTATACCTCTTCTAAAACTTCTGTAAGTATTGTAGTCTTCTTTAGGGTAAACACCTTCTTTAATCAGTATATTTTTTTTGTATGTAAAAGTATTATCATCAATCTTTATAAAGTTAACTTTATAACTACCAAATTTAGTTTTTAACTCTTTTTGTGGTGGTAAAACATCTAAAACATATCCTTTTGGTAACTTTATTTCAAATTCATCTACATCTTTATACCCTTTTTTAATGTGTAAGGGTAATTTTCTATTTCTATATCTTTTAGGTATGTAATTTTCTTTATTAAAAACATTCACTCTAAAAAGAAATTCATCTTTGTTAACCGTTGCATAATTTTTAACAGCCACTTCTAATTCTTCTGTAAAAACTACATTTTCTTTATCGTTTTGTAAATTTACATCAGTAATTTCTAAATTATTATTATAATCCCAAACGTTAGATTTGTAATTCTTTATGAGTTCTTTTTTGGTTTTATTCTCTAAATAAAACTTATCATCATATTGCAAACCTTTAGAAATTCTTTTTAAAGAAGCCTTTACATCTCCGTTTTCTAAAAGCTGAATTTTAGCTGTTGAGTTCTGTAAATTGATTTCATCTTTATAAGCAGGTGTTTTTTTAATAATTCCTCCTTCTGGAGTAATAACCAAAACGTTTCTATCATGCGTAAAACTTCCTAAAAAACCAAAAGGAGTTGTTTGACTAGTACATTCTAACCAAATGTCGTCTCCGTTTTTATTAGGTAAATTTAAAATGATATGATTTCCTTGAATAGAGGAAAAATCCTTATCAATATCTCTTTTTTCATTTGCATAAACAACCGTATAATATGAAGTAACATTTACAGCATTTAATAATGCCTTTGTATAATTAGTTAAACCTTTACAATCTCCATAACCAACAGCATCTACTTTATTTGCTGCTATGGGTTCCCAACCACCAATGCCAACTTGCACGCCAATATAACGCGTTTTATTTTGCATATATTCATATACAATTTTAGCTCTTTTAATAGGATCACTTTCGTCTTTTACCAATGCTTTTACCTTTGCAATTGTGGCTTCATCTAACTGATCTCTGCCCATTAAAAGTTTATTGTACATCCACAGCCCAAAGTCTTTCCAATTTGTATAATTGCCTGTAACCCCTTTTAATTGAAAATTATCTAAAGCTACAATTGCTTTTGGCAATAAATCTCTATAAGCAATTGTGTTTCTCTCATAAACATACGCCTTTTGTTTTTCTAACTGATAGCTAATTTTAGTAGCTGTTTCTTCTTTTTGAATGTTAAAACCTTTAAAGTTTGTATTTTTTATGCGCCAAGGAATGGCTTTAGGATTATGCAATGTATAACTACTTTTTTCTACTGAAATATAATACCCATTTACAGGGTACCACCAAGGAATAAAACCAGTTGTAGAGGTTTTGTATTCTGAAGTAAACACCAACGTATATGGATAAGAAATTGGTGTATATTCTACATATTTTACTCTAGCATCTGAATACAATGTACCACCATCTACAGCGCTAACATCTAAAAAGTCTCTCTCTTTATATTTTTTAATTTCTTTACCAAAACTATCATAGATATAAGCAGATAACTCAGTTATTTTCGTATCATTATCATAACTTTCTCCAATTTTAGCATCTACATTACCTAATTTATTTAAAACAGTAATTACCTTCCTTTTACGAACTACCATTTTATCTAAATCTTCTATAGTTATTTCTATAGAATTGTCTCTAACAACAGCATTTGTATCTTCTTTTAATTCCTGTGGAATATTAAAAACATTATAATTTAAGTTTTGACTTTGTTGTTTTGAAACAAAAAACAACAAAAAAAAGAAAGGGAGAGTGAGGGATAAACTTTTTTTCATATGAACGAAAATATAAAAAACTATGTTCATATATAAACTTTAACGTAAAAAAAACATCTAAAATTTATGTTATAACATATGGCTTTTAACCAAAAAAAAACTCAAAATATAAATTTTGAGTTTTTTCTAATAGAGGTTTGTTTCACTTATTTGTTGGCGTGAGAGCCATCGCAATAACCATCTTTGTCTGCAGTTAAACCACAACCACATGGTCTTTGTCCTTTTTGAATATTCATATTATTAGATTTAAATTGATTATGCTTTTGTTTTTACAGTAAATGATAATTCCATATTATCATCTATAAATTTATCTTTAAGATTGTCAAAGAAAGATTTAGAACCGTACTTTACATTAAATTCTGCCCTGTTTACCATAAAAGTTTCACTTTTAAAAACAGTAACGCCATTAACAGTATTTACAGTGGCAGGTATTGTAATACTTTTAGTTACATCTTTAACTGTTAAGTTTCCTGTAACATGTATTTTATCTCCTTTATCTTCTACATTAGTAATTACAAATTTAGAAGTTGGGTAAGTAGCTACATCAAAGAAATCTGCACTTGTTAAGTGTCCTAATAGTTTTCCATTTCCTTCATTATCTGCAGGAATGTCTAAAACTTTAATAGAATTCATGTCTATAATAAATTCTCCTCCTGTTACTTTACCATTTTCAACCAATAAATCTCCATCTTTAATCATAACATTTCCATTATGAGCGCCTGTTGGCTTTGTTCCTTTCCAGGTTAAAACAGATGTTGCAGTATCTACATTATTCAATTCAGATACTTTAACAGCTACTTTTTCTGCGGCTTTAGTGGTTACACTTTCTTTTTTTTCTTTACACGCAGTAAATACTGACGCTACTGCTACTAATGCTACTATTATTTTTTTCATTTTTATTTTAATTTGTTATTTATTTTCCATGGCAAATATATTGCGATTTATTTTCCTTGGAAACTATTTATTGGTTTTTATGATAAAATTAACAACATGCGCCGCCGCTTGCAAACCAAAAGCTGCTGGCATATAACTTATAGTACCATAATAAGATTTTTTAAAATTTGTACCGTCTGTAACTTTTACACTCGTAGCAATTTGCACTTCTTCTGAATATACTGCTTTTACGCCTTTGTCTACCTTTCTTTCTTTTAATCGCTTTCTTAAAACTCTTGCCATGGTGCAGTTTTTAGTTTTAGAAATATCTTTTACTTTAATTTTTGTAGCATCTAACTTACCTCCTGCTCCCATAGAAGAAATTATTTTTACTTTTTTTCTTCTAGCGGCCACAATTAAATTAATTTTTGGTGTAATAGAATCTATGCAATCTAAAACATAGTCAAACTCTTTAGAAACAATTTCATATGCTCTTTCTGGCGATAAAAATTCAGTTAAAACCGTTAAATCTATATCTGCGTTAATGGCTTTAATTCTTTCTGCCAAAACTTCTGTTTTGTATTTACCAATAGTAGTGTCTAATGCGGGTAATTGTCTATTTTTATTGGTTTCATCAAAAACATCGCCATCTACAATTGTTATTTTACCAACTCCTGCTCTAGCTATAAATTCTGCGGCATAAGAACCTACACCACCTAAACCTACAATTAAAATATTTGCATTTTGCAACTTTTCTAAACCTTCTTTTTGTACTAATAACTCAGTACGCTCTAACCAACTCATATTTTAAAAATCTTTGTGAAATTCTCTTTTATTTTTTGTTGAAGTTCTAAAACCTCTATGTTTTTTAAATTTGCTACTTTTTGATAGATTTTTTTAATTTCAATTTTAGCATTATCTGTTTCTAACAATATATTATTGATAGGAATTTCTGTAATAACTTCTTGCAATTTTTTATTATTGATAATTGCTGCACCAAAAGACAAAATAACATCATTTTTTAATAAACTTTGGGCAACTTGTAAATTCTTATGAAAACCATGTAAAATCCAAATTTGACTGGGTTTTAGCGTCTTTTTTAATTGCATAATTTCTTGATAAGATTTTACACAATGAATTATTAACGGTTTTTTATATTTTTCTGAAAGTAAAACCTGTTTTATAAAAACTGTTTTTTGAAGTTCAAAATTGGTTTCTGTAATTTTATCTAAACCACATTCTCCTACTGCGTAACAATTTTTATGTGGCAATTGCTTTTCAATGATTAAAAGTTCTTTATCTATATTTTTTTTATTGATAAACCAAGGATGAATACCTATTGAAAAAGGCATCGAAAAATCTGCAGAATTTGGATACATATTTTCAATAGAAAACACGTTTTTAACCAAAGGTTTTTTGTGGGTATGGATGTTGATAAAATCCAAAATATTATGCTTTATTTTTAGAATCGATAATGATGGTTACAGGACCATTATTTATTAATTTTACTTGCATATCTGCTCCAAATTTACCCGTTTGCACGTTTTTACCAAGTGTTTTTTCTAAAGTTTTTACAAAATTCTCATATAAAGGAATGGCAATTTCTGGTTTTGCGGCTTTTATATAACTTGGTCTATTTCCTTTTTTTGTTAAAGCGTGTAATGTAAACTGACTTACCACAATTACATCTCCTTTAACTTCTAAAAGTGAGGAATTCATTACGCTATTTATATCATTAAAAATACGCAAGTTGGCAATTTTTCTTACTAAATAATCAATATCTTCTTGCTTGTCTTCTGCAACGATACCTAACAAAATTAAGAACCCTGTTTTTATAGCTGCAACTTTTTTATGATTGATTTTTACACTTGCTTTAGAAACTCTTTGGATTACAACTTTCATAAGTATTTCCTATATTTCATCTTTTTCCCATTCTTAGTAATTCTCAAAGGGAAGGAAACTGATGCTTTTTATAAATAATAAATTTACAAAATAACAGTTTTTCCTTTTGGGGAATTAAACGGAATCTTCATCCCAAATATCTGTTCTAAAATGTTCTGATTCTTCTTCTACTTCAAGAATTTGCAAATAACTTTTGTAGCGAGACCAAGCAACTTTTTCTTCTTCTAAAGCTGTTTTAACTGCGCATTTTGGTTCTTTTAAATGCAAGCAATTGTTAAATTTACAGTTTTGTTTTAAAGCGAAAAATTCTGGAAAGTAATCTCCTAATTCGTATTTATCCATATCTACCACACCAAAGCCTTTAATACCTGGTGTGTCTATAATTTTGGCATTAAAACTTAAATCGAACATTTCTGCAAATGTTGTAGTATGTTTTCCTTGGTTATGTTGATCTGAAATTTCTTTGGTTTTTAAGTTTAAGGAAGGTTCTATTGCATTAACTAGAGTAGATTTTCCAACGCCAGAATGCCCAACAAACATGGCTGTTTTGCCTGTCATTATTTCTTTTATCTCGTTTACATTTTTATTTTGTGTTGCAGAAACCTCTACACACTTGTAACCAATGGCTTCATAAATATCTTTTAAATATAAAATTTCTGCACGTTCTTCTATTGCATAAGCATCTATTTTATTAAATACTAAAACAGTGTCTATTCTATAAGCTCTTGTAGATACTAAAAAACGGTCTATAAATGTTGTAAATGTTGGCGGATTATTAATAGTGATTAATAAAAAAACCAAATCTACATTGGCAGCAATAATGTGGGTTTGTTTTGATAGGTTTACAGACTTTCTGACAATAAAATTTTCTCTATCTAAAATAGTTTTTATTACACCTGTTTCTTCGTCTCCTTTTTTTTCTAAATCGAAAACTACTTTATCGCCAACAGCAATAGGATTTGTACTTTTTATGCCTTTTATTCTAAATTTTCCTTTAATTCTACATTTATGGAAATTACCATCTGTAGCTTTTACGAAGTACCAACTTCCTGTAGATTTGTATACAATTCCTGTCATTACTACAAAGATGCAGAATTTTCTGTAATTCTGTGGATGATAGTTGGAGTGATTTTTGATTTTTTTGAGAAGATTGTATCGAAAACTTGTTAAAACTCATGAAACTTCTTGCTACAAGATTTCTGAAAAAGAAATTTTACTAGAAATGAAATTATTTTACAAGTTTTCTGAATTGAACTTATAAAAAAGACCTCACAGTTTTTAAAAATCTGTGAGATCTAGTAATACATCTAAAAGTTTATTTTTATAACTTGTTTTTGGAGTTTGCAATATGCGTTAAGGATTGAGCGGTTTGTTTGAACTCTTTTTTGCTTTTTCTGCAAAAAAAGTGAGTAGCGAAAGCCTGACCCTTGTGGTAACGCCCAAAAAAAACCACAAACCAGAAATATAATTTCTGAATTTGTGGTAATTTTAAATTACTATTAATAGATTCTGAAACGAGTTCAGTATAAATTATCCGTTAATAATTTTTTCTTGGTGGTTTATAGATTCTTGGTGAATGGCTTTAAACATTTTAAGAATAAACTCTTCGCTTAATCCTTTTCCGTTTCCTTCTAAAACCATGTTTCCTAAAATCTCGTTCCAACGTTTAGATTGTAAAACGGCTACGTTTTTTTCTTTTTTCAACGCGCCAATTTTATCGGCAACTTGCATACGTTTTCCTAAAAGGTCTATTAATTGATCGTCTACAACGTTAATTTGTGCTCTTAGGTTTTCTAAAGATTCTCTATACTCTGCAGAGGTTTCTGTTGGCTTTTTAATTTTTAGATCTTCCATAATTTGCTTTAACGTGTCTGGCGTTACTTGTTGTGCAGCGTCTGACCAAGCGTTTTCTGGGTCGAAATGTGTTTCTATCATTAAACCATCAAAGTTTAAATCTAAAGCGGTTTGCGAAACATCAAAAATCATATCGCGATTTCCTGTAATGTGCGATGGATCGTTAATTAATGGTAAATCTGGGAATTTATTTTGAAATTCTATTGCCAATTGCCATTCTGGATTGTTTCTGTACTTTGATTTCTCGTAAGTTGAAAATCCTCTATGAATTGCTCCTAAATTTTTGATTCCTGCTGTATACAATCTTTCGATACCACCTAACCATAAAGCCAAATCTGGATTTACTGGGTTTTTTACCAATACAATTTTGTCTGTACCTTGTAAAGCGTCTGCAATTTCTTGCATAATAAATGGCGATACTGTAGAACGTGCACCAATCCACAATAAATCTACATCATTTTCTAGCGCTAATTTACAGTGTGCTGCATTGGCAACTTCTGTACAGGTTTTCATGCCAGTTTGTTCTTTTACCTTTTTTAACCAACCTAAACCTAAGGCACCAACACCTTCAAAATTTCCTGGTCTTGTTCTTGGTTTCCAAATACCTGCTCTATAGTAATTTACATCAGAATCTTTTAATTCGTGTGCAATTTTTAAAACCTGTTCTTCGGTTTCTGCACTACAAGGCCCTGCTATTACTAGTGGATGATCTAGTTTCATATCATCCAACCATGTTCTTAATTCTTTTGTATTTTTCATTCTTTCTACTTGTTGTGGCGTTTTATTTTATGCCGTTTAAAATTTGCTTTATATAATTTGTATTCTCCATTTCGTTAAAAATTTCAGAGAAATTATCTTTTTGCATCAACGCTTTAAATTGTTGTAAATTGTTAATGTATTCTTCTAACGTTTCTATTACGTTGTCTTTGTTTTGTTTAAAAATTGGTGTCCACATTGCAGGACTACTTTTTGCCAAACGCACTGTTGATGCAAAACCAGAACCTGCCATGTCGAAAATATCTTTTTCGTTTTTTTCTTTTTCTAAGACTGTTTTTCCTAACATAAATGAACTAATGTGGGAAAGGTGCGAAACATACGCAATATGTTTGTCATGCGATTTTGCATCCATATAACGAATACGCATTCCAATGGCATTAAAAAGTGCCAAAGCTTGTTCTTGAAGCTTAAATGTTGTTTTTTCTACTTCGCAAATAATATTGGTTTTTCCTTTATATAAGCCAGAAATTGCAGCTGTTGGTCCAGAATTTTCTGTACCTGCAATTGGGTGGCATGCTAAAAAATTACGTCTTCTTTTATGATGTTCAACAACTTTACAAATTGCTTCTTTTGTTGATCCTGCATCTATAACCAAAGTATTATCTGATATTTTATCTAAAACTGTTGGTAATAATTTTACGGTTGCATCTACAGGAATTGATATAATTACCAAGTCTGCATTTTCTAGATCGTCTAAAGTTGCTTTTTTATCAATTAGTTGTAATTCTAAAGCTTTGTTTAAGGTTTCGTCTTTTCTGCTAATTCCGTGAATTATTGCTTCTGGATTTTGATTTTTAATATCAATAGCAAAGCTACCTCCTATTAAACCGATTCCTATGCAAAATATATTTTTCATTTTTTCTTTTTTTCTTTTTTCAATGGGTTAAAACCCATTGTTATTCGAATCTACTAATTGCTTCTTTTATGATTTCTGATGTTACACACAACGAAAAACGAATGTAACCTTCTCCTTGTGAACCAAAAATGGTTCCTGGAGTTATAAAAATATCTTTGTTATATAAAACTGCATCTGTAACTTCTTCAGATTTTTTTCCTTCAGGAATTTTTGCCCAAACAAATAAACCGGTTGCATTTTTATCATAAACTGCGTTTAATTTATCTGCCAACTGCCAAATTAATTTTCTGCGTTCTTCGTAAACTTTATTCTGCGATAAAAACCAATCGTTAGACAATTGTAAAGCTTTAATAGCTCCTTTTTGTATGCCGTAAAACATACCAGAATCCATATTAGATTTTACTTTTAAAACTTCATTTATAAAAGTTGCATTACCTAATAACATTCCTACACGCCAACCTGCCATATTAAAGGTTTTACTTAAAGAATTTAACTCTAAAGCTATATCTTTTGCGCCTGCTACTTGTAAAATACTAGTAGGTTTATCGTTTAAAATAAAACTATACGGATTATCATTTATAATTAAAATATTGTGTTTTTTACCAAAAGCAACTAACTTTTCTAAGGTTGCTAAAGTTGCATTTGTACCTGTTGGCATGTGCGGATAATTTACCCACATAATTTTAACATCTGTTAAATCTTGATTTTCTAGTTCTTCAAAATTAGGTTGCCAATTTGTAGCTTCACTTAAATTGTAAAACAACGGTGTTGCGCCTACTAATTTGGTTACAGATGTATAAGTTGGGTAACCTGGGTTTGGTATTAATGCTTTATCGCCTTCGTTTAAAAAAGCCATAGAAATATGCATAATACCTTCTTTACTTCCCATTAATGGTAAAACTTCATTCTCTGGATTTGCATCTACAGAAAATTTATTTTTGTAAAAAGTTGCAATGGCAGCTCTTAATTCTGGCAAACCTTGGTAAGATTGGTATTTGTGCGCAGTTGCATCTGCTAAACTACTAGAAATTGCAGTTATAACGTTTGCAGGAGGTTGTAAATCTGGCGAACCAATACCCATATTAATAATTGGCTTACCTGCTGCTATTAAACCCCTAACTTCTCTTAATTTTTTAGAAAAGTAGTATTCTTTTACTGTGTCTAATCTTTTGGCAGGTTTAATCACTTTCTTCCGTTTTTATAAGTTCCTAAAATCTTAAATTTTGCTGCCATTATTTCTATAATGGCTATTGCTTTTTTATATTCTTTGTAATCTTCAAAAGTAACATCAACAAAAAAAGAATATTTCCAAGGTGTTTCTATTACTGGTAAAGATTGTATTTTGGTTAAATTCATTTTACAATCACTCAACACATTTAAAATAGCTGCTAAACTTCCTCTTTTATGATCTAATTGAAATTTTAAAGAAGCCTTGTTCACAGTTTCATTTACTGCTGGTTTTGTTGTTTGTACAATTACAAATCTTGTAGAATTTTCTTTTATGGTCTGAATTTCATCTTCTAAAATATCTAAACCAAAAATTTCTGCGGCTATTTTTGGTGCAATTGCAGCAATTCCTTTTAAGTTTTCTTTTGCAATTCTTTTGGCAACTTCTGCAGTATCTACATCTTCCACTAACTTAATGTGTGGGTATTTTTTAAAAAACTCCTTACATTGTAATAAGGCCATTGGATGTGACCAAACTTCTTTAATATCTGCAATAGTTTGCCCTTTTAAAGCCATTAAATGATGATGAATATTTAAATACTCCTCATTAGTCATATGCAAATTATTGGCATCAATTAATGCATAATTTGGTATAATAGAACCTGCAATGGTATTTTCTAAAGCCATAACACCTAAATCTGCACTTTTGTCTAACAAACTAGCCACCAAAGCATCAAAAGACATACATTCTATTAATTGTATATCTTCTCCATAAAAGTCTATGGCAACTTTATGATGGTTAGAGCCTTGTGCTCCTTGTATGGCGATTATTTTTTTCATTTTAATTCAAAAAAAAAGCCTCGAAAATTATCGAGACTTTATATTTTATAGTTATTTATTATATACAAGCCTCACCTTTTACTAAAAAAGTAAAAGTAAAAAAAGAAACGAGTATAGAATTTATTTAACATTTGTATTTCAATTATTTGCGTGGCAAAATTAAAGATTAAATTCGGATAAACAAATATTATCAATAAAAATAAAAAAGATTTAAGAATATTTCACTAATCGATGTAAAAAATTATTAATTATTATGCGTTCGTGCATAAAAGACCACTTTACTTTAAAAGTTAGTTAAATACGCGGAATGTAAAAAGTCTGTTTTTCTTGTAATGTTGCTTTATAATGCTGCTTTATTCTCTTAACCTTATTGTTCTAAATGAGTTACTTTATTTAAAACATTAGATTAAATAGAAAAAAAGGGCTCTTGACAAATTTAGACGTATTACATAGAATCTTTAGAAAACTTAATTACAAGTAACTACAGCAATAAAAAAAGCATAACCGTTAAAACTAACTAATTCTTTAGCAAGCTTTTGGTTTGTAGTTGGTGTATTTTAGACAAATGTTAAAATGTATTCAAAATAAGTGATTTTGAAAATTAATATTACAGTGATTTTCAAAAAAATAATTCTATATTTGCACGCTCAATAGAAATACTATTGAAGCATACATAAAAATCATTTAAATAATATTGGCATGTACTTAAGTAAAGAAGTAAAAGAAAGCATTTTTGAAAAACACGGTAAAGGAAAAAACGATACGGGTTCTTCTGAAGGGCAAATTGCGTTATTTACGCACAGAATTAACCATTTAACAGAGCACTTAAAGCAAAATCGTAAAGATTTTAACACAGAGCGTTCTTTAGTAATGATGGTAGGTAAACGTAGAAGTTTATTAGATTATCTTAAAAAGAAAGACATTTTAAGATACCGTGCAATAATCAAAGAATTAGGAATTAGAAAATAATTCTTACAAAAAAGAGGTACTATAAACGTGCCTCTTTTTTATTGACAATAGTTTTGAATTTTACTTAGAATTAGACAATTGTCTTTTCCGTGAAAACGGAACTTTAAAAAAAATAGAGACTGCTTAACAAACAGATTTTATATAAAAAAGCAAGAATCTTAACAAAATTCTTGTGTTTCCATTGGAAAAACACACAACAACAAACCAAAACAACGCAACAACAAACAGATTAAAAAATTAGTATTAAAAACTTATGATTCCAAAAGTATTTAGAGAGGTTATAGACCTTGGAGATGGAAGAACCATCTCATTAGAAACCGGTAAATTGGCAAAACAAGCGCACGGTTCTGTTGTTGTTCAAATGGGTAAAGCAATGTTATTATGTACAGTAGTTTCTAGCTACAAAGCAGGTACCGTAGACTTTTTACCATTGACTGTAGATTATAGAGAAAAATTTGCTGCTGCAGGACGTTATCCTGGAGGATTCTTTAAAAGAGAAGCAAGACCAAGTGATGGAGAAGTATTAACAATGCGTTTAGTAGACCGTGTTTTACGTCCATTATTTCCAAAAGATTACCATAGTGAGGTACAAGTTATGATACAACTAATGTCTCATGACGAAGATGTAATGCCAGATGCGTTGGCAGGTTTAGCAGCGTCAGCAGCTATTCAATTATCAGATTTTCCTTTTGAATGCCCAATTTCAGAAGCTAGAGTTGCTAGAGTAAATGGCGAATTTGTAATTAACCCAAGTAGAGCACAATTAGCAGAGTCTGACATTGATATGATGATTGGTGCTTCTGCAGATTCTGTAATGATGGTTGAAGGTGAAATGGATGAAATTTCTGAAGAAGAAATGGCAGATGCAATTAAGTTTGCACATGAATCTATTAAAATTCAATGTGCTGCACAAGTTCGTTTAGCAGAAGCTTTTGGTAAAAAAGAAACTAGAGAATACGAAGGAGAAAGAGAAGATGCAGATTTAGAAGCAAAAATTAACGATTTTTCTTATGACAAATGTTATGCAATTGCCAAAAAAGGAACTTCTAAAGTAGAACGTACTACTGCTTTTGCAGAAGTAAAAGAAGCATTAAAAGCTACTTTTACAGAAGAAGAATTAGCAGATTATGGAGATTTAGTTGGTAAATACTTTAACAAATCTCAAAAAAATGCAGTTAGAGAATTAACTTTAGCAGAAGGTTTACGTTTAGATGGTAGAAAAACAGATGAAATTAGACCAATTTGGTGTGAAGTAGATTACTTACCTTCTACTCACGGTTCATCTATTTTTACACGTGGAGAAACACAAGCTTTAGCTACTGTAACTTTAGGAACTTCTAGAGAAGCTAATAAAATAGACATGCCATCTTATGAAGGTGAAGAAAGTTTTTATTTACACTATAACTTCCCTCCTTTTTGTACAGGTGAAGCAAGACCTTTAAGAGGAACCTCTAGAAGAGAAGTTGGTCATGGTAACTTAGCTCAAAGAGCATTAAAAGGAATGGTACCAGATGATTGTCCTTACACAGTAAGAGTAGTTTCTGAAGTATTAGAATCTAACGGTTCTTCTTCTATGGCTACAGTTTGTGCAGGTACAATGGCAATGATGGATGCTGGTGTACAAATGACAAGACCAGTTTCTGGTATTGCAATGGGATTAATTTCTGATGGAGATCGTTATGCCGTTTTATCTGATATTTTAGGTGATGAAGATCACTTAGGTGATATGGACTTTAAAGTAACTGGAACAGCAGAAGGTATTACCGCTTGCCAAATGGATATTAAAGTAAAAGGATTGTCTTACGAGATTTTAGTGAATGCACTAAAACAAGCAAGAAATGGTCGTTTACATATATTAGAAAAGCTAACAGATACTATTGCCAATCCTAATGAAGAGGTAAAAGCACATGCTCCTAAAATGATTAATCGAAGAATACCAAACGATTTAATTGGTGCTTTTATTGGTCCAGGTGGTAAAAATATTCAAGAATTACAAAAAGAGACAGAAACTACTATTGTAATTACAGAAGACCCAGTAACAGAAGAAGGAATTATTGAAATTTTAGGTACAAAACCAGAGGGAATTGAAGCAGTAATTGCTAAAATTGAATCGATGTTGTTTAAGCCAGAAGTTGGTAGCGTTTACGAAGTAAAAGTTATTAAAATGTTAGATTTTGGTGCTGTTGTAGAGTATGTAGAAGCTCCAGGAAATGAAGTTTTATTACACGTATCTGAATTAGCTTGGGAACGCACAGACAACGTTTCTGATGTAGTTAATATGGGTGATGTTTTAGATGTTAAATATTTTGGTTTAGATCCAAGAACTCGTAAAGAAAAAGTATCTAGAAAAGCTATTTTACCAAAACCAGAAGGTTATGTTGCTAGACCACCAAGAGACAACAATCGTGGCAGAGACAATAACAGAGGTAGAGATAATCGTGGACGTGATAACAGACGTGATGACAGAAAACCAAGACAAGAAAAGAAAGAAGATTAAATTTTTCTAAATCTTTATCAATCATAAAAATCGCCAATTAATTTTGGCGATTTTTTTTATGCCTAAATATTTCGTTTTAAAATAGGAATACATAACATTTAGCACATAGACTTCGCTTGATTTCTATTTTACAGAAAATCTGCATACTAAGAATTAAATTTTTACAACTACTATAATAATAACCTTTTTTGCTGTACTTTCTATTCTTAAAATATAAATTGTTGTTTTAAATTGAAAAAATCCATACTATAAATCGCTCTGCTATTTATTTTCTACTAGATCTACCAAATAGTATCTTTTTGTTTCAACCAAATAAATAACTACAGAGTTACAACAAACTCAATGAAACACAAATAATAAAGATTGCAATAAAACGTACTTTCTTTTTGTCTTCTTTTTAAAAATAAAAATAGCACCACTACAAAACACTTTATAATACCAAAGAACATTAATATATTTATAAAACTACAGCTGATGATATACAGGTAACTTTATAAGATTTAATAAAAACAAATAAAAACTATAACAGCAGCAATAAATACGTAATTAACGCGAGTTCGACTTAAGAAAGTTGTTATTTATATAAGAAAAAAGCAGAAAATTTAGTAAATTAAGGTTCTGATATTCAATCAACTAAAATTATTCTGCTTATGATTTCCGATTTTAAAATTATTGAAATTTTTTGTAATCTAGACGATTTTATGAAAGAATTTGATGCTGTTTTAACAAAAAACAGTATTTCAGATATTTCACTACCTAAAAAACGCAATAGAAAATTCAAAATGAGTAAAAGTGAAGTAATGACTATTATGGTTATTTTTCATCTAAAATCACATCGGAATCTAAAGCATTTTTATCTCTATTATGTATCTAAACATATGAATGATTTCTTCCCAGATTTGGTTTCATATAATCGTTTTGTTGAATTACAAAAATCAGTAATACAACCATTAGCTGTCTATTTAAAGCTTTTTGGTTTAGGCAAATGTTCTGGTATTTCTTTTATTGATTCTACAGCTCTTAAAGTCTGTCATTATAAAAGAGAAAAACAAAACAAAGTGTTTCAAGGAATTGCTGAGAAAAGCTATGGAACATTAGGCTGGTTCTATGGCTTTAAATTACATTTAGTTAGTAATGATAAAGGTCAAATTGTTGATTTTCTGATTACTAAAGCAAATGTAGATGATAGATACCCACTTAAAAATAAAAATTTTCACGATAAAATATTTGGAAAAATCTATGGTGATAAAGGATGTTTAGGTAAAGATTTATTTGATAAATTGTTTGTTGACGGTATTCATCTAGTAACTAAATTAAGAAAAAATATGAAGAAAAAAGCACTCGATTTTATGGATAAAGTTTATTTGAGGAAAAGAGCAATCATAGAATCTGTCAACGATGTATTAAAAAATACTTGCCAAATAGAACATTCCAGACATCGCTCTTTTGATAACTTTTTAGGAAATTTAATAGCTGGATTAACTGCTTATTCTTTTCTTGACAAGAAACCAGGCATTAAAATTCAAAGGTTTTTACCTAATATGGGTGTAAGTTAAGTCGAACTCACGTTAATTACATAAAAAATGCATCCCTTCACCATTCATAAAATTGTATTTTTTTGTTTCTTTGTAGGTATAAAAATTTCTATTGAAAATTAAAAAAACAACATATTTATCTTTAGGTTCAAATAAAGGCAATAAATCAGAAAATCTGCAAAATGCAATTGATGCTATTGACAAAAAAGTTGGTAGCATTCATAAAATTTCTTCCATTTATAAAACACCATCTTGGGGTTTTGCTGGCAATGATTTTTACAATATTTGTATCGAAGTAAAAACCAATAAAACTCCAGAAAACCTTTTAAAAATTCTTTTATCAATAGAAAAAGAATTAGGAAGAAAAAGAAATCATTCAGAAAACTATGCCAACAGATTAATTGATATTGATATCTTACTTTTTGAAAATCAGATTATCATTTCAAAAGACTTAATTATTCCACACGCTAAAATGTTGGATCGTAATTTTGTACTAGTTCCTTTAGCAGAAATTGCTAAAAATGTATTACATCCTGTAGCAAAAGCACAAATAGTTGAATGCCTGCAAAATTGTACCGATACTTCAACAATTTCTAAAATTAATACTACTTTAATTCGTCCAATACCATTAGAAGAAAAATATAATTATATAGCTATAGAAGGCAACATTGGAGCAGGTAAAACTTCGCTCACTCAAAAAATAAGTGAAGACCATAATGCAAAAATAATATTAGAACGTTTTGCAGATAACCCATTTTTACCAAAGTTTTATAAAGATAAAAAACGTTTTGCTTTTCCTTTAGAAATGAATTTTTTAATCGATAGATATCAACAACTCAACGAGGATTTTGCACAATTCAACTTATTTAAGAACTTCATAATCTCAGATTATTATATTTTTAAATCGTTAATATTTGCACAAGTAACATTATCTAAAGAAGAATTTATATTATATAGAAAAATGTTTAACTTGGTTTATAAAGAAATTATTAAACCAGACTTATATATTTACCTTTACCAAGATACAGAAAGATTACTTGAAAATATTAAAAAAAGAGCAAGACCATATGAACAAAATATAAAGGCTAAATATTTAGATAAAATACAAAAAGGATATCTAAATTTTTTAAATGTTCAAAAAGGTTTAAATGTATTAATTATTAATGTATCTGAAATTGATTTTGTAGCTAATAACAATGATTATCAGTTTATACTAGAAAAAATTAAAGATAATTAAAAAAAAAATTATACTTTTGCTAACATTAATTTTCTCCCCCATAAGTTTATTAAAAAAACAATAACTATATACCTATTCGATGAGAAGATTTTTTTTAAAAACCATTTTATGTTGTTTGTTTACAACGTCAATCTTTAGCCAGTTTACTACAGATGAGATTACTTACGGTAACAGAATAGACCTTGAAAACAGTAACAGTTGGGCCGTAGGTGCAGGAGTTAGTAACTTTATAATGCATGGAGATTTACGCTCTATAGGAACAGGGAATTTAGGAAATTTCTACAATTTTGGAGCATTCGCTTTTGTAGACAAAATGTTTAATCCTTTATTAGGTTTAGAATTCAAAGCCACATATTCACAAATTTCTGGTGGTGCACAATATTTTTCTGACGTTTACGAAGTTTTATATGTACCAAATACAGTAATTAGAGACAACACATTTTTTGAAGGTACTGCTTATGGTGCTGAATTAAACCTTATATTTAGTTTTACAAACCTATATCAAACAAGCGCTTACAAATGGCACGCTGCTGGTTACTTTGGTGTTGGTTATCACCAATACGATTCTCAACTTTTTGAGAAAAATTTAAATGGCGGTCCAGATAGAGAATTGGTAGATTTTGGATTTAATCCAGCAAGAGATAGTCAAAACCAGGCGAGCTCTATCTACTTGTCTGCGCAATTAGGTATTAAAAGAAGACTTAGTAAAAAAGTAGATTTAGAATTAAGATCTGGTATGTACTTTAACTATGAAGACCATTTAGATGCAGCAATTTCTAACAAACAAGATTGGGAAACATTTTTTGTAACCAGTATTGGTGTTGTGGTAAAATTAGGTAAAAAGAAAGTATTTACCATTTGGGGTAATGAAGGCGAAAATGCTCAGGGGAAATTTAAAATTGTTGATACCGATAAAGACGGTGTTATGGATGAGCTAGATGTAGAACCTAATACACCTCCAGGTGTTATGGTATATGGAAATGGTAAAGCTGTAGACTCAGATAAAGATGGAATTCCAGATTATTTAGATAAATGTCCTTTAGTTTTTGGACCAGAATCTAATGAAGGTTGTCCTCTTAATATTGATTCTGATGGTGATGGAATTATGGATGACCAAGATTTATGTCCAGCAACTCCAGGAATATTGGAAAACAGAGGTTGTCCTGAACAGAAAATAGCTGCTCCAACAGGTAAAACTGTAAGTAATGAAATCTCATTGTTAGCTGCAAGTATCTATTTTGAAACAAACAGTGATAAAATTCAAAATATTTCTTTTGCAAATATTGATAAAATTATTGCCTTAATGAAAAAAGTACCAGAGGTTAGATTTAGGATAGAAGGTCATACAGATGATAGAAACAGTGATAGATATAACCTTTACTTATCTCAAAGAAGAGCTAATGCTGTTAGAAAATACATGATAAAAGAAGGTATTGATCAAAGCAGATTAGAAGCGAAAGGTTTTGGAGAATCTAGACCAAAATTCTCAAATGAAAATGCTGGTGGTAGACAATTAAACAGAAGGGTTGAAATTAAACCAACTAATTCTTTAGAATAAAATAAAGAATTTTAATAAATAAAAAAGAACGTATGTTTTATTACATACGTTCTTTTTTTTTAAGTTAAACTTAAAGTTTAAACTTGAAATATATAATAGACCAACTCCTTTTTTATTTCTTCAGCTCTAACTTCTCTGCAAAATAATCACAAAAATCGCGCATAGTTGCACTCATTTTTTGATCATCTGTTGCACGTTGAAAACTATCTGCCATAGAAACTAATGTTTGATGATAAAATTGTTTCATTTCATCTACTGGCATATCTTTAGTCCATAAATCCATACGTAAGGTATCTTTCTTTTTATGATCCCAAACAGATAACATTACTGCTTTAGAAGCTTCATTATTGATACCACCATCTTTAGCCTCCCAAGAAATTTCTTCTGGTATTTTATTTTCGTCTAACCCGATATTTATTTTTATTTCTGATTGGTGCTTAACTGCCATTTTCTTTACTTTCTTGGTTTATACTTAGATTTAGAAAACAAATCTGTTTCGTTTATTTTAATTAATTCTTGCAAAGATACATCATTATGTTTCATAAAAGAACGCACAATTTGCCAACCAACCCAAACCCCAATTTTACCAGGAGACAAGTCATCTTGTTTCATATAAAACTTAGAAAAAGGCGCTGTTTCTAAAAACCTACTATTTAATTTAGTATCTGTACTAAACAACAATTCTTTTTGAATAAAATAGCTCCAAATTTGCTCTTCATTAGATAATGCCCAATTAAATTTATCATCGGTTGTTCCAAATTTAATAACATCTTTAACTTCTGGTAAATAAAGGTCTAATAGGTACATTTTTTTTCCTTCGTAAATCATTTTACTGATAAAAGATCGGTTAACCTTTGGCTGTAATTGCTCTTCAATAAACACTTTTGCAACATCAACAATTAAATGTTCTTTTGTGTTGTTTTGCTTAATATATTTAGGGTAATCGTTATAAAAAGTATGTTCTTTTCCTAAAAAAACATCTAAAGAAATTAGCAAAAGGCTATCTGCATGAATAACACGACTCTCATAATCTACATTACTTAAAATGGTAACTACTCTTGGAGGTTTAAACTTTGGATTATAATATCTTATATGTTTAAACAAAGAACTTAGTTTAATTTTCTGATCCGTAAAATCTTTGTAAATCTTCTGAGTTTCCAAAAACAATTCTTGTTCATCTTTATCTTTCATTTTAGCGATAGAAATACTATCTAACATACTTTCAGGAAAAAAATAGGGATATTTTGCTTTTAATTTTAACAAATCCTTTTGTTTAGCTCTATAAAAATCAACATCAAACCTACTTAAATTAAAAGAACCATCAATACCAGAAATATCTACGGTGAAACTCTTTTCTTTTTTACAAGAATAAAAACAAAAGAAAACCATTAAAAACATTATAAAAAATCTCATAAAATTTGTATCTTAGTAATAGAATTAAAACGTTAAAAATACTAAAATAGTTTATTTCATGAAAACTGAAGCAGTTGCAAAACATATTATAAATTGGCTAAAAACATATGCAGAAAACGCAAAAGTAACAGGTTTTGTTGTAGGTGTTTCTGGCGGAATTGATTCTGCACTAACCTCTACCTTGTGTGCTAAAACAGGGTTACCAACACTATGTGTAGAAATGCCTATTCACCAAGCAGAAAGTCAAGTTTCTAGAGCAGAAGAACATATTAAACAATTAAAAGCACGCTTTACTAATGTTACTGAAACACGCGTAGATTTAACAGCTACTTTTGAACAATTGAAATTGGCTATACCTAAAATAGAAGATAAAGCAAAAGTAGATTTATCTTTAGCAAATACTAGAGCAAGAATTAGAATGACCACCTTATACTATTTGGCTGGAATTAATAGTGCTCTAGTTGCAGGAACAGGGAATAAAGTAGAAGATTTTGGTGTTGGTTTTTATACCAAATATGGTGATGGTGGTGTAGATTTAAGCCCTATTGCAGATTTAATGAAATCTGAAGTTTATGAACTAGCAGCTTTTTTAAAGGTGCCAAAAGCAATACAAACAGCAGCGCCTACAGATGGACTTTTTGGTGATAGCAGAACAGATGAAGACCAAATTGGTGCATCTTATGACGAATTGGAATGGGCTATGAAAATGCAAGATGCTGGTAAAAACGAAACGAATTTTAAAGGCAGAGAAAAAGAAGTTTTTATAATTTATGAAAGATTAAACCGAATTAATCAACATAAAATGGTACCCATACCTGTTTGCGAAATACCAGAAAATCTAAAATAAAAAAAATCCCATAAATAATAATTTATGGGATTTTTGTTTGATTAAAAAATTTCTTTCGATTTACAATAAATTGGCAGCAAGCATCATTTTTTTTATCCTCATATAAGCTCTTCTTTTTGATCCGTTAGAGATCTCAAAAGGTAAAAAAATAAACAACTGAACAATTTTTAGAATTTGTAGTAATTTTTTCATAGTGATTTTATTTTTCTTTTTAACATGTGCAATATACAAAAAATCAATTTTTGGGCTTAAAAACTATACAGGGGAAAATACCTGTTTTTACTTTTATTATTAACTAAAGGCAAAAAACGGGTTATTTAAACGCTACTACATACTTAAAAACATCAACAAAATTTAACTTTTAATACTTTAAAACACTTCTTTTGTTAATGTAAATGTATAAAAAAAAAAGTTAACCACACTGAATATGTATAGATTAGCCAATTTTTATGAATATAATAAATAGAAGTAATAAAAATTAACATTCATAATTTTATAGACTTAATATTAAGAATTTATAAATTATACCACTCTTTTTAATTTCTCTGAGAGTTTAATTCTCAAAGAATTGTATTTCATAATATCCTCCTTTTCTTCTGTGGTATACTCCTTTCCTTGTACTAAAGCTTGTGTAACTAATTTATCAATTAGCACTCTTCGTAAATTAAAAACAACATCTGTTACCGCTTTTTGTAAAACCTCTATATCTGTTTTTACTTCTATATTTTTACTATCCCATTTACTCAGCTGCATTTTAGGATTTTCTTTTTCCATGATAATAGAAGTTACAAGTGTAGCAATTTCTTTATTTTCAGAATTTATTAAATCGTCTATTTTTATAGTTTCATATTGGTTTAAATGATGAATAATCTGTACATAAATTTCTTGAAAAACAGGATTGGTAAATTCAATTTCATCATCTTGTAAATGCACGTAAATTTCTGCAGATACTTTATTGTTGTATTTTCTGTTGGTTACTATTATCCTATCATTTTCGTCTATATTTTCTATTTCTTCTATAAACTCTACATCTTCATTACCAAAAAGCAGTAATAACCTTATAATTTCTTTCTCTAGAATAGAAAGTTGATCTATTTTTTCTGTTGATACTGGCCCACCTTTTACCAAACCCATTTGCGCTTGTTCTTGAGCCATAAAATATTCTGGTGGTGGCTCATTGGGGTCTTGTTGAGCAGAAAAATTTTGTTTTTTCTTAGCTTTATTTTTTTCTAACGCTCCTTTTGATATTATTTGAGCCAACTCACTAAACAAAACACGCTCAGATATTTCTAAAATACGAGAACACTCTTGTATATAAACCTCACGTTTTATACCGTCTGGAATTTTAGCAATGCTAGTAACAATATCTCTAATTACTCCTGCCTTTTTTATAGGATCATTATTAGACTCTTTTAATAACAGTGAAACTTTAAAATTGATAAAATCTTGCGCATTGTCTTTTAAATGACTTTTTAATTCTTCTGTAGAATGTGCCTTTGCAAAACTATCTGGATCTTCTCCATCAGGAAATTGCACTACTCTAACATTCATGCCTTGCTCTAAAATTAAATCGATTCCACGAATGGAAGCTCTAATTCCTGCTGCATCTCCATCAAAAAGAACTGTAATGTTTTTGGTAAGTCTGTTTACCAACCTTATTTGGTCTGAAGTTAATGCTGTACCAGAAGAGGCCACAACATTTTCTACACCAGATTGATGAAATGAAATAACATCTGTATAACCTTCTACCAAATAACAATTGTCTTGTTTTGCTATTTCTTTTTTAGCTTGATACAAACCATATAAGATTTTACTTTTATGATATATATCGCTTTCTGGTGAATTTAAATATTTTGCTACTTTTTTATCTGCTGTTAAAATTCTACCTCCAAAACCTAAAATTCTACCAGACATAGAATGTATAGGAAACATTACACGCCCTTTAAATCTATCAAATTGTCTGTTTTCTTTTACAATAGTTAAACCTGTGGCAGCCATGTATTTTAAATCGTAGCCTTTTAAGAGTGCTGCTTTAGTAAAACCATCCCACTCATCTAAACAATAACCAAGCTCAAAGGTTTTAATAGTATCATCTCTAAAACCACGCTCTTTAAAATAAGAAAGTCCTATTGCTTTACCTTTATTGGTATTTAGCATGGTTTCATGAAAGTAGTCTTTGGCAAATTTAGATACCAAAAACATACTTTCTCTTTCATTCATCTGTTGTTTTTCTTCAGATGATTGTTCTGTTTCTTCAATTTCTATATTGTACTTTTTTGCCAACCATTTTATGGCTTCTGGATACGAATAATGTTCATGTTCCATTAAAAAAGAAATGGCATTACCACCTTTTCCTGTAGAAAAATCTTTCCAGATTTGTTTTACTGGAGATACCATAAAAGATGGTGATTTTTCGTCTACAAACGGACTTAAACCTTTAAAGTTACTTCCTGCTTTTTTAAGTTGTACAAATTCACCAATAACCTCTTCTACTCTTGCAGTTTCAAAAACACGGTCTATGGTACTTCTAGATATCATTTTTAATGATTTTAGTTTGAAAGTGAAACAAATATAATAATTACAAGCTTATTTTTTTATTTGTTTTTTATGATGAAAAACCTCACAAGTTTTAAAAATCTGTGAGGTTTGAATACATTCCATTTTTTTACGAACTTCCTTTTTTAGTTTGCAATACGCGTTAAGGATTGAGCAATTGTTTGAGCTCTTTTTTGTTTTTCACAAAAAAAGCGAGTGTGAAAGCCTGACCTGAAAGGGAACGCCCAAAACATTTTAAGATGCTGCTCTTAACTTTTTAAGTGCACTTTTTGTTAATTTTGATTCTGCATATTCTTTGGTTACTGTAAATTCTTTATCGTCTGAACTTGGTAAATCGAACATAGCATCTGTAAAAATAGCTTCACATAAAGAACGTAAACCTCTGGCACCTAACTTGTATTCTACTGCTTTGGATACAATATAATTTAAAGCTTCTTCTTCTATGATGAAATTGACATCGTCCATATTAAAAAGCTTGGTATATTGCTTAATTATAGAATTTTTAGGTTCTGTTAAAATGGCTCTTAATGTTTTTGCATCTAAGGGATTCATGTAACTTAAAACTGGCAAACGACCTATAATTTCTGGTATTAAACCAAAAGATTTTAAGTCTGAAGGAATGATATATTGTAACATGTTTTCCTCGTCTACCTTATCTTCATCTAAAGAAGCGCCAAAACCTACTGCTTGCATATTTAAACGCTTGCTAATAATTCTTTCGATTCCTGAAAATGCGCCACCTGCAATAAACAAAATTTCTTTAGTATCTACTTCTACAAATTTTTGTTCTGGGTGTTTTCTACCTCCTTTTGGTGCAACATTTACAACTGTGCCTTCTAATAATTTTAATAAGGCTTGTTGTACTCCTTCTCCAGAAACGTCTCTGGTAATGGATGGATTGTCTCCTTTTCTGGCAATTTTATCTATTTCGTCTATAAAAACAATACCTCTTTGTGCTTTTTCTACATCATAATCTGCAGTTTGCAATAACCTGCTTAAAATACTTTCTACATCTTCTCCTACATAACCTGCTTGGGTTAAAACTGTAGCATCTACAATAGAAAATGGTACGTTTAACATACGTGCAATTGTTTTTGCAACTAATGTTTTTCCTGTACCTGTTTCACCAACCAAAACAATATTAGATTTTTCTATTTCAACCTCATCATCATCTTTTGTTTGCAACAATCTTTTATAGTGATTGTATACTGCAACTGCCATAGAGCGCTTGGTTTCATCTTGCCCAATAATATATTGGTCTAAGAAATTTTTAATTTCTTTTGGCTTTTTAAGCGTTAAGTCTTTAGATAAGCTGCTGGTTTTTGCTTCTGTAATTTCTTCTTCTACAATACCATGAGCTTGCTCTATACACTTGTCGCAAATATGAGCATCCATACCTGCTATTAACAGGTCTGTTTCTGCTTTTTTTCGTCCGCAAAACGAACACTCTAAATTTTCTTCTTTTGACATTTTTATTTGGTTTTTGGTTATTAGTTGGTAGTTCTTGGTTAAGCACCAAAAACCATCAACCAAAAACTAAATACTAATTTATTTTCTAGCTAAAATTTCGTCAATCATGCCGTATTCTTTTGCTTCATTGGCTTTCATCCAGTAATCTCTATCAGAGTCTTGGTGTACTTTTTCTATTGTTTGTCCTGAGTGACTTGCAATAATTGCATACAATTCGTCTTTTAACTTTAAGATTTCTCTTGCCGTAATTTCTATATCTGATGCTTGCCCTTGTGCGCCGCCTAAAGGTTGGTGAATCATAATTCTAGAATGTGGTAAAGCAGAACGTTTTCCTTTTTGACCTGCACACATTAATACTGCACCCATTGAGGCTGCCATACCTGTACAAATTGTTGCTACGTCTGGTTTTATAAACTGCATTGTATCATAAATACCTAAACCTGCATAAACGCCACCTCCTGGAGAATTAATGTAAATTGAAATGTCTTTATTAGCATCTACACTTTCTAAAAATAATAATTGTGCTTGAATGATGTTGGCAACTTGGTCATTTATACCTGTTCCTAAAAATATAATTCTATCCATCATTAAACGTGAAAAAACATCCATTTGTGTGATGTTCATTTGACGCTCTTCCATAATATATGGCGTTAAGCTACTGGTAATTTTTGTATAACTAGTGCTGCTTATTCCGTGATGTTTTGTTGCGTATTTTTCAAACTCTTTTCCGTAATCCATTTCTGTGTTTCTTTTAAAATTTGTTCTGTAAATATAAGAACATTTTTTTTGACTGTTTTAAGTGATATTGCTAAAAAAACCTGAATTTTTACAATTCAGGTTTTTGTTTTCTGTTATTTCCTCTTTTGGAAGATGTTAAACTTGCCCTTTATAGGTACTGAATGAATCTCAGCATTTATAAACAACTAAGTTTTACTCAATTATTTATAAACTTCTTTTACAAATTCTTGGTAAGAAACTTCTTTGGTTTTAAATTTCATGTTCTCTTTGTAAAAAGCTAATAATTTTTGACTAATTAGTTGAGATTGTAATTTTTGAGCTTCTTCTTGGTTTTGTAAAATTCTACCAGCAATATCATCTAACTCTTTTTCTTCTGGATTCATGTTACCAAATTGAGCCATTTGAGTTCTAATAAAACCTTTTGCGTAGTCTACCAACTCTGCATACTCTAATTTAATATCGTTATCCTTCATAATTTTTCCTTCAATTAATTGGTAACGTAAGCCTTTTTCTGACTTTTCAAATTCAGCAGCAGCTTCTTCTGCAGTTAAAGGCTTTTCGCCTGCTGTTGCTAACCATTTTTTAAGGAAATCTGCTGGTAAATCAAACTTTGTATTTTCTACTAAGTTTTCTGTAACTGCGTTTAATAATTGTTGGTCTCCTTGTTGTTCAAATTGCTTTTCTGCATCTTCTTTAATCTTTGCTCTTAATTCTGATGCTGTTTTTACGCTTCCATCAGGAAATAATTTATCGAACAATTCTTGATCTAAATCTGCTGGTTCTGTTTTTGTAATTTCTTCTACAGTAAAAGTTACTGTAACGTCTAAATCTTTAGCAACTTCTTCAGAAATACCTAAAATATGAACCAATTTGTTATTATCTTCAAATAACTTTTTTGTTTCTAATGCTATAACATCGCCAACTTTAGCGCCAATAACTTTTTTCTCGTTCTTTTTGCCTTTTAAGTCGTTTACTAAAAACGTAGCTTTTTTATTAATTTCTTTTTCTTCGTTTACAAAAGTACCAGTTACATTAGAGTGCTCTGTAGCTTCTTCTAAAGAAGACATTTTACCATAACGTGTTTGAATGTTTTTTACTTCTTCATCTAACAAATCTTCTGTAGCTACAATATTATATTGTGTTACTTTCTTCTTTGGAGATAAATCCACATCAAACTGTGGTGCTAAACCTAATTCAAACTCAAAAGAAAACGCTGCTGCATCCCAATTAAAATCGTCTTGTACTCTTGGTAAAGGATTTCCTAAAATGTCTAATTTTTCTTCTGTAATGTATTTATTTAAAGAATCTTGTAAAAGCTTGTTTACCTCATCTACCATAATAGATTGGCCATATTGCTTTTTAATCATTCCCATAGGTACATGCCCTTTTCTAAAACCAGGAACATCTGCTTTTTTACGGTAATCTGTTAATAGTTTATCAACTTTTGGTTGATAATCTTCTGCAACAATATCTACTTTTACAACTGCGTTTAACGCATCTATGTTTTCTCTTGTAATATTCATTTCTTGTTCTATTATTCTTTAAAAAATCGAGTGCAAAATTAGTTAAAATAATTTAGTTAGCAAGTATTTAAAGGGTTCTATTTCAGTATAATTATTAAATAGCTAACAAACTTAGGCACCTGATTTTGATTGATTTAATTTTAAGGCTTGGTTTTAGTTTTTTTTATCTTTTAATAAAGAAAATAATGCAGACCTAAAGATAGAAAGTAAAATGCTAAAAAATAATGCAGCCCAAAATCCTGAAACTGCAAAACCGTCTACCAATTTATCTGCCAACAATATAATTACAGCATTTATTACAAAAATAAATAAGCCAAAAGTTACCAAAGTTGCAGGCAGTGTAAAAAAGATTAGTAAAGGCCTAACTATCATATTTAATACGGCTATAACTATAGCTACAATTATTGCTGATACATAACCAGAAACGGTTACTCCTGGTAATAAATTTGCTAAAACAATTACTGCTAAAGCGGTTAAAAGTATTTTTAAAAATGTTTTCATAACAATTTAAAAGCGAAAACTATACCAATTTTAAAAACTGCTTTTTTGGCAGTTTTATAATAATCATTATAAAAAACAATTAAATTAAAAACGAAAAATCATATGCTGAAAATTATCTTTTACGATTTTATTTCTTGTTTTGTAATTCTGAAGCTTTACGTTCTAATTCTGCCTGAAACTCTTCCATAACCGGTTTTACCGTACTTTCTGGAATATCTGCAACCTTAATATACATTAAACCATCTACGGCATTGTTAAATTTAGGATCTACATTAAACGCTACTAAACGTGCATTTTGTTTTACATATTTCTTTAATAAAACAGGTATTCTTAATGCTCCTGGCTCTATTTCGTCTATAATTTTATCAAACTTTTGTAAATCTGCTTTTGTAGCATCAAACACAAAATCTTTATCTGCATCTTTTAACTTTACCTTATATTCTTTCTTCGGATAAATATATTGTGCAACGTATGGATCGTAATAATGAGATTTCATAAATTCTATCATTAAAGACTTAGAAAAATCAGAAAATTGATTGCTTATAGAAACACCGCCCATTAAATATTTATATTCTGGATAACGCAACGTTACATGCACAATACCTTTCCATAGTAAAAATAATGGCATTGGTTTTTGTTGATATTCACCCACCACAAAAGCACGTCCCATTTCTATGGTATTACTCATCATTTGATGCAGCTCTGGTTCTATTTTAAACAAAGTTTGTACGTAGAAACCATGAATTCCGTATTTGTTATAAATCTCTTTACCAAGTCCCATTCTATAAGCACCTACCAAGCAATTAGCTACTTTATCCCACAAGAATAAATGGCTGTAATAGTTATCATAAACATCTAAATCTATTGCTTTATTTGTACCTTCTCCAACTTCTCTAAATGTAATTTCTCTAAGCCGCCCAATTTCATGTAAAATATTTGGTATATCATCTGCATTTGCAAAAAATACTTCGTAATTTTTACTTTCTAATAACTTTCCTTTTATTTCTCTTAATTTGTTTACCTCTTCTACAAATAAATGTGCATCTCTTTGAAGTGCAATTTTTCTAATTGGCTTTTTAATTTTGATTTTTTCTGTGGAAATTAATTTATGAGCTTTCTCAAAAGGATTTGCCAACATGTAGGTTTTCTTTCTAATAAATTCATTAAAAGAAGAAATATCTTTGTATTCATTTTGATCTTTTACAGCAATTGGCTTACCTATTCTAACTTTTATTACACGGTGTTTTTGTGATAATAATTCTGATGGTAATTTTGCCGTTCTTAAAGTGCCAGAAATTTTTGATAGCACGTAAAATAAACGACTATTTTTTGCATGAAAATAAATAGGAATAACAGGTACATTTGCTTTTTTTATCAAACGTACAGCACCTTCTTCCCAAGGTTTGTCCACATTTAATTTACCGTCTTTATAAGTAGAAACTTCCCCAGCAGGAAAAATACCCAAAGGCCTTTCTTCTTTTAAATGCAATAAAGCATTTTTTATGCCAGCAACACTAGATTTGGCGTCCTTTCTATCTTCAAAAGGATTTACTGGCATTACATAAGGCTTTAAAGGCGCTATTTTATGCAATAAAAAATTTGCAATAATCTTGTAATCTGCTCTTTTTTCTATTAAAAGTTTTAAAAGCAAAATACCATCTACACCACCTAAAGGGTGATTAGAAACTGTAATAAAAGCACCGGTTGCAGGAATTCTTTTTAAATCTTCTTCTGGGATTTCGAATTCTATTTTGCAATCATTTAAAATTGCGTTTAAAAACGCTAAATCAGATTTGTTTTTGTTTTTATCATAAATTCTATTAAGCACAGAAATTCTTAAAACACGTAACAAAACCCAACCTAAAAAAGTGCCAAGAAAACCAAATTTTTCTAGACCAATTGCTAGAGAAATTTCTTTAGAAGTTACTAATGCCATATGATATTAAAAATTAATCTACCTGCAAAAGTAACTAAAAACAAATGACAAAAACTTAGTTTTCTGCTAAAACAATCTGAATGGTTTCTTTGTTAACCTGAGTAAGCAAAGCACTTCCTTTTTCTTCTATTTTAGCTATTGCATTATCTGTAAAATGTCTTACTGTGTACAAGTCTATTTCTTTTTGAACTTCTATTTTAAACTCATCTTTTAATTCGTTGTAAAACGCATCAAACTTATTAAATTTATTATCTATACAAACAGAAAAACTAATGGCAGAATTCTGAATTAGATTAACTTTCAATTGAAAATCGTGCAATTTTTTAAAGATATAACTAATGTTGTTCTCTACCATAAAAGAAAAATCTAGTGCAGAAATAGAAACTAAAATTTGGTTTTTCTTTACAATAAAACAAGGTATTAAAGGTTCTAAATTGGCTCCTTTAGAAATTTTTGTACCGGTTTCTTTTGGATTTATAAAAGAACGTACCAAAAGCGGAATTTCTTTACTTTGCAGTGGTTGCAATGTTTTAGGGTGAATTACAGAGGCTCCGTAAAATGCCATTTCAATAGCCTCTTCATAAGAAATCTGTTGCAATAAAGTAGTGTCTTTAAAAACTCTAGGATCTGCATTTAAAACTCCGGGTACATCTTTCCAAATAGTAACATTTTCTGCATTTAAACAATACGCAAAAATACCAGCTGTATAATCAGATCCTTCTCTACCTAAAGTAGTTGTATTTTCTGTATCATTTGCAGCAATAAAACCTTGTGTAATATTAATTTTAGTAGCATCTACCTTACTTGTAATTAATTCTTTTGTAAGTTCCCAATCTACTTTTGCATCTCTATAATTGCTGTCTGTTTTTATGTAACTTCTAACATCAAACCAAACATTATTTTGTCCAATTTTAGTTAAATAAGCACTTATTATTTTTGTTGATAACAACTCTCCAAAACAAATAATTTGATCGTAAACGTAATTAAACCTAGTCGAAGTATTTCTGGCTAAAAACCAACCTAATTCACCAAAAAGAACATCAATTTCTTTGTAAATTTCATCTTCTTTATCAAAAAGAGCACTCATAACTCCTTTATGATATTCTTCTATAAAATTTAGTTTATTTGGCAAATCTTCTAATTTATTATAGTAAGAATTTATAACTTCTTCAAAAGCATTTGTCATTTTACCCATAGCAGAAACCACTACTAAAGTATCACTTGCACCTTCATTTTTAATTATTGATACAATATTTTTTATACTTTCTGCATCTTTTACAGAAGCACCACCAAACTTAAAAACTTTCATCTTCTTTATTATTTTTTCTCTTTGAGATTTTTTTAATTATTTTCTATAAACTTTGCCAAATTTTCTTGATTCATTTGCACAACAGACCAATTGTTTAAATAGGTAGCTCCTGTACTTTTATAAAACTCAATTGCATTGGTATTCCAATCTATAACTTCCCAAGCAACTCTATTAAAATTATGGTCATGGGCATATTTTAAAACAGCACTATACAATGCTTTTCCTGCACCTATTTTTTGCTTATTTTTAGTTACTATTAAATCTTCTAAATGTATTGCTTTGCCTTTCCATGTAGAATAACGCTCATAAAATAATGCAATACCAATAATTGCACCTTCTTGTTCTGCTACAAAAATTTTAAATTTCGGATTGTTAGAAAAACCATCATTTACCAAATCTTCTACCGTAATTTCTACAGCGTTTGGTTCTTTTTCAAAAATTGCCAATTCCATAATTAAATTATGAACCTCTTGCATATCTTTTGCCTTTCCAAATCTAATAGTAAAACTCATTATTCTTAATTTTAAACAAAGATAGTTGTTTTAAAATCCGTTAAAAATAATTAGATATTTTACACACTTATTAAAATTTTGTTTAAATATTTTCTACGTTTTTAAATTGATAAAAGAAGAATAAAGAATAGCTTAAGTCTAAAATATTTAGCATATTTGTAGCATTAATACCATTAAATACATTAGGATGCCAAAAAAAAATCAAACTTTAGGAGAATTTATCATTGAAAATCAAAACGATTTTAAATATTCTTCTGGGGAGTTATCTAGTTTATTAAACTCTATAAGGTTAGCCGGTAAAGTTGTAAATCATGAAGTTAACAAAGCAGGTTTAGTAGATATTACAGGTGCTGCTGGAGACACCAATATACAAGGTGAAGACCAACAAAAATTAGATGTTTACGCTAATGATGTATTTATAGAAACCATAAGTAATAGAAATATAGTTTGTGGTATTGCAAGTGAAGAAGAAGATGATTTTATTATCATAAACAGTCAAGACAACAATCATCAAAACAAGTATGTGGTTCTAATGGATCCTTTAGACGGATCTTCTAATATTGATGTAAATGTTTCTGTAGGAACAATTTTTTCTATTTTTAGAAGAGTTACAGAAGTAGGAAAACCAGTCGAATTAAAAGATTTCTTACAATCTGGTGACAAACAAGTTGCAGCAGGTTACATTGTATATGGAACCTCTACAATGTTAGTTTACACTACAGGAAATGGTGTAAATGGTTTTACTTTAAACCCTGCATTAGGTAGTTGGTATTTATCTCATCCAGCAATGAAGTTTCCAGAAGATGGTACTATTTACTCTGTTAATGAAGGAAATTACTTAGATTTCCCAGCAGGTATTAAAATGTACATAAAATACTGTCAAGCAGAAGAAGGAAATAGACCCTACACAAGTAGATATATAGGTTCTTTAGTGTCTGATTTTCATAGAAATATGATAAAAGGAGGTATTTATATGTACCCAAAAGGATCTAAAAACCCAAAAGGAAAGCTACGTTTGTTGTATGAATGCAGTCCAATGGCCTTTTTAGCAGAACAAGCCGGAGGTTTGGCAACAGATGGTACGAAAAGAATTATGGAAATTGAGCCAACTGAATTGCATGAGCGTGTACCTTTTGTGTGCGGCAGTAAAAATATGGTGAAAAAAGTTTCTGAATTTATGCAGACTTTTGGAGAATAAGTGTTCTTTATATTATTATAAGTTAACATATTCTTAAAGACTTGTTTTAACATTCTTAAATTGTTAAATTTGTAAAGGAAATTAATTAAACAACAAAATAAAATTATGGCTTTTCAATTACCAGAATTAGGTTATGCTTATGACGCATTAGAACCTAACATAGATGCAAGAACTATGGAAATTCACCATACAAAACATCACAATGGATATACAACAAAATTAAATGCTGCAATAGAAGGTACAGATTTAGAAGGAAAAACTATTGAAGATATTTTAGCAAATTTAGACATGAGTAATGGAGCTGTTAGAAATAATGGAGGTGGTTTTTACAACCATTCTTTATTTTGGTCCGTTATGAATCCTGAAGGAAGAGGCCGTTTATCTGGCGAGTTAAAAGATGCAATAGATGCCGCTTTTGGTTCTAAAGAAGCTTTTATAGATGCTTTTTCTAAAGCAGCGGCAACACAATTTGGTTCTGGTTGGGCTTGGTTATGTGTTTTACCTGGTGGTAAAGTAGAAGTTTGCTCTACACCAAACCAAGACAATCCTTTAATGCCAGGAGTAACCTGTGAAGGTACTCCAATACTAGGATTAGATGTATGGGAACATGCTTACTATTTAAACTACCAAAACAGAAGACCAGATTATATTAATGCATTTTTTAATGTAATTAACTGGAACGAAGTAGAAAGACGTTACGCAGAAGCTAAGTAATAGTTATTGAAACAAATTTTTATATTACTATTTTAGTAATATTTATAAAACTCAAAAAAGCATTCTAAAATTTAGGATGCTTTTATTTTTTATTATCTTTTTTTGTTCAGCTAAAACTCAGCAAAAAAACAAAAATAATTAATACGCTCTTTTATCATTTCCTTCATAAAAGTTTATAAACGCTTGGTTTACTACGCGCATTCCGCCTGCTGTTGGGTAATTTCCTGTAAAATACCAATCTCCTAAATTATCTGGACAAGCTTTGTGTAAACCTTCTATAGATTGATATATTACCTCTACATCTGCAGTAATATCTTTTGTTTTTAACATTTCTGCTATTTTTGCAGATATTTCTTCAGCTTTAAAAGGTTTATAGATTTCTTTTACAAAATTTATAACATCTTCATCTTTAGAATCTTGCTGTGCTTTAGACTTTTTATAAACCTCGTCTATAATATGTTCTTGTTTGGTATCTTTTAATAATTCTATAGCAGCTTTAAACGCTATAAAAGCATCTATCCTTGCCATATCTATACCATAACAATCTGGGTAACGTATTTGTGGTGCAGAAGAAACGACTACTATTTTTTTAGGACCAAGTCTATCTAAAATTTTAATAATACTTTTCTTTAAAGTTGTTCCTCTAACAATACTATCATCTATAATTACTAGATTGTCTGTTGGCTTTACAACACCATAAGTAATGTCGTAAACATGTTCTACCAAATCGTCTCTAGAACTATCATCTGCAATAAAAGTTCTTAATTTGGCATCTTTAATAGCAATTTTTTCAAAACGAGGTCTTTCAGATAAAATTTGGGTTACTTTTTCTGCGGATAAATTTTTACCACCAGCTAAGATTTTACTTGTTTTTTGTTGGTTTAATAAATCTTCAGCAGCTTCTGTCATTCCATAAAACGAAGTTTCTGCTGTATTTGGTATGTAAGAAAAAACGGTGTTAGAAATATCTGAGTCAATCGATTTTAATATTTTAGGAAAAACATTTTTACCTAAATTTTTTCGTTCTTCATAAATACCTGCATCACTACCTCTAGAAAAATAAATTCGCTCAAAAGAGCAAGATTTTTTCTCTCTTGGTTCTAAAACTTTTTTGATTGAAGTTTGCCCACTTTTTTTAATAATTAGTGCATGCCCTCTTTCTAATTCCTGAATTTGATCTATCTTTAAATTAAAAACAGTTTGTATTACTGGTCTTTCAGAGGCTACAACTACAACTTCATCATCTTCATAAAAATAAGTAGGTCTTATACCGTTTGGATCTCTTAATACAAAAGCATCTCCATGACCAACTAAACCTGCCATTGCATAACCACCATCCCAGTTTTTAGAAGATCTTTTTAAAACTTTTTTTAGACTTAAATTTTCTTCAATAAAAGGAGAAGCATTTTTTTTACTAAAGCCTTTCTTTTTTGCTTTTTGATATAATTTAGCCACTTCATCTTCTAAAAAATGACCAATTTTTTCCATAACTGTAACAGTATCTGTAAATTCTTTTGGATGCTGCCCTAACTCTACTAACTCTTCTAACATTTGTTTAGAATTGGTCATATTAAAGTTACCGGCTACAATTAAATTTTGATGACGCCAATTGCTTTGTCTTAAAAAAGGATGTACACTTTCTATACTATTTTTACCAAAGGTACCATAACGTACATGTCCTAAAAACAAATTTCCAATGTATGGCATGTTTTCTTCTTGCCAAGCAACATCATTTTTTTTATCTGGATTTTCGTCTAAAACACCATTTAATCTTGCGTTTATTTGTCCAAAAATATCTTGTATGGGTTGTGTTTTATTAGAACGTACTCTACTAACATACCTGGTACCAGGAGTAACATTAAATTTTATACTTGCAAAACCAGCACCATCTTGACCACGATTGTGTTGTTTTTCCATTAACAAATACATTTTATTAATTCCGTAAAAGGCAGAACCATATTTGTCTTTATAAAATTGAAGTGGTTTTTTTAATCGAACAAGTGCAATTCCACATTCATGCTTAATAGCATCACTCATCTGTTATTGTTTTTAATTGTGTTACTGTTGTAAATCTTGTATTGTTGTAAAAAAAAATCCGCGTGTTACAACGCGGACTAAATTTAGGATAATTTTATATCAAATTGTGTTAAATCTTTAAATGCTTGCAAACGATTACTTACCTCTGCAGCAGTTAACTCTTGCATGCGCGCTGTACCAAACTTTTCTACACAAAAAGAAGCTAAATTAGAACCATAAATAATAGCATTTTTCATGTTCTCAAAAGATATATCTTCTGTTTTTGCTAAATAACCGCAAAAACCACCGGCAAATGTATCTCCTGCGCCTGTTGGGTCAAAAACTTCTGCCAATGGTAAAGCTGGTGCAAAAAACATTTTTCCTTGGTTAAACAACAAAGCGCCATGTTCTCCTTTTTTTATAACCACATATTTTGGGCCCATTTTATGAATCTTTTCAGCTGCATTTACTAAAGAATACTCTCCAGACAATTGTCTTGCTTCCTCATCATTAATTGTAATTACATCTACTTTTTTTAACACAGCATGTAAATCATTTAGCGCAATATCCATCCAAAAATTCATAGTATCTAAAACTACTAATTTTGGTCTCTTTGTCATTTGTTCTAAAACAGAGGCTTGCGTTAATGGGTGTAAATTACCTAACATTACAATAGGTGCGTCTTTAAAATCTTCTGGCACAACTGGTGTAAAAGTTTCTAATACGTTAAGTTCTGTAACCAAAGTATCTCTAGAATTCATATCATTATGATATTTACCACTCCAAAAAAATGTTTTACCATTTTGGTCTACCTCTACTCCATCTGTATTAATTCCTTTGGCATTCATCATTTCTAAATCAGCTGCTAAAAAATCTGCACCAACTACAGAAACCACACCAGTTTCTATACCAAATTGAGATGCTGCTAAACCAATATAACTTCCAGATCCACCTAAAATTTTATCAGTCTTACCAAACGGAGTTTCTATAGCATCAAAAGCCACTGTACCAACTGCTAATAATTTACTCATAGTTTTTACAACCCTCTTTAAAAAGAGGAATTTATTTAAATAATTAGTATAATAAAAACCTAATTAACTATATTAATATTCTATTTACTTTAAAGGTTTAAAACCTTTTTTATCGTATTTTTGCATACCAAATAACGGTAAACTTTTGTTACCGCAAAAATAAGTTTTAAAAATGACTATCAAAGAAATACAAGAAGAAATTATAGATGAGTTTTCTATGTTTGATGATTGGATGGAACGCTACGAATATATTATTGAGTTGGGCAAGTCTTTACCAATAATTAATGCGGCTAACAAATTAGAGGAAAACCTTATTAAAGGATGCCAATCTAAAGTTTGGTTATACTCTGAATTAGATGCAGATAAGGTAAAATTCTCTGCAGATAGTGATGCTATTTTAACCAAAGGAATTGTAGCACTTTTATTACGCGTTTTTTCTGACCAAAAACCAGCAGATATTTTAAATGCAGATACTACTTTTATAGACAAAATTGGCTTAAAAGAACATCTTTCTCCTACAAGAGCAAACGGTTTAGTTTCTATGTTAAAGCAAATAAAAATGTATGCTATTGCGCAACAAACAAAAATTTAAGACTAACAAGGGGTTTAAACCACTTGTAAAAAAATAACAAAATGACAGATAAAGAACTAGACGAAATTGGAGATAAAATTGTAAGAGTTTTAAAAACAATTTTTGATCCTGAAATACCCGTAGACATTTATGAATTAGGTTTAATTTATGATGTTTTTGTTTCTGATGAAAATAATGCAAAAATATTAATGACCTTAACTTCTCCCAATTGTCCTGTTGCAGAAAGCTTACCAAGAGACGTGGAAGAGAAAGTAAAATCTCTTAAAGAAATAAACGAATGTGAGGTAGAAATTACCTTCGACCCAACTTGGACACAAGAAATGATGAGCGAAGAAGCAAAGTTAGAATTGGGAATGCTTTAGAAAAAGTATTCAGTATTCAGTATTCAGTATTCAGTATTCAAAACTAAAAAAATTTCCGAACTTTGCGAAAATCTTTAGCGCCTTCGCGTTTATTTTTTGAAACTTTGAAACTTTGAAACTTTGAAACTTAAAAATAATGGAAAAAGAAATCATAAATAGAGTTGCCAATAGTAAATTAAAAACGTTTGATTTAGAAGAAATTTATCCAGAAGGTAAAAGGGTTTTATTTGATATTAAAGATTGGTTGTTTCAAGAACTTATTCTAAAAGAAACAGACTTTAGAGAGTCAGTTAAAAAACACAATTGGTCTCAATACAAAAATTGTTTTGTAGCCATAACCTGTTCTGCAGACGCCATTATACCATCTTGGGCTTTTATGTTGGTGGCTTCAGAAATTAACCCGTTTGCTAAAAAAGTAATTATTGGAGATTTAGAACTGTTAGAAACGGTAATTTACCAAGAACTTTTAACCTTTATAGATTTTAGAGATTTTACCAATGTCCCTGTAATTATTAAAGGCTGTGCAGAAAAACCTATTCCAAACTCTGCCTTTGCTTTTTTAATAAACAAATTACAACCTTTAGCAAAGTCTATTATGTTTGGTGAAGCTTGCTCTACTGTACCACTTTATAAATCCAAAAAATAATTTTGTTTTTTTACATAATCTCTTACTTTTGTATTTAAAATCCAAAAAGTGAAGAAGCTACTCCTTCTTTTATTGTTATTTTTCTCATTATTTTCTTTTTCTCAAAAAAAGAAAAAAGATACGGTGCCACAGCCAAAATGGAAAATTCATGGAAGGTTTGCTTTTGTTTTTAATCAATCTTCCTTTACCAACTGGGCTTCTGGTGGTCAAAACACAGTAGCTGGCAACATCAATGTAAATTACGATTTTAATTACAAAAAGAAGAACGTAAACTGGGATAGTAGGTTACTTACCGGTTATGGTTTAAGCTATATTACTAATGAAGGCTACAGAAAAACAGACGATAGATTTGAATTAAACACCTTATTTGGTTTTAGAACAGGAAAATATTGGTTTTTCTCTTTTATTGGTAATTTTAGAACTCAATATACAGATGGTTTTAACTACAAAACAGAACCTAACACATTAGTTTCTGAATTTTTATCTCCTGCATATTTAACTTTTGGACCAGGAATGCTCTGGAAAAAATCCGATGATTTTAATTTCAACATTGCTCCTGCTACCGCCAGATATACACTTGTAAGCGATGCTTTTTCCGGGAGATTTGGTGTTGAAAATGGTAAAAACACAGCATTTAGTTTAGGTTTTAACCTCTCTGGATATTTTAAATTTACAATGGCCAAAAATATCGAAATGGAAAACATTTTAACCTTGTATACAGATTACCTTTCTAATATTGGTAATATAGATGTTGATTATTTAACAAACATTCGTTTTAAAGTAAATAAACATATTAAAATGCTAATGACATTTCATCTTATTATGGATGATGATGCTTCTAGCAAACTACAATTTAGACAACTATTTGGATTAGGTTTAAATTATAGTTTTCATCAAAAAGTGACTTATTAATTTTTTCTTGTCTAATTAATAAAAGTGTAATATTGCACTTCAAATTCAAAAAATATAAAATTAACAAAATGAAAAAATTATCAATCTTATTACTTTTAGTTTTTACTAGCATTACAACACTAGCACAAACAAAAGAAGAATTAACAAAAGAATTAGGAGAAAAAAAAGCTACTATTGGTAAATTACAAGGAGAAGCTAACGGGATACAAGCCAAATTAGATGCTTTACCTGGTTGGAGAAAAGGCGCATTTGGTACCGTTGGTGCAAGCTTATCTGGCTTTAACAACTGGTATGCAAGAACTGCACCAGATGCTTCTGCAGGAAACATAGGTGTAACTGTTAATGGTTTTGCAAACTTAATAGAAGATAAATTCTTCTGGAGAAATTCTGCAAATATTAATTTAGGTTGGGTAAAATTAGATAATAAAGTAATTACTGGAGATGAAGATTTTGAAGCTGCTACAGATGTATTTAGTATTACTTCTTTATATGGTAGAAATATTAGTAAAAAATGGGCTGTATCTGCATTAGGAGAATACAGAACAACAATTATAGACAATTTTAACAACCCTGGTTATTTAGATTTAGGTGCTGGTTTTACTTGGACACCAACAAGCCATTTAGTAGTTGTAATGCATCCTGGTAACTACAATTTTGTATTTAGTTCTGGAGACACTGTTTTTGAATCTTCTTTAGGTGCAAAAGTAGTAGCAGACTACACAAACAAATACAAAGGTTTAAGTGTAAAATCTAACTTATCTCTTTTTCAAAGTTATGAATCTTCTAACCTATCTAACTGGACTTGGACAAACTCTTTTGGCTATACGCTTTACAAAGGCATTGGTTTAGGTTTTGAATTTGGTTTAAGAGGCAACAGACAGGAAGCTGCTAACTTTCAAGGAGTTTCTTTAAATGAAGCAGATAATCAAACACAATCTTACTGGTTATTTGGTATAAATTATTCTCTATAAGTAATAATTTATCAAAAACACAAAAACCTCAAAAACTATTTTTTGAGGTTTTTTTATTCAAAAAAACAACAAATCTATAAAATGATTAACTAATTTCTAACAAAAGCTTATTTTTAAAACAAATACACAAAGTTAATATCCTATATTTTTGTTATTTTTACCATCTAATTTTCCTTTATGACCTTATTAATAATTTACGCTACCATTTCTATATTTTTCTCTTTTCTATGTTCTATATTAGAAGCGGTTTTATTAAGTATTACGCCAACATTTATCAACCTTAAAAAAAGTGAAAAAGAAGCATATGCTGATAGTTTAGAAACTTTAAAAAAAGATGTAGATAAACCATTAATTGCTATTTTAACCATAAATACAATTGCGCATACAGTTGGTGCTATTTTAGTTGGTGTGCAAGCTAAAGTTGCCTATGCAGAAATGTACGGTAGTGTAGAAAAAACTATTTTAGGTTTGCGTATTACAGAAGATGTAATGGTTGGTGTAGTTTCTACCATAATGACTATTTTAATTTTAGTTGCCTCAGAAATTATACCTAAAACCATAGGTGCAACTTATTGGAAACAATTGGCAAACTTTACATCTAAGGCCTTAAAAATTATGATTTTCCCTTTAAAAATAACGGGAATTTTATGGGTTTTACAATTGACAACAAAATTAATTGGAGGAAAAGGACATGGTAGCGTTTTAAGTAGAGAAAGCTTTTTAGTAATGACAGAAATGGCAGAAAAAGATGGTGTTTTTCACAAAAACGAAAGTAAAGTAATACGCAATATGCTTGGTTTTAAACAAATTAAGGTAAATGATGTAATGACACCAAGGTCTGTCATAGAAATTGCTGATGAAAATTTAACGATACAAGAATTTTATGAAACACATAAAAACTTACGATTTTCTAGAATCCCCGTTTTTGCAGAAAACCCAGATGAAATTACAGGTTATTTTTTAAAAAATAATTTGTTAGAAGCTTTAGTTAAAAATAAAGGATCTGAAAAATTAGCAAGTATTAAAAGAAACATTACGGTTACCAATAGAGATTTATCTATTGCAGATTTATTTGATGAACTAATTAAAGTAAAAGAACATATTGCTTTAGTTGTAGATGAATATGGCTCTGTAAGCGGTTTGGTTTCTCAAGAAGATGTTATAGAAACTTTACTTGGTTTAGAAATTGTAGACGAATCTGATAAAATTACAGACCTACAATCTTATGCTAGAAAATCTTGGGAAAGTAGAGCAAAAAAAATGGGAATTATTGAGGATAAAAAAGAATAAATTTATCTAACATAAGGCAACCAAATAAATATTTTAAAAATTAAATTTATTGTTGGTTTCTTTATATATAGAATTGTCTTAACCCAATTGCGTTAGGGATTGCAGTATTGTTTTTGAGCTCTTGCACTTTTTTTAAGTGCAAAGCGAGTACGGAAAGCCCGTTAAAACGCCCTAAAAATAAATTGGCTACGCTTCTTCTTTATATTCATAATACAAAAAGTCGTTATAAGGAAAACGCTGTATGTGAATTTTCTTTACTTCCTCATAAGTAGTTTCTTTAAAATCATTTAGATTTTCTTTATTTAAGGCAGAGATAAATATAGATTGAACGTCATTTTTGTTCATCCAAGTTTTTTGCCAATCTTGTAAAGTATAATGCTCTTTGGTTCTTTCAGTTTCTAAATCATCTGCAGCAATGGTTTCATGTTGATAAGCGTCTATTTTATTAAAAACCATTAAAGTAGGCTTGTCTGCACATTTAATATCATTTAAAATACTATTTACAGAAGCTATGTGATCTTCGAAATTTGGGTGAGAAATATCTACCACATGCAACAACAAATCTGCTTCTCTAACTTCATCTAAAGTAGATTTAAAAGATTCTACCAATTGTGTTGGTAGTTTTCTAATAAAACCAACAGTGTCTGTCATTAAAAAAGGAATATTTTTAATAACCACTTTTCTAACAGTGGTATCTAAAGTTGCAAATAATTTATTTTCTGCAAAAACATCGCTTTTACTAATTACATTCATTAAGGTAGATTTACCAACATTGGTATAACCTACCAAAGCAACACGCACCATTTTACCACGGTTTTTTCTTTGAACCGCCATTTGCTTGTCTATGGTTTTTAATTTCTTTTTTAACAACACAATTTTGTCGTTAATAATACGTCTATCTGTTTCTATTTCTGTTTCTCCTGGGCCACGCATTCCAATACCACCTTTTTGTTTGTCTAAGTGTGTCCAAAGTCTTGTTAAACGTGGCAATAAATATTGGCATTGTGCCAATTCTACTTGTGTTTTTGCAGAGCTTGTTTGGGCTCTTTGCGCAAAAATATCTAGTATTAAATTGGTTCTATCTAAAATTTTACAATCTAAAATTTTCTCAATATTTCTTAATTGCGCTGGAGATAGTTCGTCATCAAAAATAGCAGTTCCTATGCCCTTTGTTTCTATATAAGATTTTACTTCATCTAACTTTCCTGCTCCTAAAAATGTTTTAGGGTTGGGTTTGTCCATTTTTTGAACAAAGCGTTTTACTGGCACACCACCAGCAGTTTCTGTTAAAAATTGCAATTCATCTAAATATTCTTCAGATTTTGCTTCATTCTGTTGTTGTGTAATTATACCAATTAAAACGGCTTTTTCGGAAATGGCCTCTTTTGCGTCTATCATAGAGTACAAAAATACGAAGTTTTAAATTGTAAATAGCACAAAAAAACCTGAACAAAATGTTCAGGTTCTATTTTATCAATTCAAATACAAAAAGTTTACTACGTTTTTTGCATTGCAAATTTACATTTTGAAAAATTACTACGCAAATAAACCTAGGTTAATAAATTATTTTTTTTACGTTAAATAAAAGATGGCATAAAAATTTTGTAATTTTAAATGCCAACTAAAATTAATCAACCAAACTAACTTATCTTATATAAATTGTACTTTACCAGAAGCCATATTGTAAACAGCTGCCACAATTTTTAAATAACACTAATTTAACTTAATACTATACAAACTAAAAAGATGAATTATTTTTACTTACTTTTAACCTCTAAACACAATTTATGTTCCCATTTATTTCTTCTAAAAAACAAAGTGATAAAATAACCACTATTGGCTTTTATAACGTAGAGAATTTATTTGACACAAAAGACAACCCAAATACTTTTGATGATGCTTTTACAGAAAAAGGAAAGAAAAAATGGAATAACAAACGTTACCGAGATAAAATTAAAAAATTAGGCTCTGTAATTTCACAATTAGGGTTAAATAAATCTAAATACCCGCCAGCAATTGTGGGTTTGGTAGAAGTTGAAAACGCCACCGTAGTTGAAGACATTGTGAACTCTACCAATTTGCGAAAATTTCCTTATGGTTTTGCACATTACGATTCGCCAGATGAAAGAGGAATTGATGTTGCATTGTTATACAACAAACATTTTTTTGAATATTTAGAGTCTAAAACACATCCTGTTTATTTAAAAACCGAAGAAGGGAAAAGAGATTATACCAGAGATATTTTAGAAGTTGTTGGAAATCTGCATGGAGAGCTTGTGCATATTTTAGTAAATCACTGGTCTTCTAGAAGAGCAGGACAGCTAGAAACAGAACCTAAAAGAATTATTGCTGCAGAAACAGTAAAAAGCATTGTTGCACAAATTAGAGCGCAAAATGTTGATGCCAAAATTATTGTTATGGGAGATTTTAATGACGACCCAACCAATAAAAGTGTAAAATTGATAGAAAATGCTGGCTTTATAAATCCTATGCTTAGTCTTTGGAATAAAGAAAGTACAGGAACATTAACGTATAATGGTAAATGGAATTTATTTGACCAAATTTTATTTTCTGAAAATTTTAAAGAGAAAAAAGAAGGTAAACTGTATTTTAAACATGCCGAAGTTTTTAATAAAAAATGGCTGAAAATTTTTAAAGGAAAATTAAAAGGAAGTCCGTTTAGAACTTATATTGGCCCTTGGTATCAAGGTGGTTTTTCAGATCATTTTCCTGTTTATACGTTTTTAAAAAAGAAAGACTAAATGATAAATCAAATAGTTACTACTTCTTCACATATTATAATTACATGTCTTTTTTCCTTAATTTTTGTAGAAAACCTTAACAAAAAAAAAGTTGAAAACTTGATTTTAATTGTTGTCTTCTTTTTATCCTCGTCTGTTTTACTAATACTTCCTTTACAATTTGAATTCTTTAATTTTACAGAAACTTACTGGAATTTTTCTGGGAAATTATACTCAATTTTATTCTCTATCATTTTCATTTTAGTTTTCAAACATAGATTTCAAAAATATAATTATGTAAAATTAAAAACCGAAAAAAAATCATTCATTAAGGTTATACCCATACTAATATGCTTGTTATTTATAGCAATTTTAGATGGTTTACAAAGAGAATATAAAATATGGGAAAATGAGAAATTAATATATCAAATTTTAATGCCCAGTTTAGATGAAGAAATAGCTTATAGAGGAGTATTAATTGGGCTTTTTTCAACTATTTTAAACAAGAAAAAAACGATTTTCTTATCAAAAATAAATCCTGTAATTTTGGTTACATCTATTCTCTTTGGACTAATACATTCATTAAAAATAGAAATAAATTTAGATTTCTATTTTAATAGTTATGTTTTTGTAAAAACTTTTTTTTATGGTTTTATTTGGGGCTGGATAGCTATAAAAACAAAAAGTTTATTGTTACCAATTTTATTTCATAGCGTATCAAATGTTTTACCTTTTTTAGTAACTTATTTAAAATAAAATCATTTCTTACCTTGTTGCTTAAATGCTTTTCTTAATTTCTCATCATCTAAAATGTATTTTTTATACTTACCATCTTTATATCTATGATAAATAAAAATGGGCATAAAAATAAACGATAAATACAAAACACTAAGCCCCATAACAATTTGTGCTTTTTCGTGCCCTGTATTAATCAGATAAAAACCTACAGACACCCAAACTAAAAAAATTATAAAAAGTATTTTTAATGCTAATTTCATGTTACAAAATTACAAAAAGTATATCTTTACTTTTAAAGTTGTTTAAAAAAATTATCATAGATTCTTAAAATGAAATTAATTTATTTACTGTGTGTTGGATTCTTATTAATTTCCTGTAAGTCTATTAAAATAAATTCGAAAAACATGAAAAAGAAAATAGTTATTGCTCATAGAGGCGCTTCTGGTTATTTGCCTGAACATACCATGGAATCTAAAGCAATGGCTTTTGCCATGAATCCTAATTTTATTGAACAAGATTTGGTGCTAAGTAAAGACGATGTACCTATTGTAATACATGATATTTATTTGGATGATGTTACAGATGTTGCTAAAAAATTTGCAAATAGAAAAAGAAAAGATGGCAGGTATTATGTAATTGATTTTACTTTTGAAGAGTTAAAAACACTAAAAGTTACAGAACGTTTTAATCCTAAAACGGGCAAACAGTTTTACCCTGGCAGATTTCCTAAAGGAAAAGGTAGTTTTAAATTGCATTCTTTTGCAGAAGAAATAGAATTGATACAAAATTTAAACAAAAGCACAGGTAAAAATATTGGTATTTATCCTGAAATTAAAGAACCTAAATTTCATAAAAAAGAAGGTAAAAAACTTACAGAAATCGTGTTAAAAACATTAGCTGATTATGGCTATACCACTAAAGAAGACAACTGTATTTTGCAATGTTTTGATGCCAAAGAATTAGAACGTATTCGTAAGGAATTAAAATGTGATTTGTTCTTAGTACAATTGATAGAGTTTGAAAAAGAAACAAAAAACTTTGCCCATTTTGCAACTTATGCCAACGGTATTGGACCTTGGTACAAACAAATTTTAGACAAAAAAGTTTCGGGAAAATGGCAATTTAACGCTTTAGTTGCTAATGCGCATAAATTAGGTTTACAAGTGCATCCTTACACATTTAGAGCAGATCAATTAGATGAGTTTACGTCTTTTAAAGAGATGATGCAAATCCTTTTAATTGAAGCAAATGTTGATGGTGCTTTTACAGATTTCCCAGATTTAATGATTAATTTTTTAAATTCGCAAAAATAATATGGCAAAATTAGTTTACAAAATAGACCACGCTACTAATAATTTTAAATTATACAACGCTAATAATCAACTATTACAAACTGCAAGTTGGTTTTTAGAATTTGGTAAGACTTCTTCAGAAATTTATAGCGACAAAAATAAAGTTAGCTATAAAATTATTAAAAAATTTAAGTTTTGGCAATGGAAAACTTCTTATAAAATTACAAATAAACAGAAAGAAACTTTTTTTTTAAACAGCCAAAACAAACAAAATTCTTTATTTAAATTAGCGCTAAATGAAGATATCTTTGAGGTTAAAATTCATTATTACAAGAAAAAATCTGTTTTAAAAAACGGTGTAAAAATAGCAGAATTTAACGATGGTTTTCTAGAATCTAAAGAAGAAAATACCAGCAATCTTTTACTAAAAGATACTACAGATTTAGAAACTGTTTTTCTAATTTTTACGTGTTTAAAAACAGGTGTTACCAACCAAAAGCCTTTACTAAAATCTCAAAAAGAACTTATTTCTATACAAGAAGATTGGGGTGCTTAAGTTGCAAATAGTTGGCAAACTGGTTTAGCCCAGATTGAAGCATTTGTTTGAGCTCTTTTTGCCATTTTTCTTGGCAAAAAAGCGAGTGCTGAAAGCTGGAAATAGCTTCTAAAAACATTAAGAAGTTACCTCTATTAATTTATTTCTATACGCTGTTAAAAGTTTGGATTTAGAAATAAAACCTACATATTTTTCGTCTTTAACAACTGGTAAATTCCAAGCGCCACTTTCTTTAAATTTTTGCATAACTTGCGCTACAGAATCGTTGTGAAAAATAATTTCTGGAGCTGCTTTCATAAAAGTACCCACAGTAACTGTTTTGTACATTTCAGAATCAAACATTATAGATCTAATATCATCTAATAAAATAATGCCCAAAAATTGTTTTTGCTTACTTAAAACAGGAAAAATGTTTCTGGTAGATTTGGCTACTGCTTTTTTTAGCATATCTCCCAACAACATTTCTGGATAAACAGCTTTAAAATTTGTTTCTATAAGTTCATCTATCTGCAGCATCATCATTACATTTTTATCTTTATTGTGTGTAATAAGTTCGCCTCTTTGAGCTAGTTTATAAGTGTAAATAGAGTTGGAAATAAAATATTTGGTAAATGAGAAAGAAATGGCAGCTACCAACATTAAAGGCACAAATAAATCGTAACCTCCAGTAATTTCTGCAATTAAAAAAATGGCTGTTAAGGGTGCATGTAAAACACCTGCCATTAAACCTGTCATGCCAATTAATGTAAAATTGGCTTCAGAAACTTGAAAACCTAAACCTAAATTATTAATAATTTTACCAAAAGCATTTCCAAGTGCACTTCCCATAACCAAAGTGGGTATAAAAATACCACCAACACCACCTGCTCCAAAAGTTGTGCTCATGGCAATTGCCTTAAAAAAGGTGATTAATAATAAGAGTACAATTACAATCCAAATATTTGTAGCATCAAAAGAAAAGGGTGTGTTGCCAATGGCTGCAATGTGCTTTCCTTTTAGTAAATTATTTATTAAACCATATCCTTCTCCATATAAAGAAGGCATTAAATACAGGATAAAACCAATAATTATACTTCCTATAATAAGTCTTACAAAACGGTTTTTAAATTGATAAAAGAATTTTCTAATGGCAAAATAAACAACCGAAAAATAAACAGAAATAATGCCTGTAAAAATGCCGAAAATGGCGTAAAAACCTATTTCACTTATTTGAAATTTATCATTTAACTCAAAACCCAACAAAACATCTGAACCTAAGAAAAAATAAGAGGTAATAATTGCTGCAACAGAGGCTAATAATAAAGGTACAAGAGACACAAAGGCAATGTCTAAACTAAATACTTCTAATGCAAAAACAATACCTGCAATTGGCGCTTTAAACATAGAAGACATTGCACCCGCAGTTGCACAACCAATAAGTAACATTCTGGTTTTGGTATTCATGTGAAAAAAACGCGCCGTATAAGACGCCAAAGCTGTACCAGCACTTACTGCTGGCCCTTGCAACCCAACAGAACCACCAAAACCAACAGTTAAAGGCGCTGTAAGTAAAGATGCATACATATTGTATTTGGGTATAATTCCTTTTCGTTTAGAAATAGCATATAACGTAGTAGAAATTCCATGACCAATATGCTTTTTTAACCATGTTTTCTTAATAATTGCTACAATTAACAAGCCAATTATTGGAAAAATAAAATACAAAGAACTTTTAGATTCTTTTAAAAAATCTACTGCCAAAAGAAGTTGAAAAGCATGTGTTACGTTTTTTAAAATAACGGTTCCAAGACCTGCTAAAAAACCAACAAGAATGCTTAAAATATATACAAACTGGCGTTCAGAGATGTTTTTATATCTCCAAATTAAAACCTTTTTTAGTATTTTATTTTTTGTTGGCATTTGTTTTTTTCTGTTAAAATAGAATCCTCTGTCATTTGGACTTTATGGAGAAATCTTTGAAACTTTTTAACTACTTTTCACTTGATGGGAAATGTTTTTTTTTAATACCTTTTTTTATGGTATTTCAAAAATCCATTTGCGCGAATTTCTTTATGAATTACTGCTATATCTTCTGGTATTTCTGGAAGTAATAACCAATTTACATCTAAACCGTTTCTTATTGCTTCTTCTATTAAAAACTTATTATCTGTAATAAGACTTCCTAAAGCCTTTAAATTTTCTTCAAACTCTATTAGAAAATCATCATCTAGTTTATTTATAATCAATAGTACTTTAAAAACCCTAGCCATTACTGCAATGCAAAACTTTTTTCGTGATGCTGGAGGTCTACTATTTAAAATAAATTCTTTATTCGTTTCTAAAACCTTATTTATCATTACTAAATTTAAATAGGCTTCTCCAAATTTATCTTTTGTAATGCTAACATGCTCATTTATTAAACCACTTAATTCTCTAACATCCCAATTTAAATAGCTAATAGAAAAACATCCATCTTTAGCACTTGTTTCTATAAAATTTAAAATATAAGTTTCCAATTCATCTCTTTTTTCCGCTACTGTTTTTGAGCTAACCAACTCAAACATTAATCTATTTGCTAAAACCAAATCTTTTTTTAGCAACCGTAAAATTAATTTATCTTTTTCTTTAGATGGTAAATGACTTAGTGCTTCTTTAAATACTTTTGGAAATGACATAATAATTTTTAATTATTGTTTTGCAGATAAAATATCGGTTCCTAAATAACCATTGTCTTTATTGTAATACCAAGCTCTATTTTTTGGCATTTTTATACCGTTTATAGTTTCTAAACCAGACAAAATAATATATTCTCCACTATTTTTTGTTTCTTTAAAAAACTGATATACTTCCATAGCATAGGTTTTTGGATTAAAATAAAAGTACCAAGTATCTTTACCTACTTCTTTTGTATAACTTGCTTTTAAGACCAAATATTCTTTTCCTTTAAATTTTCTTTTTTCTACTTTTTGGTTGATGATGGTTCCTTCATCTTTCAACTTCATTGGCAAACCATATAAATAGGTGTAATAATTTTTAAAGAGTTTTGCACGCTCACAATTTAAACTATATTTCTTTTTTAATTCTTCAGACGGATTTGTATTTCCATTAATCGCGAAACTGCAATCTCCTTTATTTACTGTATATGCTGTAATAATGGTATCTCTTTTTGCTTTTACTAAAAAATATTCTTTGGGTAAATTTATACGAATTCTGCTTTTTCTTGGCGAACGATTTGGGGTTTCCATAGTTACAAAAAGTTCTCCTTTAAAGGTTTCCCAATTATGATTTGGATCATGAAATTGTATGGATTTCACTAACAACTCATCTCCTGTGATTTCTTGAGAAAGTGTAATTACTGAAGTAAAGAGTAATAAAATTACGGTTAATTTTTTCATAGCTTAAAAGTAATAAATTTTCTAAAACAAAAAAGACCTCACAGGCTTTAAAAAATCTGTGAGGTCTAATTATTTACAAAATATTTTTTATTCTTTAATATCCAATTTCAAACTCAATTCTGTCAATTGTACATCATCAATAAAAGCAGGTGCATCTATCATAACATCACGTCCAGAATTGTTTTTTGGAAACGCAATAAAATCACGAATGGTTTCTTGACCTCCTAAAATAGCAACCAACCTATCTAAACCAAAAGCCAAACCTCCATGAGGTGGTGCACCATACTCAAAAGCATCCATTAAAAAACCAAATTGTTTTCTAGCTTCATCTTCAGAAAAACCTAAATGCTTTAACATGGTTGCTTGTGTTGCTTTATCATGAATTCTAATAGAACCTCCACCAATTTCGTTTCCGTTTAAAACCAAATCGTAAGCGTTAGCTTTTACTTCTCCTGGTTTGGTATCTAGCAACTCTAATTGTCCAGGTTTTGGTGATGTAAACGGGTGATGCATTGCATGATAATGACCCGTTTCTTCATCTAATTCTAACAAAGGAAAATCAATTACCCAAAGTGGTGCAAAAACTTTTGGATCTCTTAATCCTAAACGTTCTGCCAACTCCATACGTAAAGCAGACATTTGTGTTCTTACTTTATTGGTTTCACCAGATAAAACACAAACCAAATCGCCAGGTTTAGCATTGGTAGCTGCTACCCATTTTGCCAAATCTTCTTGATCGTAAAATTTATCTACAGAAGATTTAAAAGTTCCGTCTTCATTTACTCTACAATAAATCATTCCTAAAGCACCAACTTGCGGACGCTTTACCCATTTAATAATATTGTCTATTTCTTTTCTTGTGTAAGAATTTCCTCTAGGAACAGCAATACCAACCACCAATTCTGCGCTATTAAAAACACCAAAATCTTTGTGTTGTGTAACTGCATTTAATTCGGCAAACTCCATTCCAAATCTAATATCTGGCTTGTCATTTCCATACAAACGCATAGCATCATCATACAACATTCTTGGAAATTTTTCCACCTCTACTCCATTTACTTCTTTTAATAAATGACGCGTTAAACCTTCAAAAATATTTAAAATATCTTCTTGCTCAACAAACGCCATTTCACAATCTATTTGTGTAAATTCTGGCTGTCTGTCTGCACGTAAATCTTCATCTCTAAAACACTTTACAATTTGGAAGTATTTATCCATTCCACCAACCATCAACAGCTGCTTAAACGTTTGTGGACTTTGTGGCAAAGCATAAAACTGACCTTCATTCATTCTACTTGGCACCACAAAATCTCTAGCACCTTCTGGTGTAGATTTTATTAAATAAGGCGTTTCTACTTCTATAAATTCTTGGTCAGAAAGGTATTTTCTAACTTCCATTGTCACTTTATGACGAAAAATTAAGCTGTCTTTTACAGGATTTCTACGAATATCAAGATATCTATATTTCATCCTAATATCTTCTCCACCATCCGTTTCATCTTCAATAGTAAAAGGTGGCGTAATTGCTTCATTTAAAATCTCTAATTGAGACACTAAAACCTCAATTGCGCCAGTTGCTAATTTTGTACTTTTAGATTCACGCTCAATTACAGTACCAGTAACCTGTATTACAAATTCTCTTCCAAGAGACTTTGCTTTTTCCATAATTGTTGCTGGCGTGCGCTCTTCATCAAAAATAAGTTGCGTAATTCCATAACGATCTCTTAAATCTACCCAAATTATAAAACCCTTATCTCTAGATTTTTGTACCCAACCTGCTAAGGTTACCTCTTTATTTATGTGTGTTGCGTTTAACTCGCCACAAGAATGACTTCTATACATACAAATTGAAAATTTGCAATTCTGAAATTAATTCAGAATCTTTATTACGTTTCTATAATCCTGAATTTGTTTCAGAACTTCGCGCAAATTTAATCAAAATCATTAGAAAAATAGTTTTTTGGGCGTTCATTTCTTATCAGAAATACCCCGCTTTTCGCACTCGCTTTTTTTATTCTGAAAAAGAATAAAAAAGAGCTCAAACAATTGCTGCAATCGGTAACGCAAAATCCGTCTAATTCTTTGTAAATTTGTACAAATAAGAAAAATGTTTCAAGATTATTTTCCAATCATTTTTATAGCAATCGCCATTATTATAATAATTTTCGGAAAAAGCAATTATAGCAATTCAAATGACGAATTTGATGATTTTGATGATTTTGACTAATTTAAAAACATTGCATGAGCGTAATTAACATTCAAGAAAAATTCAATTTATTTGAAGATCAGTGGTCACCAAAAAAAATTGGCGAGTTAAACGGACAACAAATTTTATTGGCAAAAATAAAAGGCGAATTCGTTTTTCATAAACACGATAATGAAGACGAGCTTTTTATGGTACAAAAAGGTGTTTTAGAAATGCATTTGCGCAATGAAATCATCACTATAAATGAAGGCGAATTTTACATTGTACCTAAAGGTGTAGCACACAAACCTGTTGCAAAAGAAGAAGTACACATTTTGTTATTTGAACCACTTTCTACAAAACACACAGGAGATGTTGTTGCAGATATTACTGTAGAAGAATATGAAGAAATTTAAATTGGTTGGTGGTTTATAGTTAATGGTTTTTTCACAACAATCAAAAACCACCAACCAACAACAAAAAACTAAAATTAATGAGTAAACTATACATTGTTCCCACGCCAATTGGTAATTTAGAAGACATTACTTTTAGAGCCATTCGTATTCTAAAAGAAGTAGATTTTATTTTAGCAGAAGACACTAGAACCAGTGGTAAACTATTAAAGCATTTTGAGATTGCTACACAAATGCACAGTCATCACATGCATAATGAGCATAAATCTGTAAAAGGAGTTGTGCAAAGAATAAAAAACGGAGAAAGTTGCGCCTTAATTTCTGATGCTGGAACTCCTGCCATTTCAGATCCTGGTTTTTTGTTAACTAGAGCTTGTGTAGAAAATAATATTGAAGTTGATTGTTTACCGGGTGCAACTGCGTTTGTGCCAGCTTTGGTAAATTCTGGTTTGCCAAACGATAAATTTGTTTTTGAAGGTTTTTTACCCGTAAAAAAGGGACGTCAAACACGGTTTTTATTATTGGCAGAAGAAAAAAGAACCATGATTTTGTATGAATCGCCTCATAAATTGGTAAAAACATTAGGCCATTTTATAGAGTATTTTGGTGCAGAAAGACAAGTTTCTGTTTCTAGAGAACTTACAAAAATGTTTGAAGAAACCATTAGAGGAACTGCAACAGAAGTTTTAGCGCATTTCACTAAAAAAGCACCAAAAGGTGAGATTGTGGTTATTGTTGAAGGGAAGAAATAAGTCGATTTATTTTTTAAAAATAAATCATAAACACTAATTATTTATTTTTGCAAAGCTCTAAATATTAGAATCATTTAAAAATCGAATTAAAAAAATCTTACTATTTTTAATTACAAAACAGTAATCATCCCAATAATTAAAAAATGAACTACAGAAAACTAGGTAAAACCAATTTAGAAATTTCAGAAATAAGTCTAGGAACTTGGCAAGTTGGTGGCAAATGGGGAAGTGATTTTAGTTTTAAAAATGCAGAAAACATTATTAAAACTGCCATAGATAAAGGGGTTAATTTTATAGATACTGCAGATGTTTATAGCGCTGGTTTAAGCGAAAAAGTAGTTGGAGAAATTGTTCGTTCTAGTAGCCAAGAAGTATATATTGCCACAAAATGTGGCCGCCAATTGAATCCGCATACAGATGCTGCATACACAACTGCAGCTTTAAGAAAATTTGTAGAAAATAGTTTAACAAATTTAGGCGTAGATAGCATAGATTTAATTCAACTACATTGCCCGCCAACAGCAGTTTACAATCGTCCAGAAATTTTTGGTTTATTTGATGATTTAACAAAAGAAGGTAAAATTAAAAATTACGGAGTAAGCGTAGAAAAAGTAGCAGAAGCTTTAAAAGCGATTGAATATAATGGCGTAAGTACTGTGCAAATTATTTTTAATATGTTTCGTCAAAAACCAAGTGAACTTTTTTTTAAAGAAGCTAACAAAAAAAATGTGGGAATTATTGCGCGTGTTCCCTTAGCAAGTGGTTTGTTAACTGGAAAATTTAATACAGCTACTACTTTTAACAAAGAAGATCATCGTTTTTTTAATAGAGATGGCGCTGCTTTTGATAAAGGAGAAACCTTTTCTGGAATAGATTATAATTTAGGTTTACAGGCTGTGGCAGAACTAAAAACAATTTTTAATGAGGATGAAAATCTTGTGCATAAAGCCTTACAATGGATTTTATCTTTTAACGAAGTTAGCTGTGTAATTCCTGGTGCATCTAGTACAGATCAATTATTAGCCAACCTAAACACCAATAAAGCAAATTCTATTTCCAAAGAACAACTAGCACAAGTTAAAAATATTTACGATTCTTTTATTAAAAAAGAAGTACACCATTTATGGTAGTTTTTTCAACTAAACAATTAATACATCATTTTACAATTTTTATACATGACACTACAAGACTTCAAAAATAAAATACAAGAAAATCCAACAACAATAGCTTTTGCAGAAACCATGCAAATTATAGAAGACAATTACAATTTCACGCCAACGACTTTTACAAATGGTGAAATAAGAAATAATAGTGGAGAAAATTCTGGCTCTTGTAAAGTATTTGCTTTTGCAAAATTAGAACAGTTATCTAAAGAAGAAACCCTATTTTGTTTTGGTGAACATTACCAAAATGTTTTAGAAGACAAAAACGGAACTTCACATCAAAATATTAGAAATTTTATGCAATTTGGTTTTGAAGGTTTGTCTTTTGAGGGGAAAGCTTTAGAGTTAAAATAGCTTTTCTACGACATTACTAAAATAAAGTAATTTTATAAAAACAAGAAACCACGCTAAAAAAAAGCGTGGTTTTTAAATATTAAAAAAGCTCTGTTAGTATTTAGAGCCATCGTGTTTTCCAACCTCAAAACCATGTTTTCCTAAATATTGGTTTCCACTTTCTACAGCGCCTTCTTCCATAGTTGTTCCCATAGAATCGTTCCATCTATTTAAATATCCAAATAAAGAAATTACACCTAACATTTCTACAATTTCGCCTTCGTCCCAATATTTGTACAATTCTTTTTTTATTTCGGCATTTACGGCATTTGGCACCATAGATGCTGCTAAAGAAAAATCTAAAGCAGCTCTTTCTGCATTAGAAAAAGCTGGGTGTGTTTTATAATCCCAAATATTATCTAATTGCTCCTGCTCTGCTCCATAACGTTCTGCAGCTCTAATTGCATGGGCCTGACAATACCTGCAACCTGTAGCGTTACTAGAAACCCAAGCAATCATTCTTTTTAAAGCAGATGTAACGTTGCCTTCATTTGCCATAACCGCTTTGTTTAAATTAATAAATGCTTTAGAAATTGCGGGTCTTCTTTGCATGGTTAGTACAGAATTTGGACAAAAACCCAAAGTTTCATTAAAAAACGTTGCCAATTCTTTGGTTTCTAAATCGTGTTCTGCACTTAAAGGTGATACTAATGCCATATTTTTATATTATATATTGTTTACTTTTGTAATAGCGTAAAAATTAAGACGTCAATATAAATAAAAATATAATCATGGTAAAAAATATAATTAGTACAGTTTGGACAGGAAATTCTCATTTTGAAAGCAACAACCCCAGTGGACACAAATTTACAATGTTTGACAAATCTCAAGATAATGGAGATACAGTTGGTTTTGCACCTAAAGCATTAATGTTATCTTCTTTGGCAGGTTGTTCTGGTTTAGATGTTGTTTCTTTACTTGAAAAAATGCGTGCAGAAGTTGCCGATTTTAAAATTGAAGTTACTGCAGAGTTAACAGATGAACATCCTAAATTTTACAATAAAGTAAAAGTAGATTATCATTTTACGGATGCAGATTTAAAACCAGAAAAAATTCAAAAAGCTGTAAATTTATCGGTAACAAAATATTGTGGCGTTATGGAAATGTTTAGACAATTTGCAGAAATTGAAACTGAAATTCATTTACATCATTTAGAAAAATAAAAAAAAAGTACTAAAACTAGTGCTGCGTATAAACTATGAGATGGACTTTAAAACCTGAACCTAATAAACAAGAAGTAGCTGCACTAGCAAAAGAATTACAGGTAAACAAAACCATTGCCAAAATTCTTTGCCAACGTAATATTACCACTTTTAAAGCGGCTAAAAAATATTTTAGACCTAGTTTAAAAGATATTCATGATCCCTTTTTAATGAAGGATATGGATTTGGCTGTTACAAGAATTGAAAAAGCTATAACCAATAATGAGAACATCTTAATTTATGGTGATTATGATGTAGATGGCACTACTGCTGTTTCTTTAGTTACTTCTTACTTAAAAACAATTTACAAAAACATTGCTACCTATATTCCAGATAGATATGCAGAAGGTTATGGCATTTCTTACATAGGCATTGATTTTGCGCACGACAATGATTTTTCTTTAATTATTGCGTTAGATTGTGGTATTAAAGCTATTGAAAAAGTAGCCTATGCCAAAGAAAAAAATATCGATTTTATTATTTGTGACCATCACAAACCCGGTAAAGATATACCAAAAGCAACTGCTGTTTTAAATGCAAAACAAGAAGATTGTACTTATCCTTTTGATGAATTATGTGGTTGTGGTGTAGGTTTTAAATTAATTCAAGCTTTAGGCGTTTCAAGAAAGCAATCTATAGAACATTTTGTACCTTATTTAGATTTGGTAGCTACTGCAATTGCTGCAGATATTGTACCCATGAATGGGGAAAATAGAGTTTTAGCCTATTATGGATTGCAAGTAATTAATAAAAATCCTAGAAACGGAATTAAAGCAATCATTCATCAAGTGCATAAAAAAGAACTTACCATTACAGATGTTGTTTTTATAATTGCACCAAGAATTAATGCCGCTGGCAGAATGAAACATGGTAATTATGCTGTAGAATTACTTACTGAAATGGATTTTGATTCGGCCGTAGAATTTTCTGCAGCCATAGAAATTTTTAATGCAGATCGAAAAGATTTGGATAAAAAAATCACTAACGAAGCTTTAATTCAGATAATTGATCATAAAGAGGAAGAAAAATTTACTTCTGTTGTTTACAGAGAAGATTGGCATAAAGGTGTTATTGGCATTGTTGCCTCTAGATTAATAGAAAAATATTACAGACCAACCTTAGTTTTTACTAAAAGCGGCAATAAACTAGCAGCTTCTGCCCGTTCTGTAAAGGGTTTTGATGTGTACAATGCACTTTTAGCATGCGAAGAATTTATTGAACAATTTGGCGGACATAAATATGCAGCAGGTTTAACCTTATTGCCAGAAAATTATGAGAATTTTAAAAACAAGTTTGAAGAAGTGGTTTCTAAAACCATAGATAAAAAATTGTTAACTCCAGAAATTAGTATAGATGCTACTTTAGATTTTTCTGAAATTACTCCAAAATTCTTTAGAATTATTCAGCAAATGGCACCTTTTGGTCCTATGAATATGAAACCTACTTTTACCACAACTTGTGTTAGAGATAATGGTTATGGCAAACAAGTTGGTGCAGAAAAAACACATTTAAAATTAAATGTTTTTCAAGGTGATAATCAAAAAACCTACAATGCTATAGGTTTTAATTTGGGTGATAAATTAGAAATCGTACAAAACGATTTTGATATTGCTTATAATTTAGATGAAAATGAATGGAATGGACACAAATCCATTCAATTGGTTTTAAAAGACTTAAAATAGTCTTTATTTTATTCGTTCAATTGCTAACTTCAACAAAAAACTTAATTATTTTTGTGCTATGAAAGTAGATTATATAATTGTTGGTTTAGGTTTAGCAGGTTTGGCTTTTGCAGAAAAATTAATTGCTGCTAAAAAAACGTTTGTTGTTTTTGAAGATGCCTCGCAAACCTCTTCTTTGGTAGCTGGTGGTGTTTATAATCCTGTGATATTAAGACGTTTTACACCGGTTTGGAATGCTGCAGCACAATTAGACTTGGCCATGCCTTTTTATGAAGGTTTAGAGAAAAAACTAAACCAAAAATTCGATAAAAAGTTCGAAATTAAAAGAGCTTTTAAGTCTATTGAAGAACAAAACAATTGGTTTGCACTTTCTGATAAGCCAAAACTAAAACAGTTTATGAATGCTAAAATAGCAAATGAAAAAGTGCATGGTATTGTTGGCAATTTTGGTTTTGGTATTGTAAATGAAGCCGGAAGAATTGACACCTTAAAACTAGTAAATGCTTACAGAACTTATTTAGAAGATTTAAATGCAATACGATTTGAACAGTTTGAGCATCAACAATTAGAAATTACTAAAGAAAAAATAACTTACAAAGATATTAATTGCGAAAAAGTAGTTTTTTGTGAAGGATTTGGAATGAAGGAAAATCCGTTTTTTAATTACTTACCCTTAGATGAAGTAAAAGGAGAATTAATTACCATTTACGCACCCGAAATTAATATCGAATTTTTACTAAAATCGGCTTTATTTTTAATTCCTCTAGGAAACAATCATTATAAAGTTGGCGCTACTTTTAATCATAAAGACAAAACCTCTAATCCGTCTGAAGACGGGAAAGAAGAACTGGTTGAAAAATTAAAAAAAGTAATTGATGTTCCTTATACAATTATCAATCAAACTGCAGGCATAAGGCCAGCAACTGCAGATAGAAAACCATTTATTGGTTTGCATAAAACACATAAAAATTTAGCAATTTTAAATGGCTTGGGTACTAGAGGTGTAATGTTGGCACCAACTATGGCTAAAAATTTATTTGAGCACATAGAACATAATGCAAATTTAGATCCTGTTGCAGATATTAAAAGATTTCAATAATTATTTTTTAAAACTCACAAACATATTAATCCAAAGAATTCTAGACAAACGCAAATTTACAGGAGCTAAAAGAATTAAGGCTATTATAATCGCTAAAAAAGATTGTAACAATTCCAAACCAAAAAACACAGAAGATATTACAAAAACAGCCACAGAAAGCGCTACTGTAATGCCGTAATTCACATACATGGCTCCATAAAAAAAAGAAGGTTCCATCATATATTTTAAATTACAATTTGGGCAATTGCTATGTAATGTTGTAATTTTTGCAGGGTTAAATGTAAATTTGTGCTTAAAAAAATCACCTTCGTTACATTGTGGACATTTACCTTTTAAAATACTATATAGCTTTGTTCCTTTTTTTAGCATTTCCTATTTTAAATTATATATTTTTGTAAATATAATTATTTCGATAGAATTATAAACGTAATTTAAATGAATAAAGCCAACATTACAATTCTTTTAATCTTTTTAAATATATTGTTTACTCAAGCACAAGACTTTAGTTGGCAATCTGTTAACAGCATAGCAAATACAGACAACCAAAGATTTGATGATGTATTTTTTTTAAACGATAACTTAGGTTGGGCCGCAAACGGATTTTACGCCGAAGTTTACAAAACAACAGATGGTGGTTTAAATTGGATTAAGCAAATAGACGGCACTGATATTGGTACTGGGCTATATTTTAGAAATATAGAATTTTTAAATGAAAAAATTGGTTTCTTAGGTACGTTTCAAGGTAAGTTTTTTAAAACATTAGATGGTGGTACTTCTTGGTCTGAAGTTACAGGTATTACTCCAAATCCTGCTGGAATATGTGGTATTGAAACCATAGGCGAAACTACAGTTTATGGAGTTGGTGTATTTTTTGAACCTGCAATGCTTATAAAATCTACAGATAGTGGAGTAACTTGGACCTCTACAGACATGTCTGCCCATGCAACTGCTTTAGTTGAAGTTGTATTTGTAGACGAAAATATTGGTTATGCTTCTGGTAAAAATGCAAATGGAGGTATTATTATTAAAACTACAGACGGTGGTATTACGTGGACAGAAATTTACAATTCTGGCATTAAAGGCGAATACGTTTGGAAACTTCAAATATTACAAGGTTCTGACAACAACACTATCTTTGGCGCCGTTCAACAAGCAACTGCAAATCCTGGGAAATTAATAAAATCTTTTAATGCTGGCCAAAATTGGGAAGAAAAAAACGTACCTGGTGCAGATATACAAGCTGTTGGTTTTATTTCTGAAACACATGGTTTTATGGGAGGTTCTGAATTAGGAATTCTTGAAACGAAAGACGGCGGAGATACCTGGATAAACACAAATATTGGTGGAAATTTAAACCGAGTTTTTGTAATAAACAACAATACTGCATTTGCAGCGGGTACAACAATTTACAAATACACTAATGAAACCTTAGCTACAGAAGACATTGGAAAAAGCAGAATACCATTATCCATAAAATTATCAGAAAACCCTGTAAAAAATAAATTGGCTTTTAGCATAGCTTATAAAGGATCAGATAATATGGTTATAGAGCTATATGATGTTAAGGGAAAGTTTATAAAAAAATTAATGAAAGATCAAATTGTAAATCTTTCTAGCATTAAAAAAGAGTATTCATTTGATGTAACTCATCTTTCTTCGGGAATTTATATTTTAAATTTTCATAACAATACAGGAAGACAGTCTTTAAAATTTATAAAAAAATAAACGATTAATATATGTTAAACGTTCATAATTTATCAGTTTCCTTTATGGGAACTGATTTATTTTCAGGAATTACCTTTAAACTAAATAAAGGAGATAGAATTGGTTTGATTGGTAAAAATGGAGCCGGAAAATCTACACTTTTAAAAGTACTTTCTAAAGACATAGAAACCAGTGGTGGTACTATGGCTTTTGATAAAGATATTAGAATGGGTTTTTTAAGACAAGACATAGATTTTGTAGAAGGAAGAACTATTTTAGAAGAGGCTTACCAAGCTTTTGAAGAAATAAAAGCCATAGAATTAGAGTTAGACGCCATTAACAATCAACTTACAACTAGAACAGATTACGAAAGCGATTCTTATACAGAATTAATTCAAGAATTAACAGACAAACAAGAACGTTACGAACTTTTAGGAGGTTACAATTACCAAGGAGATACCGAAAAAATATTACAAGGTTTAGGTTTTCAAAGAGAAGATTTTAACAAATTAACCGATACTTTTTCTGGAGGATGGAGAATGCGAATAGAACTAGCAAAACTGTTATTACAAAATAATGACATTCTGCTTTTAGATGAGCCAACAAACCACTTAGATATTGAATCTATTATATGGTTAGAAAACTTTTTAAAGTCTTACGCGGGCGCAATTGTATTAGTTTCTCACGATAAAATGTTTTTAGACAACGTAACCAACAGAACCATAGAAATTTCTTTAGGACAAATTTACGACTATAAAAAACCTTACTCGCAATTCTTATTATTAAGAGGAGAAATCAAAGAAAAACAATTACAAGCGCAAAAAAATCAGGAAAAAGAAATTCGTCAGAAAAAATTATTAATTGACAAGTTTAAAGCCAAAGCAAGTAAAGCTTCTATGGCACAATCTTTAATGAAACAGCTAGATAAAGTTGAATTAATTGAAGTAGATCAAGATGATAATCAGGCAATGAATGTGCGGTTTGCTATTTCTAAAGAACCTGGTAAAATTATTGTTGAAGCAGAAGATTTATCTAAAAGTTATGGCGAAAAACACGTTTTAGATGGTGTTGATTTATTAATTGAAAGAAACAGTAAAATTGCTTTTGTTGGTCAAAATGGTCAAGGAAAATCTACTTTAGCAAAAATGATGGTTGGCGAAATTCCGTTTGAAGGCCATTTAAAATTGGGACATAATGTAGAAGTTGGTTATTTTGCACAAAACCAATCTGAGCATTTGCCACCAGAAAAAACCGTCTTAGAAATTATGGAAGACGCTGCAACAGACACCAATAGAATGCGCGTTAGAGACATGTTGGGTTCTTTCTTATTTGGTGGAGATGCTGTAGATAAAAAAGCAAAAGTACTTTCTGGAGGAGAACGTAATCGTTTGGCATTGTGTAAATTATTATTACAACCGTTTAACGTTTTAATAATGGATGAGCCCACAAACCACTTAGATATTGCCTCTAAAACTGTTTTAAAAGAAGCGTTAAATAACTTTAACGGAACCTTAATTGTAGTTTCTCATGATAGAGAATTTTTACAAGGCTTAACTACAACAGTTTATGGCTTTAAAGACAAAGAAATTAAAGAGTATTTAGGTGATATTGATTATTTCTTAGAGCAACACAAAATGGAAAGTTTACGCGATGCAGAAAAGAAAACCGTTGTAAAAGTTGCTAAAGATTCCTCTAAAAAAGAAGCGCAACAATTGTCTAGAGATCAAGAAAAACAATTAAAAAAACTAAACAATAAGCTTTCTAATATAGAAACAGAAATTGCCGATTTAGAAAAAGAAATAGAAAAAATAGATTTAGAACTAGCTAATAATTATGATGAAGTTTCTGCTAGACCTAACTTTTTTGAAAAATACAAAGCTAAAAAAGCAAAAGTAGATTCTTTAATGGAAAATTGGGAACAAATTGAAGCAGAAATTAGCAATTTTTCTTAAAATAAAAAAAGCAGTGAATTAAAAAATTAACTGCTTTTTTTATGCTTACTTTTTTATAGCACAAGTGCTTTTACCTAAAATTGCATAAATAGGGCAAAAACTAACAAAACTTGTAGCTAAAAATACACCTCCTGCAATTACCAATACTAAACCTAATGTACCTTCTGTAACTCCTGTAAAATATAATACAGCTAATACAATTGCAAGAATTGCTCTAATAATTCTATCTGGATTTCCTACGTTTTTTTTCATGATTCTTTATTTTTAAAATGAATATTAAATTTTAGAAAGATTGCTAAACAGCAACTTTACTAACACAAAAGTATTTCAAAAAAAAGAACTGTGCAGTGACTAAAGTCACTATGCGTGTAAATATATTACTTTGTTTTTTTGAGATAAAAACCCTTCGTTTTCTAATTTTTTAATTACTCTACTTACTACTTCTCTAGAAGTACCCAACTCTTTAGCAATTTCTAAATGCGTTAATTTTAATTGTTTTGTATTGGTAAATTTTGCTTTATTGGTAAGATAATCTATCAATCTTTTATCCAATTTATTTACCAAAACATCTTCTAAAGTTCCTAATAAATCAGAATATCTTAAATCATATTCTGCATAAAACAAATTATTAAATTCTGGATACTCTTTTAAAAGTTGCGGAATTTTTTGAAAAGGAATTAATAAAATTTTAGATTCCTCTTCTGTAACTGCAAAAATTTTACTGGTACTATTTTTTAAACCAGCCGTAAAAGACATTACGCAACTTTGGTTGGGTTGTATGTAATACAAAAGCAACTCTTTTTCTTCAAACTTTGCAAAAACTTTTACCAAACCACTTATAACTATAGGTAAAACCTTTACATATTGCTCAAACCTTAAAATTTTTGTACCTTTTTCAAAATTAGCTAAAGTACTATTCTCTAACAACACAGCAACCAAAGCTGGTTTTAAGAAGGAAAGTTGTTTTTTAATATCTTCCATAAAATGTTTAGAATAAACCTATTTTTTAAGAAGTTTTGCCAATTTATAACCTTTTACATGCACATAATAAACGCCTGTGCTTAAACTAGAAACATCTATCTTATTATTTTCTCTAAATATTTTAATAGATTTTACAAGCTTTCCTGTAAGGGTATAAATATGTATTTGTTCTTTTTGGTTTATACTATTTTGTAACACTACTTGTATTTCTTTATCACTAGGATTAGGATAAATATCTAATACACTTACACCTGCATCTGCAGAAAAATTATTTACAGAAAGTGTTCTAGGCAATACATTTTCTGTGATGTAATTGTAACGATTGGGTAAATGTGTGTTTATCCAATCTTCTAAATTTTCAGTCAATCTTTTAGGATGTTTTACCATGGTGTATACAAAAAGCATTGTTTCTGCAAAATCTTCTTGAAAAACATTTTCTGATGCATAATTGGTAATAAAATTACCATCTTTTGTTTGTGCATTTACCCAACCAGTTTTATTAAGATGAAGCAAATCTAAAGAGGCGTGCACTGCTTCATGAAAAACAGTTTCTTCTAAATCGTTGTTTTCTATTCTTACATCCATATTATCAGAATACAACACAAAAAAATTGGCTTCACTTTCTGCAAATGCGCCTTCATCGCCTTTATGCACAACAACATGGTTTACGTTATTCCTCATAAAATCTGGTAATTTACCAAGTCTAGGCGCCAATTTATCTGCATATTCTTTTGCTGCAGCACTAGTGCCAAAAGAACTATGACACCAAATTTCTATAGTTGTATTGTCAGAAAAATTGGCCTTAAAAACAAACGTATTGTTATCAAACAAAATATCATTTCTACTATCTGGCATTTCCTTACTTTCTTGCCCTATAAACTGAACATTTAACAAAGCATCTGTATCTGATGTTTTTATAAAATCTATTGCAGTAGCAACTATAGAGTTGTTAAAAAGAGGACTCGCCTTTGGCGGAGTTTGCGCACTTACTTTTATTGATAAAAAAACCAGTAATAACAAAAAATAAAATTTCATAAGATGAATTTAAAAAGAGTTTTTTCAAATTTACGCAATTCTGTGAATAAAAATATGGGTATGTATTGTTAAATAGTTAACAAAACCTCATAAAAACAGGATGTTAGCCTATTTTAAAGTTATCTTCAAAATAAACAGACCAAACATCACCTTTTAACACAGCTGCATATTTTACATTACTAATTTTATAATAAGACTTGTATAAATAACTTTGTTTTTTAGCATCTTTAGAATAAAAAACAGTTTGCAATTTTAAAATTTCCGAATTTAAATCAATAGGAATCCTGTTTTTACATAATTTAAAACTTATATTTTGAACAGCAGGAACTTAGGCTAGTCTTTTACCTTTTAAGTATACTATTAGCATTAATTAAAAATACTTAAAAAAGAATTACCAAGTATAAGAAATGCTTTCTGTACTTTTGCTCAAATACTTTTCAACATTGCATATATCTCAAAACAGTTTTTTCGATCAAAATTTTGTTGCTAAAAACCAGGAAATTCAACTGCCCATCTTAAAAGAAAAAAAGGTAGCACTTTATATTAAAAGAGAAGATTTAATACACCCGTTTGTTTCTGGAAATAAGTTTAGAAAACTAAAATACAATTTAAAAGAAGCTAAAAAACTAAAGAAAAAAGTAATCCTAACTTTTGGTGGCGCTTTTTCTAACCATATTGTTGCCACAGCAGTTGCAGGTAAAATGGAAGGTTTTACCACTGTTGGTATTATAAGAGGAGATGAATTGGGTAAAAACCTAAAAGAAACCATAGCAAACAACGCAACTTTAAATGAAGCGTATAAAAACGGAATGAAATTTGAATTTGTAAGCAGAACTGTGTACAGGCAAAAAAACACATTTGGTTTTATAGAAAAAATGAAAAATAAATATGGCGATTTTTATTTAATTCCAGAAGGTGGTACAAATTGTTTAGCAATTGAAGGTTGTGAAGAAATTTTAACAAAACAAGATACAGATTTCAATTATATTTGTAGTGCAATTGGCACTGGTGGCACCATTGCTGGTTTAATAAATGCATCTCAAAACAATCAAAAAACAATAGGTTTTCCTGCTTTAAAAGGTAGTTTTTTAAAAGATGAGATTGCAAAATTTACAACCAAAACAAATTGGACGTTAACTGCCGATTATCATTTTGGAGGATATGCAAAATATAACGAAAATCTTATTTGTTTTATCAATGAATTTAAAGCACAAACTGGTATTTTATTAGATCCTATTTACACTGGTAAAATGCTTTATGGAATTTTAGAAATGGTAAAAAATGATACGTTTAAAAAAGGGACAAAAATACTAGCAATTCACACAGGTGGTATTCAAGGAATAATTGGTTTTAATAAAAAACTAGCACAAAAAAACCAACAAAAAATTAATGTTTTATGAAATTAAAAAGTATCATTTATATTCTATTTTTTTTATTTTTAGTAAGTTGTGGAGCTAAAAAAGAGCTTGTAAAAACAAAAAACCCAGGAATTGTAATTGCAGAACCTCAGCCAGAAAACTTACCTTCTGTTAATGAAATTGAAATTACCAAAAAACTTGTAAAAAACAACAACAGACTTAATAAAGTTACCTTAGCATACATTAGAGAATTCGCGCCAATTGCCGTAAGAGAAATGCACAATTATAAAATACCTGCAAGCATTACCTTAGCTCAAGGAATTTTAGAATCTGGAAAAGGCAAAAGCGAATTGGCCTTAAAATCTAACAATCATTTTGGTATAAAATGCCATACATCTTGGCAAGGAGAACGTGTTTATCATGATGATGATGAAAAAGGAGAATGTTTTAGAAAATATGTTTACCCAGAAACTTCCTATAAAGATCATTCTTTATTTTTAACGCAAAGAAAACGCTATGCTTTTTTGTTTGATTACAAAACTACAGACTACAAAAAATGGGCTTTTGGTTTAAAAAAAGCAGGTTATGCTACAGATAAAAAGTATCCTATAAAACTTTTAAAAATAATAGAAGATTACAAGCTATACCAGTTTGATAATGTTAAAAAAGGAACTTACAACAACGCGCTTCAAAAACTTAATAAAACCAACACTTCTACAAAACGTATTGCAAAAGAAAATCCTAAAAACAACTATCATACAGTGCAAAGAGGAGAAACACTTTATGCTATTTCAAGAAGATATGGTATTTCTGTTCCATTATTAAAAGAAATAAACAATTTAGTGAGCAACAATATAAGTATAGGCGAAAAGCTTTTAATTTATACGAAGAAATAAACCATATCTCAATTGAATAAGTTTATAAAATATGTTTCAGCTTAAAATGATTTTTACTTCTAAAAAAAAGCATATTTCGTAAAACTAGTTTTTAAATGAGTAAAACCTTCCAAAAAATTAGTGAAAGCGCCAAAAAAGCCTTTTTAAGATCTCTAAATTCTAAAAATCGGTTTTTATAGCTCCTTTTTTGTGTGTATGTTTACAAAAATAAAAGGTAAATATTCCATTGAAAAAATACATAAAATTCTTTTTTCTGCTGCTACAAACTATTTGTTTAGCTCAAACAAATAGTAGTTTTACAAACAACAACAATTTTTTTATTGAAGTTATTATAACCGCTAAAGCCACCAAAACTCCAATTAAAAATGCAGAAGTGGCAGTTAATGGTAAAAATTTTTATTATTCAGAAATTAATGGTTTTTACAAGGTAAACGCAAGTATAAATGATGAGTTAATTGTATCTCACCCAGATTTTGAAACCGTATTTTATACCATAAAATCTAATGAAGAAATACGCATTGAAGTAGAAAATTTCCCAGAAAAAAATGCTGCTAAATCCAAAAATTTACCACAAACAGATGTATATCTACAACATTTAGATTCTGCTAAATTCTACAAAACTAAAAATATTGAAAAGAGTTTAGCTTTTGTAGAAAAAGCGATTCAAACAGATAAAACCAAAAAAAGAAATGCCACTTCTTACAAAACCCTAGCAGACATTTATTTATTTTGGAAACAGTATGATTTAGCGGTTTACAACTACAAATTAAGCAATCAAATTGCAGCAAATACAGCCACTGAAATTCTTATTGCAAAAGCACAATTTTTATTAAAAGACTATGCCAATAGTAAAGTAAGCTATTTGGCAGTTTTAGATAAAAAACTAACCCAAATTAACAAAATAATTGTATTGGAAGGTTTAGGTGATATTGGCTTTAAAACCAAAAACTACAATTACGCCAAAGCCAACTACAACAAAGCTTTTTCTTTAGCTAAAAAACACAAAATAAATCCAAAAATTACAGACATTAGTTCTAAACTAGCCACTGTTTTTTCTGCGGAAGGAAATATTGACCTTGCTAAAAATCAATTTAATAACACTTTAAATTTTGCTGCAAAAGAAAGTAAAAACAGGGTTTTACAAGAAGAAGAAAAAGTAGCCGACTTTTTAAACACCAATAAAGAATACGATAAAGAAATTGCCTTAAGAAAGCAAAGTCTCTTAAAAACAAACAAAAAAAAGGTTTCTGAAGCTGCCATAAATTTAGAAGATTCTATAACCACGCAAAAAATAAATTACAAAATTGGGAATGCTTATCTTTTAAAAGAACAATATAAAGAAGCAATACCTTATTTTGAAAAGAGCATTAGCGCCGCAGAAAAAAGTAAAGATATTGTAATTGAAAAAGACGCCACAAAAAAAATATCTGAAGTTTTTGAAAACTTAGGAGCATATGACAAAGCTTTAGAAAATTACCAAAAATATGTAACGTTAGTAGATTCTTTGTACATTAGAAAAGAACAAGAAATACACCAAGTAAAACGGTTTTCTAAGAAAATTGCAGACAACCAAAATAGAATTGCAAGTTTAGAAAAAGACAGGGCTATTTTAGAAACCAATCAAAAGTTAAGTGAAGCAAATAAATTGAACCAAAAAAAAATTATTGGCGCTTTAATTACTGTAGTTAGTTTGTTAATTTTGTTTTCTTGGTTTATGTATCGCAACAATAAAAAGCAGAAATTAACCAATAATTTATTGGCTTTAAAATCTATGCGCTCACAAATGAATCCGCATTTTATATTTAATGCTTTAAACTCTGTAAACAGTTTTATAGCCACCAATGATGAGAGAAATGCAAACCGATATTTAAGTGAATTTTCTGTTTTAATGCGTGCTGTTTTAGAAAATTCTGATGAAGATTTTATACCCTTAACTAAAGAAATTGAGCTGCTAGAGTTGTATGTAAAGTTAGAGCACAACCGTTTTAAAAATAAATTTAACTATACCATAAATGTTGAAGAAACTATTGCTTTAGAAAAATTTGAAATTCCGCCAATGTTGTTGCAACCTTATATAGAAAATGCCATTTGGCATGGTTTAAGATACCGAAAAGAAATAGGGAATTTAGAAATTTCCATTCAGCAAAAAGACACGGAAACTTTACTAATTTCTATTACAGATGATGGTATTGGAAGAGCAAAATCTCTGGCTTTAAAAACCAACAATCAGCTCAAACAAAAATCTAAAGGAATGAGTACCATAAAAAAAAGAATTGCTATTTTAAATGACATGTATAAAGATAGAATTAAGGTAAATGTTACCAATCTTTTAGACAATGGCGAAGGCACAAAAATAACTTTACTTTTAAAAAGCAAATAGCAGGCAAACAAGTTTAGCCGGGATTGAGCCTTTGTTTGAGCTCTTGCACTTTTTTGTGCAAAGCGAGTGGCGAAAGCGCGAAATAGCTTCTAATAAAAATTAAAAAGCATGAAACTAAAAGCAATTATTGTAGAAGATGAACAAATTAGTAGAGATATTTTGCGTAATTATTTACAAAAATATTGCCCCAATGTGCAACTTTTAGGGGAAGCAGAACATATAGCAGAAGGTTTACAACTCATAAAAAAACACGATTTAGATTTGGTTTTTTTAGATGTAGAAATGCCTTTTGGCAATGCTTTTGATTTGTTAGAAAAGGTAGGAAACAGAACTTTTGAAACCATTTTTGTAACCGCTTACGACCATTATGCAATTGAGGCTTTAAATAATGATGCTAGTTATTACCTACTAAAACCCATTTCTATAGACGAACTTATTAAAGCAGTAAATATTGTTACAGAAATTAAAGAAAAAGAGCAGGAATTAGAACATAAAATTTTAAAACCAAACGCAAATACTGCTAATGGTAAAATTACAATTCCACAACAAGATGGTTTTGAGATTTTAGACGTTAACGATATTGTTTTTTGCAAAGCAGATGATAATTACACGGAAATACACTTAGCGAATTCTAAGAAATTAGTAAGCAAAACGCTAAAATATTTTGAGCTTGCGTTGAAAGAATATACGTTCGCCAGAATACATAAATCTTATTTGGTAAATGTAAACGCCATAACCAAATACAAAAAAGGCAAAGGCGGCAGTGTTGTGGTTTCTAACGGAAAGGAAATTTTAGTTTCTGCTTCTCAAAAAAGTAATTTATTGTCTTATTTTAAATAAAATCCCACTTTAATTCTTCTAAAATCCCATCTTAATCTTCCCAAAGGGAAGAAATACTCTTGTGTGAAATTTCTCTGTAAAACTATGTTTTGTAATGTGTCTTTGTGGTAAAGTCATGATGATTTGTTAAAATACTCCTGTTTTTCCCATCTTAATCTTCCCAAAAGGAAGAAATACTCTTGTGTAAAATTTCTCTGTAAAACTATGTTTTGTATTGTGTTTATGTGGTTGCATGGTTCTTTTTATATTTACAACTTAAAACAAACTTTAAATATTAAATTATGCCAATTATTAAACCTGTAAACGGTAAACAACCACAAATACCAGAAGACTGTTTTGTGGCAGAAAACGCTACTATTTTAGGCGAAGTTTCTTTAGGAAAAGAATGCTCTATTTGGTACAATGCTGTAATTCGTGGCGATGTACATTTTATAAAAATTGGCAATAAAGTAAACATTCAAGACGGTGCTGTTATTCATGCTACGTATCAAAAATCGCCAACTACAATTGGCAATAATGTTTCTATTGGGCACAATGCCATTGTACACGGTTGCACAATTCATGATAATGTTTTGGTTGGAATGGGCAGTATTATTATGGACGATTGTATAGTGGAATCTAATTCAATTATTGCAGCTGGTGCAGTAGTTACCAAAAATACACATGTAGAAAGTGGTAGTATTTATGCTGGTGTACCTGCCAAAAAAGTAAAAGCTATTTCTAAAGAATTAATTTCTGGTGAAATTGATAGAATTGCCAATAATTATGTAAAATATTCCAGTTGGTTTAAAGAATAGTAGTTTTATATTTTGGGCGTTCCTAAAAAGGGCGCGCTTTCCATTATATCTTTTTATGCTGTATTACTATAAACTTTTGCTTATTAAAAAGAGTTTTTTTATCAATTACAACAAATTACTTCTTAAGTAAAGCATAAAAAGGATGCCATTGCAATCGCTAACGCAAATTACGTTAACAAAAAAGTCCTGTTTTTACAACTCAAAAACAGGACTTTACGTTAAATAAATCAACTTTTATTTTTCGGCTCTTTCACCTCTTTTTGCTCCTTTTTTACCCATTTTATTCTTTTGCATTTTTTTCTTACCCATCATTTTTCTTTTTTTCTGCATCTTTTCAAATTTTGCAAACTGCTCCTTATCTAAGATTTCTTTCATTTGCGCTTTCATTGCAATTGCATTATCTAATCTTTTAGTTTGCATTGCATACATTTCATCTGCAGTAGGTCTTTTCCTTTCTTGTCTTGCTTGTTTTCTATTTTCCATGAAGGCTTTTCTAGCTTCCATTTTAGATGCCATTATTGGTTTTAATTGATTTTGTTGCTTTTTAGACAAATCTAAAGCCAATGTCATTTTTTTAATTGCAATATCAGTTTGTTGTGCAATTGTAAATTGTGGTCTTTCTCTTTTTTGTTTCTTATCTTTTTTTTGCGCGTTTGCAGTTAAAGTAAATGCTAAAATAAAAACTAAGATGCTTGCTAAATTTTTCATGTTTTAATGTTTTTTAAATTTCTATACTCTTAAGACTTAAGCAAACAAAAAAGGTTTAAAATAAAATCGCATAAATTTTATTTTAAACCTTTTTTTTAATAAAAAACTCAGATTCTTAATAGAACCTGAGTTAAGTAGTAAAGACCAGCACTTCCCAAAAGGTAACTGCTTTTTTTTTACTGTCTTCTTTGTTTCTGTTTTTGTTTTTGTTTTTGATTCTGTTTTTCTTTTTTATTCATCTTTAAAAACTTAGCATACTGCTCTGCTGTTAAAATATTTTTCATCTTCGCCAATAGCTCCTTTTCCTTTTCTAAACGGTTTGCTTTTAATAATTGTCGCTCTTCTTTAGAAGGTCTTGCTCCAGAACTTTGCATTTCCTTTCTTTTCTCTATCATTTGCCTTCTATCTTTAAACTGATTTAAAAGCAGTGGCTTTATATTTTTTTGTTGGTCTTTAGATAAATCTAATTTTGTAGTCATTCTTTTTAAAGTTCTTTCTACCTGTTTCTTTAAAGACCCCTTTTTTTCTTTATTTTGAGAGTTCAAACCTAAGTTTACGAATAAAACCAAAACAAACACGCTAATTATTTTTTTCATTATTTTTAAATTTAATATTTATAATTCTTTGACTTTAAAAAAGTGAAAAGGTTTAAATTTGTGTTTTGTTTTTAACAATCTTCTAAATAATTCACATGAAAAACCTTTTATTTCTTTTATTATTTGCACCGTTTCTTAGTATTGCCCAAAATCAAGAACAAGACTCTGTAAAAGTAGATTTAAGCAACCCGCACGCAACCATTTATACACACTTATTTTTTTTACAAGCCGATTCTTACGAGCCAAAAAAAGCGGCAAAAACCATTTATGGCATTTCAGAAAAAAAAGCCATAGATAAAGCCATAAAAATTAAACAAATTTTAGACGGTAAAGGTCTGTTTGTAGATGTTAACAGAGTGCCTACAAACCCAAAATACAAAGATTCTACAGGCTATTCTGCATACTCTAGATACGTTTTGTTTCCGCAAAGAATGCCTCAAATTTATGTAGAAAAAATAAACGGAAAATGGTATTATTCTGCAGAAACTATTGCTAAGACAGACAGTATGTATAAAGAGGTTTTTCCTTGGTATGTGCAAAAGCTACAAGAAATAATACCCGTTTCTGGTCATAAAAAATTTTTAGGTATAGAACTTTGGCAGTTTGTTGCATTGTTAATTTTGTTAGCACTTACCTACCTTTTATTTTTAATTGTTAAAAAAATAGCCTTTGCTATTTTACTCAAAATACAACAACAAATTACAAAAAACACCAATTTAGAAGTAAATAAGGTTATTAAAAAGTTAGCACATCCTATTAGTTTATTAGTTACTGTTGCTTTTTTAGATAAGTTTTTTCCTTCTTTACAATTTAGTTTAGCCATAAATACCTTTGTATTTCTAGCCTTAAATATTGCTAAAACCATTTTTTGGATTTACGTTTTCTTAAAATTAGTACAAGTAATCATGCGCATTTATGCAGAATTTACAGAAAGAACACACGGCAGATTAGATGACCAATTGGTGCCTATTTTACATAGTTTTTTAACAGGAATTGTAATCATAGTTGGTGTTTTTAGAGTTTTATTATTATTTGGCGTAAATGCTACTACCATGTTGGCTGGTGCAACTATTGGTGGTTTAGCCGTAGCTTTAGCATCTCAAGACACGGTAAAAAACCTTATTGGTACGATAATGATTTTTATAGACAAACCTTTTCATATAGAAGATTGGATTGAGGCTGGAGAGGTTGTTGGTACTGTAGAAAAAGTTGGTTTTAGATCTACTAGTGTTAGAGCTGCAGATACTTCTGTTTTTAAAATACCAAATAGTAAATTATCAGAAATTGTTATTAATAACAAAGGTTTGCGTTTGTTTAGAAGGTACAGCACCAATCTAGGTTTGCGTTATGATACGCCGCCAGAATTAATAGAAGCTTTTGTAAAAGGTGTTAGAGAAATAATTATTGCACATCCAGAAACGCGATCTGATTCTTATAATGTAGAGTTTACTGGTTTTGGAGATTCTGCCCTGCTAGTAATGGTAAATGTTTATTTTAAAAGTTTGGCTTGGGGTGCAGAACAATCTTCTAAACACAGATTACATATTGCAATTGTAAAATTAGCTGGTGAATTGGGCGTAGATTTTGCGTTTCCGTCTACTACAGTTACTATAGAACAATTTCCGGAGAAACAAAACATGAGTCCAAAATACAATACAGAAAAAACCAGAATTGATAACGCAATTGCTAAAGTTTTAGGTGAATTTACGCAAGAAATTAAAGAAGGTAAAAATGAAGAGAATAGATTGTAACAAGGTATTAAATCCAAGAAGATTTGTAGAGAATGAGTAGAAAACACTTTCACACATTTGATGCTTTAAGGTTTTTCGCATTTCTTTTGGTTTTTTTATTGCACTTACCCAAGACAGGGAACTGTTATATAGATTTCTTTCTTAAAAGTGGAGAAATTGGAGTAACATTCTTTTTTGTCTTAAGCGGATTTCTAATTACTTATATTTTAATCTATGAAAAAAAACACCAAAATAAAATAGCGCTAAAGAAATTTTTCGCAAGACGTATCCTTAGAATTTGGCCATTATTTTACCTCATGATAGCGTTTGCATATTTATCTCCATATCTATTAAATGCCTTAAACTTGCCTTTTAACAATGAAGGATACAAGCCTGATTTATTGACATCAATATTCTTTGGAGAAAATTATAAAATGATGATGACAAATACTTTTCCTGACGGGGCACCTTTAAGGGTTATGTGGTCACTTTGTATTGAAGAACATTTTTATATTTTGTGGGGAGTACTACTCTATTTTATTTCTCCAAAAAAAATTCCGCATCTTATTATATGCAGCATTATTATTGCTCATATTTCACGGCAAATTTACACTCATTTTGGAATAATTCACATTGATATATTTTCTTATTTAGATTATTTTGCATTTGGAGCAATACCTGCATATATTTTTATTTACAAGAAAAGTTTTATAGATTATTTAGAAAGAATTCCAAAATATTTTAAATATATCTTTTTAATTTTAACCATTGCAATCGTTTTTATAATCCCAAATATTAACTTCGTATTTATTAATCACATATCTCCTTTTATCTTAAGCCTTGTATTTTCAGTTACTATACTTTTCACGTTAGGAAATAACTCTATTCACATAAATGATAATTTATGGTTAAGTAAATTAGGTGTTTATACATATGGATTATATTTATACCATACGATTATAATATTATTACTAATTAAGATTTTTAATTATCTCCCTTTTTCTAATTGGTATTTATTAGGAATAACATCTTTAATTATTACAATAGGCATAAGTATAATCTCCTATCATTTATTTGAAAAACAATTTTTAAAGTTAAAAAGATATTTTTATTAAAGGACGAAACCAAACCATATATAAAAACCAATATTTGCATTATTTATTCATTTCTCAATTTCGTAAAAAGTTGATTTAAAAAATGACAACTTTAAATTTAATAAATCATTAAAATTTAGCCAAGATTCTTGTTTGTAAACTTTATAGTATTTAAAAATTTTTAGCTTCCTTAAAAATTTCTTTAACTACAATATGATACGACCTTGCGTTGGAAGCTTTTTTAATTTTTTTATACGTTTTCTGCGGATTTTGAAAACTTTGTGAAAAATACTCCCAAAAGCCTAACATTTTCATTTTTATAGGTGTTGGCCCAGAAAGTGCTGCATCGTATTCTGTGTAAATTCTATCGTGAAATTCTTCAAAAACATCAAATCTGTTTTTAGGATAAACTGTAGTTTGCTTTTTTATCATACTTGGTAAAAAAGGATCTGCAATTAAACCTCTACCAATCATCCAATGATTTATAGCAGGAAAACGTTCTTCTAACTTTTTAAATGCAGTAACAGAAGTAATATCACCATTATAATATAAATGATGTTTTGTATGGTCTATACATTTTTGAAAAGCTTCTAAATCTGTGCCGCCTTTGTACAATTGCTTGCCAATTCTTGCATGAATTGCAATATTTTTTAATGGATATTTATCTAAAACAGGAAAGGTTTCTAAAATTTCTGATGCGTTTTCATAACCCATTCTCATTTTCATAGAAACCAACACATCAGATTCGTTATGCACTCTTTTAAGAATGCTGTCTATTTTTGCGGCATCACTAATTAAGCCAGATCCCATACCTCTTTTGGTAACCATTGGATATGGACAACCTAAATTCCAATTGAGTTCTTTATATCCCAATTCTCTTATATATTTAGCAACAAACAAAAACTCATCTGCATCATTAGTCATAATTTGAGGTATCACTTTTAGAGTAGTATTATGCGCTAACAACAAATCTCTTTGGTAAGAATTTTTGATGACCATTTTGCCATTTAATCGAATATAAGGCGCATAAAAAGTATCTATTCCACCAAAAAAATAATGAAATGCATTTCTAAATTTAAAGTCTGTAAAACCTTGTAATGGCGATGATAAAAGTGTGTGATTCATTTGCGGTTTTAGAATTGCAAATATAGGTTACTTTTTAAATTTGATGTATTATTTTAAACTTACTAATTTTTGGTTTACATTATAGGTGTATTTAGCCAATACTTTTTTCTATAAATTTTTAAAAAATCTATGCAAATTGATTTGCAAAAATAGATTGCATAAAAAAACCACGCCAAAGAACGTGGTTTCTAATAAATGTAATATCGTTTTATTTAGGATCTAAAATCATATCAATTCTATCTACTACATCTTGCAGGTGATAACGTGTTAAGGTATTACCTCTTCTAGATGCTGCTTTTACATCTTTTTGCAAACGCTTTAACTCTCCTCTGGCTACAGATTTTACATCAGATTGATTTATGGTAATACCACTTCTCTTTAAATAACCGCTATTGAAACCCCTTTGGTCTCTTGCTTCATTTAATAAAAAATCTAATCTATCTAAATGTGCTCTTTGTAAATTTCTTCTGTAAGTATCTATAGAACTTCCTTTGTAAATTTCACTCCAAACACCTTTGCGTAAATCGCTCATCATATTTACTAAAGTATACGCTTTAGAAGAACCGTTTACAGTTTCGTTTTCAATCATTCTTGCCATTCTACCAGCATCAAGAATATTATTTAAGGTTCTTGCTTGTAAACCTCTAACTCTTTCTACAGAACCAGAAAACTCTGTTTTGCTAAAAATGTTTTCATCTAACATCCATTTTGGAGTTTTAAATAATTCATCAATAACAAATTGTAAAGCTTCTTTTTGCTTCGCCTTATTTACATGTGTATACACTGCTCCTTCTTGATCTGTAGTTTTATAATATTCATAAACACCACCAATATTTGCAGAAACATGCCCCATATATCTATTAAATTGCCCTAATAATTGACCATACATGGTTGATAATTCATCATAATTTTCTCCTTTTTCAGAAGTCCATTCTTCTAAATTAGGTAAAATTCTTTTTAAATTCTTAATACCATACATAGAAGCTTTCATAGCATCATCTCCTAAATCTTCTGTTTGCGAACTAGGATCTACAACACCACCAGCTTGTTGATGCCCAAATCTGTACATTGGGTCTCCTGCATGTTTTAAAATCCAAGAATCTAAAATTGGCTTTTCTTCTTCTGCAGTTTTGTCTAAAATAGGTCTGTAACCCCAAGCAATTGCATATTTATCGTAAACACCAACATTTGGCATTAAAGAAACTCCTTTATCTTCTGGCTGAGCAATATAATTAAAACGTGCATAATCCATAATAGATGGTGCTGTACCATATTTTTTGGTAAATGATGCAGAACGTAAAGAGTCTACAGGATAAGCTACAGAACTACCCATGTTATGTGGTAAGCCTAGTGTATGCCCTAATTCGTGAGAAGAAACAAAACGAATTAAACGTCCCATTGTTTCTGTTTTAAAATTGTTGCTTCTAGCATCTGGATTAATAGCTGCTGTTTGTATAAAAAACCAATTGTGTAATAACGTCATTACATTATGATACCAATTGATATCTGATTCTAAAATTTCTCCAGATCTTGGATCACTTACGTGAGGCCCGTTTGCATTTGGTATTGGAGAAGCTAAATATCTAATAACAGAATAACGCACATCTTCTGGACTGTATTCTGGATCTTCTTCTTTAGTTGGCGCTCTTTTACCAATAATTGCATTTTTAAAACCTGCAGCTTCAAAAGCAACTTGCCAATCGTTTACACCTTGTATAATATAAGGAACCCACTCTTCTGGCGTAGCTCTATCTACATAATAAACAATTTGTTTTTTTGGCTCTACAAGCTCGCCTCTTTTAAATTTTTCAATATCTTCATCTTTTACCTCTAAACGATATCTATCTAAATAGGTTACTGTTTTACTTTTTTGATCTGGCAAACCATAATCTGTTTGTCCTCTTGCAAACCAACCTACTCTTTCATCAAAATATCTGCGTTTCATTGGTACTTTTGGTAATAAAACCATAGAATTGCTCATTTCTAAAGTAATAGAACCCACTGCACTATTAGATGGTGCTCTGTTTGCAAAATATGTTTTTACATGTCTTACTTCTATATTTCTTGGGTAACTGCTTACCCTATCTATATAAGAACGAGATTTATCTACTCTTGATGCTTGATAACGACTTCTATAAAAACTAGGCATACCTAATGGTTTTACATCCGAAGAAAATAAAGCTGTTGCGTCTATTACAGTTGCTGTAGAATCTTTATTAATGGCTTTTATTGGAAAAGAAAATAAAATAGGCTCTAAATTAGAGTTTACCACAGCTTCATGCACTGGTAAAAGTGTATCTGCAACAACATCATGAGAAACTACTCTTAACAAAATGTTTTTATTTTTTCTTTCCCAACGCAATACTTGTGTATTGGTTTTACCACCACCAAAACCAATGTTACTAGCAGTTTTAGCTATTCTAGTTACCATTAACATTTCTCTTTTAAGTAACGTATCTGGTATTTCAAATAAGTAATTTTCATCCTTTTTATGCACTTTAAACAAACCATCGTCTGTTTTATGCTCTTTTGTTACCACCTTACTATAAGGCTGCATTGCGCCTTTTTTAGGTTTTGGCTTGGGTTTAGCTGCTGTTTTGGATACAGCCTTTTTCTTTTTCTTCCAGAATTGCGCATTTGTTTCTGTTGAAAAACTAAAAACAAAAACTACCAGGAGAAGTTTTGCGAGTAAATTTTTAATCATGATAAATTATTTGAATTATAATTTGCCGAAGTTACGCAAACCCAAAAGTTTGCCATCTTAAATATATGTTAAACAGATTGCGTTTTTGGTTAGAATTTTACAATTCCATAGCCATTAAAACCATTTTTAATTCCATATATGTAATATCATCATCTACTTTTTCTTTTAAAGCTGTTAAACCTTTTACCTCACCAGCAGCATCTATTTGATTTCTAATTTTTTGATAACGTTTTAAATCAATTAATTCTAAAACATCTACATCTCCTGTGGTAATATAGTTTGCCAAATGATTTTCTATAGTTCCTTGTGTTAAACTGCGTTCTTTTGCAATTTCTTTAATAGACAAACCTGCTTTAAAAAGCTCAAAAGTAATTTGTTTGGTATTTTTTTTGTCTTCCGTTTTTTGTTGATTGTTGGTATTGATTCCGTTTTCTTGACAATAGGCGTTTATAAGTTCTAAAATTTCTTCTCCGTATTTAGCAACTCTTGTTTTACCCATTCCTTTAATGGCTGTTAATTCTTGGGTTGTTCTTGGTAAGGTATCGCACATGGCGTACAGAGATTCTTGTGTAAAGATTTGAAAAGCTGCAATATTTTCTGCTACGCGAATTTCATCTCTCAGCTCTCTTAATTTTAAAGCTAAAATAGGATCACGTTTAGAAAGTGTTTTTTTCTTTTTTGGTGCTAATTTTTGTAAAACTGCATTTGCTCTAACCGCTAAATAATTTTTAGTATTAAAACCAGCTTCCATTTTTTGTAAAGCAAACAATTTTTCTTCTAATTTTTCTTGAAGTGCATTAAACTGAGTAGAAAAATCTTTTTTTACTGCTTTGTTATCAGATGAAAACTGCAGTGCATCTATAGGTTTTTCTATATTTGTTTTAGTGGTATTTAAAAAATAGGCCACGGCTTTGGCAAATCTTTCTTTAATTTTAGTGCTGTTTTCTGGCACAACACCGTTTTCTGAGAGTCTTAACAATTCGTTTTTAAAACCATTGGCAACCTTCATTAATGCCACTACTCCATCATCTTTTATGGTTTGTAAATGGTCTATAACATCACCTTTAATACTTGTTTTATTTTTGTAAAAAATATCTATTAACCTTGTAATAGGATATAAAAAGGGCTGATAATCTAACAATTCTGCAATTAAATTGAGCTGAAATTGTGTTTCTGAGGCGTTTAAAACATTTTCATCTGGGTGATTTTCTTCTACGGTTTCATTAAAAATGCGCACGGTACTATCATTAATAATAGCACTACTTGTAATTTTAGTTTTTAAAACTAAGCCTTCTAAAGAAGTACATCTACTTAAGGCTACGTATGTTTGCCCATGTGCAAAAGAAGCTTCTGCATCTATAATTGCTTTTTCAAACGTTAAACCTTGGCTTTTATGAATGGTTATTGCCCAAGCCAAACGCAGTGGAATTTGGGTAAAAGCACCAATTAATTCTTCTTTTATGGCTTTGGTTTCTTCGTTTATAGTATAATTAATGTTAGACCACGTTTCTCTTTCGGTTACAATCTCTTCTGTATCATTTGGGCATTTAACGGTTACGTTTTCTTTAGAAATTGCAGTAATAATACCAATTTTACCATTAAAATATCTTTTTTCTTGAGAAGAATCGTTTTTAATAAACATTACTTGAGCACCTAATTTTAATTCTAAATTCTCATCATTAGGAAAGGCGTTTTCATTAAACTTACCAGAAATTTCTGCTTTAAAAAAAACGCTTTTATTTGTTAGTTTATTCAACTCTGAATTGTTGATTAAATTGGCTCTATTGTTATGTGTTGTAAGTGTTATAAAACCGTCTTCTTTTGCTGGCGCGAAAGACGGATTGTAATTTAAATTTAAAATTTCTGCGGAAGATTCAGATAAATCATCATTTCTAACTTCATTTAAAATTTTAATAAAATCTGCATTTTTTTGTCTGTAAATGTGTTTTAATTCAATAGAAACCACATTTGCTTCTTGATAGGCTTTGCTGCTAAAAAAATATACTGTTTTGTAATGGTTTTGCAGCAAACTCCACTCGTTTGGTTTTACTACAGGTGCCAATTGTTGCAAATCTCCAATCATTAAAATTTGTGCGCCTCCAAAAACTTTATTTCTATTTTTGTATCTTCTTAAAACTTGGTCTATACCATCTAACAGATCTGCACGTACCATAGAAATTTCATCGATTATTACTAAATCTAAAGATTTTATAATATCTATTTTAGTTTTAGAAAATCTACGTTGCTGGTTGTTTGGTGGCTGATTTGGTAAAATTGGGCCAAATGGCATTTGAAAAAACGAGTGAATTGTTACACCCTTTGCATTGATTGCTGCTACACCAGTTGGTGCAACAATAACCATTCTTTTTAAAGATTCGTTTTTAATTTTGTGTAAAAAAGTAGTTTTACCTGTACCTGCTTTACCTGTAATAAAAAGGTTTCTATCTGTTTTATTTATAAAATCGAAAGCAAGCTCTAATTCAGGATTTTTTGGCATTTTAACTTTTTTAAGCAAGGTAAAAAATTAAAAAGTATTGGTTTACTTTTGATAAGAAAAGTTTTTGTTTAGATGTTTACTTTCATGATTTTATGCAACCAATAATTATTTTTTTTTGTATATTTAAACTCATTTATAATCAATTGCTATGATTAGTGTTACTTTAAATTCTTTTACGCATAATGCAAAATCATGCATTGCTATAAAATTTCCTTATAATTATGAGGCAAAAGAATATATTAAACAATTTAAAGCGGTAAGATGGTCTAAAACGCATGCCACTTTTTATATTTATTTTACAGAAGCTAGTTTAGAAGATTTAAAAAAACACCTAGCCAAAGGAAATATAAAAATTCTTAATAAAGCTAAAAAGCAACCTGTTTCCAAGTTAAGTAAAGAGGTTAAGTTTGAGTTAAAGCCTATAAATGAGGAAAAAACAATTGTTTATAGACACTATATAAATTTTTTAAAAGGTAAAAGATTTAGCAAAGCAACTATTGCGAGTTACAGCAACTTTATAATTGAATTTTTACGTTTTACTGATAAAAAACCAGTTGACAATTTAGATGAAAACGACGTAAGAGCTTACATTGAATGGGCTGTAAATACATTGAATTATTCTGTTAGTACGCACCGACAAATGGTTAGTGGTTTTAGACATTTTGCGCATTTTTACCCAGCTTGCACTATAAATCCTGATAATATTTATATGCCAAGAAAGGACAGAAAACTACCAATTGTACTTAGTATTGATGAAGTTTTATCTATTTTACAGGTAACTAAAAATTTAAAACACAGAGTTGTTATTGCTATATTGTATTCTTCTGGATTAAGAATTAGTGAAATTATTAATTTAAGGCTTAGTGATTTTGATTTTAAAAGAAAACAACTGTATATACACAATGGCAAAGGGAGAAAAGACAGGTATGCTACTATTGCAGAGAGTGTATTTCCTTTAATTAAAAATTATTATAGGACTTATTCTCCAAAACAATATTTTATAGAAAGTCCTAAAGGAGGCAGGTATAGCTCAGGATCTATACGTGCATTTTTAAAGAAAAGTGTAAAATTATCTGGTATTACAAAAACGGTTACACCCCATACCTTAAGGCATAGTTATGCCACGCATATGTTAGAGCAAGGTATTGGCATAAGACACATACAAGAGCTTTTAGGACATAGTAGACCAGAAACCACCATGATATATACGCATGTTACACGAAAAGATTTAGAACTTGTAAAGAGTCCTTTGGATACTGCAATAAATAAATTATCTTTACAGGATAATAGTAACATAAAAGGTATGATATCCGATTAAAATTACGGGATATCAACAATAAAAGTGACTATATAACTAGTTGGGCATAATATAAAATGAGAGCAAAACAACAACTTCGAAAACCTGAAAATTGGGCAGATTTTGAAAATCTATGCAAAAAGCTTTGGGGTGAAATTTGGAAATGTCCTGAAATTAAAAAAAATGGACGTTCTGGACAATCTCAACAAGGCGTTGATGTTTATGGCAATCCATTTGGAGAAATTGACTATTACGGAATTCAATGCAAAGGAAAAAGTGAATATTCTAAATCTGAATTGACTGAAAAGGAAATTGACCAAGAAATTAAATTAGCAACGGAATTTGAACCAGCACTAAAAAAATTCTATTTTGCTACAACTGCAAGTAAAGATGCTAAAATTGAGACTTACATAAGAAAGAAAAATATAGAGAATATAAAAAATGGTCTTTTTGAGGTTCATTTATTTTCTTGGGAAGACATTGTTGATTTAATTGATGAGAATAAACAAACTCACGATTATTATGTTAAAAGTCTAAATTTTAAAACGGAACACGAGGTTAAATTTGTCTTTGAGAATAATGAGTCAGAAATGACAGTTTTAGTTCCTTTTCAAAAAACAATAAAGCACTATAAACAAAAAATTATTCCAGCAACCGATTCTTATTTGGGTAATTCTAACATTTTATTTAGTCAATTAGGTTTTCCAAAAATCAAACCTTTTTCAATGTATTCTTTTAATAAAAGTTATTGTAGGTTTTACTTTAGATTACACAATTTAGGTTCTCAACCATTAGAAGAATTTAAGATTTTTCTTGAATTTAATGGAGAATTTGAATCAATTGATACTTGTACAAAAGGAAGTGGTATAATAGCTAATCCAAACGTGAAATATGACACTTTCATATGGAATGAAGATAAACAAGGAAAAATTGTACCATTAAAAAACATTTTAGTTCAAGATGATAGTATAGGGTTTGATACGATTTGTTTAAAACCTTTAAAAGAAGAAAAGGAAATAAAAATTAAATGGAAACTTGTTTCATTAAATTACAAAACGGAAGGAGAATTGAATTTAATAATAAAACCAGATTTTGAAATAAAAGAAGAAACGATTTTAGTTAGCGACCCTTTGGAAGTAAGAACAACTGAAGAAATTGAAGATTGTATTTCGGAATAAATAAAATACTATGCCCAACACCGTATATAGCTCATAGCTAATTAATTGCTTAAACGAAGTTAAGGCATATTTGCAAAGTCGCCAAATTTTTAAATTTGACGATTTCCAATAAAAAAGATAAATAGTAAAATTTAAAAATTTGGCTTGTGCTTAATCCGAAAATTATTTTCTAATTTGCACGCTACGAGCCATATACAAAACCGTTGTAACACATTTACCAAACTAACGAAAATTGAAATTAACTAAACAACATTTAGGAATTTTTGACACTTACGAAGGAAAAAAATCATCGTTAGAAAATGTTGGAACTTTAAAGGAAAAAGAGCTATTCCAAAATGGAGAATTTGAGAAAATAACAGAATTAGTACAAACCGAATACAAAATAAAAAAGAACGAACTTTCAGAATCTGAAATACAAAATCACAAATCTGAATTGAATGTAATATTTGACAACAACTGGAATAAAAAATCGCTCAAATACTTATCGAAAAAATATTGTGAACCTAAAAAAGAACAGAGCACTTTTGACTCAATTATGTCAATGCTTTGGGCAATGTTTGGATAGAATATGAATAAAGCTGTTAAATACACATATATAACGATTGGAATTAATCTGCTAATAGCAATTTTAATATTTCTGTGGCTATTAGCTGGAACTAAAAACCCAATAAAAGATTTAGTTGATTTTATTTTAGACTTTCCTTTAAATTTTGGACTTGGAATTACTGCTTTATTTATTTCGGGTTATTATATCGGGAACAAAATGCAAAGTCTGATTTGCCAAAGAAAATGGAATTCTATTTTGGTTGGAATGTTTGGACTAATGATAATTTTAATTTGTGGAGTTTTTGGAGGTTCTACAATCGGATTTATTGAAGAAGGTCTTGCAAATGGAGATAGTGTTTACGATGCAATTGTTGACTATTATTACAAGCCTTTTTTCTGGATATTAATATTTGGATTTATTCCGACTTTTATAGCAGGTGGAATATTAGGCGGAAAAATAAAAAAAACGTGTTACAACAACGTATATAACTCATAGCTAGGTAGTTGTTCAATCGAAGTTAAGGTATATTTGCGAGTCCGCCAAATTTTTAAATTTGGCTTATTAGTAAAAAAAGATAATAAGAAAAATTTAAAAATTCGGCTCGTGCTTCATCCGAAAATAATTGTTTAATTTGCACGCTACAAGCCATATACAGAGACGTTATGTGCAATTGCTCAGCAGACTCAAACACTACTTAAAATAAATGAAAATAAAGAAGGATAATTTAACGCCTGAACAAAAAAGGAAAGCTTACTTTGGAATTGTTTTTTTATCAATTATATTATTCTCATTTTTTTATTATGCTAATTATTTAAAAAAGAGCACTAAGGAATTGTTATCAAAAAATACGGAATTAACAATTTGTAAAATAATTGGATATAGTTCCTATAAAGGCAATACTGATATTATAAAATATACTGTGAATTCAAAGAAATACGAAAGAGAATTATCTGCAAGAGGAACAGTTGAAATAGGAGAATTTTATGAATTAAAATACTCTAAGATTAAACCTGATATTTGTGAAGTCAATTATAAAAAGCCAAAAATTTATAACGTTGAAAATTATATAAAAATTACAGGGATTATAAGTAATACTTATGAGAATGAAAAATATAAGATATTAACTTATGAGTATAAATATCAAAAAGAAAATTATGAAAGAGATATTTATCTTTACAGCTTAGAGAATTATGAAAAAGGAAAAAAAATTGAAATAATAGTAAATAGAAAGAATCCAAAAATATCGTATTTAACAAAACAGATTGAATAAAAAACTGCACATAACACCGTATAAAAAAAATTGCTGGTTTTAGCCAATTTACGAAAGTCCTCGCGGACTTTCTATCTGTGTTTTATTTGCTAACTTTAGTGCTTAAAATACGCAACTCTTTTTATACAAACACGTTGGCAAACATTAAGATGACGAACTACAAATTAGAAAATATAGACATTGAAGATATTGAGCAAGTTCTTCAGAAAGTTGAAGATACTTTTGAATTTCGTTTTGAAAATAACGAATTAAGGAACGTTGAAAATTTCGGAGAATTAACTGATGCCATAAAAAATAAAATTAAACTTGAACATAAAGAAAATTGCACGTCTCAACAATCATTTAATAAATTAAGGAAAGTACTTAAATCAGAATTTGAATTTAATGAAATAACTCCAAAAACGGAACTTTCATTAATATTTCCAAAAAGGAATAGACTGCAACTAATCAAAAAAGTTGAAAATAAATTGAACTTTAAGTTAAACATAACAGAAACTAAACGAATTTACACAAATTCACTTTTACTAATTCTTGGAATATCAATTTTGAGTTTTTTCTATGATTATAGAATTGCAATAATTGGAATATGTATCGCTTTCTTTGGACTTTGGGCAACTAATAAATTGGGGAAAGAATTGAATTTGGAAAATGTTGGAGATTTAGCAAAAAAAATGAAACGTGAAAATTATTTGAAGTCGAGAAGAAACTCAAAAACAATTAATAAAAGTGAAATCGAAGAAATAATAATTGACCTATTTTCAATTGAATTAAGTTTAAATAAATCCGAATTGACAAGAAAATCATTAATATGAAAATAACGATTTGCCAACACCGTATATAATTTATTGCTGGCTTCTTGCCTACTTACGAAAGTCCTCGCGGACTTTCTTGGTTGGTAATTATTTACTAAATTAGTTGCTTGAAACACGCAACAAATCATATACAACAACGTTGGCAACTATTACTCACTCAAATTCTTAAAAATATGATTATAACATCTGAAAGATTAAATTATC
>NZ_CANLXV010000010.1 GCF_947495205.1 uncultured Polaribacter sp. | reverse complement strand
TTTCAGTACTTTAATTTACTAAAAATCTATCTTTTTTGCTAATAAAATCTATCTAAATATTAATCGAACTCGGGTTTACAGTAATAACTATGTATGGTGGTGGTTTTGCAATGTTACCAGCTTTTTTAGGAGATTTATTTGGCACCAAACAATTAGGTGCAATTCATGGAATGGTATTAGCAGCTTGGGGTTTAGCAGGTGTTATAGGGCCCACAATTTATGATATTGTAAAAAAACAAACAGGTTCTTTAGATACTACTCTAATAATTTTTGCAAGCTTATTTATGGTGGCTTTGGTTGTTTCTATTTTAATGAAAATCTCTATTATAAAATCTCAAAACTTAAAAAAATTAGAATTAAAAATGGTTTCTTAGCCATAGTTTTTTTAATGAATAACTTGTTGTAGTAGTATTCAAAGCTATTTTCTATGAAAAATAGTACATTTTGTTTAAAATTAAACACCTTGAAATATATCAGTAAATTTTTTACAAAATAGCGGTCATAATTTAATTTGTATGCATCTTTGCAGTAATAAAATCAGGTTATTAAAACAAAACCTTAAAAATTAAAGTATGAAAGTAGCTGTAGTAGGAGCAACAGGAATGGTAGGAACTGTAATGTTGCAAGTTTTAGAAGAACGTAATTTACCAATAACAGAATTAATTCCTGTGGCATCTGCAAGATCTGCAGGTAAAAAATTAGCTTATAAAGGTAAAGATTATACAGTGGTAACTTTAGAAGATGCTGTAAAATTAAAACCAGATGTGGCTTTATTTTCTGCCGGTGGAGATACTTCCTTAGAATGGGCTCCAAAATTTGCAGAAGTAGGTACTACTGTTATAGATAATTCTTCTGCTTGGAGAATGGACCCAACTAAAAAATTAGTTGTTCCAGAAATTAATGGAGATGTTTTGTCTAAAGACGATAAAATTATAGCAAACCCAAATTGTTCTACAATTCAGTTGGTTGCTGCTTTATCTCCTTTACATTTAAAATATAAAATGAAACGTGTAGTAATTTCTACCTATCAATCTGTTTCTGGTACTGGTGTAAAAGCAGTGCAACAATTAGATAATGAAGAAGCTGGTATTGATGGCGAAATGGTTTATCCGCATAAAATTGGTAGAAACGCATTACCACATTGTGATGTTTTCTTAGAAAATGGCTATACCAAAGAAGAAATGAAATTGGTAAAAGAACCAAAGAAAATTTTAAGAGACGATTCTTTTTCTGTAACAGCTACTGCTGTTAGAATACCAACTGCTGGTGGCCATTCTGAAGCAGTAAACGTACAATTTGAAAACGATTTTGATTTAGCAGAAGTACGTAGCATTTTAGACCAAACACCTGGCGTTATTGTACAAGATGATTTGGCAAATAACGTATATCCAATGCCAATTAATGCGCATAATAAAGATGAAGTTTTTGTTGGACGTATTAGAAGAGATGAATCTCAAGAAAATACCTTAAATTTGTGGATAGTTGCAGACAATCTTAGAAAAGGTGCTGCTACAAACACAGTGCAAATAGCAGAATATTTAATTGAAAAGGATTTAGTGTAGTTTAAAAGATTGTACAACTTCACTTTCTTTTTTGTAAGACATTACACAAGATGTCAATGCTACTTTGTGAAGAAATCTAAAAAACAAACAATAAATAAAATTATAAAATGGCAACATTTCATAAAGTAAACATACAAGAAATAAAACAAGAAACCGCAAATGCGGTTTCTGTTGTTTTTAATATTCCTGATAATTTAAAAGAAGACTTTAAATTTACTGCAGGCCAATACATCACTTTAGAAAAAGAAATTAACGGATCACAAGTGCGTAGAGCCTATTCTATTTGTTCTACTCCGCAAAGTGGCGCGTTAAGAGTAGCCATAAAACAAGTAGAAAATGGTGTTTTTTCTACCCATGCAACCTCAGTTTTAAAAGAAGAAGATCAAATAGAAATTGCTGCGCCAGAAGGTAGATTTTTGTTAAAACCACAACCAAATAAAAATTATATTGGTTTTGCCGCAGGTTCTGGAATTACACCAATTTTATCCATGTTAAAAACAGTTTTAGAAACAGAACCAACAGCAAACTTTACGCTAGTTTATGGAAACAAAACAGTTGCAGATACTATTTTTTACACTGAATTAAATTCTTTAAAAGAAACCTATTCAGACAGGTTTAAACTACACTATATTTTTAGTAGAGAAGAAGTTAAAAATCAATTAAGAGGCAGAATAGATGAAAATGTAACCAACTATTTTGTAAAAAACATGTACAAGGAAACTTCTTTTGACGAAGCATTTTTATGCGGACCAGAAGAAATGATTAAAGAAGTTTCTAAAACACTAGCAAACCATAAAATTGCTAAAGAAAATATTCATTTCGAGTTATTTACAGTTGCTACAGATACAAAAGCTTTAGAAGAAGTTAAAGAAGGTGCAACTGCAATTACTGTTGTTTTAGATGATGAAGAAACTACCTTTACCATGCAACAAACAGATAATATTCTATCTGCCAGTTTACGAAACGATTTAGACCCACCTTACTCTTGCCAAGGCGGCGTTTGCAGCTCTTGTCTAGGAAAAGTTACAGAAGGAAAAGCAGTAATGGTAAAAAACTCTATTCTAACAGATAGCGAAATCGAAGAAGGTTTGGTGCTAACATGTCAAGCACATCCTACAACATCAAAAGTTACCATAGATTTTGATGATGTTTAAAATGTAATTAAATTGGGTAACTACTTGTTTTTGAATTTTTTAGAAAAAAAACAATTGAATTTTTAATATTTATTTAAAAAAGTAAATAATAACTATCACTAGTTTTATTTGGGCGTTTTAACGGGCTTTACACTACAATCTTTTGCCTTAAAAAAGGCAAAAGGATTTCCATTGCAATCCCTAACGCAAATTTTGCGAACAACAAACTTGTTACAAACCCGCACATTTTCCCCTTTTGTAATTCTTATGGAATCAATTATCTTTAACAAATGGATATTTACGATTTTAAAAACGCATTTCTAATTGGCTTTTTTATGGCATTTATGATTGGTCCTGTGTTTTTTATGCTCATACAAACCAGTATTTTAAAAGGTGCAAGAGCAGCCATAGCTTTTGATTTAGGCGTAATTTTAGGAGATGTTTCTTTTATTTTAATTGCCTATTATGGCAGTAGATCTTTATTAGAAAAAATTAAAGACGATCCTAGACTTTTTTTTATAGGTGGCTTAGTATTAATTATTTACGGCTTAATTACTTATTTTGATAAACAAAACAGAAAAGAAGCTTTAGAATCTGCAAAAATTCCAGATTTACCCGTGCAAAACAATTACATAAAACTTTTTTTTAAAGGATATTTTTTAAACTTTATCAATGTTGGGGTTTTAGCAGGTTGGTTGGGTATTGTAGTAGTTGTGGGGCCAACTTTAAACATGAATCCTACCAGTATTTTCTGGTATTTTGCTGTAGTAATTTTAGCTTATGCCATAACCGATTTAGGCAAAATTCTATTAGCCAAACAACTTAAAAAGAAAATGACACCTTTAGTAATTTACAGATTAAAAAGAATAATGGGTATTATCTTAATAGTTTGTGGTGTTTTTTTAATGCTAAAAGGTTTTATACCTAATGATAAAATTGAACAGTTAATGCAGTAGTTTTTTAACTTTCTATAAAAAACAAAAAATCTCATAATCTTATAATTATGAGGTTTTTTATATTACAAACAGATTAGTTGTTTTATTTAGTTTCTAAATAATTATTATCAACATTAATATCTGCCATTAAATTGCTTTTATCAATAACCACAGATTTTATAGTTTTATTAGCTTTAAAAGAGTAAACAGGGTTTGCCCAAGCCCAATCTTTTAGAACTGTTGCTTTAGTTGGTTTGTTACCACGCATTATTCTTAATGGAATATTAAAGTTTTCTATAGAACCATCTGTATAGGTTACTTCTAAATCTATAGGCATTGGCATTTGCCCAATTCGTTCTAAAGTAATGGTGTTGTTATTTATAGCTTTAATGCCATAGTCTATGGTGTGTAAAGTTTGTGTCCATTCATTTAAATACCAATCTAAATGAATTCCAGATACTTTTTCCATAGAACGTTTTACATCATTTGGTGTTGGGTGCTTAAAACTAAAATCTGCAAAATATTTTTTTAATCCTTTAGCGGTATTTTCTGCACCAATTATATATTCTAATTGTGCTAAAAACATACTTCCTTTGCCATAACTTGCAAAACTATATCCTCTATTGGTGTTGTATCTGTCTGCATGCGTAGTTAACACTTCTTCTGTGCCAGAATTCACCATATAATTGTAGGCTCTGTATGGTCCTGCATTTGGATTTTTATCATTTTTATCACTAATTGCTGCCATGGCTTTACCAGAAATATAGCTTGTAAAACCCTCATCCATCCATGGGTGTTTGCTTTCATTTGTAGCTAATAAAAATTGAAACCAAGTATGCGCCAATTCATGAGCAGTAACACCTAAAAGACTACCAAACTTACGTTTTCCGGTAATTAATGTAGACATCGCATATTCCATACCACCATCTCCACCTTGTATTACAGAATATTGCTTGTAAGGATATTGCCCAATGTTTTCAGAAAAATAGGTCATTAATTCAGCTGTTTTTGGCTGTAAATTTTTCCAATTTTGCAGGTATTCTTCGTTTAAATTCTTTTTATATAAGAAATGTAAATCAATACCATTTTTCATGGTTAAAACGTCATGCTTATATTCTGGATCTGCAGCCCACATAAAATCATGCACATTTGGCGCTTTAAAGTGCCAAGTTAATTTATCTGTATTTGGCACATTTAAAGGTTTCGATTTGTCTTCATAACCATGCCCAATTTCTTGTGCATTTTGTAAATATCCTGTTCCACCAACGGTGTAATTTTTATCAATAGAAATTTTAACATCAAAATTACCCCAAACCGCATGAAATTCTCTGGCAATATAAGGTGGTGTATGCCAACCTTCAAAATCGTATTCTGCCATTTTTGGATACCATTGAGACATAGAAAGTGCTACACCTTCTTTACTGTCTCTTCCAGATCGTCTTACTTGTAAAGGTACTTGAGCATCAAAAACCATATCTAAAGTTACACTTTCTCCAGATTTTATAGGTTTGTTTAAGGTTACTTCTAAAATAGTACCAACTGTTTCAAATTTTACAGCAGCACCATTTTGTTTTAATGAGTTTACTTTTATGTAACCAATTTCATCTGCATTTAGTTTGCTTATTCTATCTCTAACTCTTGGATCTGGATCTTTAATATTTAAAGACCTTATATCCATTTGAGAACCTGGTTGAAAAGCATTAAAGTATAAATGATAATATACTTTGTTTAATTCGTCTGGAGAATTGTTGGTATATATTGCTTGCTGCGTTCCTTTATATTGATGTTTTTCTGCATCAACATCAATATGCATTGTATAATCTATATGCTGTTGCCAATAGGTTGTAAAAGAAGTGTTTTTAGATGTTTTAGAAACATAACTATTAGCATCCTTTGCATTTGCACAAGCAAACAACAAGATTAAAGAAAAAATTGATAGAAATATTTTTTTCATGTTTTAAGGTTTAGTTTAAAATAAAAAACAGCAGTAAATTACTGCTGTTTCTTTTCTTTTTATTTTTTTGCGTTTGCAATTCTATCTGCCATAACTAGGGCATTATAAGCATTTACAATTCTACCAGAAACCGATAAATCTGCAAAAGGCACTTTTTCTCCTTCAGGATTTTCTCTGCTTTGAGAACCTGGTTTTATAACATCAAAATTTATTTTAATACCAGAATTCATTAAAATATGTTTTACTTGGCTTGCAGATAATTGTGGGTAATAAGAACGCACTAATGCTGCAACACCTGCTGCAGAAGGTGCAGCCATAGAAGTACCACTATTTGGTGTATATTCATCTTTTGGCATGGTTGCATAAATATCTACTCCTGGAGCAAAAAGATCTACATTTAGTTTACCATAATTAGAAAAAGTAGCGGGTAAGTTTTCATTATAATTTAAACTCATTGCACCAATACTTAATACATTGTCTGAAAATTCATTTACTAAATCTTTAGAGTCGTTTGGGTAAGTTTCTTCTACATCTATATTTTTACCATCATTACCAGCTGCATTTACAATTAAAACATCATTTTTAGCGGCATATTTAATTGCATCGTAAACCCATTCTTTATTTGGTGAATATGCTTTACCAAAACTTGTGTTAATTATTTTTGCGCCATTATCTACAGCATAACGTATGCCTAAAGCAACATCTTTGTCGTGTTCATCTCCATCTGGCACAACACGTACAGCCATAATTTTAACATTATTTGCAACGCCATTTACGCCTTTGTTGTTGTTTCTAGAAGCAGCTACAATACCAGCAACGTGCGTACCATGGCTTTCTAAATCTTTATTACCAATTACGTTGTTATTTCCATAGTATTTATCATTTATGTCATACAAATCATCTGGAAAAGATTGACGAAGATTAAACTCTAAATCGTAGCTTTTACCCGCTTCTTTAGAAGTTTTATAATCCATTAGCTGTTTTTTATAAGCTAACAACTCTTTTTCTGATGCACCTCTATTTAACAACCCTTTTAAATTTGTTATTTTAGAAGCTAAAACAGGATCACTAGTGTTGGCATTATTTAAATCTTCTACAGTAAAAGTATCTTTTTTCAAAAATGCTTTTACGTCTTTAAACATTTGTTCTATTACATTTAATCTTTCTGCTGTTTGATTTAAATTTACTAATTCTTGTTCATGAGCCTCTACAGATTTGGTAAATTTTTCTTTCAATTTTAAATACTGCTCAAACTCGGCTTTATCTTCTTTAGAAATTTCAGAGGCTTTTTTATCGCCAAATTTATCCATTCCATTTTTAACAATTCGTGTAATTTCTAGCTGATCTGCATTTACAATTGCGCCGTCTTTAGTTCCAAGAAAATTCCAACCATGAATATCGTCTACATAGCCATTTTTATCATCATCTATATTATTACCAGCAATTTCTTTAGCATTTACCCAAGCTACGTTTTTTAAGTCTTCATGTTCTACATCTACGCCAGAATCTGCAATGGCAACAATAACGTTTGTACCTGTTTTATCTTCTAAAAATTGATATGCTTTGGCAATACTCATTCCAGGAATAGAGTCTGTAGCCAAATCCATATGACTCCAAGTATGCAACTCTTCTTCTGTTAAAACTCCTTTTTTAGCAGGAATATTAATTACGGTTTCGTTTCCTGCAGGAACAGGAATTGTAGCTATTGACGATTTACAACTTGCAAGTAATACACCTGCAACAGCTGTATAGAAAAATGGTTTTATGATGTTCATTGGTTTTAATTAATTAAAAATATCTGAAAATTTATGTGTGTTTTTTAAGCGAACTCCTTTTTCTGTATGATGCACGGTACATAATTCATGATGCGCATCATGCTCTAAAAAAAGATAATAATTATTGTCTGCGGCTAAATTTAAAAAGCTTTCTTTTTCTTTTATGGTTAATAATGGTCTGGTATCATAACCCATAACATAAGGCAAAGGAATATGACCAATTGTGGGTAACAAATCTGCCATAAAAACAACAGTTTTGCCTTGGTATGTTATCTTTGGAAGCATTTGTTTTTCTGTGTGACCATCCATAAATAAAATATCAAAATCTAATTGATTTTTATAATTTTCATTTATAAAATTTAATTGGCCACTTTTTTGAATTGGCTGTATGTTTTCTTTTAAAAATGATGCTTTTTCGCGCGCATTTGGTACTGTTGCCCATTGCCAGTGTTTTTCATTAGACCAAAATTTGGCATTTTTAAAAGCAGGTTGTAAAAATGTTTTTTGAGCATTAAATTCTATTGCGCCTCCACAATGATCAAAATGCAAATGTGTTAGAAAAACATCGGTAATATCATCTTTATGAAAACCGTGTTTTTTTAATGAAGATGTTAAGGAAAAATCTCCAAATAAGTAATAGTAACCAAAAAATTTATCAGATTGTTTAGCACCTAAACCAGTATCTATAAGAATTAGTCTATCGCCATCTTCTATAAGCATGCAACGCATACTCATGTCTATTAAATTATTGGCGTCTGCAGGATTGGTTTTTTGCCAGATTGTTTTTGGTACAACACCAAACATTGCGCCACCGTCTAGTTTAAAATTTCCTGTTTCTATAGGATAAATCTTCATAATCACAAAAATGCAGAAAAAACTACAGTTTTGTGTTAATAAAGTTCTAAAGATTTTGTCTTTTTAAAAGAGGAATTAAAGGTATAATGTGCTTAGAAAAAAGAAGCGAAATTTGGTTTTTTAATTGTTTTTATTTTGCTAAAAAATTTCGCAATTCTAATAATACCAAAAACACCAATTGCCATAGCTACTAATACAATAATTAGTTGTAAATCTATGGTAGAAGGCTCTTGTGCAGCTTGAAAATCTGGAGGTAAAATTTGTAAAAACATTATCTTACGTTTTAGTTATTATTCAAATGTACATGGTTAAAAAAAGAATTTAACCTGTTTTACGACGAATGGCTATATCTTGTAGTCTAACAGTAAGAAATTCTATTTTAATTAAATACTATTTTTAGCACCACAATGCATTTAGAATTTGATTGTAGTAGCTTTTAAAATTTCCGTTTTAAGATTAGAATGTAAAGCTCTAGGTACTTTAAAAAAAATTAAAGTTAGCTATTTTAGCTCAAGTAAATTGATTTGAAATACTATAAAAGTAGGTTGATTATTTACTTTTTCTTTTTGCCTTCTTCTGTAAAATTATCGCTTAAAGCACGTTCTGTTTTAATAATAGAAACTAAAATAGACAACATAACCAACACCATAGGTTCCCAAGTTAAAACTTTTGTGGCGGTTGTAGCCAATGCCAACATACCAATGAAAGAAATGCCTGTATAAATTAAAAGCGATTTGTTAAAAGTAGCATTGGCAAAGTCCCATATTTGTTGATTTTGCATTGCTTTTGGTGTTCTGTAACCGTACAAACCATTTATTTTTTTTGGTGGAAATTTCCAAAAAATGATGCTAATTAAAAATAGTAAACCGTTTGTGGTAAAAATGTAAATTAAAGAATCGTTCATGATTTTAAAGTTTTAAAGTTAAAAAACAACTGATATGATTATTTGCATATGCTTTTAAATCTAATTTTATTTTTTAAGTTGTTCTTAAAGCCTAGATTTTCTTTGGTCTTAATAAACCTTCTTGTGCAAAAGAAGCTATTAAAACACCAGTTCTTGTAAAAATATTTCCTTTTGCCAAACCTCTTGCGCCATATGCGTTTGGTGATTCTGCTGAAAACAGCAACCAATCATCAAAATTAAAATCTCTAAAAAACCACATAGAATGATCTAAACTTGCTGTTTGCGTATTTGCAAAACTAAATTTACTACCATTAGGATTAAAAGCAGCATTTAAAACATTATAATCAGAAATATAAGCCAATATTTCTTGTTTGGTTCTTGTAGAAAATTCTTCGTGATTATCTCCTTTTAAGCGAAACCAAACTTGCTCATTTGCTGGTAAATCTTTAGGTTCTAAAGGGTTTGGAACTCTAACAGGTTTAAACTCTATTGGCCTTTCTATGTTTAAAAAAGCTTTGGTAGCTTTTGGTAAAAAATTGCCAAATTGTTGCAAAATATCATCCCAAGATAATAATTCTTCGGGTTGTTTTATGGTGGTATCAAATGCCGTTTGATGCTCAAAACCGGCTTCTTTAATATGAAAAGACGCCGCTAAAATAAAAATGGTTTTATGGTTTTGACTAGCAGTTACCCTTCTGGTAGAAAAACTGCCACCGTCTCTTATTTCTGTTACCTTGTAATGAATAGGAATATTTAAATCTCCAGCTTCTAAAAAGTAAGAATGTAAAGAGTGTAAAAACCTATTGCTAGGTATGGTTTTATAAGCAGCTGTTATTGCTTGAGATACCACCTGACCTCCATAAACATTTGGACTGCCAATGGTAAAACTGTTTCCAGAAAAGGTAAGATCACCTAAGTTTTTTAAATCTAAAAGGGCAAGTAAATCTTTACTATTTTGCATTTATTTAATTTTTTTTGAAAGGAAATTTTTGCTGAAAAGGAGTAGGTTCTACCTTTTGTAAAAATAACTTTAAAATTTTATTTGTAATTGTTTTTTTATGACGCAAATACATGGTTAAGTTTTGCGGTGTTGCCCCTACAGAACTTTTTATTTCGCTAGCTGTTCTTCCAAAATTAATAGTTTTTAATTCTTTAGAAATCGCAATAGTTATGTACTCATAAAGCATTCTTTGGTAAATTGCATAAGTTCTATTCAACTCATAATCAATACCTACAAAATGTGCGTCTAATTCCTTTTTGTTGATGATTCCAGATAAGAAACCAACCATTTGGTCTTCTAAATAAAAAGCTTTTAAAATATAGTTTTCTTTAAGTTTCTTTTTAAAATCGATGTAGGTTTCTAAATTAAATTTCCCCAAATTAAAATCTGCATTATCAGCTACTTTGTTGTAAAGTAAAGTCATTTTAGGGAGTTGAGAAATGATATTTTCTTCGGTAATTTCTTCAATTCTAAGGTTTTTACTCAATTGAAATGCTTTTTTAGCTTTTACACGAAACTTGGTTTTCATGGCCGTTAAATAATCATCAAATTGTAGCCAATTTTTATCTAGTTTTAATTGCATATTGGGTTCTACAGAAAACGGATGATAGCTAAACTTTTTCAATTCATTGGTAATAAATAAAGATTCCTCTTCAAAGTCCTTCATCAGAAAAGCATCAATTGTATTTTTTAGCGTTTTATTATTCGTTACAAAATAATTAATACCTTCTGCCAAAGCTTTCATAACCTTGGGTTTGTTTTCTTTTTGATTGATAACCAAACCGTGTTCTCCACTAACAAAAGTGTTTCCAGAAATTAATAATTTTAGCGGTTTATGTTCTTTTAAAATGCGCAATTTTGTGCATAAGTTTTTAAGGATATTAAAATCTTTTTGCATGGCTTTTAAATGAAAATCTACCATTTGTAATGTAGAAAAAGCAATGGCTTTATGTTCTTTATTTAGTAAAATAAGATAGCAAAAATCTATTTTAGGATGATTTTTTTCAATCGATTTTAAAAATAACCGACTAAAATATACATTGGTTTCACATTGCAATTCCTCCCAAATATTAGCAGGAATTTCATCTATAGAATTATAAAATAAAGAGGTATTGGTGTGCTTACAAAACATGTATAAAACCGAATTATTTCTCAGATTTTTTTTAGGCTATAAAGGTCGCTAAAAAAATAAGATTAAAGGTAACGATTCTATGAAAACCCAATTATAACATATATTTAACAAAGTTGTAGCAGCTAAAACTACTAAGGTTATTGTGAAAAAGTATCTTTGTACTCACATTTCTAAAGCGCCTTCGTTTTGTACTAAAAAGGCACAATCAATTCATTATGAGAAAAATAATTTTAGCAGTATTGGGAGTTTTAACCATTGTAGCTGCTGTGTATTTTGGTAATATTTTAGTTGAAAAAAATAACAAACCCAGACCAACATTTAAAAAGCAAATTAAAACTGTTTTTGTAGAAAATGTTGTGAATACAGAAATTCCTATTATTTTAACGGCGAGTGGTAATTTAGTTGCAAAAAATAAAATTGCCATATTTTCTGAAGTCCAAGGTATTTTAAAAACGGCCAAGAAACCTTTTAAAGCAGGAGCTACGTATTACAAAGGGCAAACGTTATTAAGTATTAATAGCGATGAATTTTATGCAAGTTTACAATCTCAAAAAAGCAATTTATACAACTTAATTACAGCCATTATGCCAGATATTCGTTTAGATTATCCTAACGAATTTCTAAAATGGGAAAGCTATTTAAAAAGCTTTAATTTAAATAAAAGTGTACCCAAATTACCAACGTTTATAACAGATAAAGAAAAGTATTTTATTTCTGGCAGAGGTATTTTAACTGCATATTATAACGTTAAAAATTTAGAAGTTCGTTTTTCTAAACACAACATTAAAGCACCTTATACAGGTATTTTAACAGAAGCTTTGGTTACACCAGGAACTTTGGTTAGGGCTGGTCAAAAATTGGGAGAGTTTATAGATCCAAGTATTTATGAAATGGAAGTTTCTTTAAATGCAACCTTTGCAGATTTACTAAAAGTGGGTAATGCTGTTAAATTAACCAACTTAGAAAAAACAAAAAGTTATACAGGTAAAGTTGTAAGAGTAAATGGTAGAGTAAACCAAGTATCGCAAACCATACAAGCTTTTATAGATGTAAAACATCCAGATTTAAAAGAAGGGATGTTTTTAGAAGCCAATTTGGTAGCAAAAGCAGAAAGTGATGCCATTAAAATTTCTAGAAAATTATTGGTAGATAATAAAGCCGTTTATACCGTAGAAAAGGACAGCATTTTAACCTTAAAAGAAATAAATCCTGTTTATTTTGGTGCAGAAAATGTGGTTGTAAAAGGATTGCAAAATACAGATAAAATTTTAACACAACCTTTACCAGGAGCATTTACAGGTATGGTAGTTAAAATTAGTAAAAAGAAGTAGTTATTGAACGTTGTAAATACTACAACACCATAAAACTCACTACAAAATGAAAAAAATAATTACCTATTTTATAAAATATCCTGTTGCCGTAAATGTTATGATTTTAGCATTTATAATTTTTGGTGCAGTGGGTGCTATTAGCATGAAATCTTCCTTTTTTCCTTTGGTAGATTCTCAATTAATACAAATATCTTTAGTGTATCCTGGAGCTTCTCCTGCAGAAATGGAAGAAGGTGTTGTGCTAAAAATAGAAGACAATTTAAAAGGAATTGTTGGGGTAGAAAGAGTGACTTCTGTTTCTAGAGAAAATAGTGCCAATGTAAATGTAGAAGTAGAAAAGGGTAAAAATATAGATGTTGTTTTGTCTGATGTTAAAAACGCTGTAGACAGAGTTCCCTCTTTTCCATCGGGTATGGAGCCTGCTGTAATTGCAAAAGTAGAAAGTGTAAGACCTACTATTAGTTTTACGGTTAGTGGAAACAATGTTTCGTTAAAATCTTTAAAACAATACGCTAGAAATATAGAAAATGATATTCGTGGAATTGAAGGTATTTCTCAAGTAGCCATTTCTGGTTTTCCAGAAGAAGAAATAGAAATTGCGGTACGCGAAAACGATTTACGCGCTTATAATTTATCTTTTGCAGAAGTTTCTAACGCAGTTAGAAATTCTAATTTATTAATTACAGGTGGTAATATAAAAACGGCAGAAGAGGATTATTTAATTCGTGCTAGTAATAGATCTTATTACGGTGTAGAATTGCAAAATTTAATTGTTAGAACAGAGCAAAATGGAACTATTATTCGTTTAAAAGACATTGCAGCTGTAAACGATGTTTGGTCAGAAAACCCAGATAGATTGTATTATAATGGCAATTTGGCCATAAACGTAACCGTAAGCAATACCAATAACGAAGATTTAATTTCTTCTGCAGATAAAATTAAAGAATACATTCACGAATTCAATCAAAAACAACAAAACGTACAATTAAATGTTTCTAGTGATGCTTCTATTACGTTAAACGGAAGAACAAAATTATTGCTAGAAAACGGAATTGTAGGAATTCTTTTAGTACTCTTTTTCTTAGCTTTATTTTTAAATTTAAGATTGGCAATTTGGGTAGCCTTTGGTTTGCCAGTAGCCTTTTTTGGAATGTTTATTTTTGCGGCGCAATTTGATGTTACCATAAATGTTTTGTCTCTTTTTGGGATGATTATTGTAATTGGTATTTTGGTTGATGATGGTATTGTTATTGGAGAAAATATTTATCACCATTATTATGATTTAGGAAAATCTAAAATAAAGGCAGCAATAGATGGTACTATGGAAGTTATACCACCTATTGTTTCTGCCATTTTAACCACTATTATTGCGTTTTCTACCTTCTTTTTTGTAGATGGGAGAATTGGTAGTTTTTTTGGTGAAGTTTCTACAATTGTTTTATTAACACTATCCGTTTCTTTAATTGAAGCTTTGGTAATTTTACCAGCACATATTGCACATTCTAAAGCTTTAAAAAGAAGAAATGAAGAGTATTCTGTTAATAATTTCGATTTTAATCAAGCCAATATTTTTATAATTGAAGAAAATAGAAATGAAGTAATTGTTGAGAAAAATGGTGAAAAAATCGTTTTATTTAAAGAAAGTAAAATAGATGTTTTTTTTCGCAAAATAAATAAAGGTGCAGACAAGTATTTAAGCAAATTTAGAGATGCTTATTACGTACCATTTTTAAAGTTTTCTTTAGCCAATAAAGTTTTTATTTTTTGTGTGTTTATAGCCACTTTATTAATCAGTTTTTCGGCATTAAGAGGTGGTGTTGTTAAGAGTTCTTTTTTTCCTAGAATTGCTAGTGATCGTATTCAAATTAATTTGAATATGCCACAAGGAACAAATGAAAAAATTACGGATTCTATTATTTCTGTAATTGAAGAAAAAGTATGGTTAACAGAAAAAGAATATAGTAAAAAACAAACAGGTAATATTTCTATTGTAGAAAATGTAATTAAAAGGGTTGGTCCAGGAAGTGCAAATGCAACGTTAACGGTAAACCTTTTGCCTGGTGAAGAAAGAGATTTTTCATCACCAGAAATTACAAACTCAATTCAAGAAAAAGTAGGTAAAATTTACGGCGTAGAAACCTTAACTTTTGGTTCTGGTGGTAATTTTGGTGGAAGCCCTGTAGCCGTTTCTTTATTAGGAAATAATATTAGAGAATTAAAAGCCGTAAAAGAGGAATTGAAAACGGTTTTAGAAAACAACCCTGTTTTAAAAGATGTTGCAGATAATGATCCTGCAGGAATAAAAGAAGTTCGCATAAAGTTAAAAGACAACGCCTATGTTTTAGGACTTAATTTACAAGCTGTAATGGCACAAGTGCGTGCAGGTTTTTTCGGGTTTCAAGCACAACGTTTTCAACGTGGCCAAGATGAAATTAAAGTTTGGGTACGTTATGATAAAAAAGACAGATCTTCCATTAAAGATTTAGATGATATGCGCATTGTTACGCCATCTGGCAATAGAATTCCGTTTGCAGAAATTGCCACTTATGTTATAGAAAGAGGAGATATTGCCATTAATCATTTAGAAGGAAAAAGAGAAATACAAGTAACTGCAGATTTAAAAGATTTATCTGCCAGTGAAACCGATATTTTAGACAATATTAAAACGGTAATTATGCCAGAAATTTTGTCTAAATACCCAACTGTAAAACCTATTTACGAAGGCCAAAATAGAGAAGCCAAAAAAACTACAGATTCTATAAATGTGGTTGGACCAATTATTTTAATGTTAATTTATATTGTAATTGCATTTACCTTTAGGTCTTATAGCCAGCCAATTTTACTAATTATTATGATTCCTTTTAGTATGATTGGTGTTATTTGGGGGCATTATTTTCACAGTTTTTCTATCGGAATTTTATCGTTTTTAGGCATTATAGCCTTAATTGGTATTATGGTAAACGATGGTTTGGTATTAATTGGTAAATTCAACAGTTATTTAAAAGAAGGTTTTAAGTATGATGAAGCCTTGGTAAAAGCAGGCCAATCTCGTTTTAGAGCCATATTCTTAACCACATTAACTACCATTGCAGGTTTAGCGCCTTTAATTTTTGAAAAAAGTAGACAAGCACAATTCTTAATTCCAATGGCAATTTCTATTGCATATGGTATTGCTATTGCAACAGTTTTAACTTTAATTATGTTGCCTTTAATGCTTTCTGTTTCTAACAGTATTAAGGTAAAAATAAAATGGTTAAGAACAGGCAATGAGATTACCAAAGAAGAGGTAGAAAGAGCTACTATAGAATCTAAATATGACGAAGAAGAACCTGCAGAAATAGAAAGTTCTAAGGAATCAAATTTATCATTAGATGTTTAAAAGAAAAACCATGAAACAAAAAAATATAATGTTAATTTGTGTTGTTTTTTTAACGACTCTTCAACTGTTTTCCCAAGAAATTTTAACCAAAGAGCAAGCCTTAGCAATAGCTTTAGAAAATAATTTTGGTGTAAAAATTGCGAATAATAATTTAGAAGTTGCAAAGAATAATACAAGTATATTAAACAATAGGTACTTACCAACTATTAGTTTAAATTCTGGAGCAGATTATAGAAATAACAACCAAAGTTTAACCTTTACAGATAGAGAAACTGGTAATGATGCAGAAATTGCAGGAGATGGTATTGTCACAAAAAGTTACAATGCTACGTTGGGTTTAAATTATACTATTTTTGATGGTTTAGGTAGAAAATACAACTACCAACAATTAAAAGAAACGTATAATTTAACTGAAGTTCAAGCAAGAGAAACTATAGAAAATATCTACTTACAATTGTTTACAAGCTATTTTCAAATTGCGCGTTTATCAGAAAATACAAACAATATAAAAGAAGCATTAACCATTTCTAAAAAACGTTTAAAACGTGCTACTTATCAATATGAATATGGGCAGTCTACTAAATTAGAGTTGTTAAATGCAGAAGTAGATGTAAATAATGATAGCATTACTTTAATAAATGCAAAACAGCAATTAAGTAACGCAAAACGTGGTTTAAATGTAATTTTAGGTGTAGAGAAAGATGTTAATTTTGAAGTAGAAACTACCGTAGATTTTAATAAAATGCTAGTTTTAGAAGAATTAGAAGAAAAAACTATGAATAACAATAGTTTGTTATTACAAAATGAAAAAAATATTGCTATTAGTGAGTTCAATATTAAAATTAATAAAGCAAATTTTTTACCAGCCTTAAATTTTAATGCTTCTTATGGTTTTAATAGAACCGAAAACGAGAATTTAATCAACCCTTTTGGTGCCCGTTTAATTACTTCTGATGGTTTAAATGCAGGAGTAACATTATCTTGGAATATTTTTGATGGCGGCGCAACCAAAACAAGAGTAGCTAATGCTAAAATTGCTCTAGAAAATCAACAAATATTATTAGAACAACAAAAAGTAACTATAGCTAACAATTTAAAAAATACTTGGGAGAATTATAAAAATCAACTTTTTATATTAAAAGCACAGCAAACTAATGTTTTAACAACCAAAAATAACTTTGATAGAACTCAAGAACGCTACAAATTGGGGCAAGTAACATCCATAGAATTTAGACAAGCACAAATTAATTTGGTAAGTGCAAAAACAGCATTAAATAACGCAAAATTTGATGCCAAATTAATAGAATTACAACTTTTACAGTTAAGTGGAGATATTTTAAATGTAAAATTTTAAAAACATGATTTTTATCATAAAACAGGATATATAAACTTGCTATTTTTACACTATAAATAGTTATGAGTTTTTTTAATTTACCTTTAGTTTCTTGGATTAATGGCACTGTTATGATTGGTGCATTTGCTTTAGTAGTAGTAGGTTTAGTAATAGCAGTTTTTTTGTTAATGAACAGTGATAAAAAATCCGTAAATTAATACGTAAGTAGTTTTGTTAGTTGCTTAAAAACCCAAGTTTGTGCTTGGGTTTTTTTATTTACTCGTTTTTTTTTAACTAAAAATAAGCTTTCTATACGGTAAGAGATCATACTATTTTTCTGTATTTTTAATTTTCTAAATATTTTAAAAATGAACACAGCGCTCACAAACAATTTTGGTTATTTATTTGAAGAAGCACTTTTAGCAGAAATAGAAACATTAGGTGTTGCTAAAGAATTTAAAGCAAATACGACAATTATAGAATTTGGAGATTTTATAAAGTCTATGCCATTATTACTTTCTGGTGCTATAAAAATTTTAAGGGAAGATGATAAAGGAGACGAGTTAGTACTTTATTATTTAGAAAAAGGAGATACTTGTGCAATGACTTTATCTTGCTGTATGGGGCAAACTAAAAGTAAAATTAGAGCAGTTGCAGAAACAGACGTTTCTTTAATTTTATTACCAAAAGAAAAAATGACACTTTGGTTAAGCAAATATAAAACATGGCAATCTTTTATTTTAGAAAGTTATCACAATAGGGTAGAAGAACTTTTAGAAGCAGTAGATACAATTGCTTTTTTAAATATGGAAAATCGTCTCTTTAAATACTTAAAAGACAAAGCAATGGTAATACATAATGATGAGTTAATTACAACGCACAAACAGATTTCTGAAGATTTACATACCTCTAGAGTAGTAATTTCTCGGTTGCTAAAAAAGTTAGAAAATGAAGGGAAGATAAAACTATTTAGAAGTAGTATAAAGATTTTAACACTATAAAATTTGTAAATAAAAATACAATGAATTTTAAAGAAATAATACAACAAGACAAACCAGTTTTAGTAGATTTTTTTGCAGAATGGTGTGGGCCTTGTCAAACCATGAGTCCTATTTTAAAAGAAGTAAAAGATGTTTTAGCAGATAAAGTAGCTATTCTTAAAATAGATGTTGATAAAAACCAAGCAATAGCTACCAAATTTCAAGTTAGAGGTGTGCCAACATTTGTACTTTATAAAAAAGGACAACAAGTCTGGAGACAATCTGGAATGGTTTCTAAAAAAGATTTAATTTCAATCTTAGAAAAGTTTAGTTAAATTTTCTAGTAAGAAAAGTTTAGATGAATAACAAAGCTTCTCGATACAAAATTTCTGAAAAAGAAATTTCACTCGAAGTGACATTTACTGAGTATTTTAGTGCGAAGGTAAAAACATATTGTCAGTTGGAGTGATTTCGATTTTTCATCGAAATTGTATCGAGAACTACTTACTATTAAAACTTGTCATTTCGACTTTGTGGAGAAATCTTTATTATTATTATTATTATTGAAGTTGAGACGAATATAAAAGATAAAAATGAATCCTAAATTAACTTATCAGACGGTTTTTTTAGAAAGAAAAACATAATTTTGTAACATGGAATTATCTGCAGATTTTTGGAATAACAAATACAAAGACAACAAAATTGGTTGGGATTTAGGAGAAGTTTCTCCACCATTAAAAGCCTATTTTAATCAATTAGAAAATAAAGAATTAAAAATTTTAATTCCTGGAGGAGGCAATTCTTACGAAGCAGAATACTTGTTTCAAAAAGGTTTTAAAAATGTTTTTGTTGTTGATTTGTCAGAAATAGCTTTAAAAAACATCAAAAAACGTGTTCCTAATATTCCAGAATTAAACTTAATTCACGCTAATTTTTTCGATTTAGAAGAAACCTTTGATTTGGTGATTGAACAAACCTTTTTTTGTGCCATAAACCCAGCATTAAGGTCTAAATATGCTACTAAAATGCATTCAGTTTTAAAACCAAAAGGTAAATTAGTTGGGTTAATGTTTGATGCGAAATTAAATGAAGATCATCCACCTTTTGGTGGCAATAAACAAGAATATACAGCGTATTTTCAACCTTATTTTAAAAATATTATAATGGAACCTTGTTATAATTCTTATTCAAATAGACAAGGTATGGAGCTATTTGTTAAAATGACTAAAAAGTAACATTTTATTTTAATTTATTCTAAATAAGATTTATATTTGCAGTATAATTTTTTAGAATGATTATTTTTTACACACAACAAACGCCAACAATACAATTGCAACAAAAAGTTGCTTGTAATGTTTCTTGTGCTGCAAGTTGTGGTTTAAAGGCAAAAAGCAAGTGTTGTAATAAATACAAAAAAAAGGGCATCAATTGTAAGCGATGCCCTAATATATTGCTGAAAGCAGCTTCTTAAATTAAAACGTATTTAACACAGGTTTAATTTCTAAACCATTTCCGTTTGAATAAAAGCTTATTGATATTCCATTAAAATTCTTTCCATCTAATTTATAGTTATAAGATGATTTCGAGTCTTTAGTTTGTGCATTAATTTTAATTTCTGTAATTCTGTTATTTGCATCACGTTTGATATCTAAAAACTCGATAATTACTCCTTTTTCCTTTATTGTTTTTTCAAATTGACGTAATGCTTTATCAGTTTCTGTATTATTGATATAAAATCCAATAGAATTATTATCTAAATATCTAAAATAATCAGATTCATTATATGTATCATCAACGATTGAACCCATAGAAATTAATTTAGTTTCTAAATTGTATTTTAATATTAGAGAGTGTTTCATGTGTTTAAAAGGAAAAACTTTTAGAAAAGTTGCTTCATGTTTTTGTTCTCCATTGTAAAAACTATGCTTAAAGTCGGCTAATTTTTTGTCTTTATTTTCTATTTCAAACTTAAAATCGATGTTGTATTTCTTTTTAAAGATTTTACTTTGATTTTTTAGTTTATCTAAAGTTGTATTTTTATTAAAAACGATCTCAATAATTTCTCCTTTCTTTATAGAATCTTTTTCAATATATACTTTTTCAGTATTAAAGTTCATTAAAAATAATGCGAATACAGGAATTACTAACGCATATTTAAGTTGATTAATTTTTTTAGATTTAGTTTTTTGTAACATAACAATTCGTTTTTTTATGGGTGATTTATAAAAGTTGTTGGATATCGCCAACTGTTTATTTTTGATACTCGTTTTAAGTAAAGTATATTGATAATTTTTTTTACAGTTTGTATTCTTAATTGCTTTTTCATCAGCAATAAATTCTAAGTTTTCTTTTACAGTTTTAGCATACAACCATATAAAAGGGTTAAACCAAAAGACTACACAAGACAGTTGTGTTAAGATGATATCTATAGAATGTAGTTCTTTAACATGTGCTTTTTCGTGTTTTAAAATATGTTCTAATTCTTCTTTGCTAAACATCGTAGAATTGTATACAATCCATTTAAAAAACGAAAAGGGTAAAATATTTTCATTTGTTTTTATAACTGTAAAACCCTCTTGTTTTATAAATGTGTTTTGCTTGGTGATGCGAATTAAGGATATGAATTGAAGCACAAAACGAATAAAAAATCCTAATACACCAAGTAGATAAATAACAGGTATATAATCTACTATCTTAAAAGGCTGTTCTATATGTTCTGTAGTTAGAGGAATTAATGAAGTTTCAGAATATGAAGTAGTTGTAAAGTTTGGTGTATATTCTATATAAACAGGAATTGTAATGAAAGGAATTAAAAATATTGTAAAAACCCCTACTAATAAGAATATTCTATTAAACTGAAAAAACGTATCGTTTTGTAATACTATTATATAAAATACATATAGAATAAACGTTATTACACTTGCTTTTAAAAAATATTCCATAATTATTTCTTTTGTTCAATTAAAGCAATAATTTCTTTAAGCTCAGCTACACTAATTTTTTCTTCCTTTGCAAAAAATGATACCATATTTTTATAAGAGCTATTAAAATAGTTGTTAATAGCTGTATTCATAAATTTTTTTCTATAATTTTCTAGAGATACAATAGGAAAATATTGATGTGTTTTTCCATAAGCTGTGTAACCAACATAGCCTTTTTCTTCTAGTTTTCTAATAATTGTAGAAAGTGTGTTATAATGTGGTTTTTCTGTTTTAATTGCTGCTAAAACATCTTTTACAAAAGCTTTTTTTAGCTTCCATAAAACGTGCATAATTTCTTCTTCTTTATTGGTTAGCTTTTCCATTTTTAATTGATAATTATTAAAGTCATCACAAATATATAACTATTTTTGTAGTTATATAACTTAATTTATAGTTATTTAACTATTTTTTAAGTTTTACAATGAGGTTTTTCAATTCAAAATAGATTTTAAAAAGTAAATAGAAATCGTCTTTAATATTACTTAATAGTTTTTTTCTTTTAAAAGAAGGTAAGTAATTGCTGTAAAAAAAAAGGCATCAACTGCAAGCGATGCCCTAATATATTGTTGAAAACAGCTTCTTAAATTAAAGGTTATTATTTTCTACATTAAAGGGTCTAAACCAAAATTTCCTATTAAAATTTCTAAGTTTCACGCAAACCTTGTAGTTTTTTTTATTAACGTGTTTTCTTCTGTAAATAGATTGTTTACATCATAACAATGTTTTATTTATTAATTTGATGGATTAATTTTATGCCGAACCAAAAATTAATTTCTTTTTAAAGTTAAATGCAAGAAATTGTTAAAAAGTAAACCATTTCTTTTAAGTTTGTCCTAATGAAAAATACGTTAGGAAAAGAAGAACGTCTAAAAAGTAGAAAACTAATAGAAAAACTCTATTCAGAAGGCAATTCTGTAAAGAAATTTCCGTTAAGAATGGTGTACATTCAAACCAAACACACTTCTAATTTTCCTGCACAAGTGGGCGTTTCTGTGCCTAAAAGAATTTTTAAATTAGCCGTAAAAAGAAATCGTATTAAAAGGTTAATGAGAGAAACTTATCGTTTACAAAAAGAAATTGTTTACAATAATTTAGATTTACCTTATGTATTTATGATTTCGTATATTGGTAAAGAAGAAATTAAATATGAAAGTTTATTTGTAAAAATGGAGGAATTACTTACTCTTTTTGTAGAAAAAACTAAAAAAACAACAAATGAAGATATTCAACTTTAAAAAGAAAACTATTGTTTTATTATTAATAGTTACTGCGTTTTTAACCTATTCTTTTAAATCTAAATTTTTTGAAGTCGCTAAACAAATAGAAATTTACAATACATTATTTAAAGAATTAAATATGTATTATGTAGATGAAATTAATCCTGCAGAATTAACAAATAAGGCTATAAAAAACACCTTAAAAGATTTAGATCCGTACACTAATTTTTATAATGAACAAGATGTAGAAACTGCAAGAATTAGAAGAGCAGGAGAATATGGAGGCATTGGTGTAGCTGTATATTACACCTCTAAAGGTATAGAAATTAGTGAAGTTTACAAAGGATATGCTGCAGATAAGGCTGGTTTAAAAGTAGGAGATGTTATTGTTTCTGTAGACAATCAATCTATTAAAAATATGAAAAGAGACCAACTTTCTATGTTTTTAAAAGGCACACCTAATAGTAAGTTTACAGCAGAAATAGAAAGGCAAGGCAAGAAAACTACTAAAGAAATTACAAGAGATAAGGTAGTAATAAACCCGGTTCCTTTTGCAGAAATGATAGACGAAGAAACGGGTTACATAACTTTAACGCGTTTTAACGAGAAAGCGTCTTCTGAAGTAAAAAAAGCATATCGTAAATTAAAAAAACAAGGAATGCAAAAACTAGTTTTTGATTTGCGTTCTAATCCTGGAGGTTCTTTATTAGAGTCTATAAGAATTTGTAATTTCTTTTTACCAAAAGATAAAGTAATTGTTACTACAAAAGCGAAAGTTAAAAAATGGAGCAACACCTATAAAACTAAGCAAGAGCCTTTAGATTTAGAAATACCAATTGTAGTTTTAATAAACGAACGTTCTGCATCGGCATCAGAAATTGTAAGCGGTTCTTTACAAGATTATGACAGAGCTGTAATTCTAGGAAAACGCTCTTTTGGTAAAGGATTAGTGCAACGTTACAGACAATTAACCTACGGTACACAATTAAAACTAACCATTTCTAAATACTACACACCAAGTGGTAGGTGTATACAAGAGTTAGATTATACCAATAGAGATGATAAAGGAAATATACCTAAATTTTCAGACAATGGTGTAAATACATTTAAAACAGAAAACGGAAGAACCGTTTACGATGGTGGAGGTGTAAGACCAGATGTTGAGATAAATACAACAAATAGAAACAAGGTTACCGATGCTTTATTAAAATCTAAAGCCATCTTTAATTTTGCAACTAATTATTATTACACCAATCCTGCTATTGAAGAATTAGCAAATTTTGAGTTTAAAAGTTCAGAATTTAAGCAGTTTACAAATTATCTAAAGAAAGATACCACTTTTGTTACACCTCAAGAAAAGTTATTTAAAGAGGCTTATAATATGGCTAAATCTGCAAGTATTGCTAAAGAATACAATACTATCAAAGAAAAATTATTTGAAGAAAAAGTAGCAAAAATATCAGAAAATAAAGATATTATCACAACACTTTTACAAGCAGAAATTATAAAGCGATATTTTTATAAAGAAGGTATTTATAAGTATAATTTAGTAAATGATAATACCATCTCTACAGCAGTAGAATTATTAAACAATCAAGGGAAGTATAACAAACTATTATCAACTAAATAATAGTATATTTACAAACTTAAAAAGTAAAAATTCCTTGAAAAAGATTACCAGAACAAGAGCACAAGAAACTACAAATGCTATAGAAAAGTTATACATTTCTATGCGGCATTTATTTACTAGAGGTTTTTATAAACCCATGGGTGTGTCTGGAGAAACGTTGCGCAAATCTTTACTATTATTAAGGCCAGAAATTTATGGTTCTATTGCAGAAGACAGAATAGAATTAAACGGCTTAAGTTATGTTATAGAAAGACTTCCAGAAGGTATAGAAGAATGCCAATTTATAAATCTTACAGCAGATGAAGGCTATAAAAATTCTCATTTTAAAGCTATAATTCCGCCTAAAAGGCGAAGAAATTGTTACAGAATAGATAAAGATCAAATGAATATAGAAATTACCAGAGGAAGGTCTGAGATTTTTGATATTCTTACCCATTTGACGTTTTTATTTATAGAATCGCACAAAATTCAAGACAGAGTTACCCTTAATGATGGTGAAGATTTTACCAGAGAGTGGAAACATTTAGAAGAAATTGTAATTTATCATAAAGAAATTTCTAGAGAAGAAATAGAAGTGGTTCTTGTACATTTGGCCAATATTTTAGGAAGAACGTTTGATGAAGTTGCTAAAATTTATACCAATTTTGCTACAACGAAAAATCCAAATCGTTTTTTTCAATTGATTTATTGGTTAGGTAAATTGGCAATAAATGAAGTTTTAGAAAACAAAAAAAGAACGGTTACTTTTAGTTCTGTTTTAGTAGAAGAAATAGGTCATCATATTTACGGAGAAATTTGGGCAAATAATATTAAAAAGGTTTTAAAAAATAATAATTTATTAGAAAGACCAATACATATAATTAGCGCAAATATGCACAGTGTTTTAAATTCTGTGTATGCAAAAAATGCATTAGCAAAAGAAGCAGAAAATTTAGAAGGTTTTAAAATTTATCAGTTATTAAGTGAAGAAAATAGTAAGCCTTTACAGAAAAAAGTAAAAGATTTTGCTTCTAAAAATGGGTTGCTTTATATAAAAGATACTTCAGGTACCAATATTAATGTTCAAATTATAGATACTTCTAAAATAAACTTTAATGTTTTATCGTTTAATAGAAAAGAAAATATAAAAGACAATGCAGTTTTAGTGGTAATGGATTATGCTTTTGGTGAGCAGGCTTACGAAACTATGGACGAACTTTTAAAACCCTATACCTGTGAAAAAAACACAGATACTTTTTTAGACGTAAAATCTGTATCTATAATGGGTAAAGCAGGAATTTTAGAAGGTGGTAAAGGTGATATTATGATACCATCTGCACATATTTTTGAAGGAACAGCAGATAATTACCCTTTTAAAAACCAACTTTCTAAAGAAGATTTAGAGGGTTTTGGAATTGATGTTTTTGATGGATCTATGATTTCAGTTTTAGGAACCTCTTTACAAAATAAAGATTTATTAAAGTTTTTTTACGATTCTACCTGGAACGTAATTGGCTTAGAAATGGAAGGTGCACATTACCAAAAAGCCATACAATCTGCATCTAAGATTAGAAAAACAATAGCAGAAGACGTAAAAGTAAGGTATGCTTATTATGCGTCAGATAACCCGTTAGAAACGGGAGCCACACTAGCGTCTGGTGGTTTAGGGTTAACAGGTGTAACACCAACTTACGCCATAACTCAAAAAATATTAGAACAAATATTTAATAATTTAGATTAAAAAATACAATGTCAACCAACACAAACAATTTAAATAATAACGAAGAAGTAGATTTGGGTTCTTTATTTGTAATTATAGGTAAAGGTTTCTCTAAACTCTTTAATTTTATTGGAAGTATTTTTAAAGGCATTTTTCATGCATTTATTTCCGTTTTAATTTTTGTTAAAGAAAATATTATAAAAATAGGAATTGCAACCGTAGTTGGGTTTGCTATAGGATTGTTTTTTCAAGTAAAATCACCAACAAAATACGGCTCTGATTTATTGGTAAAGCCAAATTTTGAAAGTGTAAATCAGTTATACAACAACATTAACTACTACAACGATCTTGTAAAACAGAAAGATACACTAGGTCTTCAAAAAACATTTAATTTAGATAAAGCAACTGCTGCGTCATTAAAGAGTTTTACCATAGAACCAGTAATAAATGGTTTAGATATAATTAATTCTTATGATGATTTTATTACTTCTGTAGACACAACTACAGTAAAAAGTTATGATTTTGAAGATTTTAAAACATCTTTTAAAGAATTAGATTATAAGGTTCATAAAATTAATGTTTTAGCAGAAAAAAATGATGTTTTTACTAAGTTAGGCGAGGTTATTTTAAATTCTGTTGTAAAAAACAAATACTTTAATCGAAAGAAAGAATTAACGAATGAAAATTTAAACAGAACAGATTCTCTTTTAAGACAAAATTTAAGTCAAGTAGATTCTTTAAGAAGAGTTTATATGCAAGTAATGCTAGATGAAGCTAAAAAACTAAGTACTGGAACAAATATAGATTTGGGTGGCGTAAAAAGTAGAACTAAGGAGTTAGACTTATTTGAAACAAATAAAAAATTGAATTCAGAATTACAAGAGGTTATAGAAGATAAATCTGAGGAATATGAGGTAATAAATGTAATTGCTAACTTTCAACCAATAGGTTATGAGCTTAAAGGAATCACAAAAAATAAAGCAGTGCAATTTGGTTTACTAGGCGCACTTTTCATGTTTTTTATTTTAGTTTTCTTAAAAATAAATACATTTTTAAGTAATTACAAAAAGTAAATAATTCATCAGATATTAAATGAAGGTAACAGAAACTTTTTTAAAGGATTGTTTTGTTTTAGAGCCAAATGTTTTTGGAGATAAAAGAGGTAGTTTTATAGAGACTTTTAATAAACAGACTTTTCAGCAAAAGACAGGTTTGGCGGTTAATTTTCTGCAAGACAATCAATCTATTTCTCAAAGAGGTGTTTTAAGAGGTTTGCATTTGCAAACAGGAGATTTTGCCCAAGCAAAATTGGTAAGAGTTATAAAAGGGAAAGTACTAGATGTTGCTGTAGATTTTAGAGAAAATTCACCAACATTCGGACAACATTTTTCCATTGAATTATCAGGAGAAAACAACAAACAATTGTTTGTTCCTAGAGGGTTTTTACATGGTTTTGTTGCTTTAGAAGACCAAACTATTTTTTCTTATAAAGTAGATAATTTTTATAACAAAGAATCAGAATTTGGGATTATTTATAATGATAGAAGTTTAGGGATAGATTGGAAATTGAAGGAAAGTGAGGTTGTTTTGTCTGAAAAAGATGGAATACTACCAAACATAGATAAAACTATTAGATAAAAAAGCTTTACTTTGGATAAGTACATAAAAGATATTCTTTTAAAATCATCAAAAGCAACAATTATACAAGTTGTAGGTATTTCTTCAAGATTGATTGCAAGTATTTTTTTGGGAAGAGAATTAGGAGCTTCAGGGTTAGGAGATATCAATTTAATAAATCAAATTATAACAATTATTTTAGTTTTCACAATGTTTGGTATGGACCATGTCTTAGTGAAAAACATTTCGATTTATTTATTTAGAAAAGATTCAACATCGATAGGAAGAACAATTTTTACTGCCTTATATATTACCACAATTATAGCTTTTTCTTTATCATTACTTCTTTTTTTTAGCATAGAACAAGTTTCTTTTTTTTTTTCATGTAAAGAACTAAAAACACCTTTAATTATTTCTAGTTTGGTTATAATACCACAAACAATGAGTAATGTATTTGCTTCTGCAATAAATGGTTTTAGCAAGGTTTGGCAAAGTAGGCTTCTTAAAGATTTTTTAACTTCAATTTTTGTTTTATTAGGTCTTTTACTATTTGTTTTATTTGAAGTTAAAATTAATTTATTAAATGTTATAATAATTTACACAATAAGTAGGTTTATAACCTTTTTAATATCTCTCATATACTTGAGAGAATTATATAAGCCTATATTTTTAATAGATTCAATAGATAAATCAATGATAAAAATGGCTAAACCATTATTATTTGTTTCTGCAACTACATTACTTTTGTCATCTGTAGATATAATTATGCTTGGTTGGCTAAGTAGTTCAAAGAATGTAGGTTTATATACAGTAGCAACTAGATTAGTACTATTTATTGCTTTTTTTTTACAAATAACAAATTCTGTTCTTTCACCAAAAATTGCGGCTTTGTATGCAAATAAAAAAATTGGTGAAGTCTCAAGTATAGTAAAGAAAGTTACTTTTTGGCTAATAATTATTGGTCTTGTATCAACTTTATTTTTTATTCTTTTTGGTAAATATATTTTAACTTTTTGGGGAGAAGAGTTTATTGAAGCTTATTATTCTCTAATGATTCTTTGTTTTGGTCAATTTATTAATATATCAACTGGTTGTTCAGGTGTTTTATTAATTATGAGTGGAAATGAGAAAGTATTTAGTTATATTTCTGGTGTTTTTTTATTGATTAATATTGTATTAAATTTTATATTTATTCAGCTTTATGGAATCCTTGGAGCTGCCATTGCAACTAGTTTAACTATTGCTGGTGAAAATATTTTAAGAGTAATTATTGTAAAAAAAAGAACAGGTATTTTAACACTTCCTTTTTAACAAAATATAAAACAAACTAAATGAAAGTTACAGTAGTTATAGTAACGTATTCTAATAGGTTTCACTTGTTAAAACAGGTGTTAGAATCATGTTTAGAGTCTGGTGTAAATAATATTGTTGTAGTTGATAATAATTCTGATGAAAACAGTAGCGTTAAAATAAAAAACTTTGTAAATAAGAATAAAAAGTTAGAATTAATATCAAACAAAACCAATTTAGGTTCTGCAAAAGCTTATAAACAAGGTTTAAAAAGAGCTAATCAGATAGATAACGAATATATTTGGCTCTTAGATGATGACAATAAACCCAGAAAAAACGCTTTAAGTATTCTTAAAGGTTTTTGGGATAATAAACCTAAAAATGTTTCGGCAATATTATCTTACAGACCAGATAGATATCAATACAAAGATGCTGTTATTTATCAAGATCCTACTATTGTTTTAAGTAAGAAAAACAGTTTTTCTGGATTTCACCTTAAAGATAAAATTTTAAAGTTAGTCTCAAGACCTAAAAAAAGTGTAAATAATTCATTTGGAGAAATAGCTTACGCACCTTATGGAGGTCTTTTATTTCATAAAAAATTACTCAATAAAATTGGCTATCCAAATGAGAAGTTTTATTTGTATTCAGATGATCATGATTGGACATACAGGATAACTAAACAGGGAAATAAAATTTTTATAGTTTTAGATAGTGTTATAGATGATATAGATACCTCTTGGGCAATAAAGAATAAAGAAAAAACAATTTTCACAAAAATAAAAAATGCTCCACCATTTAGAGTTTATTATACCATAAGAAATAGAATGATTTTTGAGAAAGAATATTTAATAAGTAATAAACTTATTTATAACTTAAATAAAAATTTATTTAGTGTAATTTTATTTTTATTTTCATTTAGAAGTAAAAATTTTAAAGTTTTTAAGAGGGCTCTTAGTGATGCAAATAATAATAATTTAGAAAATTATTAATGAGAATAATTATCGTTAACACCCTTTATGCACCTTATTCTATTGGTGGAGCAGAAAAATCTGTTCAAACCCTTGCAGAAGGTTTTAGTAATTTAGGAAATAAAGTTTTAGTAATTACATTAGGTAAAGAAAATAAATTTTTTGAATTAAATGGTGTTTCTGTAAACGTTCTTAAGTTAAAAAATAAGTATTGGCCTTTTGGTGTTAATACTAGTAATAAATTTGATAAGTTAGAATGGCATATAAGAGATGTGTCTAACAAAAAATACGATTTAAAAATAAAAAATATTTTAATTTCATTTAAACCAGACATTCTGTTAACTAATAACTTAGCAGGGTTTTCTACTAGAGTGTGGTCTATTGCAAAAACATTAAATATAAAAATAGTACATACTTTAAGAGATTATTATTTACAATGTCCTAAAACAGTAAAGTTTCGTGAAGGTAAAAATTGCGAAAAGTTATGTTTTGACTGTAATGTTTTATCCGTTTTTAAAAAGAAAAATACAGCAAAAGTAGATTTTGTAATAGGTATAAGTGAATATATATTGAATGATCATCTTAAAAATAATTATTTCAAGGACACCCCTAGTCAAGTAATTTATAATGGATTTGATATTGAGAAAACGAATCCAATTCATAAAACAGATGGAATAGTTTTTGGATTTATTGGTCAAATAAATAAAACAAAAGGTATTGAGTTACTCCTAAAAAGTTTTCTAAATTTAAAAGTTACTAACTGGAAACTATTAATAGCAGGAAAAGTAGATGTAAACTATTTAGAATATTTAGAATCTATCAATAACTCTAAAAACATTGAGTATTTAGGTTATGTTAATAGCGCTACTTTTTTTAAAAAAATAGATGTATTGATAACTCCCTCTTTATGGAATGAACCATTTGGAAGAGTGGTAATAGAAAGTATTTTTAATAAAAAACCTGTTTTAGGAAGTTGTAGAGGTGGAATCTCGGAACTGTTGTCTAACAACAAAGAATTCTTATTCAACCCTATAGAAAGTGAATTGAATATTCTCATAAAAAAAATAATTTCTAATAAGAGTTTTTTAGATAATTTTAAATTTGATGAAGAATTTCTCTACAAATTTAATAAATCAAAAACTATAGAATCTTATAGTAATGTTTTTAATAAAGTTATAAACAAAGACTAATGAAAGTTAAAATAAAAAAAATATTTTATTGGTCTATTATTCTTCAAATTTTATCAACTCAAGGAGTTTTATTTTTTATTATTTTTAAATATTTGGGTAATTGGGAATTAAAAAAAATATTACATCCAATTTCGTTTATTTTAGTTGTAGCTTTTTTTATTCTTAAAGCCATAAAGAAAATAAAAATATCCACCTTAGATATCATATTTTTTATATACTTTTTTGTCCTTTTTTTAGTAATGATATTTAAAGTTGATGGTTTAGAAACCGGATATATTGTTTTTAGAGAAGTTTATTTTCTTTTTATTCTAATATTTATTTTTAGTCAAATAGAAATAGAAAGGAAATACTTTAGAATAGTACTGAATTTGATGCTAATTTTACTTTTGTTAAACTCTCTTTTTATTTTTTTAACCAATTATTTAGGGCCAGTAAAATTTATGATTATGATTACGGATAGATACAGATGGGGTATAGATCCAGAATATAAATTTAAGATAACTAACTTTTATAAATTTTGGAGATCTCCAGCATTAATTGGTGACGCTGCTTCTGTTAGTTATTTTAGCGTTATAAGTTATTTGTTAATGGATCAAGACAAAAACTTTAATAAAATTAAGTATATAGCCTTATTTCCTTTGTTTTTTTCTTTTGTTAGAAGTGCATACCTTGTTTTCTTATTATATGAATTTTTAAAATTTTTCATTCAAAAGAAAAATTTAAAAATATTAGTATTGATATTTAAAATTGGAATTCCAATTTTAATAGTTTCCATAATTATTCTTTCAAAATATAATATACTCTCTACTGCCTCTTTATATCATAGGTTTTATCTTTGGGCAAATAATACTAATGTTGACTATAGTTTTATTTTTGGAGCAGAAATAGGTAAAGTAGGAGGAGGAGCAAGAGGACAAGGTTTTATAGGAACTATAGATAGTTACTGGCTTTTTCTTTTATTTTCCTCTGGTATTATAGGTGTTTTACTTACTGTTTTTTTTATTTTAGAAAAAAGTTTAAAAAACAATAAGTCTATATTTATTTTAATTTCATTTTTTATTGCAGGTTTTTTTGTGAACCTTTCTCAAAGTTTAGTTTTTTTAAGTTTGTTTCCACTATTCTTTTTAAAAATACAAGAAGATTTAACTGTATTATATAATACAAAAGAATGAATGAGAAGTTAAGAAAAATGTTTATTGCGTTAACTTTGTTAATAGCTGCTTTTCCAATTTTAACATTTGGAATAAGGAGTGTGCTTACTTTTTTATGGGCAATTTTTGGCATTTATTTCTTTTTAAATAACAAAAAAAATAAACTCAGAAAAGATGTTTTATTATTAATATTCCCTTTTTTAATTCTATGTGTAACTTTATTTTACTCCAAAAATTTAAATTATGGTATTTCTTTACTCGTAAAGATGGTGTCTTTTTTAATTTTTCCTCTAGTATTTTATTTGAATAGAAATTTATTTAGTAAAAAATTAATATCGTATGTTATTTACACTTTTTTATTATCTGTTTTATTTCTTATATTTTATCAAGCAATTTCTGTTTTCATAAATTTCGATACATTATTTCAAAACATTACTCCAAGTGAAATTAAATCTAACGGATTTAAATCGATAGAAGAAATAAGTAAAACAAAGTTAGATCAAATAAAACTTAGAAGATTTAGAAACTTTATTATACAAAAATCTAATACCCATACAACATATCAAGGTTTATGGATTTCATTTTCATTATTTATTTTAGGTTTAAATATTAAAAATTTTAAAAAAAATATCTTTAAGTTTTTGGCAACAATCTCTATTATACTTTTAGTAGTGTGGTTATATTTAATATCTGCTAGAATGCCTTTATTAGCTTTTTTAGTTACAATAAGCTTAACAGTATTTATATTTTCTAAATTATCAAAGAAAAAGAAAGTTTTATTATTCCTATCAATCCCGTTAGCTTTTAGTGTTTTACTTTTGTTTAAAAACCCAATCTCTACTAGGTTTAAAGAATACTACAACAATGGGGTTTCTATTCCAAATCAAAAATTTGGATCAGATCGTTTTGACTCTTCCAATGTTAGAAATGGTGTTTATTTTTGTGATTTTCAAGTCATTAAAGAAAATATTTTTATAGGAGTGGGTGTTGGAGATATTCAAGACGAACTAAATTACTGTTACTCAAATAAAATTGGAGCCAAAGTATATACTTGGCGAGATTATAACTCCCATAACCAATATGCTTTTTTTTGGATTAGTGCTGGTTTTATGGGTTTTGTAGGTTTTATAGTTTTTATTGTAAATATTTTTATAAAATCTATTCGTACTTTAAATATTAAAATGTTTTATTTAATTTGCTCCTCATCTATAGTTTTTATTTCAGAAAACTTATTAGAAAGATCAGATGGAGTTGTATTTTTCTTTTTCTTTATTGCATTATTATACTATAATAGAGGGCTAAAAGCTACATAATTTCTTTTTTAATAACAGCTAATAATTTATTTGCAGATGCATCCCAACTATATTTTTTTATATTCTCAAAACCCTTTTTTACCAGTTCTTCTCTTTTTTTCTTATCAATTATAAGATCTTCTATTTTATCTGCAATGTCTTTAACAGAAAAAGGATTACAATACATAACAGAGTTGTTGCATATTTCTGGAATAGAAGTAAGGTTTGAAACAATACATGGACAACCACAGGATTGCGCCTCAAGTGGTGGTATTCCAAACCCTTCAAAAAGAGAAGCATAAATAAAAATACTTGCTTTATTGTACATTTTAACCAAATCTTTATCAGTTAAATATCCCGTAAAAATTATATTTTTATCGTTGTAATTATTGTCAATTATTATTTTTGAGAAAGCTTTAGAATTTGAACCTACAAAAACTAATTTATAATCTGTTTCTAATTTCTGGTAAGCTTTTATAATTCGGTTAAAGTTTTTTCTTGGATCTAGAGAAGAAACAGCTAAGATAATTTTCTCTCTTTTTAAACTTAAATTTTTAAATTTACCGGATTGGGAACCATATATTACTTCAATATTTGTTAATCCATAATTGGTTATTATGTCTTGTTTAACGAATTTACTAACAGTTATAATCTTTTTTGATTTTCTTATACTAATCGGAATTAATACGTTGTAAATTTTTTGAAATAAAAAAGAAAAGTTTTCTGGATGGTGTTTGAAAGCCAAATCGTGTAAATAAACAATTTTGTTCTCATAAATGGCAGGTCCAATACCACTAAAATTTAATAAAAGAGGACTTTTATTTCTTTTTAAAAATAGAAATAAATCTATCTGTTCCCAAATAGGTCCTTTAAAAAATCCAAATTGTTTTATTATAATATTGTTTAATCCATCAATTTTGTTAAGTTTACCTTTTGGAGCGACAAATATAACCTTATGATTACCAATATTCTTAGATATTCTTTTGCACATTTCAATAGCATATCTTTCTACACCTGTAGTTTTGTGGGTTAAAAATCGAGCATTAATAACAATCATTATAGGTTAAATATATGAGAATTCAAATGTAACTTAACTGGTTTAATTAAAAAAGAAGCTTTAAATTAAAAATTAAACTTTTTTTAAAAAAAAATATGAAAAAAGCATTAGTTCACGATTGGTATTACACAAATGGAGGTGCAGAAAAAGTTGTACATTCTTTCACTAATATCTGGAAGGATTTTGATCATTATTCTTTAATTGATTTTTTATCTGAAAAGGATAGAGATTTTATTTTAAAGAAAAAAAATGTAAATACTAGCTTTATCCAAAGTTTACCAACTGTAAAAAAAAACCATCGGAAATTTTTACAGTTATTTCCTTATGCAATAGAACAGTTTGATTTAGGTAATTACGATTTAATAATTTCATCTTCAGCATCAATAGCTAAAGGGGTAATTACAAATCAGAATCAACTTCATATTTGTTATTGTCATTCCCCAGCACGTTATGCTTGGGATTTGTATCACGAATACTTCAGAGATAAAAATTTAACTTCTGGTTTAAGGTCTATATATGCTAAAAGAGTTTTACATAAAATTCGAGCTTGGGATATGATTTCTAGTAATAGAGTAGATGAATTTGTAGCTAATTCTCATTATATAGCTAAAAGAATTAAAAAAATTTATAATAGAGAAGCTACTGTAATATATCCTCCAGTTAATATTAAAGATTTTAAATTAGAAGTAAATAAGGAAAATTACTATGTTGCTGCTTCAAGATTAGTTTCTTATAAGAAAATTGCTTTAATTGTAGAAGCTTTTACTTTAATGCCAAATAGAAAGCTAAAAGTTATTGGGGATGGTCCAGAAATGAAGAAGATTAAGAAACTTGCAACTAAAAATATTGAAATATTGGGCGCTCAAAAATTCTCTATTCTAGTAAAAACACTTCAAAAAGCCAAGGCTATGGTATATGCAGCAGATGAGGATTTTGGTATTTTACCCGTAGAAGCTCAAAGCTGTGGTACACCTATAATTGCATATCGAAAAGGTGGGTTAACAGAAACTGTCATCGAAAATGAAACAGGTATCTTTTTTGATCATCAATCTTTAATTGATATTATTAACGCAATTAAGCAATTTGAAAAAAAGACTTTTAATCCTGAAGCAATAAGGAATAATGCAAAAAGATTTAATACAGAACGTTTTGAAAGGGAGTTTCAAAATTTTGTAAATAAAAAAATTAAAGAATTCTACTCTTGAAAAAAAAATATTCCTTTTTACTAAAACCCATAAACGTATTAATTGATTTTTTATTCATTAATATTATTTTTTTCTGGATATCAGACAAAGAATTTCAAAGTGTTTTTTTTATCATATATACAAACGTAAATTGGTTTGTAATTGCTTATTTAAATAAATATTATAAAATTACAAGAGTTACTCATGTTGTAAAAATTTTGATTTTATATTTAACTCAAATTAGTGTCTTTTTTTTAGCTTACTTTTCTTATTTTGGTTTGTTTAGAGAAGGAGAAATTGTAAACAATCAATTTGTTGTTTTTGCTTCTATAGCTGTTGGTGTTTTTATATTAAAGTTTCTTTTTTATTATAGTTTAAGATTTTATAGAGAGTTAGGTAATAATTATAGGAATGTAGTTGTTGTAGGTTTAGATGCTTCTTCAAAAAAAATCATTAATTTTTTTAAATCAGAAGAAAATTATGGATATAATTATTTCGGATTTTTTTCTGAAACAAAATCAAATTCCAAAGAATTTTTAGGGGAAACAAAAACTATTTTTAAATATATTGCCTCTAAAAATGTTGATGAAATTTATTGTTCGTCGTCTGTAGATAAAGATTCCATAAGAAAAATAAGACAACTATCTATTCAGTTCAGAATTAGCTTCAAATTAATTCCAGATTTTAAAGAATTATATAGTAAAAACTTTGATGTTGAATATTATGGAGTTTTACCTGTATTAAATCCCAAAAAATTACCTTTTGAGTTGTTAGAAACACAAATAATAAAAAGGGTTTTTGATATTTTATTCTCAATTTTAATTATACTTTTTGTGCTTTCATGGTTAATTCCAATTTTATTTATAATTATAAAAATAGACTCAAAAGGGCCCTTGTTTTTCTATCAAGATAGATCAGGAATTAACGGTGTTAATTTTTCTTGTTATAAATTTAGATCTATGAGTGTAAATAAATATTCTGATAATAAACAAGTTTCAAAAAATGATACAAGAGTTACTAAAGTTGGAAGTTTTTTAAGAAAAACAAGTATTGATGAGCTCCCACAGTTTTTTAATGTTTTTTTAGGAGATATGAGTGTTGTTGGTCCAAGACCTCATATGAATAAGCAATCTCTTCAATTCGAAAAAGAAGTTAATAATTACTTAAAACGTTATGAAGTGAAACCAGGTATTACAGGTCTAGCTCAAATTAGTGGATACAGAGGGGCAATTAGAAAAAAATCTGACATTGAAAATAGAGTTAGATTAGATGTTTTTTATATAGAAAATTGGTCATTTTTTTTAGATGTTAAAATTGTTTTTCAAACAGTTTTAAATGTTTTTAAAGGGGAAGATAAAGCTTATTAATAATGAATAATCAAGTAATTGTAACAGCATCAATTGTGTTGTATAAAGAAAATCTAAATGAGGTTATTAGAACTATACAGTGTTTCTTATCTACACCTCTTTCCAAAAAACTATTTTTAATTGATAACACAAAAAATAAGTTTTACGAGGGTAAGTTAGAGACGAAAGATGTAAAATATATCGCAATTAAAGAGAATATTGGTTTTGGAAACGGTCATAATAAAATTATTTCTGAAATTAGAGATTTTTCTAAATACCATTTAATACTAAATCCGGATGTTAAATTTAAAAATAATTTAATACCAAAACTTTTAAAAGTATTAGAGAATTTTAATGATGTAGCAATGATTGCCCCAAAAGTAGTTTTTCCAAATGGCAAACACCAATTCTCTTGCAGGCGTTACCCAAGTCCTTTTGAGCTGTTAGTAAGAAGATTTGGTTTTTTAAAACCCTATTTCTTGGATATTATCCAAAAGGGAGAATATCACGATAGAGATTTATTAAAAACTTTCAATCCAGAATATATAACAGGTTGTTTTCATATTTATAAAACTAGCTATTTAGTTGATATAAATGGTTTTGATAAACGTTATTTTTTATACATGGAGGATGTTGATATTTGTAAAAAAATAGATGTTATTGGCATGAAAAAACTTTATTTTCCTAGTGAAGAAATTACACACGTTTTAAAAAAAGGGTCATCAAAAAACACAAAACTATTTTTCTATCATCTTTCCTCTGCAATAAAATATTTTTTAAAGTGGGGTTTTAGGTAACCAAGTTTTTTTAAAATATATTTGCACCACAACAACACAACACAAATGAATATTCTTATTTTAGGTTCTGGAGGTAGAGAACACGCGTTTACAATAAAATTAGTAGCAAGTACAAAAGTAAATCAGGTTTTTGTAGCGCCAGGAAATGCAGGTACAGACAAAATTGCAACCAATATAAATATCAATCCAACAGATTTTGAAGCCGTAAAAAAAACCGTTTTAGAAAACAATATTAAAATGGTAGTTGTTGGGCCAGAAGCACCATTAGTAGCTGGCGTGCACGATTTTTTTCTATCAGATGCAACCCTTAAAAATATTCCTGTAATTGGCCCTAAAAAAGATGGTGCAACTTTAGAAGGAAGTAAAGATTTTTCGAAACAATTTATGCAAAAACATGGTGTACCAACAGCCAAATATAAATCTTTTACCAAAGAAAATTTACAAGAAGGTTTTGCTTTTTTAGAAACATTAGAACCACCATTTGTCTTAAAAGCAGATGGTTTAGCAGCAGGTAAAGGCGTTTTAATTTTAAACTCTTTAACAGAAGCAAAACAAGAATTAGAAGAAATGGTCTCTAACAAAAAATTTGGTGAAGCCTCTACAACAGTGGTAATAGAAGAATTTTTAAAAGGAATAGAATTGTCTGTTTTTGTATTAACAGACGGTAAAAATTATAAAATTTTACCATCAGCAAAAGATTACAAAAGAATTGGCGAAGGAGATACTGGCTTAAACACAGGTGGTATGGGCGCAATTTCTCCAGTACCATTTGCAGATACTGCTTTTTTAGATAAAGTAGAACAACTCGTAGTAAAACCAACCATAAACGGCTTGCAAAAAGACGGTATAGATTACAGAGGTTTTATTTTTATAGGTTTAATGAATGACAATGGAAACCCTTCTGTAGTAGAATACAATGTTAGAATGGGAGATCCAGAAACAGAAGTAGTTTTACCAAGAATAGAATCAGATTTATTTGATTTATTTGACGGTGTTGCCAATCAAAATTTAAACGAAAAAAGCTTTAAAGTAACACCAAAAACAGCCACTACAGTAATGTTAGTATCTGGTGGTTACCCAGAAGCATATCAAAAAAATAAAGAAATTACAGGCTTTAATAATGTAACAGAATCTACTGTTTTTCATGCAGGTACAACCATAAAAGACAATAAAGTAGTAACAAGTGGTGGGCGCGTAATGGCAGTAACCTCTTTTGGCAATACCATAGAAGAAGCCTTAGAAAAGAGTTACAAAAGCATCAATCAAATTAAGTTCGATAAAATGAACTTTAGAAAAGACATTGGTTTCGATTTGGTTTAAAAACCTATTTATTTGGGCGTTTTACAGGCTTTCCATTATATCTTTTTAATTATTTTTAATGTATTTCAGTAGCTACCAAAAGAATTAGGAATGTATTTTTAAGAAAGCTACTGAAACCAGAGAAGCATTAAAAAGGATGCCATTTCAATCCTTAACGCACTTTTTAAAAAACAATAGTTAAAAACCTGGGTGTAGTTCTTCTTTAAAAATTTGGTAGCTTTATGCCATAATAAAATGAATACTACTAAAAACAAAATAATTATTGCACCTTTAAATTGGGGTTTAGGTCATGCAACACGTTGTATACCCATTATAAAGGCATTAATTAAAACCAATTTGGTTCCTATAATAGCATCAGATGGTGCTGCATTGTGGTATTTAAAAAAAGAATTTCCTACTTTACAATTCTTAGAGTTACCAGCTTATAATATAACTTACAGTAAAAATTTAAAACTAAATTTACTTTTAAAAGCTCCACGTATTTTAAGAACTATACAGCAAGAAAACAAAGAAATTACAAACTATGTAAACCAAGATAAAAACGTAATTGGTATTATTTCAGATAACCGCTTTGGTGTAAGAAGTAAAAAAGTACCTTCCGTTTACATTACCCATCAAATAAATGTTTTATCTGGCTTTACCACCTATTTTTCTAGTAAAATTCATCAAAATATTACTAAAAAATATAACCAATGTTGGGTGCCAGATAATAATTCAGAGTTTTCAGGAAAATTATCAATTTCAAAAAAAATAAAACACCAAAAATTTATAGGTGTTTTAAGCAGATTTCAAAAAGAAGAAGTACCTAAAACTATAGATATTTTAGTTTTAATTTCTGGTGCAGAACCCAATAGAACTTATTTTGAAGACAAATTAAAAGAGATTTTTAAAAACGATACCAGAACTATAGTTTTTGTTTTGGGTAAAGTGGCAGCTGTGCAAAAAAAATGGAAACAGCATCACAATACTTTTTACAACTTTATGTTGAGTAGCCAATTACAAAAAACAATAAACGCATCAAAAATTGTAGTTTGCAGATCTGGTTATTCGTCTATAATGGATTTGGCTGTTTTGCACAAAAAAGTATTCTTTATTCCAACAAAAAATCAACCAGAACAAGAATATTTAGCCAAGTATTTACAAAATAATAAAATTGCACCAAGTTGTAACTTAGCAGATTTCACTTTAGAAAAGTTAGCAAAAATAACAGAATATAAAGGATTAAAAACAGAAACCAACCTGTTTAATACAGATTTATTTGGCCTTTTCCATAGTAAATGAAAACTCAGAGCCTTCACCATAAGTACTTTTTAAAAGCAATTTTTGATTGTGAGCTTCTATAATATGCTTTACTATAGATAAGCCCAAGCCAGAGCCACCTTGTTCTCTAGATCTACTTTGGTCTACTCTATAAAAACGTTCAAAAAGGCGTGGTAAATGTTGTTCTTTAATACCTTCTCCGTTATCAATTACCCTTACAATAAAAGTTTGGTCTTTATAATTACTTACAGAAACTACAGTAGTGCCATTGGGTTTACCATACTTTATAGAGTTTACTATAAGATTAATTAAAACTTGCTCTATTTTCTCTATATCACCAACAACAAAAAACGGAAATTCATAAACACGGTCAAATTTTAAGGTAATATTTCGTTTTTTGGCTTTCATTTCAAATAAATCAAACACACTTTGTATGATTTCTAAGATATTAAAAACTTCTTTATTTACCTTTACTTCATTGGTTTCTAGTTTAGCAATCATATCTAAATCTTTAGTTACAGCTACAAGTCTTTCAATACCTTTATTAGCACGATCTAAATATTTTAAACGAATGTCTTTGTCATCTATAGCACCTTCTAAAAGCGTTAAAACATAACCTTGTACAGTAAAAAGTGGTGTTTTAAGTTCGTGCGCTACGTTTCCTAAAAAATCTCTTCTAAAAGAATCTCTATCGGTTAAACTTTTAATTTCTAAACTTTTACCTTCTACATATTTTTGTACACTTTTAGACAGTTGATCTATATCTGTGGTGGCAGATTCCTTTTTTAAGTCGTTAACATCTAAAATGGAAACGTCTTGGTATATTTTTTTTAATCTTCTGTAAATAAAATGTTCTGCTCTGTATTGTATGATAAAAAAAGAAATTAAAAAAACAGCAATAACAGATATAATTACAGTGTTTATGCCTAAATGTTTTACAATAAAAAAGTAAGAAATAATAGCCACAGCCACAGAAAGTAATGTAAGGTAAATGGCAGAACCTATGGCGTAAGAATATGTTTTTTTTAATTTCATTTAGATAAAAAATTATTTATCTGAGCCTTCTAAAACAAATTTGTAACCTACTCCTTTTACAGTTTTAAAATGGTTGTCCCCTATTTTTTCACGAAGTTTTCTAATATGCACATCTATAGTTCTTCCACCAACAACAACTTCATTGCCCCAAACGGTATCTAAAATAACCTCTCTTTTAAATACTTTACCCGGTTTAGAGGTTAGTAAAGAAAATAATTCAAACTCTTTTCTAGGCAAAGCAATCTTTACATTAGCTTTATACACTACATATTCTTCTCTATCTATAACAATATCACCTACTTTAAAAGATTCATCTGTTGCAGTATTAGATTTTAATCTTCGTAATAAAGATTTTATTTTGCTAATTAAAACTTTAGGTTTTATGGGTTTTGTAATATAATCATCTGCACCTGCCTCAAAACCGGCAACTTGAGAGTAATCTTCGCCTCTTGCAGTTAAAAAAGAAATAATTACATTTTCTAAAGTAGCAATTTTTCTAATTTTTTCACAAGCCTCTATGCCATCCATTTCTGGCATCATTATGTCTAAAAGTATTAAATGAGGAATGTTCTTTTTAGCAGATTTTATTGCTTCTTGACCGTTATTTGCCGTAAAAACTTGGTAACCTTCATTTCTTAGATTGTAACCTATTATTTCTAAAATATCAGGTTCATCATCTACCAATAAGATTTTAATATCGCTTTTATTCATAATTTTTTTAAAAATATAGGTCAAAAATAATAATTATTAACTTGTTTTTTGTGTTCTTAACAATCATTTAATCTTTTATTTACAGATGCAAAATTTTAAGCCTATTAATATGTGAATTTAAGAATTTACTTCTGATAAACAGATTGTTAATGATTTGGTAACAATAAGTTTGGTTAAAATAATACCTTTGTTATTCAAATTTAAATGATTTATTATGAAAAAAAATTACTTTTTTACTTTATTATTAACTTTCTGTTTTAGTGTGTTGTCTTTTGGGCAAGATTTAATGATTACTGGCGCTTATGACGCAGGTTTAACAGGAGGAACTCCTAAAGGAGTAGAACTGTATGTTATAAATGACATAGCAGATTTAAGTATTTACGGAATTGGTAGCGCAAATAATGGTGGAGGAACAGATGGTGTGGAATTTACATTTCCAAATGATGCCGCCACAGCTGGTTCTTTTATTTACATTGCTACAGAGGTAGACAATTTTAATATCTTTTTTGGTTTTGCCCCTAATTACACAAGTGGCTCTATGGGGATTAATGGCGATGACGCTATTGAATTATTTTTAAATGACGTTGTAGTAGATGTTTTTGGAGATATTAATACAGATGGTTCTGGAGAATCTTGGGACTTTTTAGATGGTTGGGCTTACAGAGCATCAAATAAAATGCCTTCTACCACTTTTACAAGCACAGATTGGACGTATTCTGGAATAAATATTTTTGATGGTATTGCAACAAATGCAGCAGCAACTCCTGCTTTTCCAGTTGGGTCTTTTACACAATCAACAGCATCTGTAAAAGAAAATTTAATTGAAGGTTTTAAAACCTACCCAAATCCTATTACGAATAAAGAAGTTACAATTTCTAGCAATAACAATAATGCTAAAGAAGTTGCAATTTTTAGTGTTTTAGGAAAACAAGTATTAAAAACAAGTTTTATTGGTGTAAAATCTACTTTGAATTTATCTTCTATAAATAGCGGAGTTTACATCTTAAGAGTAAAAGAAAATGATAAAATAGCTACAAAAAAGTTAGTTATTAAATAATTGTTTACTATTTAAATTTAAAAAAAGCTCTCGAATTTCGAGAGCTTTTTGTTTTTTACTATCTTTAGATTGATAAAAGAAAAAGATGAATTTAAAAACTAAACTTACCAATATTCTATTTTTAGATATAGAAACAGTACCTCAAGAAGAAAATTGGGAAGATGTTTCAGAAACGCTAAAAGAGCTTTTTACAAAAAAGACGGCTTACCAACGCAAAGAAGAAATTGCTGTAGAAGATTTTTATGAAAGAGCAGGAATTTGGGCAGAATTTGGTAAAATTGTATGCATTTCTGTAGGCTATTTTGTAGAAAATAAATTTAGAGTTACTTCTTTTTATGGTAATGATGAAGGGCAAATTTTAAGAGATTTTAAAAAGATTTTGGAAAAACATTTTTCTAAACCTTCACAAGTATTGTGTGCCCATAATGGCAAAGAATTCGATTTTCCTTTTATTGCGAGAAGAATGATTGTTCATGGAATTGAATTGCCAAACAAGTTAAATTTATTTGGTAAAAAACCTTGGGAAGTACCACATTTAGATACATTAGAACTTTGGAAGTTTGGAGATTATAAACATTACACTTCTTTAAAACTGTTAACAGAAATCTTAGGAATTCCTTCTCCTAAAGATGATATTGATGGGAGCGAAGTGGCTAAAGTATATTATAAAGAAAAAAATATAGAAAGAATTGTAAAATACTGCGAAAAAGACACGGTTGCTGTTGCTCAGGTTTTATTAAAATTTAACAATCAAGAAATTTTGAATGCTAAGGATATTGTTAGTGTTTAATTCTTTGTTATTTCAAACAAAGTAAAGTGGAATTGAGAAACGTTATATTACTCTATTCTAAGAAAACATGTTCAAAATGGTTATTTATTAAGATTTCTCCACAAAGTGGAAATAGCATTTGTTTTTTTATTTTAATTGAAACGCGATTGCGTAGAGAAATCTTAAATTGTGTAGAAAATTAATTTACCCTTCCATTTTCATAGAAAGCTCAAACCAACGTTCTTCTTTTTGTTCTATTTCAGAAATTATAGTTTGCAGTTCTTCAGATTTCTTAGCAATATCATCTTGTGCAATTTCTACGTTTAAAAATTGTTTTTCAATGGTTGCTTTTCTTTTTTGAAGTCGACCTATTTCTGCCTCTAAAGCACCAAATTCTCTTTTTTCGTTAAAACTTAAACTTGTTTTGGTTGTAGTTTTGGTTTCCTTTTTTTCTTCTTTAACAACGGCCGTTTTTTCCTTTTTAGATGAAACTGAAGAGTTTTCGTAAGCTCTGTAATCAGAATAATTTCCGGGAAAGTTTTCAACTTCACCTTCACCTCTAAACACAAAAAGAGAATCTACAATTTTATCCATAAAATAACGATCGTGAGAAACTACCATTAAATTTCCAGGAAAGTCTAATAAGAATTCTTCTAAAACATTTAAGGTAACCACATCCAAATCGTTCGTAGGTTCATCTAAAATTAAAAAATTAGGATTCTGAATTAAAACTGCACATAAATACAAACGTTTTTGCTCTCCTCCAGAAAGTTTTTCAACAAAATCGTATTGTTTTTTCTTGTCGAATAAAAAACGCTCTAACAATTGCGATGCAGAAATTTTTCTACCTTTAGCAAGCGGAATAAACTCTCCAAACTCTTTAACAACTTCAATTACTTTTTGCCCTTCTTTTATATTGATTCCTGCTTGGGTGTAGTACCCAAACTTAACGGTTTCACCAACAATTACTTTACCACCATCTAAAGGTAAGGAATTGGTTAACATGTTTAAAAATGTAGATTTTCCCGTTCCGTTTTTACCAATAATACCAACTCTTTCGCCTGTTTTAAACACATAATCAAAACCATCTAAAATCTTTTTATCTCCAAAAGATTTTTTCATTTTGTGCAATTCTACAATTTTACTACCCAAACGTTCCATGTTAATTTCTAACTGAACTTTATGGTCTTTTCTGCGTTGATGTGCTTTTTCTTTTATTGCGTAAAAATCGTCTGTTCTAGATTTTGATTTTGTGGTTCTAGCTTTGGGTTGCTTACGCATCCAATCTAATTCTTTTTTAAACAAACTTTTGGCTTTGCTTAAATTAGTAGCTTCTAAAGCTAATCTTTCTTCTTTATTTTGAAGGTAATAGGAGTAATTACCTTTGTATTTGTATATTTTACCTTGATCTAATTCTAAAATTTCATTACAAACACGCTCTAAAAAGTAACGATCATGCGTTACCATAAAAAGTGTAATTTTTTCTTTAGCAAAATAGGCTTCTAACCACTCAATCATTTCTAAATCTAAATGATTGGTAGGTTCATCAAGAATTAATAAATCGGGTTTGTTAATTAAAACAATGGCTAAAGACAAGCGTTTTCTTTGTCCGCCAGAAAGTTTACCTACATTTAGAGATAAATCTTCAAGTTTTAATTTTGATAATATTTGTTTGTATTGTGTTTCAAAATCCCAAGCATTAAACTGTTCCATCAATTCAAACGCAGTTTGGTAAGCATCTCCATCATCTGGGTTTTGCAATGCTTTTTCGTACTGATTTACAACAGATAAAACCTTATTGTCTGTTGCAAATATGGTTTCTTCAATAGTTAAACTGGTATCTAAATCATCTTTTTGTGCCAAATACGCTATAGAAATTCCTTTTCTGCTTACTACTTGGCCAGAATCTGGCACATCTAAACCAGCAATAATGTTAAGTATAGATGTTTTTCCACTTCCGTTTTTAGCTACAAAAGCTACTTTTTGGTCTTTGTTAATTCCAAAAGAAATGTCTTCGAATAAAATGCGTTCGCCGTAGGCTTTAGAAATGTTTTCTACTGATAAATAATTCACAAATACTGTTTTTTACAAAGAAACAAAAAACCAAACCGATTCTTTGTGTATTTTATGAATTTATTACTTTCATATAATCTGTTTTTTAGCAACAAAAAAATAGGAAAAACCCTTTTAAAATGAGTGTATTTAACCAAAATTCTAATTTTTAATATCTCTTAATTAATCCTATATTGCACCTTTAAAAATAGACCTTATATTTATGAAGATAATAGTACCAATGGCAGGAATTGGATCTCGTTTAAGACCGCATACGTTAACCGTGCCAAAACCTTTAACCGTAATTGCAGGAAAGCCAATTGTACAACGTTTGGTAGAAGATATTGCTTCTGTTATAGATGAAGATATTGAGGAGATTGCATTTATTATTGGTCCTGCAAAAAAAGGATTTCCAGCAAATACAGAAGCAAATCTTTTAGAAATTGCAAAAGAATTGGGCGCAAAAGGTACTGTTTATGTGCAAGAAGAAGCTTTAGGAACAGCGCATGCACTTTTTTGTGCTAAAGATTCTTTAAGCGGGCCTTGTGTAGTTGCTTATGCAGATACTTTATTTAAAGCCAATTTTAAGTTAGATGCCAATGCAGATGGAGCTATTTGGGTAAAACAAGTAGCAGATCCAAGTGCTTTTGGTGTAGTGAAATTAGAAGATGGCATTATTACAGATTTTGTAGAAAAACCTAAAGATTTTGTGTCTGATTTGGCTATTATTGGTATTTATTATTTTAAAGATGGAGATCGTGTAAGAAATGAAATTCAATATTTAATTGATAACAATTTAAGAGAAAATAACGAATACCAATTAACCAACGTTTTAGAAACCTTAAAGCAAGATGGTGCGCAGTTTATTCCAGGAACTGTAGATACTTGGATGGATTGTGGTAAAAAAGACCCAACTGTAGCTACCAATACACAAGTTTTAGAGTTTGAACAGGCAGCAGGCAATAACTTAGTTTCTAAAGATGTTGTTTTAGAAAATTCAGAGATTATTCAGCCTTGTTTTATTGGAGAAAATGTGGTTTTGAAGAATACTAAAATAGGACCTTATGTTTCTATTGGTGCAAATAGTGTAGTTGAAAATTCAACAATAATAAATTCTTTAATTCAAACCAATGTAACTATTGTTAATGCAAAATTAGATAATGCAATGATTGGTAATTATGCAAAATATAATGGCGAATTTACCTCTGTAAGTATAGGAGATTACACAGAATTGCTGTAATGATTTTAAATAAAATTTACATAGAAAAGAATAAAAATGCAGTTGTTTGTTTAAAACGAACTTGTATTACCATGTTCTTTTTTCTTTTGTCGATTACTTTAAACGGGCAAGATAGTATAGCAGAGGCACCAGATTTAAATGAAAATAAAGAATTAGAATTTCAGCAATTTTTTTTTAAAGCATTGTCAGAAAAATCTATTGGCAATTACCAAAAAGCAATTGAATTGTTAGAAAGTTGTAATCAAATATTACAAAATAATTCAACGGTATTTTTTGAGTTTTCTAAAAATTATTTAGAGCTTAATAAAACGCTTTTAGCTAAAGAATATATAGAAAGGGCATTGCAAAAAGATGCCAATAATATATGGATGCTAAAACATTTGGTAAAAGTAAATGCTAGAGATAGAAATTTTAAAGAGGCAATACAAACCCAACAAAAAATTATAGAAACAAACCCGAAAGAAAGAGAATATTTGGTAAGGTTACATTTGCAAAATAACGATGTTAAAAGTGCTTTGGCATTAATGAATACTTTAGAATCCGAAAACGCTTTGCCTTCAAATTTAAAAAGTTATAAAGAACGTTTAGAAAATAGAAACAAGAAAAAAAGGGAAATTCCAACAAAGAAAACTGAAAAATTAGAATTGGCAACTATTATTAGTCGTTTTAAGACGGATAAATCTTTTGCCTTATTAAAGCAGGTTTTAGAAGGTTCTATAGCAAAACCTGATCAACTTTTACAATATAGTACAGAAGGGATTACACTTTTTCCTGCACAACCTTTGGTGTATTTTATGAATGGCAAAGCACTAATTTTAAAACAAGAATACAAAAAAGCAATTTCGATTTTAAAAAATGGTGTAGATTTTGTTATTGAAGATGCAATGGAAGCCAATTTTTATAATGAAATTGCAAAAGCTTATAAAGCTCTAGGTAATTTATCCGAAGAAAAAAAATACTTACAGAAATCTAAAAAACTAAAAGGTTAAAATGCGTTTTGTAAAATATATGATACTGTTTTTGTTGCTGTTTACAGCCTGTAAAGCCAATAAAGCAGCTACAGATACTAGTGGAAATGTAAAGAAAATTACTGCAAAAAAAGTGATTAAAAAACACTATGCTGTTCGTTTTAATAAGGAAACTGTAGATGCAAAATTTAAGGCCAATTTTAATAATGGCAAGATTAAACAAACCATAAACGTACAACTTAGAATAAAAAAAGACGAGGTAATTTGGTTAAAAGGAACTAAGTTTATTAATATTTTTAAAGTAAAAATTACACCAGAAAAAGTTAGTTATTATTCGCCATTAGAAAAAAAGTATTTTGAAGGCGATTTTACTTTGTTAAAAAAGGTTTTAGGTGTTGAAATTAATTTTAATCAATTGCAAAATTTGTTTTTAGGGCAAGCCATGTTAAATCTAAAAACTATAAAACCAACTTTAGCGGTTACAAATAATAGTTATGTGTTAACGCCTAAACAACAGGCTAGCTTGTTTAATGCTTTTTTTAGTATAAATTCAGAGCATTTTAAGTTAACTAAGCAACAAATTACGAGCAATAGAAAAAAACAAAGCTTATCCATTAATTATCCTAAATATAAATTGGTGAATGCAGTTCTTTTTCCTGAACAAATAAATATTAAAGCACAGGAAGAACATAAATTAACAACTGTAGATTTTCTATTAAAATCTGTAATTTTTAATACACCAATAAATACAACATTTAAAATACCAAGTGGTTATAAACCTATTATTTTATAGTGGTAAAATTTAAGTTTTACATATTTGCATTGTTGCTTTTTTTAAGCGTTTTACCTGCTTTTGGACAAACCAAAAAAGCATTAGAAATAGAGCGTAAAAAATTAAAGAAAGAAATTACCCAAGTAAACGCTTTACTATCTCAAACTAAGAAAAATCAAAAGAATGCACTTGAAAGTTTAGAGGTTTTAAATCAGAAAATTAAAACCCGTTTAAAACTGATTAAAACCATTAATTTAGAGGCAAATTTATTAGCTAAAGATATTCAACAAAATCAACAAAAACTTACCAAATTAAATAACGAATTAACGGCTTTAAAGGCAGATTATGCTGCCATGATTTACAAATCTTATAAAAGTAAATCACAACAAAGCAGGTTGCTGTTTTTATTGTCTTCAAAGAATTTTTATCAAGCCTATAAACGTTTGGAGTATATGAAACAATATACTTCCTTTAGGAAAAGGCAAGGAGAGGCAATTGTTATACAAACAGCAACAGTAGAAAAACTAAAAGACTCTTTATTGCTTAAAAAGAAAGCGAAAGACACGTTAATTTTAGGGGAATTAGCGCAAAAAAAGCAAATAGAATTCGATAAGAAAAACCAAGAAAAATTAATTTCTGCTATTAAAAAGAAAGAAAGTAGGTATAAAAGACAACTGCAGCAAAAAATTAGAGCAGAGAAAAAAATTGCTCAAAAAATAGATAAAATTATTAAAGAAGAAATTGCAAAAGCCAACCGTTTGGCAAGAGCAAAATTAAAAGTAAAGCCTAAAAAAACAACAAAAAACGAGTTTATTTTAAGTCCAGAAGCCAAGGCTTTGGTTGCCAAATTTGAGTTGAATAAAGGAAAACTGCCTTGGCCTGTAAAAGAAGGTTTGGTTACCAGAAAGTTTGGAGTACAAAAACACCCAACAATTGGTGGTATTACTTTAAATAGTACAGGTTTGCATATTAATACCAAAGCTGGTATGTATGCAGAAAGTATTTTTAATGGAGAAGTATTAACCATTCAAAGAACGGCAGAAGGAAGAAAGAACGTGTTAATAAGACATGGTAATTATATAAGTACTTATAACAACTTAGAAAATACGTTGGTTAATGTGGGCGACACGGTAAAAACAGGCCAAAAATTAGGTAAAATATTTACAGATAAAGTTACGGGCGAAACAAAGTTAATTTTTGTGTTGTTTAAAAATACAGTTCGTTTAAACCCATCTTCTTGGATTTTAAAAAGGTAAGGTTTACACAGGTGTTTTAGTTGCCATTTTTAATTTCATATTTAATATTTTTCTGTAAAATAATAGCATTTGGCAATGTAATTAATTCTTTCTCTGGTGTTTTTAAAGTGATAAAAAAGGCGCCAATATCTCTAATTTCTCCAGTAATATTATTATCTTTTTCTAAAACAGTAATGGTGTCTCCAATTTTTACAGGATAATTTATATACAAAATAATACCTGCTGTAATATTAGATAATAGAGACCATTGTGCAAAAAAGGCAATTCCTAAAATGGTTAAAAAAGAAGAAACATAAATTAATAATTGTTTTTCATCTACACCCCAAATAATAGCTACCACTACAATAACAGTAATATATACTAAAATAGAAATTATTTTATTGGTTACTAGAATTCTAGCGTTTTGAAAACCAAATTTTAACTGTATTTTTTTAAGAGATTTAGTAATAAATAACCTTATTAAAAAACCAATTATAATAACAATTAAAGATTCTAAAATTTTAAAATGATTTAAAAATTCCATGTGTAAAAATATTTAACTAAACAAAGCTTTTAGTGCTGTAGCTTCATTAGGTTGCATTTTTCCGGCTAAAATTAAACTTAGTTGTTTTCTTCTTAAAGCACCTTCAAAACGTTCTTTTTCTAAAGCTGTTTCTGGTTTAATTGCAGGTATTTTTACAGGTTTTCCAGTTTCATCTACTGCTACAAAAGTGTAAATACCTTCATTAACTTTGGTTCTAGCGCCAGATTGCCTGTCTTCTATCCAAACATCAACATAAATTTCCATAGAAGAGGTAAACGCTCTAGATACTTTTGCTTCTATAGTAACAACGCTGCCAACAGGTATAGCTTTACTAAACGCCACATGGTTTACAGAAGCAGTAACTACAATTCTACTAGAATGTCTTCTTGCTGCAATGCTACAAGCCCTATCCATTCTAGCCAATAATTCGCCACCAAAAAGATTGTCTAAATAGTTGGTTTCACCTGGTAAAACTAAATCTGTTAAAATAGTTAAAGATTCTTGCGCTGTTTTTACTTGCATTATGTTATCTAAGTTTACGCAAAGATACTAATAAAGCAGGCCAATAAAAATGCATTAGAAGTTGAAAAACGCTAATTACTTTTTAACTAGCAACCAAGCGTCTTTAGAAACTGTTTTTTGAATTTTGTAAAGATTGTTAATTGCATTGTTTCTATTAGAAAAACTATTGAAAGTAACCTGAGTTAAACCCCATTTATTTTTACCAATAATTTTTGCATTATAACCTTTGGCAATTAATTCTTTTACCTTTTTTTCTGCATTTTCTTTAAATTGAAATGCACCTGCTACAATATGATAAGGAGTTGGTTTTTCTTTAACAACATTCAATTTTAGTGCAGGCAAAGGATCTGAAATTACAAAAGTTGCCGATTGTATTTTCTCTTGCAACTGCTTTTCTTGCTTTGCAATTTGTTTTTGTTGTTGCTCTTGTTTATGACCATTTATACCAGAAAAACCTAACGCTAATAAAATAGCAACGCCTGCTGCATATTTAATAAATACAGGTATCCCTTTTTTAGATTCTTTTTGGCTTGTAGCAACTATTAAAGGTTTTACTTGTTCTTTATAGCGCTCTATAGAGTTCGCATTAAAAGTAGTTAAACCAAAAGAGGTAGTTAAATAATTTGTTTTATTTTCTGGTTCAAATACAATATGCTTTTCAGCATTTAAATGCAAACTACCTAAATTATTTATTATTATATGTTTAGATTGCAGTTCGTTTTGCCATTTAATTACAGCTAAAGAAATAAGTGTATTTGCTTTTTCAAAAGAAATGTTTTCTGCAGAAGCAATGTAGTTTGCCAATAAACCATCATTGTGTTTTAGATGGTTGTTAAACGAAATCTGTTTTGTTGGGGCATAAAATGTGTGTGTATTATGGTCTAATTTTGCACCAATGGTATTGGTTACAAATCCTCCAAAATCAGGTATAATTACACAATCATATCTGTACAGTAAATCGTTTATGTAGTTGGCTAATTTCATTGAAACAAATATAGATTTTTTAGGCTTTTAAAAAAGAAAGTACGTTAATAATTATCAACAAATTTTTTATATATTGTTTCTCAAATTGTTAGCTATTGAAAGAAGAAAAACTACTTGCCATATTACGTTTGCAAAGAAGTAAAGCCGTTGGCGATATTTTAGCCAAGAAACTTATTGTAAATGTGGGAGATGTAACCCAAATTTTTAAAGAAAAGCCTGCTGCTTTGTCTAAAATAAACGGAATTGGAAATCATGTTATAAAACATCTTTTTGATACGGAAAACATAAAATCTGCAGAAAAAGAATTAAAATACATTCAAGATAATAACATTAAACATGCTTATTTTTTAGAAGATCATTATCCTACAAATTTACAACATTGTATAGATAGCCCAATTTTATTATTTCAAGATGGAAACATCAACTTAAATAGTAAAAAAATTATAGCAATTGTAGGTACAAGAAATATGAGCTCTTATGGTAGCCATTTTTGCAATACTTTAATAGAAAATTTAGCCAAACACAATCCTATTATTGTAAGTGGTTTTGCTTATGGTGTAGATATTTGTGCGCACAAAGCAGCTATAAAACACAATTTGCAAACTATAGCAGTTCTTGCCCATGGTTTAGAAGAAATTTACCCAAAAGTACATAAAAAGTACATACATCAAGTAAATGAAAACGGTGGCTTTTTAACCGAATTTTGGCACAAAGAAACCCCATTAAGAGAAAATTTTTTAAAAAGAAATAGAATTGTTGCAGGTATTGCTACAGCTACAATTATTATAGAATCTGCAGAAAAAGGAGGTTCTTTAGTAACTGCAGACATTGCCAATTCTTATGATAGAGATGTGTTTGCAGTTCCTGGTAGAACTACAGATTTGTATAGTAAAGGCTGTAATAATTTAATTAAAAATAACAGAGCTTTTCTTTTAAACTCTGCAGACGAAATTGTAAAAATGTTAAATTGGGACATTCCTAAAAAAACAAAAGTTATACAAAAACAATTATTTGTAGAATTAAATGAAAAAGAACAAAAAATTTACGATTTGTTGCATAATACAGGAGCACAAGTCTTAGATGCAATTTCTTTAGAGTGTAACATTCCTATTTTTCAATTATCGCCTATTTTATTACAAATGGAATTAAAAGGTGTTACAAAACCTTTACCAGGTAAGATGTTTGAATTGATTTAAATATGCTTATTTTTGAAGTAAAATAACGTTAAGATGGCAGTAGAAAAGAAATTAATGTCTAAGAAAAAGCCAACATTTCCTGTTAGTAATTTGTTAGATCTTTATTTAAAAAAATACAATAGAAACATAAAAATACCCATTTTTTATGACGATTTGCTACGTTTTCAAGGCTCTGTAACCGTCTTCGATAAAAACGATGAAGACACACTTTGGGTTAGAACCTACTATTCTCAATACGAAAGAGAAGAAATAGATAGAAGCTTAAAGCAAATCTATACCATGTTACATTCAGATGGTAATGATGAAACCATCCCTTTTTTAAATGTAGATGCCATAGACTATTGTACTTTTGGAAATTCTAAGCCTTTTAGAATAAAAGTTAGAAATATTTTAAATGATAATTCTACTTATTTCTACGTAAAAAAAGCAGATGCTTCTAGAGTTTATGGTTTAGAATTAGAACACATATTGTCTCCTCATAACATGAATTATTTGGTCTATAAAGACACTTTAATAGAAGAGCATATTGCAGGAATTCCAGGAGACGATTTTATAAAAGATTTTTTACCACAATGCACAGAAACAGAAAAATCTCAAATTGCCAAAGAGTTTGTAAAGTTTAAAGAACGGTGTTTAGTACGTTTGTTAGGAGACATGCGTTCTTACAATTACGTAGTAATTCCCACACACGATTTTGATAAAATTGTCTATAAAATTAGAGCCATAGATTTTGATCAGCAATCTTTTGAAGGAAATTTAAAAGTCTACAATTTACAGTTTATGAAAGAAAACTTTAAAATGATAGAAATGGTGGGTAAAAAATTACAAAACAGCTCAATTGTACAATATAAAGTAGAAGAACGCTCTTTTATGGCAAAAAGAATGATTACATACCCAAGAAGAACTTTTCGTCTAATAAAATGTATGAAAGAAGACACCATTTCTTTCCCAGAAAATGTAGCGCTTTTAAAAAGTCATTTAATAAAATATGTAGGAGATGTAAAGTTTAAAGACTGTAATAATATGGGAGAAATTTTAGAAACCATATTAGCATTTGTAAAACGTAACTATTTAGATATTAGTAATAAAGAATTGTTTTAATCTTTTTTTTTGAAGCTATTTCATGCTTTCCATTATATCTTTTTATGCATTTTAAACTTCAACATTTTATCATTTTAAAAAAGGAATTTTTTCACTTTTACAGAGGTTAGATTTATTGTAGCATAAAAAGGATGCCATTTCAATCATGGCTAAACTCGTTTGCTAACTTTATTTTTTATTAGATAAGCAAAGGTTTTGTAAAAAGGCAAAAATAAATTCAACTACAAAAGAAAAAGGTAAACTATAATAGGTTTTCACTTTTATATTGTTTTATTCTTCTAATAATTAAGGTAGTTTTAAAATTAGATGTTAAGCTAAAAATTTTTCCATACACCAAATAAGATGCAAAAAAAAACCACTCTTTTTAGAGTGGTTTTTGTAAACTGTAAATTACTAAAATTTATTTAGCATCTTGCTCTAACAAATCAAAAAACTGATTTAATTTAGGCATAATTATAATTTTTGTTCTTCTGTTTTTTGCTCTACCTTCCGCAGAATCATTTCCAGCTAAAGGTATGTATTGGCTTCTACCAGCAGCAATTAATCTGTCTGGTTTAACGCCATACTTATATTGCAAAATTCTGGTAATAGAAGTTGCTCTTAAAGCAGATAAGTCCCAGTTATCTTGTATTAAATCTCTTTTAATAGGCGTAGCATCTGTGTGTCCTTCAATCATAACTTCCATTTGAGGTTGGTCGTTTACAACTTTAGCAATTTTTTCTAAAACTGTGTAAGCACCATCAGTTACATTATAACTACCACTTTTAAATAATAGTTTATCTGAAATTGAAATAAATACAACAGTTTTTTCTACATTAACCTCAATATCTTTATCTTGTATACCATCTGTTAAGTTTCTGGTTAAATGATATTTAATAGCTAAGTTTAATGAATCTTTTTGAGTCATTGCTTTTCTAACACCATTAATGTATTTGTCTTTCTCACTTAATTGAGTAATTACATTTTTAATGTTATCTGAAGAAGATTGAGTTAAAACAGTTAAATTTTCTACCTGTTTTAAAGCTACTTTTTTGTCTTCTTGTAAATATTTAACTTGTTCTGTTAAAGAGAAAACTTTAGCAGATTCTTTTTCATTTTCAATTAAACATTTTTGCAAGTTGGTTTTAACTGCTAAAAGTTCGCTATCTGTTTTAGCTTTTGCTTCTTGTAAAGCAACAAAATCTTTTTGAGATACACATGATGTTGCTAAAATTCCAGATAATAATATTAACGATATTTTTTTCATTCTTGAATATGTATATGGTTTAATAGCCACAAATTTAACAAAATCGTTTTATTATTATAGTATTTACAAATTTTTTGTGAAAAAATTATAGCGTATTTTTACTTTCTCTAACATAATTAAACATGAAAGTCATAAAATATATTAAAATCTTTTGTTTTTTACTTTTTTTCGTTGCTTGTAAAAAAGAAAATGTTTCCCAAGATTACACATTAAAAGGTTTTGTTTTTGGCACTACATATAAAATAACTTATTTAAATGCCGAAAAAAATTATACACCAGAAATAGAAGCTTTATTTCAAAAAATAAATAAATCATTATCTACCTATTTGCCTAATTCTGATATTTCAAAAATAAATAATCAACATAAAAACATAAAAGTTGACGATTATTTTATTGAAGTTTTTGAAAAATCAAAAAGAATTTTTAAAGAAACTAATGGTTATTTTGATCCTACAGTGGGTAATTTGGTAAATGCATATGGTTTTGGACCTAAAAAAGAAATGAACAACCTTACCCAGCAAGAAGTACAAAAGCAAATGCAATGGGTTGGTTTTAATAAAGTGGCTATTAAAAACAAATTCATAGTTAAAGAATTACCAGAAATTTATTTAGATTTTAATTCAATAGCCAAAGGTTTTGGTGTAGACGTAATTTCTCGTTTTTTAGAATCAAAAAAGTTAAACAATTATTTAGTCGAAATTGGTGGAGAAATTAGAACAAAAGGTTTTAAAAAAAATAAAAAACCATGGTTAATTAAATTGGTAGATCCTGTTAAAGCAATAGATAATTCTGGTTTTAAAAAGATAAACTTGTCTAATAAATCTATGGCTACTTCTGGTAATTATAGAAAATTTAGGCTTACCAAAGAGGGTGTAAAATACGTACACACTATAAATCCTAAAACAGGATTAGCTTTAGAGAGTAATTTACTAAGTGCTTCTGTAATTTCTAATTTAGATTGCGCAGATTCAGATGCTTATGCAACAGCATTTATGGCTATGGGTTTAGAGAAATCGAAAAATTTCCTACAAAAAAAAACGAATTTGCAAGTAATATTAATTTATATTGATAAAAAAGGAAATCTAGCAGAATTCACAAATTATACCCATGATTAGGTATGCATTTTATAAAGAAAAAAATATTTTTTCTTTATCTTGCGCGTGAATTGTTAAATTAAAAAATTATCATGAAAAAGATAACATTAGTACTATTATTTATATCAGCTTCTACTTTATTGGCGCAATCTAAAGAAGATTTCGCAAAAGTTTTTTTAAAAAGAGCTAAAAATGCAGTACAAGAAGATATAGATTTTGCTTCTGCCAGAATTTCTTTTGAAAAAGCGTTAGAATACATAGATACAATTACAGATAAAGAGGTAGCGTTGTTGGGTAGATCTATATATTTAGATCAATACGAATTACAACCTACAGAAGAGTTAAAATTAGATTTTTTGCAAAAGTCTTTAAAATACTCTAAGCAATATTTTTTATTAGAAAATAATAAAAGATCAGATGCTTTTTCTGATAATTTAAGTACTCAAATTACAATAACCGATTTAATTAAAGAGGTAAAACAAAAACTAGCATTAAAGGAACAAGAGCGTTTAAGAAAAGAGAGAGAAGTTAGAAAAATAGATTCTTTAAAAGCTGTTTGGTCAATTCAGGCGGAAAAATTATCTGTTATAGCAGATACCATTTATAATTTTAATAAAAATAAATTTGCAATATTTGAAAATAAAGGAAAATTTGGTATTGTTAATGATAAAGCAATTACAGTTGTAAAAGCAACAGAGTTTTCTTTCGCGTCTAGTTTTGAAGGTTATATTTTACTGCAAGACAAACAGAAAAATCCTACAAAAATTTACTATTTTAATACCAATAATGGTTCTGGTAATTTATTGCCACCACCCTCAGACATAAGTCCTTTAGCTACACATTACGGTCAAGTAATGCTGCCAAGAGGTAATGGTAGATTGGTTACATATCCTAACAATTGTTTTGAACCATTAGTTTTTGACTTGAATCAAAATAAAGTGGTTAGAGTAGCAAATGTAGAAGAAGTTTTAAAAGCTTTAAAAAAGAATGATATCATAAAGAAGTATAACAAAGATGGCGAGTTGAAATTAGATAAAGAGAGGTACAATTTTGGCGGTCATTTAGGTGGTGGTGTGCACCCACTTTATCAAGAAGGTAGTTACAATGTATTTGCTTACTTATGTTCTGTAGATGGTACTGTTTTATATGTAGATTCTGATTTGGAATACCTTGGTGCTTTTTATGAAAATAAATTGCAAGGTATTAAAGAAGGAGAGGTATCTTGGATAAACCAAAACGGAACGGAAGTTTCTGAGCCTAAAGATAAAAGTGCAATTTACGACGGGGAATCAAAAATTGTTAAAATAGAAGATGGTATTTATAGAATTTTTAGCCAAGATAAAATAATTAAGGGAGATGAAACACTAGAAAAGTTACCTGCTTTTTTAAGAAAATTTAAAAAATAACCGATTATTATTTATAACATACAGGAAGAATTTCGTCTTCCATTAAACAAAATCGTTTTAGTTCTTCTAAAGCGATTTTTTTTGTATAATCCACTTCTTTCACAGTAAAGCCTATATTTCTTAATTTCTCAAAATAATCTCTACCATAAACTCTTACGTGGTCATATTGTCCAAAGATTTTGGTGCGTTCTTTTTTATCTGTAATCGTGTTGTCTTCAAATGTTTTTTCTCTAGACAAATCTTGTGGAATTTGAAAAATACCAAAACCACCTTTTTTTAAAACTCTATAGAGTTCTTGCATTGCTTTTTTATCATCTGTAATATGTTCTAAAACATGATTGCAAAAAACAATATCAAAAGAGTGGTCTTTAAATGGAAGGTTACAAATATCAGCTTTAACATCTGCAATAGGACTTTCTAAATCTGATGTGGTGTAATCTAAATTTTTTTGTTTTTTAAAGAGATCTAAAAAACATTGTTCTGGCGCTATATGTAATACCTTTAATTTTTTTGTTGAAGTGAAAAAATTAGTTTCATTTTGTAAAAAAAGCCACATTAATCTGTGTCTTTCTAAAGACAGGGTAGAGGGCGATAAGGCATTTTCTCTTTGTTTATCATAACCATAAGGCAAAAACTTACGAAAAGACTTGCCATCTATAGGATCTGTAAACTGATCTCCTTTTAAATGCCAAGCAATAATTGGTCTTACCCAATAACTTGCTTTTATAAGTAAAGGTCTTGGTATTGTATTTAATATGGCTTTAAAAATAGACACGGTTTAAGAAGATTCTAAAGGGTAGCATTAGGTTTTTTGATAATTGTTTTATTGACGAAATTCGTCTTCTTCATTAGTAACAATACCTAAAGCATCGTGCACATATTTAAAGGTAGAAAGTAATTCTGGTTTACCGTTTACAATGGCAACATCATGTTCAAAATGTGCAGAAGGCTTATTGTCTAAAGTTGTAATTGTCCAGCCATCATTATGCTGTCTTATTTTATGGGTACCTAAGTTTGTCATGGGTTCTATGGCAACTACCATACCTTCTACAAATTTTTTACCTCTTCCTCTTTTGCCATAATTTGGCATATTAGGTTCTTCGTGCATTTCTCTTCCTAAGCCATGACCAACCAATTCTCTAACCACACCATAACCATGGTCTTCTGTAAATTTCTGAATTGCATAACCAACATCACCAACTCTATTGCCAGCTTTAAATTCTTTAATACCTACATATAGACTTTTTTTAGTAACCTCTAAAAGTTGTTTGGTTTCTTCTGCTATTTCTCCAATGGCAAAGGTGTAGGCATGATCTCCGTAAAAACCATTTTTCTTGGCACCACAATCTATAGAAATAATATCGCCTTCTTGTAAAGGTTTTTTATTAGGAATACCATGTACTACTTGAGAATTAGGACTCATACATAGTGTATTAGGAAAATCGTATAATCCTAAAAAACCTGGAATTGCTCCTTGTTCTCTAATGAAATCTTCTGCTAATTTATCTAAGTACAAAGTAGTAACACCAGGTTTTATTTCTTTTGCAAGCATGCCCAATGTTTTAGAAACTATTAAAGCACTTTCGCGCATAATTTCTATTTCTTCTCTGGTTTTAACTTTAATCATATTAAAAAAATTGAACCGCAAAGTTACTATAATTTAAGGAATTGTTAAGTTGTGGTTTTATTTTAAAAAAGAAAAGAATCCTTTCTTTTTAACGGGTGGAGGTTCTTGGTTTAAAATCTTTTTATAAACTGCTGTCCATCCAATAAAGCCACCAATATTTCTATCATCAACAAAAATATCGGCATTTATTTTTCGGCTATATTTATCGTTATAGTCTTCTTCTGGGAAACTTTTATTTACAGCATAAAACTCAATACCATTTTCTTTACAAAAAGCTACAGCCTCGCTTAAAGCGCTACCACTTCTATAGGTCCAAAGGATTAAGCGGTAGCCTTCTGCTTGAAGTTTGCGTAAAGTTTCAAAAGCAAATAGTTGTGGTTTACCTATTTTAGGGTAGGCGTCTTCTACAATAGTGCCATCAAAATCTATAGCAATAATTAAGTTGTTAGTTTTCATTTATTTAGATGTGTCGTAAGAATGCTTATAGCCTTGTTCTGTAACTATTTTTAGAATATCTTTTTCTATAGTTTCTCTTGGCTTTTCTACAAAACGACCGATTTCTTTGCCGTTTTTTAGGAAAATAAAAGTTGGAACTCTTATTAAATTAAAGCTTTTTGTTAATTTTTTTGGTGTTTTTTTATCTCGTGCAACAGCAATTAATTCAAAATAATCTTTGTTAAAACCAGTTTCTTCTAAAATTTTAAAAAAGCGGGGTACTTCTCTTTTACTATCTCCACACCATGTTCCCATAAACCCTTTTATAGTGTAGTTATTTATTTCTTTTTTAATTTTAGCAATTACTTCCTTGTCTGTATTGTATTGCTTGTATCTATTATTAAACCAAGACTTGTAAGCAGTATCTGTAAAAGAACCTTTATTAACAAACCCAATTAAGGAACCTTTTTTGTTCTTTATTGCATTTGCTGGGTTTGCTTTTTTTCTGAAATCTTTTGCTGTTTTTTTGTGAGTTATTTCTTTTTTACTTGCGTTTATGTTTTGGTTGGCACCGCATGCTAAAAAAAGCACTGTAGAAAATATTACAAAAAAAAATCTCATAATTATAGTAATGATTTTTGAGTCATTTCTTTAGGTTGCTTAACATCTAATAAATCTAAAATGGTAGGAGCAATATCTCCTAAAATACCACTTTTAATTGATTTTATTTCTTTGTCAATTAGAATAAAAGGAACAGGGTTTGTGGTGTGCGCTGTATGAGGAGATCCATCGGGATTCATCATAGTTTCGCAATTACCATGGTCTGCAATTAAAAGTGTAGAATATCCGTTTTTAAGACCAGTTTCTATAACTGCTTTTGCACATTCATCTACAGTTTCACATGCTTTTATAGCTGCTTCCATAATACCTGTATGCCCTACCATATCTCCGTTTGCAAAGTTTAAACAAACAAAATCTGCTTCTCCTTTTTCTAAATCTTCACAAAGTGCGTCTTTTAATTCGTATGCAGACATTTCTGGTTTTAAATCGTAAGTAGCAACTTTTGGTGAGTTTCTTAAAATTCTAGATTCTCCTTTAAAAGGCGCTTCTTGCCCGCCTGAAAAGAAAAAAGTAACATGCGGATATTTTTCGGTTTCTGCAATTCTAATTTGTTTTTTGCCAGCATTAGAAAGTACTTCTCCAAGTGTGTTTTTAATGTTGTCATTATTATAAATTACATTAATTCCTTTAAAGCTCTCATCGTAAAGCGTAATGGTTGTATAATATAAATTTAGTTTTTTCATTCCAAATTCAGGAAAATCATTTTGAGATAAGGCATTGGTTAATTCTCTTCCTCTATCTGTTCTATAATTAAAAAATAAAACAACATCACCTTCTTTAATTTGTGCTTTTGGGCTGCCATCTTCATTAGTGTTTATAATGGTTTTATGAAACTCATCTGTAATGCCAGCCTCATAATTTACATTCATTTCTGCAATAACATTGGTTGTTTTTTTACCTATACCATTTACTAAACCATCATAAGTTTCTTTAACACGTTCCCATCTATTATCTCTATCCATAGCATAATAACGGCCTGTAATGGTTGCCAACTCTCCAGTACTTTTTTTCATGTACTCTTGAATATCATTAATAAAATAGGTTCCAGATTTTGGATCACAATCTCTACCATCTGTAAATGCATGCAGGTAAACATTAGTTACATTATTGTCTTTAGCAACGTCTAAAATTCCTTTTAAATGATTAATGTGTGCGTGAATTCCTCCATTAGAAACTAAGCCTAATAAATGAACATCTTTATTATTTTCTTTTGCGTAATTTAAAGTATCAAGTAAAACTTTTTCTTTACCTAAAGTTTTTTCTTCTACAGCTTTATTTATTCTTGCTAAATTCTGATATACAATTCTACCAGCGCCTAAATTCATATGGCCCACCTCAGAGTTTCCCATTTGGCCCTCTGGTAAACCTACATGCTCTCCGTCTGTTCTTAACGATGCATTAGGATATTTTGTGTAAAGTGAATTTATATAAGGTGTTTTTGCATTGTAAATTGCAGATACTTTTGGGTCTTGGGTTATGCCCCAACCATCTAAAATCATTAAGATTACTTTCTTGCTCATTTTCTAAATTTGAACAGTAAAAATAAGAAAGTTTTTTGGCTTAGACACATTATTTTACGAAACCGATAGCGTAATTTAAAACGTTAAAAAAATGTTAATTTTAAATAAAACATGCAACTAATTGGTGGTTTGGTAGTCTATTATATTAAACATTAACCATTTTATAATTATTTGAATTAGTTTGTAAGAAGGTTTAGAAAGACTATTTTAATTGTTAGAATAGTCTTTTTTATTTTATAAGATAGAAAAAGCAGCAAATTAAATAACTACCAAAAGCTAAATAGGCTAAAGTTTTAAAAGAGTTTTTATTATCCTTTTTTTTAGTTTTTTGCTCAATTTTTTCTATTTTTTTTGATTTGCTTTTTTTAGGGGAAAATAGTTTTATTTTTTCTTCACTTTTTAAAAACTTTAATACGATCCAAAAGAAATAAGCATTCTTTTTTTTGTCTATAATTTAGCAATCATTTTAGTGAGTAATTTGTTTTTTAGAATTAATTAAGTATTTTAATTGTGTATTTATGAGTAATAAAAATTAACAAATTGTTATAAAAGTGTTTTTTTAACTATTGATAAATATAGTAATCGTATTTTATTGTTTAATTTTGTGAGAATAATTTAACAAAATTTAAGTTATGCACTTTAAATTAAATAGTGTTACTAAAAAGTTGCCAAAACACTTACATAAGTATATTGTAAAACAACCTTACAATGAATATACGTCACAAAACCAGGCTGTTTGGAGGTATGTTATGCGCATAAATATAGATTATTTAAGTAAGGTTGCACATAATTCTTATGTAAAAGGTCTTTCAAAAACAGGAATTTCAACAGAAGAAATTCCACATATGGAAGGTATGAATAGAATATTAAAAGATATTGGTTGGGCTGCAGTTTCTGTTGATGGTTTTATTCCGCCAAATGCTTTTATGGAGTTTCAAGCGTATAATGTTTTGGTAATTGCGTCTGATATGCGTACCATTAATCATATAGAATATACGCCAGCGCCAGATATTATTCATGAAGCAGCAGGTCATGCGCCAATTATTGCAAATCCTGAATATGCAGAGTATTTAAGACGTTTTGGAGAAATAGGAGCCAAAGCAATTTCTTCTGCAAAAGATTTTGAAATTTATGAAGCGATAAGATTATTATCAATACTAAAAGAAAATCCTAATTCAACACAAAAAGATATAAAACAAGCTCAAGAACATGTAACATATTTGCAAGAAAATATGGGAGAACTCTCTGAAATGGCGCAAATAAGAAACTTACACTGGTGGACTGTAGAGTATGGTTTAATAGGAACCTTAGACCAACCAAAAATTTATGGAGCAGGTTTGTTGTCTTCTATAGGTGAAAGTGCTTGGTGTTTAAAAGACGATGTAAAAAAAATAGCCTATTCAATTGAGGCTGCAAATGTAAATTTTGATATTACAAAACCACAACCACATTTATTTGTAACCCCAGATTTTGCGCATTTAAGCTTAGTTTTAGAGCAGTTCGCAAATAAAATGGCGATAAGAACAGGAGGTTTAAAAGGGATAACAAAATTAATTAATTCCAAAAATTTAGGTACTATAGTTTTAAGTACTGGTTTGCAGGTTTCTGGAGTTTTTACTGAGGTAATCGCAAATGGTAATAACAAACCTATTTATTTTCAAACCTTTGGAAAAACAGCACTATCAAATAGAGATAAAGAATTAATTGGGCATGGAATAGAAACGCATAAAGATGGTTTTGGAAGCCCAGTAGGTAAATTAAAAGGCATAAATATTGCAATAGAAAATATGAGCCCTAGAGATTTAGAAGCTTATAAAATATATGAAGGGAACACAATTTGTTTAGATTTTGAAGGCGGTGTAAAAGTAAAAGGAGAAGTAATAACCGGTACAAGAGATTTAAGAGGTAAAATTTTATTAATTTCTTTTAAAAATTGTACGGTTTCTTATGGCGAAAAAATATTGTTTAAACCAGAGTGGGGCGTTTATGATATGGCTGTTGGTAAAGAAGTGGTTTCTGCTTATGCAGGTGCAGCAGATTTAAATTCTTTTGCAGATGACACACAAGTTTCTGTAACAAAAACACAAAAAATAGTATATTCTAAGCAAGAATTGGCTTTGTTTAATTTATATACAAAAGTTAAAAATCTTAGAGAACAAAAAACAGTAACCGAAAAAAATATTACAACCATTTATAAAGATCTTATGGCAAATTATAAAGAAGATTGGTTGCTGCTATTAGAGCTATATGAATTAACTGTAAAACATAATTTACCAATTAAAAGAATGATTTTAAATTCTTTAGAAAATCTAAAAAGTAACAAAAGTTACACTAAATTAATAGAAAATGGTTTAGCTTTGTGTAATAATTAAAAAAAGAATAACATGGCTTTATTTAGCATGTTTAAAAGAAAAAATATGAGTGCAGAGATAAAAGAGTATTTAGAAAAAGATGCGGTAATTTTAGATGTGAGAACTCTAGAAGAATGGAATGAAGGGCATATAGAAAATGCAAAACACATTGTTTTAAATACAATACCTCAACAGGTAGAACAAATAAAATCTTGGAATAAACCTGTAATTGCTGTTTGTAGAAGTGGCGCCAGAAGCGGTCAAGCTACAGATTTTTTAACACAACAAGGTATAGATGTTATTAACGGAGGTCCTTGGGGTAATGTGGCAGCGCTTATAGATTAACTATAATTGCCAAACCCTTTTCTTTGGGTTTATTTAGCTTAATTTAAAAGCGTAAACTTTTTTTATAATATACAATACGCTTTCAAATATTTCTATTTTAAGGGTGTAAAAGTCTTGCCCATTAATTTAGTTTTTTATAGAAAAGTTAACCTATTTAATTATTATAGAAAATAAAAAACACCTTAAACTTAGGTTCGGATAAGTGTGCATAAAAACCACGAAACGCAATTGTACTTTTAAAGATTACAGTAATTTTTGTTACGAAAAATCTTTTAAACTGCTTGTATCGGTACCAATTACAGTATTTGTAAAAACACCTACTAAACTTCCTAAAAAAATACCAAGACTAATTTTTAATCATGTTTTTTGATAATGATGAATCTTAAAAGTATTTAATAATTTAGAATTTAAATTATTTTTCTTTTTTGTGCCTTTAAAACAGCTTCTATTTTGCTATGTACTTGCAATTTTTTGTAAATATTTTCTAAATGTTTTCTCACTGTAGCTGGAGATATTATTAAGTTATCTGCTATACTTGTATAATTTAAGCCCTTACTAAGGTGCGTAAGAATTTCAGTTTCTCTGTTGGTTAATTTTATAGTTTCTTGTTCTTCTTTAGTTTTTTTGATTTCGGCAATTTTTGGGTTACGTAATAAATTTAATGTTTTTAAGGCAATACTTGGTGTCATTGGTGCACCATCTTTGGTGACTTCTATAATGCTTTTATGTAAATTTATAGCATCAATTTCTTTTAATAAATAACCATTAGCACCTGCTTTAATTGCATTAAACACAAATTCGTCATCATCCATAACAGTAAGCATAATTACTTTAATATGTGGATATTTGTTTTTAACTAATTCTGTAGCTTTTATGCCGTCCATTTCTGGCATTTGAATATCCATTAGAATAACGTCAATATTATGATTTTCTTCTAATTTACCAATTAATTCTGCACCATTATTTGCATGGAATTTAATATCTAAATCTTCAAAAAAAGAAAGTTTTTCTTGTATAGTTTTGTAAAGAAAGTAATTGTCTTCGGCAATGCAAATTTTTAAATTCATGGCTAATTAATTTTTATAAAAATAGCTTTAAACATGTGAAACTTTTATAGGTTATTTGTTGCTTTTTTTGGATTCAAAGAGAGTTGTATTGCAGTTCCTTTATTAATTTCTGAATTCACTGAAACATTACCTTCAATTTCACTCATTCTCTTTTCCATATTGCTTAACCCATTTCCTAAAGCAACTTTTTTAATGTCAAAACCATTACCATTATCTATAATAGAAATATGTAAATTGTTTTTATTTTTAGAAAAAATCACAGAAATATTTGTTGCATTTGCGTATTTAATTGCATTGTTTATAGCTTCTTGTACCACTCTAAAAATATTCATACCTTCTAAAGAAGTAAAAGATTTATTTTTATCTATGTTATAATCAATAGAAAATTCTATATTTTCAGTTGCATTTTTTGCTTTTTCTATAAATGATAAAATTCTGGCATGCAAATCTTCTACAGTTACTTCGTTTTTATTCATTGCCCAAATAGTATCTCTTAATTGGTGTATGGTTTCAGATGTAAAAGAACTAATGTTAGATAATTTATCTTTTAATTTTTCATTAGCATCTTTGGTAATATATTTTAAATTATCTACAGAAGAAATAATAAAAGTTAGCTGTGAACCTATATTATCATGCAAATCTCTAGAAATTCTTAAGCGTTGTTCTTGCAATCTGTTTTGGGTTTTTATAGTTGCCAATGCATCTTTTAAATCTATTTCTTTTTGTAGCTGTTTCTTTTTAAATTGATTTCTTTTGTAAGCAGCAAAAAACACAATTCCTAAAATTAATAATGCAGCGGCTAAAAGAATTGCATATAAATTTCTATTTTTAATAGCCAATTCCTTTTCTAAAAGTTGCTTTTTTTGCTGTGCTATTTCTTTTTCTTTTTTTGTGGTTTCGTATTCAATTTCTAACTCAGCAATTTTATTTTTGGCAGATATATTATCTACAGAATCTTTCATTTTAGAATATTCATGATAATATTTTAAAGATTCTTTATAATTTTGAAGTGAGTCATAAGATTTTTGTAATAACAGTGTAGCATATTTTTTTAAAGGAAAATAGCTATTTTTTTCTGAAATAATTTTTGCTTTTTTAAAATTATTAATTGCTTTATTATACGCTTTTTTTTCAAAAAATAAATCTCCATAGTACAAATAAGAATCTGCAATGCCATAAATGTCATTTTTATTTTTTCTAATTTGCATGGAAGAATCTAAATGTTTTTCTGCTAAATAAAATTTTTTATTTTTTATTAAAACAGTTGCAATATTTGTGTGGGCAAAAGGAATTCCTATATCATCGTTTTTATGTTTTGCTAGAGAAAGAGATTTTTTGTGAAAAAACATAGCACTATCTAGTTCGTTTTTAAAACTCTTTAAAGTGCCATAATTATTATACCCTTCAATTAAATTATAATTTTTTGTATCACTATTTTCTAAAATAGTAATTCCTTTTTTCATATATAAGATAGCATTTTGTAAGTTAAAATATTTTAATTTCCAACCCAATTCTATGTAAGAAAAACCAGAATTTTCAATATCATTAATTTCCTCAAAAAGGTTTGCTGCCTTAATTGTGTATGCTATGGCCAAGTCAAAATTTGAAGAAAAATGATAGGCTAAAGATTGCAACCTATAAGATTTTGCAATTGCAGATTTATCTTTTAAGGCATATGCAATCTTAGTTGCTTTTTTAGAAAGTTTTAGAAGTTTTTTAGAGTCTGTTAAAGCTTTATCATATTCTAAACTTAAAATTAGTTGTAAAAAATATTCTTTAGAAACTTTATTTTCTAATTTAGAAATACTGTCTAAAGAATTATTTTGTTGACTATTACAAAAGAATGAAATGAAAAGAAATAAAATTAAAAAGAATTTAATCTTCATAAAGCTGCTTTATTTTAGATTGATGATTTAAAAATTTCAGATAAAGAAAATTCAAAATTTAGCAGCTGAGTAATTAGTGTATTAAATTTTATAGCTGTTTTTTTTGACATGTTATTTACCAATAAAGAGCTGTTTGTTAGCTTTTTTTTCTTAAAATTTTCGTTTTCAATAGCTAAATGTAGCATATTTATTTTATCTACTAAATTCTTTTTTAATTTATTATAACTTATAAATAAGTAGATTACAGTAATTAGAATGCAACAAATTAGAAAAGGTATTACTATTTTAAACCAGATCATATTAAAGATTAAAATTTATTTTATCTTTTTAAAGAACGCATCTAATTGTTTTTCTAAAAAAGTATTACAAACGTTATAAAAACCCTCTGCATATTTTTCTCCATCTACTTCTATCCATTTTGTTTTACTAGAAAAACGATCTGCTTTTGCATCTAAATAATTTGTATATGAAGAGAAGGATGTTGGCACAAAAGAGCCTTGTTTTTGATAAGCTACTATTTTTTGCTTTTTTAAGATTCCGTTTATTTCTGCATCATTTTTTAAATTACCTAAAAAACTACCTCCAGATTTATTTGAAAACGTAACATTTGAACTTGCAGGATACACATCTGTTGCGCCTTGTATTTGAACAGAACCAAACAACTTACCAACTGTAGATTTTTTCTTTTTTAATTTTTTAGGAATAGAAATAGCATAGTCTTTAGAAAGGCGTAAATTAGTTTTAATTTTTACTTTTGCAGCTCTCCCTTTAAACATGTCAGTACCATTTTCAGAGAACATTACATATAAATTTACATCTGCAATAACAGCATCATTTAATTCTTTAGATAACTTTTGTTTTACCAAACCATCTCCAAAAACACTTGTTTTTAGTTTTCCATTTTTTTTTGTTCCTCTATAATAAAAAGTATAATCTTTAGGTGCAGTTGTAATTATACCGGTATAATTTTCTGCAATGTATGGTCCTGTTGCTTTTACCCAATTAGAATAAGCTTCTGTTTTGCCAGCAGCTTCTGGAGCAATAATGGTGTAGCCCTCTTTTTTTAAACGGTTTTTATAACTAATAAATAACGCGTTTACTTTTGCTTGCATTTTATTGGCGTCTATGCCACCTAAACCCACTGCTGCAGTTGCTTTTGCACTACTTGTATTACCACCTATTCTTCCCCCATTTCCACCAGCTTTAAAATCTACTGCTTCCTTATAAATTTCGTAATTTATATTAAATGAGTTAATATAGATTTTCTTTGGGCCTTTTTTAATTTTACCTGCTCCATAAAACTTTGTGCTAATTGCTACATTCTCTATTTCTTGTGCAATTGTATTAAAAGACACTAAGAAAATTAATAAATAGTTTAATTTTTTCATTTTTAAATTTTTTAAAGTTACACTACAAAAGTCTGCAAGAAATAAGGTTTTTACAATACGGCATTTGACGTATATTTTAAATTGCTCTTTAGAATAAGAAGTAAAAGCTATGCTTATTGTAGTGATTAGATCTAATTATTAAGCAAGTTTAATCAATTATAAAACACTTAACTTATCGTATTTTTTTTGAAGGTCGAAGCAATTTTAAGAACTAAGAGTTCTCAATATTTATAAATACGGCATTTGCCGTATTTCAGAAACTACAATTTTACTGCAATTTTGTAAAAATTAAAATTCTAAAATTGTTTATTATGAAAACTTTAAAAAATTACCTGTTTATTTTTACATTATTATTAGCTACAATATCTTGTGATTCTTTATTAGGAGATGAAGAACAAGATTTTTCTTGCGATAAAAATGCAACGGTAACCTTAAACGGAAATGAACATTGTGCTTTCGCTAGAGCAGAAACCAAAGCAGGAAGATTACAAATAGGCTTTGGTTATGCAACTGGAGGCGTAGATTTGCTAATAAATACCAAAGATTTAAAAGAAAATGTTACGTATACCTATGCTAAGGGAGAAGTTGCGGTTTGGTTTAATAATTTAAATAAAATTGAATCGGGCCTTTTTGCAATTACCAAATTAGATACAGAAAATAGGGTAATGTCTGGTCATTTCGATTTTAAAGCAGAAAGTAATAACAATAGTCAAGCATCAGAATATATAGTTGGTGCTAGATTTACAGCTGTTCCATATTAAAATTAATAGTAGGAATTTCTTGCTGAACTTGTGTAATTTTCTTTTTTAAACTCTTTAAAAATTGTTGATGTTGCTCTGAGTTTGCGTTGAAAGGTTTGTGAGAAATTCCTTTTTGAATGCCATCTATTGTTTGCATTATTTTTTCTGATGAAGCAGTAAACCACGTGGCAACAAATTTTTCCCAAATATAATTTATGGCCGTTTTATTTGGGTGCAACATGTCTTCTTTATAAAATCGATAATCTCTCAACTCATCCATTACAATTTCATAAGAAGGAAAATAACTCACTTTTTTCTTGTTGGTTTCTGTGAGCTTATGAATAGCACTTATAAGGTGCGCTTTACTTCTAGTATTCTCTATAAAACCATCTTTTACATGGCGTATAGGAGATACTGTAAAAATTACATGCACCTCTTTATTTATAGTTTTAATTGCGTTAATAACATGTTGTAAGCTATTGTAAATCGTTTCAATAGAAAGTAGTTCTTTAGTAAAGTTTTTCTGCGGAATTTTATGGCAGTTTGCAACAACTTCATTAGTTTGTAAATGCCTATAAACCCAAGCAGTGCCTAAAGTAATAATAATGTGAGATGTAGTTTTTAAATCGGCGTAAGTATGCTCTAATTTGGTATTTAAATTAGATGTTATTACTTCTTTATTTGTGCCGCTTAAACTAGAATGTGCATTTAAATAATGCCAACGTTCATTATTAAAAATTAATTCTTCTTTAGTAATTTTTTTTTGAGCAATTGTTGTGGTAATAAAATTTTCTATTGCTTTTGGATGAAATAATATGCCAAATGGATTTACTTTACAATTAAACTTAAAATAAGCCAATTGATTACCAATATTTTCAGAAAAACAAGAGCCTAACAATAGTATTTTAGACTGATAATCTATTAGATTTTCTGTCTGTTTTTTTATTGAAATTTTGGTTTGTAATTTCATGTTTTTTTTGGCTAAGATGCAAAGGTTTTTGTTAGGTGTAATATTTGGTTACTACAATTTTAGCAAGTTCGTTTTCAATTACAGGGTGTTTTTAAATAAAAATATATATTTGTCATATTACTGACGAGTTGCATCTTTTTGACAATAAACTAAAAGTAAATAATTGCTTGCAAAGAACTTTACATTGGCTTAAAAAGTAAAATACAAATTAATATTTTAGTATTTTTTTAGTTTTAGAAACACCTTTAGATGCATAATGCACAAAGTAATTCCCTTTGGGTAAATTTTGTAAATCAACGTTTATTTTATGTTGTAAAGTATCGTATTTTTTATTTGTAATGTTTTTTACAATTGCACCAATAGTATTGTATAATGTAATTTTTACGTTTTCATTATTTCCGAAGAACGTAATATTTATAAAGTTAGTTGTAGGATTAGGGTATACTGTAACTTCTAATTTTTGAGAAAGAAAGTCTTCAACAGAAAGCGCCGCAGAACAACCGGTTTTAAACAAAGGTAAGGCTTCAAAGTTTTCAAATAAAACATTGGTAACTTCTTGTTTTGTAGCACCCAACCAATCTGTTAAAATAGTACTATAAATATTTCTAAAATCAAATTGCATTTGCACACCTTCTTTTTCATCTACTGCTGTATCAATTTCTGGTGCATCGCCTAAAATACTGTTGTTTACACAATTACCAAACATAAAAAGTGGTGCTGCAGTGCCATGGTCTGTTCCTAAACCTGCATTAGATCGTATTCTTCTACCAAACTCAGAATACGTCATGCCAATTACTTTTTCATCAATATTTAAGAGTTCTAAATCTTCTTGAAAAGCAGCAATAGCATCAGACAATTCTTGTAATAAAACAGCTTGTTTGCCCGTACTTCTATCTCCTTCTACAATTTGATTATCATGTGTATCAAAACCACCAATTTGTACAATATAAACCTTGGTTTTTAATCCTCCTGAAATTAGTTTGGCAACATTTTTTAATTTTTCTGATAAGTTAGTACTCGTATATTTTTCTGATAAATTATTGCCAGCGTTAGCAGCTTTTTCTATAACTGTAGCATAAGCATTTGTTTGTGCAATGGTATCATTAACAAAACTTAATGCATTACCATAGCAATTATTTGGTATATTACCTTTGTTAGATGCTAGTGCAGTTCCTGGGTTTTCTGGATCTTCTAAAGCCATAGAAAAATTACTAAGATTTCCTTGGCAGGTTTCTGAAACAATTTTGCCAATTGTTATGGCAAAAGGATCTGTATTATGTTCATTAGGATAGTTTTCTGGAAAGGTAGGATGCTTTTCTTCAAAAAAACGACCAATCCATCCGCTTGAAACAAAATCATTAGCGTTAGAAGCAGAATTCCAAATATCTGAAGATCTAAAATGTGATCTATTTTGGTTAGGGTAACCTACATTTTGTACTATTGCTAGTTTATCTTTATTCCAAATATTTTGCAAACCTGCCATAGCTGGGTGAAAACTAGTGGTACTGTTAACTGTTAATAATTCTCTTTCTGGTATAATAATATTAGAACGTACACTTTGTAAATTATCATACTGATTTAGGTCAAAAACAGTATTTAAACCATCATTACCGCCTTGTAATTGCACTAATACCAATATATTATCATTTTCCGTATTAAATTGATATTCTTTAGGTTTATCATTGGCATATAAAGGAAAACCACTTAACGCAAATGGCAAAGAAGCAGAGGCTATAGAAGTTAGTTTTATAAAATCTCTACGATTTAAATTTTTAGTCTTTTTCATTTTTACATGATTTGAAATTCAGACATTTGTACCATTACAGCTACTAAATTTCGAAGTTTTTTGTCTACAGAAATGGCTAAAGCACTATTATTAGGCTCTTGCAAATATTGGTCATATTCTACTGTCCACTCAAAGTCTGGTAAACCATCTATTAAAACTGCTTTTAAACTATTAATTTGTTCCTGTGTAATGTCGTAATTAAATAATCTACTGGCTAATTCTACAATTAAAATATTTGCATCTAATGCATTTGGTATACTTGCTGCAATGTCTAAAACAGGTATAATAGGTGGTACAGTATATTTTCTATTATTTATGTTTAATTTACCTCCAAGGACTAAAACTTTACAATACTCTAATCTTTTTGGTAAAAAATAATTGTTAACCCACGTTTTATAAAACAAAGGTTCTTGGTAGTAGGCTTTCCAACCAGCTACATCTGGATGATGATAAAGTGATTGTCCTAAATCTGTGCAAGCCAAATACATTACATATGCAAAATTATATTCTTCTGTAATATTTATATTGGGCGCGCTTGCTTTTAAGCCTTTTGTGGCAGAAAGCATTAAATCTAAAGGACTTTTAATCATGCAGAATGTGTTTTCAAAAAAGTGTTCTGATGTTAATAAAGCTTTTAGAACTGGAGCAACTTCATAATTATTACTGCGCAACATTTCTGCTAAAGGTACTATAATATGAGTTTCTATTTCTTCAGAAATTTCTGAATTTAAAAACCATCTATAGAGTTGTCTTATAATAAATTTAGAGCATTCCTCTTGTTTAAAAATAACATCAATTACATCTTTATATTCTTCTGCGCCGTTTTCTTTAATAATTGCATTGTTAAATCTATGCGATAATTGTTTGTCTCCTTTGGTATGTCTATTATTTGTAAAGTATGCGTTTAAAGAATCTTCATGTCTTATCCACCTTGCACGCCAACCCGTTAAAACTTTTGCAATTTGTACAACGTCTTCTTCGGTATAAAAAGTATAATCTCCATTGCCAACAGCCGCACCTTTACCTATGGTAAATAATTCTAATAATTCTCTAGAATAGTTTTCGTTTGGTGCTTTGTCTGAGTTTTCGTGCCCACTTAAATAGAGCAACATATTTTGATTAATAGTAATTTGTTTGGTTAATTCTTTAAAATTTCCAAGTGCATTTTTTCTAAGCGTATTCATGTAAAAATACTCTCTATGAGGATTTGTGTTTTCAGAAACAAAATGATTGTGCCAAAATAAAGTAAGTTTTTCTAGAATAGAAATTCCTGAGTTTTGCATTTGTAAGAAAGACCAAGCATACAAAGACCTGTTTCTATACCTAAAAACACGATTTCTTTCTTGTGATGTTGGCAAGTCAGGATAAATTGGTGCTGTAACCCAAGTTTCACCATATTTTACATCAGGATCAATTATTTGACCACTATCATTTCCATCAGGTAAATCTTTTAAAGGAGGCTCAGGTAATTTTTTTTCTTCAAAAAGTTTGTTTATAGTTGCCTGTAAGCCCAAAGAAACAGCCTCAGCAACCATAGTTTCTGTAACTCCAAAAGAAACCCTTTTTAATAATTGGTTTGCTTCTTTACTAGAAAATTCTCCAGAAAAAGGGTCTAAATAAGGCATAATATCTATCTGATTTACAATAAACTATTTTACTTCCTTTCAAATTTAGTGTTTTTATTTGAAACTTAGTAATCAAGTGTTAGTATTCTTATTAGACCTTAAAAAGATATAAAAGTTTAATTTTAAACCAAATATTCTTGTGCTTTTTCTAAAACCTTAGGGATTCCTCCTGGATTTTTACCACCAGCAGTTGCAAAAAAGTTTTGGCCACCACCACCACCATGAATTAATTTTCCTAATTCTCTAACTACTTTACCTGCATCAAAACCACGCTCATTTGCCAATTCTTTAGAAATATAACACGTAAGCATTGCTTTATCTTTTTTAGGAGCAGAAGCAAATAATAAGAATAAATTTTGATGTTCTTTACCAATGCTAAAAGCCAAGTTTTTAATGCCATTTGCGTCTAAATCTACTTTAGTAGCTAAAAATTGTACACCGTTTATTTCTTGCAACTGATTTCTAATTTCACCAGATAAATTTTGTGCTTTTTCTTTTAAAAGCTGCTCTATTTGCTTTTGTAAATCGGCATTGTCATCCTGTAACTTTTTAACTGCTTTTACAGGTTCTTTAGCGTTATTTAGCAGCGCTTTAATTTCAAATAAAATACGGTTATTATCAAAATAAAAGTCTTTTACAGCATCATTGGTAATGGCTTCAATTCTTCTAATTCCTGATGCCACGGCGCTTTCAGACTTTATTTTAAAATGCCAAATATCACTTGTGTTTTCTACGTGCGTTCCACCACACAATTCTACGGAATTTCCAAATTTTATAGCGCGTACAGTATCTCCGTATTTTTCTCCAAATAAAGCCATAGCACCTTCGTCTATTGCTTGTTGCATTGGTATGTTTCTTTTTTCTATTAAAGGCAACTTTCCAGCGATTCTTTGGTTTACAAAAAGTTCTACATCTTTTAATTCTTCTAAAGTTAATTTAGAAAAGTGAGAAAAATCGAAACGTAAATATTTGGAGTGCACTGCAGATCCTTTTTGTGCCACGTGCGTGCCTAAAACTTCTCTTAAAGCTTGGTGTAATAAGTGTGTTGCAGTATGGTTGCATTCTGTTCTATGACGTTGTTTTTTATCTACAACAGCATTAAAACTATCGTTTAAAGATTTTGGTAAGTTTTTAGTAAAATGAATAATTACGTTATTCTCTTTTTTGGTGTCAAGAATATAAATTACATCTCCTGTAGCTGTTTCTAAATAACCTTTGTCGCCAACTTGCCCACCACCTTCTGGGTAAAAAGGTGTTAAGTTAAATACTAGTTGATACATTTCTCCATCTTTTTTAGAAGTAACTTTTCTGTATCTTGTAATTTTAACAGCTGCATCTAAAGCATCATAACCAATAAATTCTTCTACAGCATCGTCTTGTAAAATTGTCCAGTCTTCCGTAGAAGATTCACTAGCAGCTCTAGATCTGTTTTTTTGTTTTTGAAGTTCTTCATTAAACCCTTTTTCATCTAAAGTATACCCTTTTTCAGAAAGAATTAAAGCTGTTAAATCTACAGGAAAACCAAAAGTATCATACAATTCAAAAACTTTTTCTCCAGAAATTTCTTTGGTTTTATTTTGGTTGATGATGCCATCTAATAAAATAAGACCTTTATCTAATGTTCTTAAAAAAGAAGTTTCTTCTTCTTTAATTACATTTTCTATCAATTGTTTTTGTGCTTTTAGTTCTGGAAAAGCAACACCCATTTTTTTACTTAAAATGTCTACCAATCTGTAAATAAAAGGCTCTTTTTTGTCTAAAAAAGTAAATCCATAACGTATGGCACGTCTTAAAATTCTACGAATAACGTAGCCAGCGCCTGTGTTGCTTGGTAATTGACCATCTGCAATAGAAAATGCAACAGCTCTAACATGGTCAGAAATTACACGAGTTGCAATATCTTGCTTTTTATGAATTCCGTATTTTGTATTGGTTATTGCGCTAATTTCTGTAATAATGGGCTTAAAAATATCTGTATCATAATTAGATTGTACGTTTTGTAAAACCATACACAAACGCTCAAAACCCATACCTGTATCTATGTGTTTGTCGGGTAAATCTTCTAAAGTTCCGTTTGCTTTTCTATTGAATTGCATAAAAACTAAATTCCAAATTTCTACAACTTCTGGGTGATCTTCATTAATTAAAGTGCGTCCATCAATTTTTGCTTTTTCTTCGGCAGATCTAATATCTACATGTATTTCAGAACAAGGTCCACAAGGTCCTTGTTCGCCCATTTCCCAGAAATTATCTTTTTTATTTCCTTTTAAAATGCGGTCTTCAGCAATGTATTGTTTCCAAATATCAAAAGCTTCTGTATCCATTGTAAGATTATCAGCATCAGCAGAACCTTCAAAAACGGTTACATATAAAATGTCTTTGTCTATTTTGTAAACTTCTGTAAGCAATTCCCAAGCCCAAGCTATGGCTTCCTTCTTAAAATAATCTCCAAAAGACCAGTTGCCTAACATTTCAAATAAGGTATGGTGGTAGGTATCATAACCCACTTCTTCTAAATCGTTATGCTTTCCAGAAACACGTAAACATTTTTGAGAATCTGAAATTCTATTATTTTTTGGATTTCCATTTCCTAAAAAATACTCTTTAAACGGTGCCATACCAGAATTTACAAAAAGTAAGGTAGGGTCATCTTTGGTTACCATTGGTGCAGATGGAACTATTAAATGATTTTTTTCTTTAAAGAAGTTTAAAAAAGTAGCACGAACGTCTTGAGATTTCATAGGAAAAAGAAGTTTCTATCCGCCAAAAACGGACTTGAATTTTGTTAATTTATTTTTAAAAAACTACTTAAAAAAAGCAGTTGTAAAACATTTTGTAAATTAGCCTGTTATTAAAAACGAATTTGATATCAATTTCGATTCTATAAAAGCAAAAATAGTACATTTACAATTATGGCAAAAGTAAAATATTATTACGATGCAGATACGCTTTCTTACAGAAAAATTGCTACTAAAAAAAGCGATTATTACAAGAGAACCATATTTGGTGCTTTGGCTGTTTTATTAATTGCATTTATTGGTTTTATTGTTTTTAGTCAATTTATAATGTCGCCTAATGAGCGTTATTTGCAAAGAGAAAACGAAAACTTAAAATTAAACTACGCGTTAATTTCTAAAAGAATGGATGAAAGCGCCGCCGTTTTAGAAGAATTGCAACAAAGAGATAATAATATTTATAGAATGTACTTTGAGGCCAACCCAATACCAAACGAACAAAGAAAAGCAGGTTTTGGTGGTGTAAATCGCTATAAATATTTAGATGGATATGATAATTCTGAAATAATTAAAAAGTTAACTAAAGACGTAGATGTACTCTCTAAACAATTGGTTGTACAGTCTAAATCTTTAGATGAAATTGTAATGCTTGCAAAAGAAAAAGAGAAAATGTTAGCAGCAATACCTGCAATACAACCTGTTAAAAATGAAGATTTAAAAAGGATGGCTTCTGGTTATGGATACAGAATGCATCCTATATTAAAATACAGAAAATTTCATAAGGGTATGGATTTTACAGCACCCACTGGAACACCAATTTTTGCTACAGGAAACGGTAAAGTAATTAGAGCACAAAGAAGTGCAACTTTTGGTAATGTAATTTACATAGACCATGGCTTTGGTTATAAAACTATTTACGCTCACATGAGTAAAATGAAAGCTAGAAAAGGACAAACGGTAAATCGTGGAGATTTAATAGGCTATGTTGGTAATACAGGTTTGTCTGCTGCACCACACTTACATTATGAAGTGCATAAAAATGATATTGCTTTAAACCCAATTAATTTCTATTACGGAGATTTGACTCCAGAAGAATTTGAAGCAATGCAAAAAGCGGCAGAAGAAGAAGGGCAATCTTTAGATTAGTAATTAGGTGTAATTGTTTAAAAGGCACCATTGCACATTTACAAAATTAAATAACCATACATTTAACTAAAAATGCATATAGATTTACCAGAAAAACGTTACTACAAAATTGGCGAAGTTGCCAAAGCTTTTGAAGTAAATGCATCTTTAATTCGTTTTTGGGAAACAGAATTTGATATTATAAAACCTAAAAAGAATGCAAAGGGAAATCGTCTTTTTACTGCGGATGATATTTCTAATTTCAAATTAATTTTTAATTTAGTAAAGGAAAGAGGTTTTACTTTAGAAGGTGCAAAACAAAAGCTAAAGAAAAATCCAGAAAGCACAATTAATAATTTTGAAATTATAGCTAAATTAGAAGGTGTAAAAGCAGAATTAACTAAAATTAAAAATCAACTGTAACTTTAAGCAATAGTTTGCGTCTTATTGCCGTAAAATAATACTTAAAATACAGATTCATTTCAATACATATTTTTCAAAATAAAATCAACTAAAAATTAAAATAGAAATCATGAAAAAAAAGTTAATACCAATAATTGTAATTCTTGTAGTAGTATTTGCAATTTACAAATGGGCAGTAGGATTTAACAATACAGCTGTAGTTTTGCAAGAAGATGCAAAAACAGCATGGTCTAATGTTGAGAGTTCTTACCAACGTAGAAATGATCTTATTGGTAATTTAGTAAAAACTGTGCAAGGCGCTGCAGATTTTGAAAAAGAAACGTTAACACAAGTTATAGAAGCTAGAGCAAAAGCAACATCAACAACAATTAATGCAGGAGATTTAACACCAGAAAATATGGCGCAATTCCAAAAGGCGCAAAGCGGTTTAGGTGGTGCATTATCTAGATTATTGGTTTCTGTAGAACGATATCCAGACTTAAAAGCGAATCAAAATTTCTTAGAATTGCAAAGTCAGTTAGAAGGCACAGAAAATAGAATTAATGTAGCAAGAGATCGTTTTAATGGCGGCGTAAATAATTACAACAAACATATTAGAATTTTTCCAGGATCTTTATTAGCAGGTGTTTTTAATTTTGATGCAATGGCACGTTTTAAATCAGACGCTGGTTCAGAAAATGCACCAAATGTAGATTTTAATTTTAAATAAAAATGTCTAAAGTAGAAGCTTTCTTATCATCACAAGAAGAACAAGAAATTGTTAAAGCCATTCAAGTTTCAGAAAAAAATACTTCTGGTGAAATTAGAGTGCATATAGAAGGTACTACTAAAAAAGACCATTATGAACGTGCTATAGAAGTGTTTCATTTTTTAAAAATGAACGCGACTAAAGACGCCAACGGGGTTTTGATTTATGTTGCTGTAAACGATAAAAAATTTGTGATTTATGGCGATAAAGGCATTAATAATGTAGTACCAAAAGACTTTTGGAATACTACAAAAGACAGTATTCAAAATCAATTTAAACAAGGTAATTTTACACAAGGTTTAATAGATGGTATCTTAAAAGCAGGCGAAGAATTGAAAAAACACTTTCCTTACCAAGAAGATGATATTGACGAACTTTCTAATGAAATTTCTAAAGGATGATGAAACTTAGTAAGCAGTTTTTAGTGAGCAGTTATCAGTTAGTAAGGTTTGGTAAAAATCTGTTATTTTTCTTTGCGTTCATTTTCTCTATAAATTCCTTTTCTCAAGGATTTGAGATTCCTAAAAAACCCAAATTTATTCCTGCTTTGGTAGATAGTATTGGTCTGTTAAACAAAGGGCAATTTAACAGCTTGTCTAAAAAACTTCAGGTTTATAGCGATTCTACTTCAACAGAGGTTTTTGTAGCAATTATAAATTCTACAAAAGGTGAAGATATTGCTTATTTGGCTACAAATTGGGGCCATAAATGGGAAATAGGCCAAAAAGGAAAAGATAACGGAGTAATTATAGTACTTGCTAAGAATGATAGAAAAATAACAATTCAGACAGGTTATGGTGTAGAACATTTATTAACCGACTTTATGTCTCGTAGAATTATAGAAAGAGAAATAACACCATATTTTAAAAGAGGCAATTTTTATGGCGGTTTAGATAAAGGTACAGATGCTATTTTTCAAGTTTTAAAAGGGGAATATAAAGCTGGAAAAAAATCAAAGTCTCAAGGTTTTGATCCTGGAATTATTTTGTTTATCATTATGATCATCATCTTTTTTATTATTATTTCTAGAGGTAATAAAAACAATAAAGGTGGCGGTAAAAGATACAGAAGAGGTTCTGTTGCAGATGCTATTTTTGATACTATTATTTTAAGTAATACAGGTAGAAGAGGTGGGTCTTTTGGTGGAGGCTTTGGTTCATCAAGAGGTGGCTTTGGCGGTTCATCAGGAGGTTTTGGTGGCTTTGGCGGAGGCGGAGGCTTTGGTGGAGGTGGCGCTTCTGGTGGTTGGTAGTTTTTTTAAGATTTTTTGAAAGAAACCAGATTATTTTAAAGTAAAATAAGCAATCAAATGAAAAAGATACTATTATTTTTTACGTTTTTATTTTTAATGAATTGTCAAAATTTTGGACAATTAACCATTCTTGCAGATTTACCAAAAGACCTAAAAGAGGTTTCTGGAACAGAAATTGTTGCAAAATCAGATTTCATTTGGATGATAAATGACAGTGGTAATAAACCTGTTTTATTTGGGTTAAATACAAAAGGTAAAATTATTAAAGAAATAAAAGTAAGAGCCAAAAATAGAGATTGGGAAGACTTAACATCAGACGAAAACGGCAACATTTATATTGGCGACTTTGGAAATAATAGTAATAAAAGAAAAAATTTATCAGTTATTATTGTTGAAAATAACGAATTAGATGAAGATAAAGCAGAGGTAGATATTATTGAATTTAAGTATCCAAATCAAAATAAATTTCCGCCTAAAAATAAAGATAAATATTTTGATGCAGAATCATTTTTTTACTTTAACAAGTACTTGTATATTTTTACCAAAAGCAGAGTAGGTGGTAATTTTGGTAAAACTACCTTGTACAAAATACCTGCTAAAAAAGGAAAATATACTGCTGAATTGGTAAGCGAATTTACATCTTGCTCAGATAATGAATGTTGGATAACTTCTGCAGATATTTCTATTGATGGGAAAAAAGTAGTCTTGTTATCTCAAAAAAATGTTTTAGTTTTTACAGATTTTATAGGTGATAAATTTTTATCAGGAAAGGTAAAAACTATCAATTTAAAATATAGCTCCCAGAAAGAAAGTATTACATTTAAAGATAAAAACACGGTTTTAATTACAGATGAACGCGCAAGAAATACAGGAGGAAATTTGTACGAGTTAAAAATATAGCACTACATATTTATAAATAATTAAAAACCATCCTGTTGCCAAAAACAAACCACCAATTGGTGTAATTGGGCCAAGGAAACGCAGTTTTTTGTTTTTTGCAGAAGAAATAACTAAGCCATAAATAGAAAAAGAAAATAAAATTACACCAATTATAAAGGTGTTTATAATATAGTTGTCTATGGTATTTTTACTAGTTAATTGAAAACCTAAAATTAGCAATACAATAGCATGATACATTTGATATTTTACACCTGTTTCAAAACTTTGTAATTGCTCTGTAGTTAATTTTTTCTTTAATAAATGTGCACCAAAAGCACCTAAAATAATAGCAAGAAAGCCAAAAATAGCGCCAAAAATAATTGCGATTGAAATCATAAGAATTTAGAAATTAAAACCTAGGGTAAAATTAATTCGTACACCATCTGTACTATTAAAAACACCAAGATTACCTGTTAATATATTTGCTGCATTTATAAAAAATCCACCTCCATAAGAGGTATTAAGTTTTGTAGAAACTATAGGCGGAGCTCCTAAAATATCTGGAATTCCCCAAACGCTACCATAATCAAATCCGCCAAAAATGCCTAAATTTATAGGTAAAATAGCGGTTTTTAAGCTGCTCATATTGTAACGAATATCTGTAGTGTGGTAAAATGAATTTTTACCTGCAAAACGCTCATTTCTAAAACCTCTTAAACCATTGTTTGCACCAATATTTGCGCTTTGGTAAAATTCGAATTTGTTTCCAAAAATAAAATAACCATCTACTTTAGAGGCAAAAACTAAGTTTCCATTTGGTATTAATTTATGTGTAATTCCTAAAGCTGTATTCGCATAAGAAAAATTTCTGTTTTCTTCTAAGTTGCTTGTGTGGCCTAATAATGCTTTAAATGAAATGCCTAGGGTAGGAAACGCCAAGTTATCTGCATGTTTGTAGGTATAACTGGTTTCTGCATTAAAAAAGTTTTGCTGTTTAAAAATCCTGTTGCCTGCTGCAAACTGAGATTCTAAAAAACGGTTTGCTGTTCTTTCTACATTAAAACTTTTAAAATTTGCGCCAATTGTAAATATTGCTCCTAAATCTCCTTGCCATCTTAAATAACTGCCTAATTTTAATTGTCTAATTTTTACTCTGTTAAAGTCTCTGTTTTGCACATCTTTTGCCTCTGGATTGTTAGAATTGTTACCATAACCAAAAAAGTTGGTTGCATAATTGGGGCTGTTAAATTGTGCCTTAATTCCTAAATTAAATCGATTAATGATGTTTGCAAATTCTCCATTATATTTTAGCTCGTAACCATTTGTTGCAAAAAAGTAAGCACCTTCTAAACGATGCAGTTTTGTAAAGGGGTTTCTTTCAAAATTGTTTAGTAAATTGGTGTTTTTTATTCCTAATTTAATCCCATCGTCTGGGTTATACCCGATTACAGGTGTAATAAGGTTTGTTTGGTTTTTTAGCTTTTTATAATTGTAAGTATTGGTGTTATAATTGTCTGTTAATTTTTTATAAATATGGGTGGTTTTAAACGTATTTGGTTTCGATTTTTGATCATAAACTTTAATTTTTTTTGGGGTGTTTATTTCATAAACATCGTTGTTTAAGCCACCAATAATTCTTAACTTAATTGGGTTTTTACCATTTTCGCCATTTGCAACAAAAACATCATCATCATCTAAACCATACAACCAAATTTCTTTTGTTATGTTAGCATTGTATGTTCTTTGAATAAAAATTCCTGCTTTTTCACCTTTTTTAATTCTATATCCTGTAATTTTAGTATCGTTATTTTTAAAACGTTCAATTTCAAAATAATCATCTTTATTGGTACCTGTAATTACTTGAAAAGCATTAATATAATTAAAATATTTGTCAGAAATTTCTTGTAAATGTTGCCTTCTTCCTTTTAATTTTTGTTTTATATCTAGAATAGTTTCATCATTTACTTCGTCAGGAAATTTAGCAAAAGCCTCTTCTATAACTTTATCTGTAATTTTAGTTTGAATTAAATTTACCTGTTCATCCCACACTTTTTTGTTAGATTTTCTAATGAAACGCATGTCTAATGGATAGCCAGATAAATTAAAATTTTTCGGTTTTTTTAAATCTTCTTTATAAGAGCGCATTCCTTTTAAAGCAGGAATTATATTGGTAACCAAATTTAGCAATAAACCATCACTAAATATAGAAAATGCTTGATCTCTGTCTCTTGGTACAGGTCTGTAAATAATGTTGTTTTTTTCTTTGAATTCTGCCCACCTCCATTGGTCTTGGTGTCTGTCCCAATCTCCAATAAGCATGTCAAATAAACGCGCACGTATGTAAGCAGGTTCATCTAAAATATATTTTTCGTCTTTATTTAATTTTTTTCTTAAATCGTCTGTACTAATAATTTTATTGGCATAACCAAAATGTTTCTTATCGCCATGATTGTTTGCTGTTCTTTCTTCAATCATGTACAATTCATCGCCAAAATTGGCATTATATTGTTGTAAACTTTTTTGTTTTGGCACGTAAAATAAAATGGGTTTTGTGTGGTAAACATCTATAGCTTCTGCTAACTTTTCTATGGTAAATGGGGCATATGGGTGAGAACCTGTAAATATGTCTAAAAGCAAATCTTCTGTAAAGGTTTTAGAGAATTGCCCTTCTATATATTGTTCTTTAAATGCAACAGCTTGTAGGTATTGAACTGCGTTTTTTCTTAACGCGCGCATTACATATTCTCTTCCGTTTTTATCTACTAAACGTAAAGATTTAGATTGATTTCCACCACCTTTTCTAATGGGTTTTAAACCACCATAAAGGGTATCTAAATTAACGGTTTTAGCAATAATTTTTTTTCCAAAATATTTTCGGAATCTTTTGCCCCATAACAAGTTAAAAATTTTGCTCTTAGAGGTTTCTGCGGTTGTATAAATTGATGCCGTTTTCTCTGTAAGTTTTATGTTTGGAAATTCTGTAAATGTGGGTAAATTATCTTTTTGAAATACATTTGCTTCAAAAACTACTTTTTGATCTTTTGCTGCATAAAAATGTACTGTTGAAGAGCCGTCTTTATAAATATTTAATTTAGCAAAACCTTGTGTGCCGTAAGAAAAAATACCGCCATTTACATTTTTTGTAGCCGTTTGTTTAGAGCCAGATCCACTAACAATTTGCGGAATATTATCTTCTACAAGGTATTGTAAACTATGCTCATGGCCAGAAACTAATATAATTTTCTCATTTTGTTGAGCCAAAGTAACCACATGTTTACGCAGCTCATTATACCTTGTGTTTTGTTGATCTGTATTGGTAACTCCAGCTGTTTTTCTTAGAATATTTTTTATAGAACCCAAAATAGGCAAAGGTGTTAAATGACTTTTAAAAGAATAATAACCACCATGAGGGCCGTTTGTAAATATAGGATGATGCAAGGCAATAAGCGTGGTTTTTCCTTGCGATTTCTTAATCATTCCTTTTAATTCGTCAAAAAATTTAATTCTTGTTTTTATGGCACAATCATCATTAATACCAGGATGTTTGTTCCAGTTGGTAACGTACCAATGCGAGTCTATAACTATAACATTAATATGCTCATTTATTTCAATTTTTTCTAATGGGCAACCGTTTTCTGGTTGAAATGTGTTTTTACCTAAAGCTTTTTCAACTAGTTTTTCTTGTCTTTTTAATCCTTTTAAGCCATTATACCAATCATGATTTCCTGGAATGATTAGTGTTTTTCCTTGGAAATTTTTACCCAAATCTGTTTGTACTTTTAAACGATGTTTGGCAAGCTTGTACCCTTTTTTGTTTTTCTTTGGAATGCCTTTTTCATAAACATTATCACCTAAAAACACTAAAGTGCTGTTCTTTTTTGCTTTTTTTAATTCTTCAGATAAATAAGACAAAGCGGTATCCCTTTCTTGTAAATTAGAGTTTCCTGCATCGCCTATTAAATAAAAAGTGTGTAAAATTTCAGATTTATCTTGTTTTGCAACAAATTTATGGTCTTTATCTACTTGCATTTTTAAAGTGGCGCAAGCAGAAATTAATAATAAAAGGAAAAGTAAAACAACAGTTTTCTGAAATATTTTCATTTGGTAAAAGTATCTAATTTAAAATTGAGTTTTTAAACTTTGCCAAGTCTTTTGGTGTATCTATATCCATAAAATTTGTTGTAGATAATGGGCTAATTACCTCAGGATTGTTTTTAATAATTTCTTTGGCTCCAAAATCATCTTTTAGCATACTTAATTTATGAAAATACGTTTTTGGAAAAATAGCGGGTACACCTTTTTTATTGGGGTATTTAGATGCAACTATTTTAGAGTTGTTTTTTGTATGTAAAGCTATTAAATTAAATAAATAATCTTTAGAAATGGCAGGTTGGTCTGCTAAAAGTACCAAAACTGAGCTATAATTTTCATTTTTAGATTTTATAAATGTAACACCACTTGCAATACTAGAACTTAAGCCATTTTTGTAATTTTTATTGTAAATAAAGTTTACGTTAGCAGATGAGATTTCTCTTCGAATTAAACTTGCATTTGCACCTAAAACGCAATAAACATGGTTTTTGTTGATAGTTTTAGCCTTGTTTAAAACAGTTTCTAATAAAAAATTATTACCAATTTTAACAAGCTGTTTTGGGCTTTTCATTCTAGATGATTGTCCGCCAGCTAATACCAAAACAGCAATATTTACCATGTTTTAAATGTTTATTTTGTTATTTATTTTTCTCAGAGAAAAAGGTTCTTTTTTTCTAGTAATCGCTAAAATTTCTGCAATAATAGAAACTGCTATTTCTTCTGGTGTTTGTGCGCCTATGTGCAAACCAGCAGGTGTATAAATACAATCTAAAAACGTTTCTGTGGTTTCTGGAGCAAATTCTAAAAGCGCATTAAAAAGTTTTTCTCTTCTTTTTGGAGCACCTAAAACGCCAAGATATTTTGGTCTAAATTTCGCTAATTTTACTAAATATTTTAAATCTAAAACATAACTATGGTTCATAATAACAATTGCGGTATTGTTATCTATTTTAGTAAAATTTACAATTTCTGGAGATGTGCCAATTACTGCTGTTGCTCCAGGAAAATTAGCCAATTGTTTATCTTCTTTTGCAGCGGTTATTATTTCTATTTGCCAACCTAAATTGCTGGCTATTTTACATAGTTTTACAGCATCGTGCTCGCCACCAATAATAATTAATTTAAAATTTGGTTCTAAGTTTTGAGTAAATATGGCTGTTTTTTCTTCACTGTTAAAAGAGAAATCAATTGAGAACGTATGTTTTTCTTTATTATTAAATGTAATTACAGAACCAAAGTTGCCAAAAACTTCATCTGCTTTTACATAATAACTTTCTATTTGAATGGGCAACCTGTTTTTACTTGCCTCTAAAAAAGTACTTAAAAATTTTTCTGATATGATTATGGGTTCTAATAAGATATACAGTATGCCTTCGCAACCTAATTTATACCTACCATCATAAGTGATAACTTTTGGTTTACCATCTTTAAGAACAGCTGTACTTCTATGTATAATTTCTTTTTCTACACAACCACCAGAAACAGCACCTACACAAGTTAAATTCTCAGAAATTAACATTCTAACTCCTGGTTTTCTGTAAGAAGAACCTTCTAAAAAAACTACAGTAGCCATTACATTTTTCAACCCTTTTTTTTGGTTGATGAATGCTTGATTGATAATTTCTTTGAGTTCGTGAATCATATAATGTGTTGTAATAAAAACACTAAGATAAAATTTTAAGTATTATTGTTTGTAGCTTGCTGTGCTCGTTTTTTGACTATTTTATTTTTAATATTTTGCTGTAATTTTTAATTAAATTAACTCAGTGTCTATTAATATTTCACTTTGTAAAGTTTTGTGAACGGGGCATTTAGAGGCTATTTCTGTTAAACGCTTTTTTTGTGCATCGTCTAAATTACCAATTAATTTTAATTTTTTTTCAAAGTGATTGTAAAGTGTTGCTTTTTCAGTTTCAATACCTAAATCTTTACTGTTTTTTCTTGAATACGTAATGTAAGCAAAAACTTCTTGTAAATCCCAATTTTTACGTGCAGCATACATTTTTAAAGTCATAACTGTGCAAGCAGCTAAACTAGCACTTAAAAAGTCATAAGGAGATGGCGCAAAATCATCACCACCAATGTGATTAGGTTCATCTGCTAAAAAAGCGTGTTTTTTGGTTTGTATAGAAGTTGTAAAATTGTCTTCTAAAATATTTAAATGCGCAACTAATTGTTCTCCTTCTGTTGATAGTATATTGTTTTCTTCTGCAGGAAAATACTTATCTGCCCACGTTCCAATAAGGTTTCCAACGTAAATACTATCTGTTTTGTTAGAAAGTAAATGGTCTGCATCATCTAAACTAATAAAGCTTTTTGGATGCATTGCGTTATGATAAATTTCGTGTGCATTTTCTATACCTACAACATTATCAAAAGGTGCATGCATTACCAAAATTGGTTTTCTTAATGCTTTGGTAATTTTTGGTAAATCTGTTTTGCTAAAATCTTTCACAAAATCTTCATTAATTTTAAAAGGTCTACCTCCAATTTTTACTTCAACTTCTCCTTTTTCTTTTACATCTTCTATTGCATGAGAAAATAAATGAGTAACATGATTTACAGTTGCAGGTGCACCAATTGTAGCTACTGCTTTAATGTTTTCTAATTTAGAACCAGCAACAATTACAGCTGCGCCGCCTAAAGAATGGCCAACTAATAAAACAGGACTTTTATAATTCTCGGTTAAAAAGGTATTTACAGCAATAAGGTCATCTACATTTGCAGAAAAGTGACTTTCTGCAAATTCTCCTTCACTTTTGCCTAAGCCTGTAAAATCAAAACGTAAAACACCAAAACTATGATTGGATAAAGAACGACTAATGTTTTTAACTGCATTAAAATTACTGTTGCACGAAAAACAGTGTGCAAAAATGGCATAATGTGTAGGGTTTTCATTTGCGGGTAACTCTAAATATGCTTGTAAATTGTGCCCCTTTTTATTTTTAATGTCTAGTTTAATGGTGTTCATAAAGTTGATTTTTTAGGTAGTCGAAATGAGATGTGATACTTTACTTTGATCTATATGAAAAGCAAATTTTTGAAGTAATAATTTTAGCTTTGGATTAATGTAGTTTTTACAAAATGGTTTGTTAGGGTTAGCTTGATAGTAATTTTGAAATGCAACTGCTGAAGGTTTAAATTGTTGAAAAGGAAGTACCTGTGTGACGATTTTTTTATCAAATAAATTATTTTGTAACTGGTTTATAATTTTTTCACTAGCTAGTTTTTGTGCGTTAGAGAAATAATATATAGCAGATCTGTATTTTTTTCTCATGGAATGATTACTTGTGCTTTTGTGAGTTAATAAATGAATTTCAATTAACGTTTTTAGGTCAATTTTATCAGCATAAAAAGATACAATTACAGCCTCTGAGAATGTTTTATTTTTATTTGTAGAAGCAACCCAACCCTGGTTTACTTTGTTTACGCCTTTTAAACTTTCAAAAACAGCCTCTGTGCACCAATGGCAACCACCACCAAAAGCAATTTTGGTTAATTCCATTGTAGTTTTTTTCTTTCTGCCCAATATATTTCTGGCAAAACTTTAAAAGATTTTAAGAGCGCAATGTCTTCTTCTAGCAGTAAAACAGTACCTGTTTTTAAATTTTGTTGCAATTGAGTTTTAGAACTTGCCCCACTTAAAACAACGCTATTTGGTATGGTTTGTTTGCAAAATTGTAGTGCAATTGCATCTGTACCAACCTTGTGTTTTGTGGCTATTTTTTCTAAAGATTTATAGATTTCTTGGTAATTTGGGTAATTTTTATTGGCTAAAACTCTACCATTTGCCAACGCTTCTTTAATTACAAGCGCTTTATTTTGTGCAATTAATTCGTTAGAAATTTCTAATAAACTTTGCTCTAGAAAATTATAAGTTACCTGAAAAACATCAAAAATAGGTGTTTTATCAACAAAAATATTTAATGCTTTTTTAATCACTTCTACTTGATTTGTGCCTGTTGTGGTTATGCCAATTTTTAAGTTATATTTTGTTTTTAAATCACTTAAATAATTTAATACAGCTGTGTTTTCTAAAACACCAGTTTCTAAAGTAGCAGAGTGTATTTGATACACTTTTAAATAAGGTAACAATTGTTTAGAAAATTGCCATTGCTCTTTTAGTTTGGCTAAGCTATGTTCTTTTACTTCATGTATTTTGGCATTTTTCTTAAAGTTTGCAGTATATGTATAGCCCCATTTTGTGGCAATTTTAATACTGTTATCGTTTTTTGTTTGTATCCATTCCAACAATAAGTTTTCTGCTAAACCATAACCTGGAGCAGTATCAAAATAACGTATTCCTAAATTGTAGGCTTCTTCTAAAACTTTAAAACTTTGTTTTCTAAAGATTTCTAAGTCAGAATTATCGCAATGTTCTAAGCGCACATTAATGTATTGTGGTCTTCCTAAAGCTGCTGTTCCTAATCCTAAATGCATATTATTTGTTTAAAACTTGTTGTTTTTATGAAAATGTAATGTAGTTAAAAAATCTTTTTATCTTTAGATTTTTTCACTTGAAAAACCACAAATTTATCTGTTTTTAATTTATTAAAAGTTAGTCTAGCTCTTTTTTAAGAACTACAAGATAGCATGGAGCAACCTACTTTATTTCTTGCCCATTCTGGTCTTTTTGCAAACCATTTTTCATTTTCGGGTTGTTCTTGATATGGTTTTTTTAAGAGTTGAAATAATTCATCAATTAATTGGTAATTTCCTTTATCAGCTTCATCAATAGCTAATTGTGCCATATAATTTCTTAAAACATATTTAGGGTTTACAGCATCCATTCTTTTTTTTCTTTCTTCGGATGAAATTACTTCTTTTTTAAGTCGGTTTTCATAATTTTCAAGCCAAGAAATCCATCTCATTTTTACGGCATCAGAAATATGTGCTACATCGTAAAAAGCATTTTCTATGAGACGAAAAGCTGTTTTTGTGTTAGAAAAATTACTTAGATTTCTAAAAAAAATAGTCATATCTGTTTCTATCAATTGCAAATCATCTTCTAATTGTTGAACGAGTTCTAAGTCATTTTTATCATCTTGAAATAAACCTAATTTAGCTTTCATCATGGCAAAAGATTTTTGGTGAAAATCAATTTTATATTGCTCTAAAATTTCTTCTAATGGTTTAGCATCTTCAATTAAAGGATATAAAGCGTTGGCAAGTTGGTATAAATTCCAAAGTCCAATATTGGGCTGATTGTCATATCTGTAGCGTTTATTTTGACGATCTGTGGTATTTGGTGTCCAGCCAAAATCGAAACCTTCCAACCAACCATAAGGTCCATAATCTATAGTTAAACCCAAGATAGACATGTTATCTGTATTCATTACACCATGCACAAAACCAACGCGTTGCCAATGAATAATCATCTCTAAAGTGCTTGTTGTAACTTCTTTAAAAAAACGAATGTAATTATCTTTAGACGGTTTTCCTAAATGAGGAAAATGATGTTTTATGGTATAATCTGTAAGTATTTTTAAATTTTTGATATCATTTCTAGCCGCAAAAATTTCAAAATTGCCAAAACGCAAAAATGAAGGCGAAATTCTAGAAACAATAGCACCTTTTTCGTAAGCAGGATTTCCATTGTACAAAACATCGCGCAAAACTTTATCTCCTGTTAAACTTAAAGACAAAGATCTTGTAGTTGGCACACCTAAATAAAACATTGCTTCTGCACATAAGTATTCTCTTATAGAAGATCGCAAAACGGCTAAACCATCCGCAGTTCTAGAATAAGGTGTTTCTCCAGCGCCTTTTAGTTGTACTTTCCAATTTTTATTTTGATGTTCAATTTCAAATAAATTAATTACTCTACCATCTCCTAACTGTCCTGCCCAATTGCCAAATTGATGCCCAGCATAACACATGGCAAATGGTTTTGTATTTGGATATATTTCGTTTCCTGTAACAATGTTTTTAAAGAAATCGCTTTTGGTTTCTTCTATTGAAATACCTAATGTTTCTGACATTTCTGTAGAAACGTGTAACACTTTTGGTGCTTTGGTTTTCTTTGGATTTGCATAAGAAAAAACAGCTTCTTCAACTTGTCTTCTCGTATTTTCTAGATTTGCATCTGCAGGCAATTCTTGTGTAAAAGTATCTTTTATGTTCAGTTTTATCATAAATAGAGCTTTCTTTTAGAAATTTTTAAAACTAATGTATTTGATTGTTTTAAAGATTTTTGTGAATTTTAAAATTACTGTTTTTCTAATTTGCAATTAATTTATCTGCATGTAACTGTCTAAGTTTAGAGAGTTTTGGAGCAATAACATAACTGCAATAACCTTGCTCTGAATTTTGTCTGTAGTAATTTTGATGTTCTTCTTCTGCCTCGTAAAAAATTGGCAATGCACTTAATTCTGTTACAATTACATCTTTATAATACACCTGAATTTGTTTTAAAACTTCTTCAGAAATTTGTTTTTGTAGTGCATTATGATAAAAAATAACAGATCTGTATTGTGTACCTCTATCTGCACCTTGTCTGTTTAATGTTGTTGGGTCATGTGTGGTCATAAAAATAACCAAGATATCTTCAAAAGAAATTATATTTGCATTAAAAGTAATTTGAATAACTTCTGCATGGCCCGTTAAACCAGAGCAAATTTCTCTATATGTTGGTTTGCCAGGAGCATTGCCACCAGCATAACCAGAAACTACTTTTTCTACACCTTTTACTTCTTGAAATACAGCTTCTGTGCACCAAAAACAACCACCTCCTAAAGTGGCTACTTGTATGTTTTTTTCCATTTTTTTGTTTGTATTAACAAGCGGTTTAAACTCCTTGTAAAGTCATAGATTCAGAATTTATGCAATAGCGCAAACCACTTGGTTTTGGTCCATCTGGAAAAACATGTCCTAAATGAGCATCACAAGTATTGCATAAAACTTCTACTCTTACGATACCATAAGAAATATCTTTGTGATATTTTATAGCGTTTTCTTTAATAGGTTGTGTAAAACTTGGCCAACCAGAGCTAGAATTAAATTTTATAGTAGAATCAAATAAAGGGGTTTGGCAACAAACGCAGTTGTATTGCCCTTCATCGTAAATAGAACAGAGTGCACCAGAATGTGGTCTTTCTGTGCCTTTTAACCTTGTAATTCTAAATTGTTCAGGTGTTAATAAGGCTTTCCATTCTGTTTCTGATTTTTCTAGTATTTTATCTGGTGTAGGATTTCCCTTACTCGCAAAATGTATAATCTCTTTCCAAGTTAACATAGTATCGCTTTATCTTATTTTTTATGTAAAAAATGCCAAAAAAGGCTTTTAAAATTTGTTTTTATTGTTTTTTGATAACAATACCTAAATTTACGACAAATATGAAAATAAAGTAAACCGTTTTAATTGTTTATTTTTGTTAAAATTTACCCAATGAGCGCAGTAATTAAAGCAGTAGAATTGTATGTTTTGTCATTATTAAATGAAAAATTAGATTCAAAATATTTGTATCATAATTTGGCGCATACGCAAAGAGTAGTGGAGTATACAGCAGAAATTGCTGCAAGTTTAGATTTAGCACAAGAAACCAAAGAAAATTTAGAAATTGCTGCATGGTTTCACGATGTGGGTTATGTAGTTAGTTGTGATAATCACGAAGATGAAAGCGTGAAAATTGCGCATATTTTTCTGGAAAATAAGAAACTTAGTCAATCACGAATTTCAGAAATTTCAGAAATTATTTTGGCAACTAAGGTAAATGTATTGCCAAAAAATACTTTAGAAGAAATAATTAAAGATGCAGATACAGCGCATTTGGCAAAAAAGAAATACACAGCGTTAGCTTCACTCTTAAGAGAAGAATGGGAACTTTCTTTGGGTAAAAAGTATACAAATACAGAATGGTTGGCTGTTAATTTGTCTTTTTTAACCAATAAACATCGCTATTATACAGATTTCGCGTTAAAAAACTGGAGTAAAGGAAAAGAAAAAAATTTAGCAAGATTATTAAAAGCTAAAAAGAATTTAAAAAAGGAAAGCAAAAAACTAAAACAAAAAAAAGTAGCTTTAGACCTTAAAAAAAATAAAAGTAATGTGCCAGAAAGAGGTGTAGAAACTATGTTTAGAGTGGCGCTTAAAAACCACATGACTTTAAGTAATATTGCAGATACCAAAGCCAATATTTTGCTTTCTGTAAATGCAATTATTGTTTCTTTGGCACTGTCTAATTTATTGCCAAAATTAGACAATCCGTCAAACGCTCATTTACTAGTACCTACTATAATTTTTATATTTTTTACGGTAACTTCTATCATTTTATCTATAGTTGCTACAAGACCCAATGTAACTCAAGGTAAATTTTCTAAGGAAGATGTGGCTAATAAAAAAGTAAATTTATTGTTTTTTGGTAATTTTCATCAAATGCAACTAAAAGATTTTGAATGGGGAATCTCAGAAATGATGACAGATAAAGATTATTTGTATGGTTCACTTACCAAAGATTTGTATTTTTTAGGTTTGGTTTTAAATAGAAAATACAAAATCTTAAGAATCACCTATACAGTTTTTATGATTGGTATAATAGCTAGTGTAATTGCTTTTGGAATTTCTTTTAAATCTCAAGGAATTCTTATTTAAGCTTCAATCTGCTTTAATAAGTCTGTTAGCGTAATGGTTTTTTGGGTATCAAAGTTTTTTTGATAAATTATTGCCACGCGTAGTGCTTTTAAACCAGCAACACCTTGTAAATCTTCTAATTCTAAGAATTCAATTTTACCTAGTTGTTTTTTAGATTGTAAAAAATTAATGTACTTTATATATTCTACAGCATCTTTGTCTTGCGAATAAATAATGGCAATTTTACCTGGTTGTGTAACTCTTTCTTTTGTGCCTTTAATGTTGGCTTTATCAATTCTCTTTTTTATAATTTCGTAACGAATGTTGTAAGCACCGTCTACATCAAATTGTTTCTCATCCATCCTAAATTTAATTGCCATAGGATTGCTTTGTACCAATATTAAAGAAGCAATTCTTAAAGGGTGTTTTAAACTATCTTTTAAAGAAAATGCAATATTTTCCATTTCGCAAATGGTTTGTAATTGCCACAACCTTAAGTTGTATAAATAGAGCTCATCAAAAGGTTTTTTATTGGCAATAGATTGCCCTATATACATGTTAAATTCTACACCATCTGTTTTGTAACGCTCAAAATAATGCGGGTACATTTCTTGCGCTTCTTTTTGTTTGTTATCTATATATTTTGCTAATTTTTCATTGATAATGGTAACACTTTGCTCATATTCTTTCCGTTTTTCATAAACTACTTGTAGCTTTTTGTCTAAACGCTGCATGTAGGTGTTTACTTTTTTAGATAAATTGCTGTTAAGGTCTTTTATATGTTTAAAAACGGGATAGATTTCTCTTTGTAAAAAGTCTAAAATAGTTACTTCATCACCAGCATTTAAACCATTTTTAACTTCCTTTAAAAAGGTAGCAACCCTAAACATTAACTCATTATAAATGGGTAGTTTTTCTGTTTTACAAGCATCTTTTAAAACACTTATGGCAAGGGTTAATTGTGTGGTTAAATCTTCTTGAATTGCAATATTTCTTGCCAAAGAAGAGCCTTTAATATCACTTTGTCCAAAAAGCGGATAAACATTATTAAATACAATTTCTTCTAAATTGGCATTTTCATTTGCTTGTTTTTCTGCATGAAATTTTTCTGCGGCTTCATAAAAACGCCATTTTACAGAATTATGTATAGCTGTATAATTTTCTTGTATTGTAGCTTCTAAAATATTTTGTCTTTCTTCGGAAGTTCTTTTTGCCGCAGCTTTAAAAACAGGAATAATATCTTTAAGTTTTGTAATATTTACAGAGTTTAAAGCATATGCTTTTTGTGCTGCAATTTCTAATAAAGCTAAATCGTTGTTTTTGTTTGCAGGTATTGGGATTAAAATGATACTGTTAATGCAAGCGTTTTTTAAATTCTGATAAAATTTGTTTTCTCCTGTTGCTTTGCCGTATTCTTCTAAATCTGATATTACGTAGGTTTCGTGTTCTTGAAATACCTTTTGTATAATTGTATGACAAAAATAATCTGAAGAACAGTCTATACTTTCTTTTTTGCTTAAAATAATACTATTAGAATTGTTAAGAACAGTTTCGCAGAGTTTGTTATTAATATTATCAAAAATAGAATAGCCTAGTTTTAAGTCTTGTAGGCTATAAAAGTCTCTTAGGTTATTTTGTAATTTGTAAATTAATTGATCTCCACCACTTAATAAATTTGCCTTTATGGCAGATAGCATTTCTTCTGAAGTAACATCAAATAAGTTTATGATGCCAAAACCTTTAAAAATATAACTATTTGGCGGAAATTTTTCTTTCCAAACTTTAATGTCTTCAAAATTGTTTAAAAGCGTATTAAAGTCATCTTTGGTAATTTTAGGAGCGTTTGCAGTTGGTGTAATTTCAGAAAAATCTGCATTAAAAGCAGCTCTATAGTATTTCATTGTTCCAGTGTTTTTGTCTGGAATATCAAAATAAAAAGGTCTTTTTACATCTACTGAATAACCATAAAAGGTACTTAAAATAAAAGTACATGCCATAATATACATGCTTTCATCTTCAAAATTTCTTACAGAAAATTCATAATCTTTACCTGCATTGTTTAGTATATTTTGAAAGCGTTTAGAAAACCGAAAAGAAGTAAAAGAAAAAGGAATACTTGCCGCTTTAATTTCGTTTAATTGCAGTGCTTCTGGGAAAAGTGGATCTAAAATTAAATCAATTTTATCTTTATGCTTATCCAATAAAGTATAATCAGAAAAGCCATCTTTAAATTCAGGGTTTTCTTCAAAAAGTTTTATCATTTCATTCGCAGCCGAGTGAAATGGGTGTTTTTTTAAAACAGGATTTGCATATTTTTTAAAAAGGTGATATACCTTATTAAAAGAGATGTTTAATTGTAATGGTAATTCCTGATTCGTAATTTTCTGGTTGATAAAACTTTTCATATGTCACAATTTACAAAATTGTAAATTATTAGTCTTTAAAACAGAAGTAAACTTACGTTAAAAAATTATTTCTGTCTAAAATAAATGGTAATGGGCACACCAGAAAAATCGTAAATTTCTCTTAGTTTATTTTCTAAAAAGCGTTTGTAAGGATCCCTAACGTATTGAGGTAAATTACAGAAAAAGGCAAACTGCGGCGTTTGTGTAGGCAATTGCATACAGTATTTTATTTTTACAAATTTTCCTTTAGTTGCTGGTGGTGGATAGCTTTTAACCAAATCTAACATGGCATCGTTTAGTTTGCTAGTTGGTATTTTCTTTTTTCTTTTTTCAAAAACTTCAACAGCAGTTTCTATAGCTTTAAACAAACGTTGTTTTGTTAAGGCAGAAATAAAAACAATTGGCACATCTGTAAAAGGTTCTATTTGTTTTTTTACCATGGCTTCAAAATCTCGCATGGTGTTGGTTTCTTTTTCAATTAAATCCCACTTATTAATTAGTACAACAACACCTTTTCTATTTTTTTCTGCCAACCAGAAAATATTTTGATCTTGTCCTTCAAAACCTCTTGTGGCGTCTACCACTAAAATAATAACATCAGAATATTCAATAGAACGCACAGCACGCATTACAGAGTAAAACTCTAAATCTTCTTTAACTTTAGATTTTTTGCGGATTCCTGCTGTATCTACCAGATTAAAATCGAAACCAAAACGGTTGTATTTGGTATCTATAGAGTCTCTAGTTGTACCAGCAATATTGGTAACTATGTTTCTGTCTTCGCCAATTAAAGCATTTATAAAAGAAGATTTCCCTGCGTTTGGTCTACCAACTACAGCAAATCTTGGTAGTTCATCTTTTTCTAAATCTACAGGTTCTGGTTCTGGCATTTCTACAACCAAAGCATCTAATAAATCTCCAGTTCCACTTCCATTAATAGAAGAAATTGTATGATAATCTCCCAAACCAAGGTTGTAAAACTCTACTGCATCTGCTTCTCGCATGGCATTATCTACCTTATTAACAGTAACAAAAATTGGTTTTTTTACTTTTCTAAGTAATTTGGCAACTTCAGCATCCATAGGTGTTATGCCTTCTTCAACATCAACTACAAAAACAATAATATCTGCTTCTTCAATAGCTAAAGCTACTTGTTTTCTAATTTCTTCTTCAAAAATATCATCAGAACCAATGGCATAACCACCAGTATCTATTACAGAAAAATCTTTTCCGTTCCAATCAGATTTTCCATAATGCCTGTCTCTTGTAACACCGCTTACAGAATCTACAATAGCTTCTCTTCTTTGCACCAATCTGTTAAAAAGTGTCGATTTTCCTACATTTGGTCTTCCTACAATGGCTACAATACTATTCATTTTGGTTGATATTTTTTGCAAAGATACAATTAACTCAACGATAATTTATTGTAAATTGAAAGACTTCTAAATGCATAATTTATGAATAATAAAAAGCAACTTTCTATAGAAAAAAGAAATAGCGAACTGTTTTTAAGACCTCGTTTTTCAATTCTTTTAGAAAAAAATCAACAACAATTATTAAATGGTTTTTCTGAAGTTTTAAAAAGTGATAAAAATACTTTTAGAGGTTCTGTTGTAGATAACCATGTTTTTATTTCTGTTTCTAAGAAAGACGAAAATTTTTGGTCTCCACAACTGCATTTAGAAATTTTGGAAAATGAAGATAATTCAACTGAATTAAAAGGTCTTTTTGGTCCTAAACCACAAGTTTGGACACTTTTTATGTTCGTTCATTTTATAATCGCAATTTCTTTTTTAGGATTTTGTGTTTTGTTATACACTAAAATGTCTTTAAAAGAACCTTTGGTTTTTCCTTTAATAATGATTATCGTCTTACCTTTAATCTGGATTTTACTCTATTTTTTAGGTAAAATAGGAAAAGATACAGGCAAATTACAAATGAAAAAGTTACACGAATTTATGATGGCGAATATTTAGTATAAAATTTTATTTTTGATGATAGCCAAATCGTTTCAGTTGGTTTTTATCGCTTCGCCAATTTTTATTCACTTTTACAAAAAGTTCTATAAATACTTTTTTCTCAAAGAATTTTTCTAAATCTTTTCTAGCTTCTGCACCAACTCTTTTAATAGCAGTTCCCTTATGGCCTATAATTATACCTTTTTGGGTGTCTCTTTCTACCATAATTACAGAGCGAATTTTAACAATATTTTCTTCTTCTATAAATTCTTCAGTTTCCACTTCTACAGAATAAGGAATTTCTTTTTTGTAATGTATTAGAATTTTCTCTCTAATTTTTTCGTTTACAAAAAAACGTTCGGGTTTGTCTGTTAACTGGTCTTTAGGATAAAAAGCTGGTCCTTCTGGTAATAAGGCTTTTATTTTTTCAAAAACCGCAGAAATATTAAAACCTTCTAGTGCAGAAATTACAAAAACATCTGCATTGGGTACCTTGTTTTTCCAGTATTCAATTTTTTCTTCTACTTGTTCTTGAGAAGATTTATCAATTTTATTTAATAAGAGAATAATGGGTATTTCACTATGAATTATTCTATTGAAAAAAGCTTCATTCTTTAATTCTTTTTCGCCAACTTCTACCATATAAATTAAAATATCGGCGTCTTCAAAGGCAGATTTTACAAAATCCATCATAGAAGTTTGTAATTCATAAGCTGGTTTTATAATTCCAGGTGTATCAGAAAACACAATTTGATGATTTTCATCATTTACAATGCCTAAAATACGATGTCTTGTGGTTTGTGCTTTTGGGGTAATAATTGATAGTTTTTCGCCTACCAACGCATTCATTAATGTTGATTTACCAACGTTTGGATTCCCAATAATATTTACAAAACCTGCTTTATGTGTCATGTTGCAAAGGTAATTAGATTTTTAGTAGATTAACGTTTAGGTACTTAAAAAATAAATGAAATAATGTTTGGTTATTACTTATAGTATATCGTATATTTGCAGTCGAAATCGCGGGATAGAGCAGTAGGTAGCTCGTCGGGCTCATAACCCGAAGGTCACTGGTTCGAGTCCAGTTCCCGCTACAAAGCTTAAAGCCAATTAAATCAACGAATTGTGTCTCACAATTCGTTTTTTTATGCTTTTAAACTTCTTATTTTTACGAAACGTACACGAAAACGTACACGTTTTTCCTATGAAATTGAATTATTCTGAGCCAAAAATATATACTGGAGGTGTTGATATTTCGAGATGGCCTAAACTAACATTAACTTATACAGAGACGGGATGTAACTCCAGTAGATCAACGCCCTAAATTTATTAATCTTACCAAATCGATACAATTACATCCAGATTTAGGGTCAAAATATTTAAACAATTTAGACGAACAAAATAAGACCATCTCATTTCAAAAAATAAAGGAAGATGTAATCTCTAAACAGCGTAAACAAGAATTAGACTTGTATAGGTTATTTGCTAAAGATGATACCTTTAAAATAGCGTTTTTTGATACGATGAAGCGTATGTCTCAGATATAATAAATTGATTTTATGTGTGATGATTCAGCTTATTAGTATCGTAAGATAAAATCTTAATTCTAATACATGTAAAAGTGTTTTATATTTGTATTTTTTTTGTTATTACTTCAAAACAAAAAAAAAGTCTATTTTACTGTTAATCAGACTTGTTTGCAAGGCTTTCAGAAAGTTAATGTGCTCTTATTATCTTTATTACGGAAACCCGTAATAAAACTACTTACAATTATTTTAGTTTTGTTTATCATTCATAAGAAATTGAGATAAACGAACTTTATTATGCAGTCATTTAACACAAAACTTGAATTTTAGTTAGCATTAGAATTTATTAATTCAACTACGAGGCATTAATTGTTTTTTGGCTTTAAAATAATCTTTTTATCAAAATGATTTCAATAAAAATATACTTTGTATACATAGAAATTGATGTTCACTTATGATTGATATTAAATAAATACTGATTTATTAAATATTGATTTTATGAAAAAAACTTCCCCAAAGTTGATAATTTTCTCAATGTTTGTGCTAATTGGCATAAGTTGTCAGAAAGATAAACTCCATAATCGAACTACAAAAAAAGAGGTCACTACCAAAGAAATCAACAGTGCTATTGAAATAGATGAAGTTAATTTTTATTTTGAAAACTCATCATCAATGAATGGTTATTTGAAAGGTGACAATTTTTTGGAGAATATGACAAGGGTTATAGGGAATTCAAAAAGTAAAAAATTAAATACTTTTTTTGTAAATACTGATGTTCATCAAACAACCGATATCTTAAATAGAATTGAAAAGAACCAGATTAAAGTTGGTAACATTAGGAGTTCTGATCATCAATTTATTTTTAAAACAGCTATAAAAACAGCTTTAAAAAACAATTTAAGTATTGTTGTTACAGATGGTATTTATTCAGTAAAAGGGAAAAACCCTAGTATTGTTTCAGTTAAAATTGAACAAGCATTCGAAAAAGCTTTAAGAGAAAATGAAATTGAAACAGTAGTCTTAAAAATGACTTCTAATTTTGACGGAACCTATTATTCTGAATCATGTAAACCTGGACACAAAGCAATTAAAATTAACCAAGTAAGACCCTATTATATCTTTTTGTTTGGAGCTAGAAAAGTTATTAATAAAACACTAGAAGAAATAGTGATAAAAAATGATTTAAAAGGTTTAGAAGAAGAGTCTAGGTTTATTATAACCAAAGATTTAAAAGTTAATTATACTGTATTAACCCAAGGAGAAGAAAAAGAAGGGAACTTTAAACAATCAGGTCATAAACCAGTTGTAAAAGAAATTGGTGACGCAGAAAAATTTTCTAAAAAAGGTGTATTGCTTAAAGATAGATATCTTCAATTTGGAATAGGAGTAGACTATTCTAATCTTTCAATTCCTGAATCCTATTTATTAAATACTTCAAATTATTCAATAGAAAACAATACTGGTTACCAAGTCCAAGAAGTAAAAAAAGTTAACGAATTAGATAAAACAGGTAGGTCATATAAATGGATTAATAACCAAAATAAAAAAGGAAAATTTAAATACACACATGTTTTGGTTGTAAGAGCTAAGAAAAAATTATATGGTGATTTGAATTTGAGTCTTGATATTAATTTCCCTCAATGGATTATTAATTCTGGTACAGATAACGACTGTAGTATAAAAAACAATACTTCAAGAACTTTTGCATTTCATAGACTTATTACAGGAGTCTCAAAAGCGTATCAAAAAGTGAATAATAAAAGAATTTTTTTTAAAATAAATATAATAGTTAAAGCAGATTAATATGAATGAAATTGTTGCGTCACTTTATGAACCTTTTTTTAATTGGGATACTTACCAAGACCTTTTAAATGCAGTATTTAACAATCTTGATTACGGAAAGATTGGATGGTTAATTTTAATAATTCCAATAATAATACTCATCATTTTTTATAAATTTTGGGATCCTGTAAGTTCCTCGAAGTTTAAATGGTGGATTACTATGTTAATTATTTCAATTTTAGCATACATAAGTACATCTGCAATTATATATAACAACCCTGAAATTATTCAGTATTTAGGAGACTATACCGGTGAAAATGGACAGCTAGATGCAAATTATTTTATAGTTCAAATGAGTTTTGTAACGTTTGGTTACTCTTTAATTATAGCAGTTATTTTATCAATTATCCCTTTCAGATTTTTAAGTACAAACAATAGAAATAACCCTTTTTAAATTATGGCAAATAAATTATATGTTTTTGGAATTGGTGGTACTGGCTCTAGAGTTATAAAAGCTTTAACAATGCTATTGGCATCAGGTGTAAAGTTAGATGAAAAGTTTGATATGGTAGTACCAATTATTATTGATCCTGATACTGCAAATGGTGATTTAAATAGAACAGCTGATATTTTAATGAAATATCAAAACATAGCTTATAAAGCAGGTGAGGATAATACGCTATTTGGAACTAAGATTAAAACATTAACGCAATTAACGAATGAAAATCTCCCAAACTTAAGTAATAATTTTAAGTTTAGTATTGATGGAAGTGGACAAAAGTTTGGAGAATCTATTGATTATAATGGGTTAGACGATGAAAATAAAGCTTTAATAGATTTGCTTTTTAGTAAGGAAAACATAGAGGCAGATATGACTGTTGGTTTTAAAGGAAATCCTAATATTGGAAGTGTAGTTTTAAATAAAATTGTGGACTCACAAGAATACCACGAATTTTCTAATTCCTTTAATGAGGGCGATGCGATTTTTATAATAAGTTCAATTTTTGGAGGAACAGGTGCCTCAGGATTTCCTCTTTTATTAAAGAACTTAAGAACAAATGATGCAAACAGACTTAATTCAGATAAAATTAGTAGGTCTGCAATTGGTGCTATTTCTTATTTACCATATTTTAAAGTATCTGATAATAATAACAATGAAAAAGAAATTGATTCAGCAACATTCTTTGGGAAAGCCAAAGCTGCGTTGAGTTATTACAAACATGCAATATTTAACAACAATTCGTTAGATGTTTTTTATCATATAGGGGATAAGGCAAATAATAACATGAAATATGCAGAAGGAAAAGCAGATCAGAAAAATAAAGCTCATTTTGTAGAGTTAGCTGGTGCTTTAGCAATCCTAGACTTTGTGAAAAATATACCTTCTTCCATTCAAAGTAATGTAACAGCAATAAAAGAATTTGGAATTGAAGATGATAAGGGGAAACTAAAATTTGATAGTTTAGGACAGGATGCAAAAGATAAATTAAAACTGCCTTTATCTAAGCTATATTTATTAGATAAGTTTGTTGAAAAATCGATGACAGAATTACTAAAATCTCCAGGGCATTATAATGGCGAAAATGGAATAACAAAAGAATTCTATAATGCAGATTTTTATAAATCTGAGTTTTTGCCTTTTCTAAATTACTTTAAAGAATGGGTAGACGAATTGAAAACGAATGATATTTCTTTTATGCCATTCCATGATAATCAACAACACGATTCTTTATTTGATTTCATAATAGGAAACCAAGTTTCTAAAGGCGGATTGCTATCAAGAAACAAAGCTACTGGAGATATTTTAATTAAATCTGCACATAAATTAATTAAAAGTGGTGAATTAGATAAAGAAGAAGAAGAGTCAAGATTTATAAAAGTTTTTGATAAAGTTTTAGAGGAACAAGTTAACAACATTCTAAATTAAAATATAATGGCAAAAAAAGTTTTTAGAATACATAGTCAAGGAGCGTTGACAAACGATTGGTTTTCATCTACGCCTATAAACAGTACTTTAATTAGTAGTATTAATACTGACGGGGGAAACGGTAAGAAATTACCAACATCAATTCCAAGTCCATTTGCAAGAATAGATTTAGTAAGAACAGCTTTTAATGTTGTTGGAAACTCTGGGCAGTTAGATGGTGTTGAAAAGAATGGAAAAGCAACAGGTTCAGATAATCATAAATTAATTTCTGATGCATTAGATATTGGTCAAATTTTATTTAATTATAATAAATATAAAGATAGTTTAGAATTTGTTGCTTGGGATAAAACGACTAGTTTAAACAATCTATTGAACGGAAATGAAGAGCAAAAACATTTAGGAAAAACATTAGATTTATTCTTAAAACAAGATAGTTCTCAATATAATTTTGATAATTTAGATAAATTATATATCATAAAATATAAGCATAAAATTATTGGAGGTACATCACCTAGAACATTGTTTTTTGCAGCTCCGGGTGTCGAAGAAATTGATATTAAATTTGGTAACGATATCATGTTAGATGACGGTTTACATCCTTTATATAAAAGAGATAAAGAGTATGTAAAATATTTATATGCATTATCTAAAATGGCTAATTTTAACTCTTATTTTCCTGAGTTTAATATCTATTTAATAAGTAGTTTTGCTAAGTTGTCTCAAATTAATGCGAGTTTTTATAATGAATTAATGACTTTAAACCCTAGTCAATATTTAAATTCATTACAAAATGTTGTGTTTAATGGAAATGCAGGACAACCTCTAGAAGCTATCTCAGGTTTTTCTTTAAAACAATATGTATTAGATCCTGTTAAAATTCAGGACAATAGCGATTTAGTAATTACTACAATTAAATCCATACAAGGTTTAAAACCTTTGGTATTACCAGTTGAGCCTTTAAATTTAAGATATACTTACACATTTGATATTTGGAACCCAGCAACTGAAGTTCCTGTAGAAGACAAACGCAAATTAGAAGATAGAACATTGCCTGAACAAGGTGATAAGTATCCCTATTTGACAATGAATGATTTTCTAACGGATTCTATTATAAAATTACCCTATGATATTGATAAGGATAATTTTTTTACTGTTGGTGAAAACAAATATTTATTACCCTTAACAAAGAAATTTTTTGATTATTTTAATGTTGAAGATATTAAAGATGGAAATTTTATACAGTTTAATGCTAGGGCAGGAAATTGCCTTGAGGTAGTTTTAAATATTCCTATTAAAAGAGGCACGATTCAGTATACAAAAATCTATTATCCAAATAACAATACGGACCCTAAAAAAGGAACTATTATAGAAAAGTCTTTCGCTTTTTCTATTTTTCCATTTGTATATAGTGATCAAACGGATATCACTTATTCATTAGGATTGGCCGATGTTTCCCCTCAAAATGGGAGCAAACTAGATATTGAAGTAATTAACACCAAAAATAGTAACCAGAATGTTAATAAAGTTCAAAAACAACGTTCCCAAAGCCCCTATATTACATCTCAAACAATTATTCAAAATAGTTTTGATGCGGTAGCTCTTAAATATAATGATTCAGTAAATTATTTAATTCCAAATTGGCCAAAATATAAAGGAGCAGGAGGAGATGATTATGAGTTTGCCATTGATTTTGGTACAACAAATTCTCATATTGAGTATAAAATAGAAGGACAAGGAAGCGAAAAAGCATTTGATATTTCTAAAAATGATGGTCAAATAGCCTTTTTAATGCCAGACAATACTCCTAAAAGAGGAGCTGCAATTACAACTGTTTTAGATGGAGAATCACATTTAAAACAAGAGGTTGTTAGTAAAAGTTTTGGTAAAGATGAATTGAGAAACGCACCTTTTAGAACTTGTTTGGTTCAAAATAAAGAAGTTAACTATGATAAGCCCACTTTTGTTTTTGCAGATGCAAATGCTGGTTTTGATTACGAAAAAGTAGCTATTAGAAAGTATTTAAAAGCGTTTACAGATTTAAAGTGGGCAAATAATGAAACGGATAGTAATAGACGTTTATCTCTTTATATTGAAGAACTACTAATGTTGTGTAAAAATAAAGTATTAATAAATGATGGTAATTTAACCAATACAAAGGTAACATGGTTTTATCCATTAAGTATGTCTTCTGCTCATTTAAGTCGATTGAGAAAAATATGGAAAGACAACTTTAAAGCAGTTTTTGGTTCAGATATTAATTTAGAAAATTTAATAAATTTTCCAGAAAGTATTGCGCCTTTTTATTATTATAAAGCAAAAGGAGGAATTAAAGCGATGGCAAAACCTTCTGTTTCTGTTGATATAGGTGGAGGTACTACAGATATAATGATTTATGCTGATGGTGAACCAAAACTAATTTCATCATTTAAATTTGCAGGGAATGCTATTTTCGGAGATGGATTTAATGGTAGTATTAATACAAATGGCTTTGTTCAAAAATATTATCCAAAATTTAAAGAAATTCTAATACAGAATGACTTAAAACCTGAGTTAGAAATTTTAGAAAAGCTATATAACGATAATCAATCTTCTCAAGATATTATAAATTATTTCTTCTCCTTACATGAAAATAAAAACATAAAGGATAAGCAATTAAAAAACCTTGATTTTTCTGAGAAATTAGCAAATGATGGTGATCTTAAAATTATCTTCTTATTATTTTATAGTTCTATAGTATATCATATTGCTGAATTAATGAAAGTAAAAGGATTAGAGTCTCCTAGAAATATTGTATTCAGTGGTACTGGTTCTAAGACTCTACAAATTATTGATCAAGATACTAGTAAGTATTTATCTTTAAAAAGACTTTTTGAAGCTATTTTTAATAATGTATATAATGAAATGGATTCAAATATTTCTGTAAGTGCAAGTGAAAATCCTAAGGAAGTTACCTGTAAAGGAGGTTTTTATATAGGTAAAGAATTAGAGGATTTAAATCATACAGATCTAGTAGAAATAAGTGTTGGAAATTCTGATGAATTGACAGTGCAGAGTATTAGTAAGGTAACAGATAGTACTATTAAATACAAGGATTTAACAAAGTCTTATGTTGGCGGTGTAATTAAAAATGTGGAAAACTTTTACAAGTTATTTAATAAGCTAATGGTAGAGCAAAACTTTAAAGATAGTTTTGATGTCTCTAATAAATCAGCTAAAATTTTCAATGATAATAAATCTTTAGATTTATTAGATTACGAATTACAAGGTATAGATCATTTAAAGTCTGATACTGTTGATGACGAAACTCTTGGAGAAACTTTATTCTTTTTCCCTTTAATCGGAAAACTAAATGAATTGGCAAGTGAAATTGAAAACCAATAATCCAAAAAGAATGAAAAAATTTATAATTGGATTCATAATCAGTTTGCTCCTCACAAATAGTGGCTACAGTCAAGTTACCAAAAAAGATAGTATAGAAGCATTCAAGAAATTAAATAAATGGGCAGTGGTTAAATTAACCATTGCTTACATGGAAGATTTGAGAGATTGGTCTTCTAAGACTGATAAGAAACGATTTAATACAAACCAAAAAATAGAGTGGGAAACTTATAAAAAGTTGAATGATGAGTATTCTGAACTAAGAATTGCTGTAAACTTAGATAGTGTAAGTAAATATTTATCAAAAGGTTGGGTAAAAACAAGAGACGAAGTCTTTAAATCTTACAAGTTAGAATTAATTGACAGTGTAAAAAGCATTCATTTTAAGAACATAATTTTTAATCCTGAGAAAACAAAGATAGTTTCTAATCGAACAAAAGTAATAGAAGGTATTAATAAACACTATGATAAATTAATAGCTAAAAAACACACAATACTTTCTAGTTCTCGTCAAAAAATAATGAATCCTAAGAATTTAGAAAACAGGTCGATTATACATAAAGTGGGAATAGATTGGGGGCAAATGACTTTATATGTTTTATTGGTAATTTCAATCCTATTAAATGTTTTTTTAATAAAATTAAAAAGTAAAAAGAAAGTCAAAGATAACGTTAAAGAAAAAAAACAGAATTTAGAAAGTTTTTATAAAAGTGAAAATAAAACCCTAAAGGAAAAAAATAAAAACCTTATAAATGAAATTAATCAATTAAAGACTAAAAAAACTTCTACAGTTGAAAAGAATAACCTTGTTAGAAATAGAAAAACCCAAGTAGAGAAAAGTTTAGAATTTCAACAACCTATTGAAGAAGCTAAACCTATCACAGTAGCGTTTGAAAATTCTGAAATTAAAAAGAAGTTCATATACTTTCCATCACCATTTGAGGAAAGAAGATTTGCAATCGAAGATGCAAGTGAAATAGAAAAACCTACTTCTTTATATGTTGTAAAGGTTGATGATAATGTCAATAGAGGTAGCATTTCTTTAATTGGAACAGCAGATTTATCAAGAGCTTTAAATTCACCTAATATATATTTAGAAACAGTTTGTGAATATGAGAATGCATATAATTCAGAGGCAAAAGGTATAAATGTAATAGAAGAAGGAGAAGTTGTTTTTGAAGGCGAAGATTGGGTGGTGAAAAGTAAAATAAAAATCAAATTTATTTAGAGTATGTACGGAATTTTAGAAGTTATAATTATTATAGGAATAATTGCTCTTCAGATAAATATAGCAAGGAATTTATGGCATAAAATAATTCAATATAAAGCAATTTTTGATTTTGAGACTTTACCTGTAATTTCTCAAAAACGTGTTTCAAGAAGTGTTCTTAAAACTGGGAATGTAGAAGAAATATTACTTTTTGATGAGGATATAGCTGGTGGTGTAAATATAACATACCTTGAGTATTCGCAGAAAAGTAAAGTTCTTAATACTATTGTAAAATACATAAATGTTTATTTAATTAAAAACAAAGGTGCATCTATTGATTTTTATCTTATTAAAGATATTGTAGACAAACACACGTCAACAATTGAAAACCAAATTGAAAATAGAATACCAGCTCCTTTATACTTAGGATTGGCTGCTACTATGATAGGTATTATAATAGGGTTATTTTCCGTTTCTTTTGACGGTGGAAGTAATGCCTTAGATTCAATTCAACCTTTAATTAATGGTGTGAAATGGGCAATGTCTGCGAGCGTAATTGGGTTAGTTATAACAACTTTTTTTTCTATAAAAGTATATAAAGATGCACAAACTGAAGCAGATGAAGAGAAGAGTGAATTCTTATCAAAACTACAGTCTGAATTAATGCCGAAAATGGCAACAGGAAAGATGCCTGAAGTTGCCATTCTATCTGATAAATTAGATGTTTTTGCAAGAAATACAACAGGCTCAATATCTCAACTTGATAAAATTGTAAGTACAACTTCCAATACAGTAGAAAGAGAACAAGAACTTATAAAAGATATAAGAAAGTTAGACGTTGCAAAAATCACAAAATCTAATGTCGAGGTTTTTAATCAACTAGATGTAATGATGGAGTCTTTTAATAATTTTGCAAATTATTACAATCAGTTAAATAATTCAATGACTGGTACAACTGAACTTGTTGGTAAATTGCAGCAGTTTGTTGGGGCTACAAAAAATATTAATATTGTTTTAGATAGCATAAAAAATAATATAGAAGAAAGCAATTCAGCAACTACTTTTTTTAATAAACATATTCAATCTTTTTCTAGATATAGTGATGCAGTAAATGATGCTGTTATTTCTACTGAATCAAAAATGGCTAAGGCAATAAATGAGTTAGGTAACTTATCTTTAGAACAATTTAATTCATTTAATGAAGCTGTAGCTGGGTTTGATTCAAAACTATCTACAGCGTTTACGCAATCTATTGAAAAATTTACGGAGGCAATGGATGCTCAAATATTAAGGACTGAGCAAGCTTTTGAAAATAGTCGACCAAAGTTTGAAAAACTTAATCATTTGGATCAGTTACTTCAGTTAGGTAGTATTGACAAACGAATAGAAAGTTTAGATAAAAATATTTTACAAGGGTTTAATAATAGTAGTCGAGATATTATTACTGCAATAGAAAAAATTATTAAAATCAGAGAGATTCCAACCTCTAGCGTTTCGACAGATTTTTCTTCTAATATTAAAGAGCCTATTAAGCAGTCTGTTTTTGATAAAACAACTAATATCTTAAAAGTTGGTGCTTATTTAACGATTCTTAGTTATGGTATTCATTCGTTATTACAATATTTTAAGGTATTAAATTAATGAAGAAATCAGGATTTTTTTGGGTGAGTTTTGCAGATCTAATGACAAGCTTGTTTTTCATAATGCTCGTGTTATATGTAATTTCTTTTGCTATTCTTCAATCGAAACAAGGCATTCTAGAAGCTCAAGCTAGTCAGCTAAAAGAAATAAAAAATGTTCAAAAAGCGATTGAAAATTTAGATACAACCTATTATCATTTTGATAAAGAGAATAAAAGATATAAGTTAAATATTGATGTTAGATTTAAATCAAACAGTTCAAATATTAATGACATTCCTAAAAAGACCAGAATTGGTCTTGGGAATGCTGGTAAAAATTTATATAATAAAGTAAAAAGTATAATAGATACAAGTCAAACAGTTGATTATCTTCTCATTATCGAAGGTAACGCTCAAAGGTCTAATAATAATTGGGTTAGAAATCCAAATATGGGATATAATTTAAGTTACAAAAGAGCATTGTCCTTATTTAATTATTGGAAACGAATGGGAGCAGATTTTAATAGTTTAGGAAGTCAGTGTGAAGTGATCTTAGCAGGAAGTGGATATTTTAGTCATTCTAGAGATGAAGAAAATGAAAATAACAACAGACGATTTACAATTCAGGTAACATCTAAAGTTGGAAAATTTTTTCATAAAATAGAAGAACCTTTGGAAGTGGAAATTAATAAAAATAAAACGTCCTTTTTTGAAAATATGTTTAAATGAATGAAAAACTAATTATAATAACATTTCTTTTAACAACTGCTTTCTTTTTTAATTCATGTAATAGCTGTTCAAGGTCTGGACGTGCAAAAATAATTGCAATGGCAAAAAAGGAAGCAAGTAAGAAAAAAACAATTCCAAAACCAAACACAATAATAAAAAATTTAAAACCTCAGGTTATTAATATAGAGGATATAGTTACTCCAAAAGAAAATGTTACAATAAAAAAGGACTTGATAAAAAATAAAATTCCACCTGCAATTGGTCATTTAATTCAGGTAGAAGGTTTAGTTTTAAAAGAAGTAACAGAGTTAAATATAAAATTAAGTACTAGTGGCTCTCAAATTGAGCAAATATTAGTGTTTCAAGATTATATTAGAAAAAATTGGCATTATATATACGATCCTGTTACAGGTAAGGATACTTGGAGGTCTGCAGAGGCAACACTTTCGTTAAAGTATAAAAACCAATATTCTGGAGATTGTGATGATTTTGCAATTTTGATAGCTTCAGTAGCAAGACAAATAGGTTTAAGATCAAGAATGGTTGGAGGTTATGATGGTGATAGTGGTCATGCATTTGCAGAATTTTTAGTGCCAAAAAAAGAATTATCAAATAAATTATTATTAGGTAAGGATTATAGAAAAGATACTTCTGGTAAATGGATAAGCCTTGATTGGTTTAAAGGAGAAGATCATGATAGATTTATTCACAATATTAAAATATTTGAAGATATATAAAATCAATTTTTTAAATGAGTGCAAAAAAAAACTTTTCTTGTTTAATAATATTTCTGCTTTTTACTAGTTGTATCTCAAAATCAGCACAAGCAAAATTAAAAGGTAAAAACGTTAATCAAGTTAATAAAAAAATTAGTGGGGTTAATAAAATCAATATTTCGTCTAAAACAAGTAGAGCAGAATATCAGCCAACTTCTTCTTATGATCAAATAATTTCGCATAATTATTTTACACTTTCTTATAGTGAAAAAGATGAACAGCCAGAATGGGTTTTTTATAAAGTTTGTGTTCAGAATTATAATAAACTAACTAGAAGAACAAATGATTATAGAGAGGATCCATTGGTTAAAACAAGTTCAGCATCACCAAAAGATTATAAAGGTAGTGGCTATGATATGGGGCATTTAGCTCCAGCTCATGCAATGGCTCAAAACTATAAAGCAATGAGCGAGAGTTTTTATTTAAGTAATATTTCTCCTCAAAAAGCTTCTTTTAATAGAGGTATATGGAGGTCTTTAGAAAATAAAGTAGAGTTTTGGTCGAGTTTTAATGATTCAATTTATGTTGTAGCTGGACCTATTTTAGACAATCCAATTGATATAATTGGTAAAAATAAATTATCTGTTCCTAGAGCTTTTTATAAGACACTTATTAGTTTTAAAGGAGGTAAAGCCAAAGGTTTGGCTTTTATTATTCCAAATAAAAAATCCACAAAATCAATTTATACTTATGTAACATCAATTGATGAAGTTGAACAAATAACAGGAATTGATTTCTATCATTATCTTGATACAGCTATTCAAGAAAGAGTAGAAGCTAATTTAGATGTTAAAAAATGGTTGTCAATGAAATAATTTTTCACCCAATTAATATTTTAATTGAGTGAAAAAATTACACTCCCACATCAAGGCAAAAACACAACAAGAAATCTTACGTAATATGCCAACAAAAGTAAATCTCATCCAAGAATAAATAATCTATTAATAATTGATGGAATACTTTTAATAAATATGGTAACGTTGCAATTGTATCTTAAGTTAGTTACAATGAAATTGAAAATGTTCAAGAAAATGTAGCCAGAATGTCTAGAGCAACTTTTAAGTTGATTCACAAAAATGGACTTTGGTAAATTGAAAATCATTTATTTCTAGGTTGGTTAATAAAATAAACAAAATATTTTTCTATTTATATTAAAATAATACGACCACATTCAACCTACGAATAGATGTACATTTGTCTCATCAGATTGGAGCTAAACAATGTCTATAATTCTAACAGTTAGAGAGTGAAAACGATTTTGTTTTTCATGAGTTACAATACTCTTTTATATGTTTATTTTTAAATTATTGGTTGATTATTTTATTTATTAATTCAAAAATAGTATCAGGTCGAGCAACCATTAAACTATGATCTTCTCCTTTGAGACGATGTCTGATATACTTTGACTTTGGAATTTTGTTGTTTACGCCTCCACTTCTATCATTACTACCATAAATTATATTTACCTTTAAGTTTGTTCTTGGTGTATTTTTTAAGCTAGCGGATAGAATTGTAAATGATTTAAATTTATTTGGATATGAAACAATAGATGTATTTATAGCTGACCCTCCATTGGAAAGACCAACTAAATGAGGTTTTTTATAGCTAATTCCAACTTGCTCGTATGCATGGGGTAGTATTCTATTTATTACATTAGTCATAGTCTTTTTTGAAAAATATCCGCTAAAACTTGGAGTTTCAACAGCTATAATAATTGCATTGGTGTATTTTGTAAATAACTCTGGGTATAACAGCCAGTTTCCAGCATAACCATGGCAAAAAACAATAACTTCTTTATCTTGCAAATTTTTTGTATTTGGTATATGTAAAAAATAGTGTGATATATCATTATAATAGCCCATGTCCTGCATAATTTGGAAAGGAACATTATGAGGAGGTGTCTTTTTTGGCTCCATTTTTCTGTAAAAATTATGGAAGTTATTATTAATAAAATATGTGCTTTTATTATATTTTACAATATCACCTATAGCGCTACCTTTAAAGTAATTTTCAGGGATAAAATAGGAAGCTAAAGAAACTATTGCCATTATATCTCCTTCTCCTACAATATTTGTTAGATGTGGGATAAATGGTTTTCTAATTTTATTTCTTGTTTTAGTGTCAAAATATATGCTTTGGATATAATCATTTGAATCAGAGGTTCTATTTGGAAAAAGAAACCAAAATAATACAAAGAATAAAATAAACACACCACGGTTTATGATTTTTTTATTTTCCTCATAGTGTAGTATATGCTTACGTAATACCATAAAGAGGATATAAACAAAAATAATTTTAATATGCCAGCTAACAAAAAATAAGATAATTACTATTAGAAAGAATGTTTTCAGAATTTGAATTAGTTTACCCATTTTTTTATTTAAATAATTCATTATGATAACCAAAGATTTGTTTAAAAATAGTAGCCGACTACAGTACTCATTTTTTTATTTAGATCTTATAAATAAAATTTATTTTATGTTTTTGTAGTTAAGTTAATTAATAGACACAAATTTACCTTCACAAAAAATAAAACCTTACGGATTTCCGTAAGGTTTTGCCTTTCTCATAACAATTCTTTTTTTATAATTGCCTCCTCAAACATTTTAAAATTGAATCTAAGACAAAAGTAATTTATTTGTTAAAGAGGTGTTTACGGTAAACCGTAAATATGGTAAAAAAAGAAATTTATTTTAAATAAGTCCTAGATCTTTAACAATTGCCACTAAGTGAATAGCATTGTTAGCTTTAAATTGTATGCGAAGTTTGTTTAAGTGCTTTTCTATAGAACTTAAGCTACTTGGTGTTATGTTTTTATTTTTAAGGTAGATACTAATATCATCTTGAGAAAAACCTTTTGATAAAAGTGTTATCAATGTAATGTCAAAATCATTAATTTCTAGATTAGTTTTTGGATTTAGCGCTTGTGCCACTTGAGGAGATAAAAAAATTTTGTTTTTATAAACAGTCTGTATTGCTTTTTCTAATTCTAACAAACCATTTCTGCCTTTGCATACATAAGCATTTGTATTGTGTAAATTTATTAACAGTCTAACTTTTTGTAAGCGATCTTCCACTGAATATGCAATTACCTTTAGTTTTGGGAATTCTTTATTTAAAGCAATAATTAATGCTTCTCCGGAGGAATATTTTTGTTCTCTATGATCTTTAACAAAAGATAAATCCGTTATTAATAAATCAAATGGTGCATCATCTAATATAGCTTTTTTAATTTTAAGATACGCATCATCACAATATTGTACTTGTTGCGTTTCTTTAATATTTAGCTTGTTTACAACAGATAATACTCCTTGATTTATGCTTCCTAAATCATCTGAAATTAATACTTTCTTAAACATATTAAATTAAAATTTTAGCTTTAAACCCTCCGTTCACTTTAGATTCAAATTTAATTGTTCCTTTAATAGATTTTATACGGTTTTCCGCATTTTGTAAACCATTATTTTTTTTGATGATACAACCAACACCATTATCGCTATAATTTATTTTTAATTTTTCTTCTTGATTAAAGGCTAAAACGGCAAGAGATGCACTACTGTGTTTTTTCATGTTGGTCATTAATTCTTGTAAAACCCTATATAAAGTGGTCTTTTTTTCAGTAGAAAATTTTTGCCAATTAACTTTAGAAATGTTTTTTGTAATTACATTTATCTCTGTGTTTCTATAGCTTAAAAGTAAATCATTTAATATTTCATTAAAGTTTTCTGTGACATCAATTTCACTGTTTTCTTTAGAAATGTCTCTTGTTTTGGTATAAATATTTTCTAAATCATCCAAAATACCTTCATGAATCACTTTCTTACTTTGTAATTTTGTCATTACATGGTATACGTCATTAGCAACTTCATCATGCACTTTTTTAGAAATTCGTGTTTCAGTTTTATATACTTCAATTAATTTTTCTTTTTTATGACGAGATTTCAGAATAAAATATAAAAAGATGGAACTGAGAAGTATGAATGAACCAATACTTAAATAAATTATTTTGTATCCCTTTTGTTTTTCTTCATCTAATTTACTTTCTGCCAATTGAAGTTTGGCTTCATCTGCTTTTCTTTTTTCTTCTACATAATCATATTGCATAGAAGCAAACATATTTTCGTTTTTTTGCTTTACCAAATTAATACTATCACTCAGTTTTTTAAACGCTATGACTTGTAATTGATTGTCTGCATTTAATAAAAGTGATAATGATTCCAATTTATAAGAAGCATTTTTTGTTTTTTCAGCAATTTCATAAGCTTTAGTTGCATAATATGTTGCTTTTTTTATTTCTTTTTTTGCTGTAAAATGCTCTGTTAGATGTTTGTAGCTAACAAAAAGTTCATCAATATTTTGTGCTTCTTCTCTAATTTTTAAAGCTGCTAACATTTTAGGTAATGCATCTTTAGCATTTAATTTAGATTTAGCCAAACCTAAATTATCTAGAGATCTGGCAATTTTAAGTTTATTATCGAATTTTAGATTATTATGATACACTTTTTCAAACTCATCAATGGAAAGTTGATAGTTCTTTTTCTGTCTATAAACATTGGCTTTGTTGTTATATACGGAGTTAATTTGTGTAGGTTTTTTTGCGATTTTTAATACGCGATCATAAAGTTCTAAGGCTCTATCATAATTTCTTAATTCATAAGAAACAATCCCTAAATGATTTAAAACACCAATTTTGGCTTCAATTGTATTACTAGTAGTTTTTGTGGCTTCAATTAATTCTAAAGCAGTAACAGCAGTTGCATCGCTTTTGTGAAGATTTCCAAACTTGTACTCAATACTTGCAAGTATTCTTAAATCAAATATAAGTCTGGTGGTGTCTTTTTTTTGATTGTGAACTTCTTTTTGCTGGTTAAAAAAAAGGTATGCTTTCTTTAAATCGTTGTTTCCTTTTGCTTTTACAAAGAGGTTATAATAATGTCCTAAACTATCAATTGCTTGTTGAGCATAAGAATCTTTTGGGGTAAATAAAATAACAATTATATGAAAAAAGAGGAATGAATTTTTTATCAATTTCATTCCTCGAAAATACTAACTAATATTGAGTAATTAAACTATTTTAATCACCATTATTTGTTGTTGGTTTAGGTGGTGGTGGCGGAAGAATTTCTTCGTTTCCATCGCAACAGGCTTTACTTTCGTTTTGGACTTCTACTCCTTGGTTTTCTTGAATATCCAAATCATCACTTTCAGAACATGAAAATAAAGACATATTTAGAAAAATTGTAAGCGTAATTAAAATTATTTTTTTCATTTTGTTTTAGTTAAAATTGAACAATAGTGTTGTAGTCCGAGTGTTTTTTTTACTCAGTTTTTTAGTGCACTAGCAACACGCTAAATGTTAAAAAAAGACGTCTCTTTTTTTGCGGGAAGTTTGGTTTGCAGAAGTAAAGAAGTTAGGTTACTTCCCAGTTTAGCTAAACAACTCTACTTGCTGCTCCAATTTTAATGAATACTGTTTTACAAGCTATTGTGCATGCAATTCAGTAATCAATTCTAGTACAAATGAAGAAATAATTTGATGTAATGATTGGAAATAGTACGGAAGGTATTTGGAAATTTTTTGGAATTGATTTTCCATTTATTTTCCATAGTTTTTTGTAATTTAACAACCAGAAAATACGTTTAGATATGCATCAAAAATTGATATTAGAGGTCTTTGCGAAAGCAGATAAAGAGGAGCTAAAAGAGACGGGTTTATCTGTATCAACGCACAAATTATCAGAACGAATTTCAGAAGCGTTATGGAATAATTTTAAATGTTCTTTTGGTGATAAAAGTTTACGTGTTTTATATAATGATGCGAGAAAGAATAAAGAGAAGAAAGTTGTAATTAAACAACAAATTGTAATAAATTCTTTGTGTAAATATTTAGGTTATGAGAATTATATTGATTTTGTTAAAAAGAATGTAACCTCAAATAACACGGATGAAATACATGAGCAAGAACAAAAAAACAAAAAAATTAAACCGTTTGAGAGAATTTTAAAAGGTGTAAAAAACAATAAATTTGCTATTATATTAAGTATTATCTTCCTTATACTTTCAGTCTTTTTTTCTATAAATAAACAAAAATGGATGGTTTGGGATAATAATAAATATGTTGAAGTTAAATTTGATACAGAAAAATACAATGTAGGTCAACTAAAAATTTACAAAGAAGAAAGAATAAAATTTTTCAAAAAAATAGAACCGAGTTGTGATGTAGCGTTTTTTGATAAAAAAGGAATAGTGCAAATTTGGTATGGTAAAAATTTAAAAGGAGATTTAGAAATATTTACATCCTTAGGGTTGCATCCAGAAACTGGAAAAACATTAAAACCAATTACTCAGTATATGATTCATAAATATTTTTGTTCTAAAACAAATAATTAAATCGTTATGAATCGGCAGGTAAAAAGTTTTTTTACATCTAAAGTTTTAATGTAATGAATTAAATATTTACTAAAAAAATATTGGAAGCTTACTCGCTCAAGTTCAAACATTTTCTCAGCAAGTGTGTAGGTTGAAAAATTACAGTATTAAATTTTCTTCACTTTTTTAAAAATCTGCTATACCAGCTTTCTTCTATGGGAATTTCCCAAAAATTTTCAAAATCTTGTTTAGTGGTAATTAAATTGTCAAAAATTATAGTTTTACCAGTTAGGGCTTTATTTTTGAGTAGTTTTTTAAAATCTTTTAAATCTTTGTATTGTACATATTCACCTTGTTTAAAACAAACATTCATTTTGTCTAGCAGTTCAATTTTATAAGCCTCTTGTAGTCCTAGAATAAAACGCACAGAAGCATCTATATCTTTATTTGTTAAAGGAGTAGCAACATCATCTGCAGTTAAAATTATAAATCTGTTGTATAAGATTTTATAAGATGCTTTAAAATCAGCATTTTCTGCTTTCCAATTAGCTACAAAAAACTGTACTTTATCTGTAATTTCTTCAATTTCTGAATTATAAAATTTTCTACTAGAAGGGTATATCCAAACTTTAGCATCTTCAGGAATGGCATCAAAATCTACAAACATAATTTATATTTAGTTGACAAATATAGGGAAAAAGAAAACCGCAAATAACAATGTTATTTACGGCTCTATATTTTAAGTTTTTATAAATCTAAGCTTCTATCAATTCCGCTTTTTCGGTAAGTTCTATAAAGTCTTCTTGTACACTAACACCTTTATCTTTGTTGTACCAAACTTGTAAATCTTGTTTAAATTCTGCATCTATTGCGCCATGTGTTGCTTTGTAATCTGCAACCATTTGTGTGGCTGTTTTTGGTCTTGGACCCCAAGTAAATAATACATTATTTTCGGTATCTAAAGCGATTAGTTTAGGTATAGATCTACCACCATTGGTTAAAAACAAATCCATTAATGCTAAATTATCATCTCTTAAAACAATTTTCAAGTCAATTTTACCAGTTAAATCTGCTAATTTATTAAGAACAGGTAAGTTTTGAGCAGCATCTCCACACCAACCTTCTGTAATTACCACCCAAGTTTGTGTCTTTGTAATTTTAGCAAAAGAAGCTGCCGTTGTTGCTGTAATTTTAATAGTTTTATCTAACCTTTTCATACGGCGATCATTCAGCTTACTATAATTAGTTAGTGCTTCTGACTGTGTAGGCCCTGTAGATTTATTTTCTTTTAGTAAATTACTTACTAAATCTCTGTATTGTTGGTAAGTTATGGTGTTTTCTAAACTATTTTGTAGAATTTCTTTCATGGTATTAAAATTTCTTTTAGGTGTACTTTTCTTTTACTAAGAAATATATGTTGATTTTTGTTTCTTTTAAGACGTTGCAATTTAAAAATACTTACAAGATACTATCTTTTTTGGTCTGCTACAGTTTTCTTAATTTTTTTTTAGGTATTTTAATTTGCGTATTTTTGTATGCTTAATTGATCTTGTGAAATATATAACTTTTTTAACAATAGTCTTTTTAGTTTTTTCTTGTGGAAGTAAAACAGAAAAAGACAAAGCGGATACTAAACCTAAACCTTTAATGAGTGTTGCTGAAAAACACCAAAAAACGGTTGGGGTTAAGCGTCATTTTTTAAAATCAGTAAAAAATTGGAGTTCTTTAAAGGCTGTAGATTCATTTCTTGTAAAATATAGAAATATTTCACCAAATGAAGCACTTAACAATGCTTTAGAATTAAAAGATTTAGTAAAAAAACTAAAAGATACCATAAAGCCAGAAATATTTGATGTGCCATCATTTGGCGCAAGAGTAAATATTTTATACAATGAAACATTACGTTTGGTAGATTTAAAAGAAATACCTGCAATTAAAGCTTACGAAGTAAATGATCAAGTAGCTAAAACAATAGCTGCTTTTTCTGCTGTAAATATTAAAATAAATACAGTACTCTTAAAAAATAAATTAGAAGATGAAGTAAAGGTTGAAATAAACCACGTAGGTTTAGATTCTACTAAAATAGATGCTATTTCTAAAGAAACTATAAATGCGCGCTTATTAGAAAAACGAGCCAGTAATAAAAAGAAGCAGGTTTTAAAAACAACAAAAGAGTAAGTAGTATGCAAAAGATGTTATTGGTTTTTGTAATGAGTTTCTTTTTTTATGGCTGTGGCGCCATATCTAAAAAAACGATAAACAAAAGCAGCATTAAAGCAGACGTTAATACTTTTATGATAAATTGGCACAAAGCGGCATCAGAGGCCAATTATAAAAATTATTTTAAGGCTTTAGATAGTTCATCAATTTATATAGGTACAGCAGCAGAAGAAACCTGGACAAAAAAAGACTTTGCAAAATTTAGCAAACCTTATTTTGATAAAGGTAAGGCTTGGAATTTTAAAACCTTAGATAGAAATATTTTTATAGCAAATTCTGGAGAGTTTGTATGGTTTAATGAACGGTTACGCACGTGGATGGGAACCTGCAGAGGTTCTGGAGTGTTAGAAAAAATAAATAACAATTGGGTAATTAAACAATATGTATTGTCAGTATTAATACCAAACAACGACATACAAAAGGTAATAAAAGCGAAACAAAAAAACGACGCTATTTTTTTAAAGCAATTTAAAAATTGATTTCAATTAAAAATAAATATATTTTAAGCTTATGCGTTGTTTTAACTTATAATATTTAGAAATTCATATAAAAAAAGAGTTTTTTTTACCTATACTATAAAAATAAAATTATTTCAATTAAAAAGGAGTAGAATAAGAATTAAAATTACAATCTTTGTACCCTATAGGATTAGTAGGGATTAAAAAAAACAACAAAAACAAACTTGTTTTTTTAAAATTAAAATTATGATTACAACAGATATATTAATAATTGGTGCAGGACCAACAGGATTATTTACCGTTTTTGAAGCTGGTTTATTAAAATTAAAGTGTCATTTAATAGATGCATTACCACAACCAGGTGGCCAATGTTCAGAAATTTATCCTAAAAAACCAATTTATGATATTCCTGCTTATCCAGAAATTTTAGCGGGCGACTTAACAGACAACCTTATGGAACAAATTAAACAATTTGAGCCAGGTTTTACATTAGGAGAGCGCGCAGATACTTTAGAAAAGCAAGACGATGGTACCTTTATAGTTACCACTAACAAAGGTACAAAACACCACGCAAAAGTGGTAGCCATAGCAGGTGGTTTAGGTTCTTTTGAACCAAGAAAACCAAAGCTAGATAATATTAGTAAGTTTGAAGATAATGGAGTAGAATACATTATTAAAGAACCAGAATTTTACAGAAATAAAAATGTAGTAATTGCTGGTGGTGGAGACTCTGCATTAGATTGGTCTATATTCTTAGCAGATGTTGCTAAATCTGTAACTTTAGTGCACAGACGTAACGAGTTTAGAGGCGCATTAGATTCTGTAGAAAAAGTACAAGAACTAAAAGATGCCAATAAAATTGCATTAATAACACCCGCAGAAATTACAGGTATTTTAGGAGATGATAAAGTAACAGGCCTTACCATACAAAAGAAAGGCGAAGAAGCATTTACTATAGATACAGATCATTTTGTGCCATTATTTGGGCTGTCACCAAAATTAGGTCCTTTAGGAAACTGGGGCTTAGAAATAGAAAAAAACGCCATAAAAGTTAATAACGCCTTAGATTACCAAACTAATATACCAGGTGTTTATGCCATTGGAGACGTAAATACATATCCAGGTAAATTAAAGTTAATTCTATGTGGTTTTCACGAGGCAACTTTAATGTGTCAAAGTGCATTTCAAAGAATTTTTCCAGACAAAAAATACGTAATGAAATATACCACAGTTGGTGGTGTACAAGGTTTTGATGGTACCAAGAAAGAAGCACCAAAAGCAGTTGTAAAAGCAATTCAATAGTTTATTTTTTTTTTGAAGCTATTTCCAGCTTTCAGCACTCGCTTTTTTTGCCAGATCCAGAATTTCATTCAGGATCTGGCAAAAAAGAGCTCAAACAAAGCTTCAATCTGGGCTAAACCTGTTTGAAATTAATTGATTTCTTTAGCAAATAGCACAATTACTTTGTAAGGTTTATGTAAATTTGCATACAATAGCAATAAAAGAAAATTAGATGCAAGACATCAACATAAAAATAACAGATAGAGATGGCGTAACACATGATATTGTTGCCCCAACAGACATGGCCATGAATTTAATGGAAGTAGTACGTTCTTATGAACTAGCTCCAGAAGGTACAATTGGCGTTTGTGGTGGTATGGCAATGTGTGCCTCTTGCCAATGTTATGTAAAATCAAATCACGAGTTACCAGCAATGAGTGATGATGAAGACGCCATGTTAGCAGAAGCTTTTGATGTAGAAGATAACAGTAGGTTAGGTTGTCAAATACAAATGACGCCAGAAATAGACGGTTTAGAAGTAGAGTTAGCTCCAGAATCATAATTTTTGTTATGAAACAAGAAACAACAGCAGCTTTAGATTTAAAAAATTACAGCATGTGTTTAAGAGACGCTGTAGCTGTTTTTTCTAAAGAAATAATCAATTGTCTTTTTCATAAAAGCTATCAGCGTAAAAACGGAGAAGCCACAAAAAATAAATTTCTTAAAATTTTAGAAAGACTAGAAATTAAAAATCAAGATTGTTTTTGGTTAGATTTCGAAAAATCATTTCCAGAAATTAGAAGAAAATTAGATTTAGATGCATTAGCAGCAGTAAATAGAGATCCTGCGGCAAAAAGTTTAAGAGAAATTTATTTAGCATATCCAGGTTTTTATGCCATTGCAGTATACAGATTAAGCAATCAATTATTACAACAAGAAATACCTGTTTTACCAAGAATGATGAGCGAGTTTGCACATGGAGCAACAGGTACAGATATTCATCCAGGAGCAACAATTGGCGAGTCCTTTTTTATAGATCATGCTACAGGTATTGTAATAGGAGAAACTACGGTTATAAAAGATAATGTAACTATATTTCAAGGAGTTACTTTAGGAGGTATTCAAGTAAAAAAGAATATGGCTTCAACAAAAAGACACCCAACAATAGAAAATAACGTGGTTATTTATGCAAATGCAACTATTTTAGGTGGTGATGTTGTTATTGGCGCAAACTCTGTAATAGGAGCCAATGTATGTATTACAGAATCTACTCCAGCAAACTCTGTAGTAACTGTACAATCAGAAAATAAAATTTTTCAAAGAAGATAAAGTATATGAAAACAAAAAGTATCATAGATTTCGTAGGAAATACGCCTTTGGTAGAAGCGCAAAATATCTTTAAAAAAGAAGGAGTTACTTTATTATTAAAGTTAGAAGGTAACAACCCAGGAGGAAGTGTAAAAGATAGAGCTGCCTATAATATGATTTCTGAAGCATTAAAAAGAAAAAATATTAAAAAAGGAGATACTTTAGTAGAAGCTACAAGTGGTAATACAGGTATAGCTTTAGCACTTATGGCTAAGGTTTTAGGTGTAAATATGGTAGTAGTTATGCCAGAAAACAGCACTATAGAACGTGTTAAAACAATGCGCGCTTATGGTGCAAAGGTAATTTTAACACCCAAAGAATTGGGTATGGAAGGTTCTAGAGACCATGCTTTAAAATTAAAATATAAAAAAGGTTATTACAGATTAAATCAGTTTGATAATACAGACAATTCTAAGGCACATTACAAAGGCACAGGGCCAGAAATTTGGAATGATACAGAAGGTCAAGTAACGCATTTTGTATGTACCATGGGTACAACTGGAACAATTATGGGCGTTTCAGATTATTTAAAAGAAAAAAATAAAAACATTACCATAGTTGGGGTGCAACCTAAAGAAGGAGCAAGAATACCAGGAATTAGAAATTGGCCAGAAGAATATTTGCCAGCAATTTTTAACAGAAAAAAGGTAGATCAAGTTATAGAGGTTAATGAGGAAGAGGCAAAAGAAATGACGCAAAGGCTAGCTCAAGAAGAAGGAATTTTTGCGGGTATGAGCAGTGGTGGTTCTGTAGCAAGTGCAGTAAAAGTTGCAGAAAGTTTAGATAGTGGTGTTGTAGTAGCTATTATTTGCGATAGAGGAGACCGTTATTTATCATCAACATTATTTGAAAAAGAATAAACATTAAAACACAATAATTACACAAATAAAAAAATATTACGTTTCTTTGTAGTGTAGTTCATAAACTTAATAATACGTTATCACGAAAGGTAGAGGGATTAGACCCGTTGAAACCTTGGCAACCCTTGTTCTAAAATATTTTAGAACCTTTAAAGTAATTTTAAAGATAAAGAAGGTGCTACATTCTACAAATATATGCTGAACTTGTTTCAGCATCTTTTAGAAATTTCTAAATAGATTTTATATTTGAAAGATAACAGCAAAAGTACTTTACTTTTCCTGATGACATATGAAAATAAAAATATGTCAAATATTTACAAAGCTTTACAAGAAAGAATTTTAGTTTTAGATGGTGCCATGGGTACTATGCTGCAAGCCTATAAATTTACAGAAGAAGATTTTAGAGGAGAACGCTTTAAAGATTATCCATCACCTTTACAAGGCAATAACGATTTACTATCAATTACCCAACCAGAAGCTATAAAAACCATTCATGGCAAGTATTTTGAAGCAGGCGCAGATATTATAGAAACCAATACATTTTCTGGAACTACAATTGCAATGGCAGATTATCAAATGGAAGATTTGGTATATGAGCTAAACTATCAATCTGCAAAAATAGCCAAAGAAGTAGCCAATAAATTTACAGCAAAAGAACCACACAAACCTCGTTTTGTAGCAGGTTCTATTGGTCCAACAAACAGAACAGCTAGCATGTCTCCAGATGTAAATGATCCTGGTTACAGAGCCGTAACTTTTGATGAATTAAGAATTGCCTACAAACAACAAACAGAAGCCTTATTAGATGGTGGTGCAGATTTACTCTTGGTAGAAACGGTTTTTGATACACTAAATGCTAAAGCTGCTTTATTTGCTATAGAAGAAGTAAAAGCAGAGCGAAATATAGAAATTCCAGTAATGTTAAGTGGTACCATTACAGATGCTTCTGGTAGAACTTTATCTGGGCAAACAGCAGAAGCTTTTTTAATTTCGGTATCTCATATTCCACTGCTTTCTGTTGGGTTTAATTGTGCTTTAGGAGCCAATTTATTACAACCGCATTTAGAAGCTATTGCTAACAAAACCGAGTTTGCAATTTCTGCACATCCAAATGCAGGTTTACCAAATGCTTTTGGAGAGTATGACGAAACTCCAGAAGAAATGGGAGAGCAAATTGAAGAATATTTAAAGAAAAATTTAATCAATATTATTGGTGGTTGTTGTGGTACAAGTCCAGAACATATTAGAGTAATTGCAGATATTGCTGCAAAATATAAACCAAGATTAGTTGGTAGTTAATGGTTTTTAGTTTTTGGTTAAAGTCAAAATACCATTAGCGATAAACTAACAACCAGAAACCAAGTAAAAATATGAATTATACAGATTTAGATGTTTGGAAATATTCAAGAAGATTGGTTAAGACAGTTTATTTGTTAACCAAATCTTTTCCAAAAGAGGAAATCTATGGATTAACAAATCAAATAAGAAGATGTTCAGTTTCTGTACCTTCAAATATTGCGGAAGGAATTGGAAGACAGTCAAATAAAGAAACTATTCATTTTTTATATATAGCTAAAGGATCTTTGCAAGAAGTAGAAACACAGTTGTATCTCTCTTTTGATTTAGAATATATTTCAGAGAAAGAATTAAAAACCACAATAGAAAAAGTAATTTCAACTAAAAAATTATTAAATGGTTTTATTAATTATTACAAGAAACTATAAGTATGAGTAAGACCAATAACCAACAACTAAAAACTAACAACCAAAGGCGTTATATGAAATTATCTGGCCTTGAGCCGTTGGTAATTACGCCTGAAACTAACTTTATAAACGTTGGTGAACGCACAAATGTAGCAGGTTCTAAAAAGTTTTTACGTTTAATTAAAGAAGAAAAATTTGATGAAGCGCTAGATATTGCAAGACATCAAGTAGACGGTGGTGCACAAATTGTAGATGTTAATATGGACGATGGTCTAATTGACGGAAAAGAAGCCATGGTTCGTTTTTTGAATTTAATTGCTGCAGAACCAGATATTTGTAGAGTTCCTTTAATGATTGATAGCTCTAAATGGGAAATTATTGAAGCAGGTTTACAAGTTGTACAAGGTAAATGTGTGGTAAACTCTATTTCTTTAAAAGAAGGTGAAGAAAAATTTATCTGGGAAGCAACACAAATAAAACGTTATGGAGCTGCAGTAATTGTTATGGCTTTTGATGAAGTTGGGCAAGCAGACAATTATGAGCGTAGAATAGAAATTGCAAAACGTTCTTATGATATTTTGGTAAATAAAGTAGGTTTTCCTAGTGAAGATATTATCTTCGATTTAAATATTTTTCCTGTAGCAACAGGTATGGAAGAGCACAGAAGAAATGCTATAGACTTTATTGAAGCTACAAAATGGGTAAGAGAAAATCTAGAAAATGTTTCTGTAAGTGGTGGTGTAAGTAATGTTTCATTTTCATTTAGAGGAAACAATGGTGTAAGAGAAGCAATGCACTCTGTTTTCTTGTATTATGCCATTCAAAATGGAATGAATATGGGAATTGTAAACCCTACAATGTTAGAGGTTTATGATGATATTCCAAAAGATTTATTAGAACATGTAGAAGATGTAATTCTTGATAGAAGAGAAGATGCAACCGAGCGTTTATTAGATTTTGCAGAAACGGTAAAAGGTTCTAAAAAAGAAAAAACAGTAGATTTATCTTGGAGAGAAAACCCTTTACAAGACAGAATTACACACGCTTTGGTAAAAGGTATTGATGCCTTTATTATTGAAGATGTAGAAGAAGCAAGATTGCAAGCAGAAAAACCAATTGAAGTTATTGAAGGTAATTTAATGATTGGTATGAATGTAGTGGGAGATTTATTTGGCGCAGGAAAAATGTTTTTGCCACAGGTGGTAAAATCTGCCCGTGTAATGAAAAAAGCAGTTGGTTATTTAAATCCGTTTATTGAGGCAGAAAAAGGAGAAGAACAACAAGCTTTAGGAAAAATTTTAATGGCAACTGTTAAAGGAGATGTGCATGATATTGGTAAAAATATTGTGTCTGTTGTACTGGGTTGTAACAATTATGAAATTGTTGATTTAGGAGTAATGGTGCCGCCAGAAAAAATTATAGAAGCTGCTAAAAGAGAAAATGTAGACGCTATTGGTTTAAGCGGTTTAATTACGCCATCTTTAGATGAAATGGTGTATTTGGCAAAAGAAATGGAACGTCAGAATTTTAAATTGCCTTTGCTTATTGGTGGCGCAACAACTTCTAAAGCGCATACTGCTGTAAAAATAGATACACAATACAAAAATGCCGTAGTTCACGTTAATGATGCTTCTAGAGCGGTAACAGTTGTAGGAGATTTATTAAACAAGAAAACAAAAAATGAATACGTTGCTAAATTAAAAAAGGATTATGATGAGTTTAGAACCAAGTTTTTAAAACGTGGTAAAGAAAAATCATACATTTCTATAATAGAAGCACGCAAACGCAAATATAAAATTGATTGGGAAACTTCTGAAATTGTAAAGCCTAAAGAATTAGGAATTCAAACTTTAGAACAATTAAGTTTAAAAGAATTGGTGCCATTTATAGATTGGAGTCCGTTTTTTAGAAGTTGGGATTTGCATGGGAAATTCCCAGATATTCTAACAGATAAAGTTGTGGGTGAGCAAGCTTCTATAATGTATAAAGAAGCACAAGAAATGATTGATGAAATTATTGCAAAACAACTCTTAAAACCAAAGGCAATTTTTGGTTTATTTGAAGCCAATACCATTCATGAAGATGATATTTCTATTCAGAAAAAAGGAACAGAAGTTGCTGTTTTTAGAACTTTAAGACAGCAATTAAAGAAAAGAGAAGGCATACCAAACATTGCTTTATCAGATTTTATTGCGCCAAAAGAAACCGGTAAAACAGATTATATGGGTGCTTTTTGTGTGGGTATTTTTGGTGCACAAGAATTGGCAGATGGTTATAGAGCAAAAGAAGATGATTATAACGGAATTATGGCACAAGCCATTGCAGACCGTTTTGCAGAAGCTTTTGCAGAGTATTTGCACAAACAAATTAGAACAAAACATTGGGGTTATGCCGCAGATGAAACTTTATCCAATAACGATTTGATTAAGGAAAGTTATAAAGGAATTCGTCCTGCGCCTGGTTATCCTGCTTGTCCAGATCATTTAGAAAAAGAAACTATTTGGCAGTTGTTAGATGTAGAAAAACAAATTGGTGTAAGTTTAACAGAAAGTTTGGCAATGTGGCCAGCAGCAGCAGTTTCTGGGTATTATTTTGCAAATAAAGAAGCCAAGTATTTTGGTTTGGGTAAAATTACAGATGATCAGGTTACCGATTATTCTACCAGAAAAGGCATTGCAAAAGAAAAGGCTAGAAAGTGGTTACACCCTAATTTGGCAGAAGAATAAATTGTAAATTATAAAGGTTTTTAAAACTTGTGTGGTTTATTTTAAAATTATCTTGCTAGGTTTCTAAAACTTTGCAAGTTTTAAAAAGAAAAGTAATAAAAGAATACATTTGTTATAATAAGGATGAATTGAAGGAAACGCTAATTAAATAGACAGATTGCTTCTTGCTGTTATCAATGGCGTTGGCAAACGAGCTGCGTTAGCGATTGCAATGGCATCCTTTTTTTGAGGTACGAAAAAAAAGATATAATGGAAAGCGCGACCCTTGTGGTAACGCCCAAAAAAATAAGTTAAAAGTTGAGATTTTTATTTTTAGCAAATCTAAAAATGCCAACTAAAAACAAAGAACTATATACAATGAAAATTACAGATCACATAAAAAAAGCAAACGGAAAAACATTGTTTTCTTTTGAAATTATTCCGCCAAAAAAAGGGAATAATATTGAGGAATTGTACAATAATATTGATCCGTTAATGGAGTTTAAACCGCCATTTATAGATGTTACTACGTCTAGAGAAGAGTATGTTTATGTAGAAAAATCTGGTTTATTAGATAGAAAAGTTACTAGAATGCGCCCAGGAACTTTGGGTATTTGTGCTGCAATTAAACATAAATATAATGTAGATACTGTGCCACATGTACTTTGTGGTGGTTTTACAAAAGAGGAAACGGAATATTTGTTGGTAGATTGCCATTATTTAGGAATAGATAATGTAATGGCGTTGAGAGGAGATGCTATGAGTCATCAAAAATATTTTGAGCCAAGTAAAAATGGGCATCAATATGCTGGCGATTTGGTTGCACAGATTAGTAATTTGAATTCTGGTAAATATTTGCATGATGCTATAGAAGTAAATAATAGCACAGATTTTTGTATTGGTGTTGCAGGATATCCAGAAAAACATTTAGAAGCACCTTCTTTACAAACAGATTTAAAGCGTTTAAAACAAAAGGTAGATGCTGGCGCAGATTATGTGGTTACTCAAATGTTTTTTGATAATAAAAAGTATTTTGAGTTTGTAAAAGCTGCAAAAGAAATGGGTATTAACGTACCAATTATTCCAGGTATTAAGCCGTTGGCAGTAAAGCGCCATTTGCAATTATTGCCACAAGTTTTTAGAATAGATATTCCTGAAGATTTAATTAATGAAGTAGAAAATTGTAAAACAAATAAAGATGTTAGGCAAGTAGGTGTAGATTTTGCCATACAGCAATCTAAAGAATTGTTAGCTGCTGGCGTGCCTTTTTTACACTATTATTCTATGGGTAAGAGTGATAATATACATGCTATTGCAAAAGAGCTGTTTTAGTATTTGATAAAACTATTTTTAAAATTAAGGAGAAATTACCATTTATTTTGGTATGTTTATAATTACTATTGATAGATAGATAGTAAAAAGCAATTTTCTTAAAAAATAGAAATCATTTATTTGTTTACATTTGCTATACAAAAAGATAATAATAATTAAAAAAATATAAAAATGGCATTAGAAATTACAGACGCAACGTTTGACGAGGTAGTATTACAATCAGATAAACCAGTATTAGTAGATTTTTGGGCGGCTTGGTGTGGACCATGCAGAATGGTTGGCCCAATTGTAGATGAAATTTCTACGGAATATGATGGTAAAGCTGTTGTTGGTAAAATAGATGTAGATGCAAATCAAGAATTTGCTGCTAAATATGGTGTTAGAAACATACCAACAGTTTTAATTTTTAAAAACGGAGAGGTTGTAGATAAACAAGTTGGTGTTGCACCAAAAAACGTTTACACTGGTAAAATTGATGCTGCTATTTAAATAGTACAAATCATAATAAAACAAAAAACCACGCTTTTTAGCGTGGTTTTTTGTTTTAGGCATTCATTTTAAGGAAATCTATTTTGTAATAACCCAATGTGTTTATTTAATTTGTAATTTTATATTTCTATTTTTAAAGTTTCTTAACCTTATTTTAAATACGATGCTTATGCGTTTAATAACAAAAATAATTGCTGTTTTATTACTTGTTTTCATGATTTCTTGTAATCTTCAAGAAGGAAAATTAAAATTAGAAAACGGAATTTCTTACGAGTTGGCAAAGTATAGAAAGCAACAAATTACAAATGTTGTGTACAATCTTCATTTTAAAATTCCGAAAGAAAAAACAGCAGTAATTGCATCAAAATTAAAAATTAATTTTACGGTTAATGATTTAAAAAATGATGTTTTTTTAGATTTTAATGCAAATAAATCTAATCTTAAAACTTTAAGTATTAATGGTGAAGTTTCAGAAATAGAGCATCAAAAAGAACATTTAATTATTTCGAAAACAAAACTAACTTTAGGAGAAAATAAAGTAGACATACTTTTTAATGCTGGAGAAAAATCATTAAACAGAAACGATGAATTTTTATATACTTTATTGGTGCCAGACAGAGCAAGTACGTTGTTTCCTTGTTTTGATCAGCCAGATATAAAAGCTAAGTACAATTTAAGAATTACAGCTCCAGAAGATTGGCAAGTTTTGGCAGCTAGTTTTAAAGAAAGTAGTTTGGCAATAGATGGTTTTAAAGAACATACTTTTAAAACTTCTGATTTAATGAGTACTTATTTATTTTCTTTTGTGGCAGGTAAATTTTCTGAAGAAACTAAAAATCCTGGTGCATTTGATATGCGTTTTTTATACAGAGAAAATAACAAAGAAAAGATAGCAGAAAGTGTAGGTAAGGTTTTTGAAATTCATCAAAATGCACTTCAATTTTTAGAAGACTATACTTTAGTAAAATTCCCGTTTCAAAAAATGGATTTTGCAGCAATTCCACCTTTTCAATATGGTGGTATGGAACATGTTGGCGCAATTCAGTACAGAGAATCTTCTTTATTTTTAGATAAAAATGCAACGCAAACGCAAAAATTAAGAAGAGCCAAATTAATTGCTCACGAAACTTCGCACATGTGGTTTGGAGATTTGGTAACCATGAAATGGTTTAATGATGTTTGGATGAAAGAAGTTTTTGCCAATTTTATGGCAGATAAAATTGTAAATCCTGTGTACCCAGAAATCAATCATAACCTAAGTTTTATGATGTCTCATTATCCTGCTGCCTATTCAGAAGATAGAACAAAAGGAACCAATGCTATTCGCCAAAAATTAGACAATTTAAAAAATGCAGGTTCTTTGTATGGTAGAATTATTTATAACAAAGCGCCAATAATGATGCGTCAGTTAGAGTATTTATTGGGTGAAGAGTTGTTTCAACAAGGTATTCAACAATACATAAAAACCTATGCAAACGGAAATGCAGATTGGGAAGAGTTGATTGATATTTTAGATAAAAAGAGCAAAGGTGGTATTAAAAGTTGGTCTGATGTTTGGGTGAATTCTTCTGGGAGACCTATTTTTTATGAAGAAATAGAATTGAATGCAAAAGGAAATGTAACCAAGTTTGTGATTCATCAAAAAGCAGCAGACGGTTCTAATAAGGTTTGGACACAGTCTTTTAAAATTCAATTAAGAGATGCAAGAGGTTATGTAAAAAATATAAATGTAAGAAACATGGGCAAATCTTTTGACATTACAAGTGCTACAAAAGATTTTAAACCAGGGCAAGTTTTATACAATACAAACGGTTTTGGTTATGGTGTGTTTCCTTTCTATAAAGATAAGATTAAAACCTATGCAAGAATTAAAGATGAGGTTTCTAGAGGTTATCAGTTCATAAACCTTTATGAAAATATGCTTTTAGAAAATATAGATGCTTTAGAAACGTATCATGTATTTTTTAATGCAATTCTTACAGAAAAAAACGAACTGATAGCAAATTACTTGTCGCGTAGCATACAAACTATTTTTTGGAAGTTTTTAAGTGAAACAAAACAACATGAATTGCAAGCGGATATTCACAGTAAATTATCTAACTTATTGGCACAAGACTTAGCTGCAAATCTTAAAAAAACTATTTTTAAACTCTATCAAGCTCTTGCATTTTCTGAGCAAGCAAATCGTTTAATGTATCAAATTTGGGAAAAGAACAAAACCATTAAAAACTTGTTTTTAAATGAAAATGATTACACCGTTTTGGCAATGCAATTGGTCATATACAATCCTGCAAAAGCACAAGATATTTTAGAAAAACAACAAAAACTAATTACCAATCCAGATCGTTTAAAACGTTTTGTTTGGTTGCTACCTTCTTTATCTGATAATGTAAAGGTAAGAGATGCTTTTATGAAGACTTTATTGCAAAAAGAAAATAGAGCTAATGAATCTTGGGTGCAAACAGCATTGGCAAACATACACCATCCCTTAAGACAAAAATCTGCCATAAAACATTTAAAACCAATTTTAGAAAAATTAGAAGAGGTACAATTAACAGGAGATATATTTTTTCCTAAAGGATGGCTCGCAAGTTCTATAGGTAATTATTCTTCTGCGGAAGCTTACACGGTTTTACAAGATTTTTTAGATGATAATTCAAATTATAATCCTATTTTGTTAAAGAAGTTGTTACAAACTACCGATAATTTAACAAGAGCTCAAAAACTTAAAAAGTAATATGAATTTAGCGGAAGTAAAATCATCTGAAATAAAAAACCTAGATATTTTAGCAAAAAGCGTTGTAGAAGGTTTTATTACAGGAATGCATAAAAGTCCGTTTCATGGGTTTTCTGTAGAATTTTCTGAACATAAATTATACAATAAAGGCGAAAGTACGCGCCATATAGATTGGAAGTTGTTTGCAAAAACAGAAAAATTATATACCAAAAAATACGAAGAGGAAACCAATTTAAGATGCCATATTATTATAGATAATTCAGCATCTATGCAGTATCCTATTGTTAAAAAACAAAGTATAAATAATTTAAATAAAGTGGGTTTTTCTGCAATAGCCGCCGCTTCTTTAATGGAAATTTTAAAAAGACAAAGAGACGCTGTTGGTTTAAGTATATATTCTAATACTTATGAGTATTATGCACCAGAGAAGGGGAGTGAGCGCCATAGAAATATGCTTTTGCATCAACTAGAACAATTATTAACGTCTGATACAAATGCAACAACAGAAACCTATAAATATTTGCACGAAATTGCAGAGAAAATACATAGACGTTCTTTAATTTTTTTGTTTACAGATATGTTTCAGACCAGTAAAGAAGATGCAGCTTTGTTTGAGGCTTTACGTCATTTAAAATACAACAAACATGAGGTGGTTTTGTTTCATACCTTTGATGGTAAAACAGAATTAAACTTTAATTTTGATAATGCACCCAAAAAATTTGTAGACGTAGAAACTGGAGAAGAAATTAATGTATATGCAGAAAATATACAGGAAAAATATACAGCAATTGTAAGTAATTATTTTAATGAATTAAAAAACAAGTGTTTACAATATCAAATAGATTATGTGCCCGTAGATATTAATGCGGGTTATTCTGATGTTTTAACGGCTTATTTAATCAGTAGAAAAAAAATAAAATAAAAAAGTGTTTTTTTGTTTGCAGATATTAAAATCTATTATATATTTGCAACCGCTAAAAGCAACGGTCTGGTAGTTCAGCTGGTTAGAATACCTGCCTGTCACGCAGGGGGTCGCGGGTTCGAGTCCCGTCCAGACCGCAAAAAGCATCTCTTTTGAGATGCTTTTTTTGTTTTTATCTATTTTATTCAGCTAAAAAAGGGATCAAGTCATAAAGTTGTGGGGTTTTATAATTAGGCGTAAATATTTGTGAGTCTAATAAGGAAGAATTGTCTATTGCTAACCCGTTCAAATTGTGTTCTAAAAGCTTTAATTTTAGTATTAAAACTCTTAAGAGCTGTTTGTCCTATCTTTTTCATCCCATGTAGCGAGTCTTATTAACGCAGTAGTTTTGCAATCGATAGTAAACTGTCTGAGGATATAAAAAAACATCAAAGTTTTTCAGTTTTTAGCTATTCCATAACTTTTAGTATTGATCCTACACTTCTTTATTTGTTTAACGTTAATAGGTTTTATTCATCATTAAAGGTGTATAATTAAAACATCAAAAAAGATTAGGAGGTTAAATAAAAGCGACTATCTTTGCAGTCCGAAATTTTTCGGGAAAGCAAGTTCAGTTTTTTTTAGGGTTTAGAAAAAAATAAAAAATAATTTTAATTTTTTCTTGTTAGATTAGAAATAAGTTCTATATTTGCACCCGCTAACAAAAACAGCAAACGTTCATAAAGAGATTTTGGAATAACGATAAAATTTAAAACTAGAGTTTAGATTTTAAACAGGTTAGATAGTTCGATTCTATCATTTCTACAAATTTAGGAGATTAGTTATTGATTAGTTTTGGTAACAAAATACTTTTAAGAAGTTCATTGAAAATATTGAAATTGACAGCGTAAACAAAGAGTAAAAT
>NZ_CANLXV010000009.1 GCF_947495205.1 uncultured Polaribacter sp. | reverse complement strand
ACAGTGAGCTTCCTCTCTGTTAAATCAAAAATAATAAAAATTAAGACAATAAAATTAGGAATTAAAGATAGTACCTAAAATTTTTTGCCAACTCAAAGCACCTTAAAATTCAGTAAATATTTAATACAGAAGTAGTGTTGTTTAGCTTGTAAAAGTAACAAAGCAAAAGAAAAAAAGTATATTTACAAAACGACAATTAAAAATTACGAAATCCTATAATTTTACAAAGTATCGTTAATTAAAGTTGTTGATTCAGTACTTAGCAAAATCTACTCACTTCCTTAAGCATGAAAAAATAAACTAAGAAATAAATTAGAAAAATAAAATAATTATGAGAAATCACAACTTTTCATAATAAAATCAATTCCTACGCGATTTAAAACGTCAACTAATGAAAAATCTATTAAAACATATACAATCACAATTTTCTTTAACTAGTGCGGAAATTAGTTTACTTAAAAATAGTTTTATTTCAGAAAGTGTTACTGCAAACACTAAACTTTTAGAAGCTGGTAAAATAGAGCATTATGTTTATTTTTTAAGTAGTGGAATTGTTAAAGGCTATCAAAATATAGATGGTAAATTAGTTATTCAGCATCTAGTTTCTGAACAAGATTTTTTTACATCTTTAGATAGTTTTATGAACGAAACACCATCATTAGATTATTTTGAAACAATTACCGATTGTGAACTAATTAAAATATCTAAACCCGACTTTGACAACTTACAAGTAAAAACAACTTTTTGGAAAGATTTTGTAAAAACAATAACCAATGAACATTTAAACTGCAAGTTAGAACGCGTTAAAGATTTTCAAATTTTAACAGCTAAAGAACGTTATCTAAAGTTTATAAATGAAAACCCAAAGTTAGCACTTAACGTCTCTGTAGATAACATCGCATCTTTTTTAGGCATAGCACCACAATCTTTAAGTCGAATAAGAAAACAAGTCTCTTTCTAACAAATGTTATTTTTAAAGCCTTAAAAATCACTGAAATTTGCTCAAAAATAAAATAGAAAAAATGAGCAACGAAATTTCATTAGTAACAGGAGGAAATGGACATTTAGGAAATAACTTAGTAAGACTATTGCTTTCTGAAAATAAAAAAGTAAGAACAACAGTCAGAAACATTAACAATCAAAAACCATTTAAAGGTCTAAATTGTGAAGTTGTACAAGCTGACATTACAGATAGGAAATCGCTAAAAAAAGCATTTCAAGGAGTTACAAACCTGTATGCTGTTGCTGCAAATTTTAGTATGTGGGCTAAAAACCCTAAAACTGAAATTTACGATAACAATATGCAAGGAACTCAAAATGTGTTTGATATTGCAAAACAATGTGGTATTAAAAATATTGTATATATAAGTTCTATTGCAAGTTTAGATTTTACAATTTTGCCCGCCAATGTAGATAACGGATACAATAAAGATAGAAGAAATTGGTATTATAATTCTAAAAATGATTCGGATAAATTAGCATTAAAATTGGGTCAAAAATACGGAATAAGAACAGTTTTAATACTTCCTTCAGCTATGATTGGTGCAAAAGCATTCAACTTAAGTTATTCAAATAAGCTTGTCTTACAAATTTTGAATAATAAAATTCCAGTAGATACTAAGGTAACTTTAAATTGGATAGATGTAAAAGATGTTGCTTTAGGAACATATAACGCAATGAAAAAAGGTAGAAATTTAGAACGTTATATTTTAGCAAACCATAAACATACTACTTTACAAGAAAGTGTTAAGATAGCATCTGAATTATATCCTGAATTGAAATTGAAAACCCCAAAAAAAGTACCAAAGTGTTTACTGTATTCTGTTGCAGGATTAATGGAATTTAGCAGTAAAATAACAGGAAAAGAGCCATTATTACAAAGACAATATTTAGATATGTTTTATAATTTAAAACAAGATTACGACATTAGTAAATCAAAGGAAGAATTAGATTTCAAACCTAAATCATCAAAAAAAGCTTTGGAAAAAACCTTAGAATATCTTAAAAACGAATGGAAAAAGAAAAAAACGGCATAGAATATTGTGTAAATTGTATTGCTATTAATGGCTTATTTTATAAAAATCTCGCACACTTTTAATTCAGTAAATATTTGTTAACTTTACGCTAAGTCAGCACAACAAACTTTGTAAAACCACGTTAACTGTAATTAAAAATGGCAAAAAATGACACCAAAGCAAGTCGAAAGAATTCAAAATAAAATAAAGAAAATTAAACGTGAACTTGCGAAAGATAAAAAACATTGGGGTGGCTTTTATCACGATGGAAAAGGGCTTAGATATATGCCTCCAGAATTATATTTAAAATTAAAAGATTATTCAGGAGCTTTGAGATATTTTAATTGGTTTGAAAAGAATTTTCCTGAAGACTCTGGTTTTCCAATATTTCTTTTTGAATGGACAATTACACTTTTCAAAAAGAATAAGATTAAACTTGCAGAGAAAAAAGCTTTGGAAACTTTTTATTCTAATACTTACTTAATTGACTTTTTTTTGGAGAATAAATTACTCAATTTTGATAAATCTGAAAGTTCTAATTGGGAATACTCAAGTTTAGTAGAAAACTTAGAATATTCGCAAAATACAGAAGAACTTATTGATTTTTCGGAATGGCTGAAAGAATTTACAAAAACGAAGACGTTTTATGGTTTTGCTAATAATTTAATTGAAATTGAAACAAAATTAAAAAATGAACCTATTGGCAAGAAAAGATCCAAGCTAGTTAGTGAAAAATACCAACTACTTGAAAATCTGAAATAAAAAAACTAAAGCGAACAATGTGTAAAATTTATTGCTTTTTAAGATTTTTTTGGCGATTTATCACGTAAGTCTAAAAGTCTAGTTATTTTAGTTGTATTTGCGCAATAAATCTGATAGAATGAAACTGTAGATAATTTAAGGAAAATCTTAGACACAATTCAACATACAGAAAATTTGGTAAATTTTTACTAACTTTACCCTAGTAACGCTACAAATTTATACAACCATCTTTGGTGTAGTAGGAGCAAATCGCTCTAAAAAAAACAAAAGTTGATTATAATTATATATACCTTTCTAAAATGGAATCTATAAACAAAATAAAACAAAATAAATGGTTGAATCTTTTGGAAGAGGCCATTAATGAAAAGGTTGAAATCCAAGTAAATCATCGTTTTAAGTACAAAAATAAATGTTTAGGTACTTTTTTAGTATCAGCTAAAAGTAAACAAAACCCAGAATTAATTAAAAAAATTGAACTTTTAGGAGTCAATTTTAAAATGCACAGTAAACAACCTGAACATTATTTAGAAAAGTTTATTTTACAACTCTCTACTGATAAAAAACCTAATAAACAGCATTATATCACCAGATTTAATCAATATGTACTACCAAAAAAGGAACTTTTAAAAGACCAAACAATAAAGAAACTGAATAAAGTTTGGAAAAGAAAATTTGGAGATATCAGAAAATGGGAGAAACCTGAAACAATAATTGACAAAATTGAGAATTGGAAAGAATTTAGGTATAACTCTGAAATAAACCCAACTGGAAAATGGTTTGATTATAGAGTAAATATGGGAAAATTATACGGTTGGGTGTACTTAAGAAAAAGAGACAAGCAAAAAATGGGTTTAATTTTAGAGCATTTTACTAAAGAGGAAATAGCTGAATTGCAAAAAGAAGGATTTTAATAGAAAAAGCAACAACGCATAACAACATACAAAACAAATAAAATTCTTTGTGTTAGCATAAAGAACAAAAAAAATCCCAAGTTAAAACTTGGGATTTTTTACAGGATAACTAGAACTCTTAAACCTCTACAGAAGCTTTCATAGATTTTCTATACGTAAACTTGTTAAAAATATTTCTTTTACCAAAGTTGTTCATCGATTTTGCATTTAAAAATTTTCCAAAAAGTATTTTACTAACACCAAAGTATTCGTATTTATTACCATCTGTAAATGTAACTTCTAACAACATGCTTTTATGATGCCAATCTGCAACTTGAAACGCTGTAATGGTTTTTTTATAGTCTTCTAAATTTGCTGCCTTTGTTTCTGGAGCAATACTTACTAAAAAATGGTAACCGTCAATAATTTCTGTACTTTTTTCTTCAGCTTCCAATTTCTTAGTTTCATCTTGAAATTTGTCTGGATGCCATTCTTTAACTAATTTTCTATAAGAAGTTTTTAAATCTTTTAGATTAATATCGCCTTCTATATTAAACAATTTTTTATACTGCTTTATGCGTTTCATTTTTAGTTTTTTTAATGCGCACAAAACTAGTGCTATTAAATGAATAATAAACTAAAAATTATAGTAATTTATAAGTCCTGTTTTTTTGATTTTTCGCTTAATCTAAACCCAAAATTTTACGTTCTTGCACATCAGATGTTTTATTTTTACTCCAATAAGGAGACTTTATGGTGTTTATTTTGGTTGCCTTTGTAGTCATCTCTTTTCCTCTTTGTGTAATCGTTTCTTCCCAACTTTCAATTACATAAGGAAATTCTTTTGTTAAAGTGATGTTCAATTTTCTTTTTAATTTAGGGTAATGTATAGAAAAGATAAAAAATTGATCTTCTATTTTAAGGTTTACTACTGCATCATGGGCTTTTATTTGTTGATGATTTAAAGCTAAAAATTCAAAGGATGGCACAATTTTATAATTTCCTAGTTTTATGTTTTTTGGATTAATTCTTAACTGATTCCAAAGTTCGTTTTCTAAAACTTCTTTCTCTAAAATTAATTTCCTATCTGCATTACTTTCAAAATAAGAGAAAAAATTAATGTTGAATTTTTCTTTATTGTTAAGTTGCATAAAAGTATTGCCACACCATTCTTGTGCTGCAAAAGAAATTTTTATAGCTTGTTTTTGAATGTCAATAGGAGAGAAGGTGCTTGTCATTAAAGAATATGGATAAATGCCAGTAGTATATTTTTTAGTACTGTTTAATTTTAAAACAGGCACATTATTTTTATTTTGATAATCTGCTTTTACTTGTTTTTCTGGCAAGAAATCTTCCGTTACAAATATATTTACAGCAGTTCCCTCATAAATTTGTCCATATCTTACTTGAGCCAATTTATAGGAAGTAATTTCTGCTTTTCCAGCATACCAATATGCATTAAAATCAGGATGTTTTTCAACAGATTTTGTTGTTTTATAGTTAGTTGTAGTACTTTGTTTAAATTCTGGGTTTTTACAGAAAACAAATAGTAAACTTAAAAATAGAGGAGCGTAAGAAGGTAACATATATTATATTTTTTATTGCTATAGGTTACTAAATTACAACAAAACCATAGTATTACAAATTGTAAACAAAGCAATTAACAGCATTTTAATATAAAAAAAAATCGTCTAAAATTTAATTTAAACGATTTAGATTTGGAATACTTAACTGTATAGATTTACTTTACAATTAAAGTATATTCTGGTGTTTTATTTAAAGGGCAAAAATAAGTATACTCTCCTTTTTTAAGCGTTACTTTGTTAGAGGTTTGCTTGGTGTTGTTTTTAACCATAGCTTTTACGTATGCCTCTTTAATGTGATTTGCTTGACCACTTTTTCCTTTTGGTTGTAATACAAAACCAACATCAGAACCAACATTGTTGTTAGATATTTCAAAAATATAAGTACCTGCAGATAAGGTAATTTGTTTTTGGGTAAACTCACCTTGAGTTTGTTCTAAAGCCACTGTTTTTACAGTTTCTTTTTTCATGTTGTCTTGTGCATTTGTTTGAAATGCGAAGGCTAATACTACTACTAAAATTGCGATTACTTTTTTCATTTTATCTATTGTTTATGGGTAATTATATATTTATTTTTTGGATTTTCTTATAGTGTTTCTAATGCTAAGGTTTGTGCTATTGGAAAATCTACAGTTACTTCTGTTGTTTTGTGAAAGTAATTGGTAATGGTAATTTCTCCTACAACTAAAATGGCATCTGCCAAGTTTCCTTTTGTAAAACCTGCATTATAAAAGTTTTCTATACTTTCTGGCGTTGCTGCGCCTCTGTTGATGGCTACACTTCTTGCAAATTTTGCTAAAGCATCTAATTTGTCATTAAAACTTGCATTTCCTGCTCTTAGTTCTAATATTTCATCGTCAGAAAAACCGTTTAATTTTCCTATTGCAGTGTGTGCAGACAAGCAGTATACACATTCATTTACTTGACTTACAGCTAGATTAATTACTTCTTTTTCTTTAGCTGAAAAACTTGTTTTTGCGTTACCAATTGCTAAAATATTTTCTAAAGCAGTATCACTGTGTGCAAAAGAAGCATATAAGTTTGGTACAAAACCTAATCCTTTTTCTAATTGTGCAAAAATTGCTTGGTTGTTTTCAGATACTTCGTTTTTTGTTGGTACATTAAATGTGCTCATAATTTATTTTGTGTTGATTTTAGTTCAACATCTTTTTGTTTTTTGCTGATTTTTTTTTGCTCAGCGTCTTGTTAATTACTTTTTTATTTTGCTGAAATTATTTCAGCTTGGTTATTTGATACTTTTTTAATTTCTAGTGCAAACTTGGTTGTCTTCATTTTGCTCACCGTAAGTTTGATATCCCCAGCAATTTGGGCAGTTTGTTTGTGCTATTGTTTTCATAATTGTTAGGTTTTAAATTGTTGTTATTATTTTAATATTGAAACAAGCTTAGTGTTTTGTTACTGCAAAGATGCAATCGATTTCAACCTTAAAAATTGGACAAAAGTTCTTACTGTTTGGACAGTGTAAAAAATGTTATTTTAAACGGTCTATTTTATCTCTTAAATTTCTTTCTGTAATTAAGCCAGTATGTTTTTCTACAACTTTACCATCTTTAAAGAAAACTAATGTGGGTATGTTTCTAATACCAAACTCTGTTGCCAACTCTTGGTAATCGTCTACATTTACTTTTTTTATAAGTACATCTTCTTTTAACTCATCTGCTAACTTATTTATAGTTGGCAATAAGGTTTGGCAAGGGCCACACCAGTCTGCATAAAAATCTAATAATACGCTTGAGTTATTTTCAATAATGTTTTTTACGTTTGTTGCTGCTATTGGTGTTTCCATTTTATTTGTTTTTAGTGCTATTATAATTTTGTTTTTTAATTTATGAATGAAGTTCATCATTCTTGCACTGCAAAGATGCAACCGATTTTAACCTTAAAAATTGGACAAAAGTTCCTACTGTTTGGACAAGCAAAAAAAGGATAAGAAATAAGTGTGAAACTATTTTAGAGATTTCTATTTAGGAAGGTTTTTTATAGAATTACGGAAATAAATAATTTTTTCCTTAATTATATTTATTCTGAATAAAATGGTAATTATTTTATGTTGGCACACAAAAAAAGAGACTGTATAACACAGCCTCTTTCCAACAAACAACTAATATAATTTAAAACAGTATTGTTTTAAATTTTTTCTAATTCTTAAAAGCAATATTTATTTTCAGCTTTTACTTTTTCTGCGATTTCATTACGTAAGTCTACAATATCTGGGTAGTTTGTATATTTTGTAAAACGTTTTAAACCCATTAACATCATACGTTGTTCATCACCTTCAGCAAAAGAAATAATACTTTCTTTACCTTTTTCTTCAATTTTATCTACTGCATGATATAAGTATAACTTAGACATTGCAATTTGTACAGATTGTTCTTTTTCGCTTGTGCGTTTTACATTTTTTTCTGTTCTTAAAATTGCAGATTCTGCCATATAAATTTCAATTAAGATATCTGCAGCAGCAATTAATAATTGTTGATGTTCTTCTATTTCTGGTCCATATTTTTGCAATGCAGCACCTGCAACCATTAAAAAGGTTTTCTTTAATTTGGCAATCATTTCTTTTTCTTCAGAAAATAATACTGAATAATCTGGCGTATCAAAAGAAGGAATTCCCATTAAACTATTTGCAACTTCTGTGGCAGGACCTAATAAGTCTACATGTCCTTTCATTGCTTTTTTAATTAACATACCTACGGATAGCATCCTGTTAATTTCATTCGTTCCTTCGTAGATTCTAGCAATTCTTGCATCTCTCCACGCAGATTCCATTGGTGTTTCTTCAGAAAAGCCCATACCACCAAAAATTTGAATTCCTTCATCTGCACAATTTTGTACATCTTCAGAAACAGCTACTTTTAGAATAGAACATTCTATCGCATATTCTTCTACACCTTTTAATTCCGCTTCTTGGTGTGTATTTCCAGCTTCAATTCTTAAGGCAATTCTGTCTTCAATATCTTTAGCAGCTCTGTAAGATGCAGATTCACCAACATAAGCATCGGTTGTCATTTCTGCTAATTTTACTTTTATGGCACCAAAATCTGAAATAGGTGTTTTAAATTGTTTGCGCTCATTTGCATATTGTACAGCTGCAGTAATTACTCTTCTTTGAGAATCTAAACAAGCTGCAGCCAATTTAATACGACCAACATTTAAGGCATTCATGGCAATTTTAAAACCTTCACCACGACCAGCCAACATGTTTTCTGCAGGAACAACAGTATCATTAAAAAATACTTGTCTGGTAGAAGATGCTCTAATTCCTAACTTATGTTCTTCTTCACCTAATGTTATTCCATTTGGATTGTTTTTGTCATATTCAACAATAAAACCAGTAATGTTTTTGTCATTTTCTATTCTGGCAAAAACAATCATTAAACGACAAAAACCTGCGTTAGAAATCCACATTTTTTGACCGTTAATTTTATAAGATTTTCCATCTTCAGAAAGTTCTGCAGTAGTTTTTCCTGAATTTGCATCTGAACCAGCACCAGGTTCTGTTAAACAATAGGCACCAAACCATTCTCCAGAAGCCAACTTGGGAACATATTTTTCTTTTTGTTCTTGCGTACCATATAAGGTAATTGGCATAGTTCCTATTCCTGTATGTGCACCAAATGCTGTGCTAAAAGAACCTGTTCCAGATGAAATATAATCGCAAGTAAGCATGGTAGAAACAAATCCCATTCCTAAACCACCAAACTCTTCTGGTACAGCAACACCTAAAAATCCTAATTCACCTGCTTTACGCATAACGTCTTCTGTTAAAGCATAATCTTTTGCTTCAAAACGTGTTTTGTGTGGTATGATTTCTCTGTCATTAAATTCCATAACAGCTTCTTTCATCATTTGTTGCTCTTCTGTAAAATCTTCTGGTGTAAAAACGTCTTCACAATTTGTTTCTTTTACAAGAAATTGTCCACCTCTTAATAATTCTGCCATTTTGTTATATTTTAAATTTTAGAAGAAAGAAAACAGAAAATAGACCTTTATTGTAGGCAATTTTAGAATTCCATTGTTATTTTTTGGAATGCTTCTATTTTATCTTCAACTTTTTTTAATGTTTTGTTATTTTTTTAATTTCTATTTTTTGCGACTAACAATTGTGTTCCTAGCTCAAAAGATGACCCTAAAGATATATCAAGAAAAAGACGAAAATATTTATCTTTTCTTGAAGGTTTTTCTGTAATATTACTTGGCAAAGAAACTTAGTATCTATAATTTGTGAACTTAAATCATATCTTTCATTCTAAGAAAATATTTCATAAAATATCTGAAGTATCATTTGTAATCTCTAATCCAAGTTTCCAAATCTTCAAATTTTTATAATTATGTCTTTTTTTAAGCGCACATTGGTCTTTTTTCTTTCCTCTCTTTTCTTTATTTTCTATTTAAGAAAGAAACTCAAAAACACCTGCAGCACCTTGTCCTGTTCCTACACACATGGTTACCATTCCGTATTTATTTTTCATATTACGTTTGCGCATTTCATCAAACAATTGAACAGATAATTTAGCACCTGTACAACCTAAAGGATGTCCTAAAGCAATGGCACCACCATTTACATTTATAATTTCTTGGTTCAAATCTAACTCACGCATAACTGCTAACGATTGAGAGGCAAAAGCTTCATTCAGTTCAATTAAATCGATATCATTTTGTTGTAAACCAGCTTGTTTTAATACTTTTGGAATTGCAGCAACTGGGCCAATTCCCATAATTCTTGGTTCTACACCAGCAGCCGCATAATTTACAACTCTGGCTATTGGTTCTATATTTAATTCTTTTACCATTTCTTCACTCATTACCATTACAAAAGCAGCGCCATCACTCATTTGAGAAGAGTTTCCAGCAGTTACGCTTCCGCCAGCGGCAAAAACCGAACGAAGTTTCCCTAAAACTTCTTTTGAAGTTCCTTTTCTAGGTCCTTCATCTTTGGTCACCGTATATTTTTTTGTGGTTTTTTTTCCATTTTCATCTAAAAATGTTTGTTCTACTTCAATAGGTACAATCTGGTCTTGAAAACGATTTTCTGCTTGTGCTTTTAGTGCTTTCATGTGAGAATTAAAAGCAAATTCGTCTTGATCTTCTCTAGAAACTTTAAACTGATTTGCAACAGCTTCAGCAGTATTTCCCATTCCCCAATAATAATCTGCATGACCATCTTTAATGGTATCATAATTTAATTCAGGTTTAAAACCAGTCATTGGCACAGAACTCATGCTTTCTGCACCACCTGCAATAATACAATCTGCCATTCCTGCACTAATTTTTGCAGCAGCCATGGCAATTGTTTCTAGTCCAGAAGAACAAAAACGGTTTACAGTAACTCCAGGAACATCAACAGAATTTAAACCTATTAAAGAAATAAAACGGGCCATGTTTAATCCTTGAGAACCTTCTGGCATTGCGTTTCCTACAATTACATCGTCTATACGTTTTACGTCTAAATTTGGCAATTCTTTCATCATGTGCTGAATGGTTTCTGCACCCAACTCATCTGCTCTTTTAAAACGAAAAACTCCTTTAGGTGCTTTTGCTACTGCTGTTCTATATGCTTTTACTATATATGCTTGTTTGCTCATAATTTTCTTGATTTTTAGATTATTGGATTTTTAGATATTTAGATTTCTAACAATCGAGAAATCTAACGTTCTAATAATCTAATTTCTTAACGGTTTCCCAGTTTTTAACATGGCTTGTATTCTTTCCAAGGTTTTTCTTTCTGTACAAAGAGATAAAAAAGCTTCTCTTTCTAAATCTAGTAAGTACTGCTCTGTTACTAAGGTAGGTTCAGATAAATCTCCACCAGCCATTACGTAGGCCAATTTGTTTGCAATTTTTTGATCGTGTTCAGAAATATAATTAGAATGTTCCATAGCATCTGTACCTACTAAAAACATACCCAAAGCTTGTTTACCCAAAACTTTTACGTCTTTGCGTTTTGCGGGTTGTGTATAACCACTCTCTGCTATTAATTTAGCGTGCGCTTTTGCAGTGGCAATTTGTCTGTCTTTATTCACTACAATTACATCTTTTCCTTTTTGTAGTAATCCCAAATCAAAAGCCTCATAACCAGAAGTTGACACTTTTGCCATACCAATAGTTAAAAAGTTTTCTTGTAAAATGTTCAATTCAACATCTCCTTTATTAAAAGAATCTGATGCTCTTAAGGCCATTTCTTTAGAACCACCGCCACCTGGAATTACACCAACTCCAAATTCTACTAAGCCCATATAGGTTTCTGCAGCTGCAACTACTTTATCTGCGTGTAAAGAAATTTCACAACCACCACCTAAAGCCATTCCATGAGGTGCAGAAATTGTTGGGATAGATGAGTAACGCATGCGCATCATGGTATCTTGGAAGTACTTAATAGCGTAATTCAATTCGTCATATTCTTGCTCTACAGCCATCATAAAAATCATACCAATATTTGCGCCAACAGAGAAATTGGCGGCTTGATTACCAACAATTAATCCCTGAAAATTTTTTTCTGCTAAATCTATTCCTTTGTTGATTCCTGCTAAAACATCGCCACCAATGGTATTCATTTTAGACTGGAATTCTATATTTAAAATTCCGTCTCCAATATCTTCAATTACAACACCAGAATTTTTAAAAACTTCGTTAGATTTTCTAATATTATCTAAAATGATAAAACCATCTTGACCAGGTTTTTTAGTTTGCGTTTTAGAAGGAATATCATAAAAATAAGTTGCGCCATCTTTTACAGAATAAAAAGAAGTTGAACCAGAGGCTAACATTTCTGTTACCCAATTTGCAGGTTCTTTTCCTTCGGCTTTCATTAATTCAATTCCTTTTGTTACACCAACTGCATCCCAAATTTCAAATGGGCCATTTTCCCAACCAAAACCTGCTTTCATAGCATCATCAATCTTATACAATTCGTTAGAAATTTCTGGAATTCTATTTTGAACATAAGCAAACATTGCTGCAAAATTCTTTCTGTAGAATTCTCCTGCTTTGTCTTTTCCGCCAACTAAAACTTTGAATCTATCAATAGGTTTATCAATGGTTTTTGTTAATTCTAAGGTGGCAAACTTTGCACGTTTTTTAGAACGATATTCCATCGTTTCTAAATCTAACGTTAGAATTTCTTTTTTACCATTTACCACCGTTTTTTTATAAAAACCTTGTCCAGTTTTACTTCCCAACCATTTGTTTTCCATCATTTTATTGATGAAACTTGGCAATTTAAAAAGCTCGTGAGCTTCATCATTAGGACAGTTTTCATAAATACCGTTTGCAACGTGTACCAAAGTATCTAAACCAACTACATCCACAGTTCTAAAAGTTGCAGATTTTGGACGGCCAATTACAGGTCCTGTTAATTTATCTACTTCTTCAACAGTTAAGCCTAATTCTTTAACTTGATGAAATAAAGATTGAATTCCGAAAATTCCAATTCTGTTTCCAATAAATGCAGGCGTATCTTTGGCTAAAACGGATGTTTTTCCCAAGAATTTTTCACCATAACTCATTAAAAAGTCGGTAACTTCTTGTTTACAATCTGGTCCAGGAACCACTTCAAAAAGCTTTAAATATCTTGGTGGATTAAAAAAGTGAGTAACCGTAAAATGCTTTTGGAAATCTTCACTTCTGCCTTCATTCATAAACTTTATAGGAATACCAGAAGTGTTAGAAGAAATAATAGTACCTGGAGTTCTGTATTTTTCTAGTTTTTCAAAAACTGTCTTTTTGATGTCTAAACGCTCTACTACAACCTCCATAATCCAATCTACATCTGCAACTTTTGCAATATCATCTTCTAAATTACCCGTTGTAATTCTATTGGCAAATTTTTGATTATAAATAGGTGAAGGTTTCGACTTTAAAGAGGCCGATAAAGCATCATTTACCAATCTGTTTCTAACAACTTTGTCTTCTAATGTAAGGCCTTTTGCTTTTTCTTTATCGGTTAATTCTCTTGGAATAATATCCAATAAAAGAACTTCTACACCAATATTTGCAAAATGACAGGCAATACCACTTCCCATAATTCCAGAACCGATAATTGCTACTTTTTTAATTCTTCTTGTCATTTGTATAATTTTTTAAACCGCTTTGTTATTCTTTTCTGAATAAATTTCTTTTTCGGCAATTAATTTATTTATTGTTTCTGTAACTCTAAAAAAACCTTCTAAGTCTTTTTCTGAAACATTGTTGGCTATGGTTTCATTAAACTGAATTACATGGCCTTTAGAGATTTTGCGCATTTCTTTGCCATAATCTGTTAATTTAATAATTACGCTTCTACCATCTTCAGGGTTTTTTTCTCTAGAGATAGCGCCTTTGTCTTCCATAGTTTTTAATATTCTAGAAAGACTTGTTGGTTCCATGCCCATTAAAGGCCCAAGTGCTGTAGATGGCGTTCCATTTTCTTTATCAATATTTAATAAAACAAAAGCTGTAGCCATTGTGCTATTGTGTGCCAAAGCTTGCTCATTATACAATTTTGCTACCGCTTGCCACGTAGCTCTTAATTGATGGTCTATAGATTGTGTTTTTTTCATTGTTCCAAATATATAAAAATTTACTATGCACGCATAGTAAATGTAAAAAAAGTTATGCATGCATAGTAAATTTTAACATAAAATTTATTTGGCAAAAAAAAGAAGCAAGAAATTAGAACTAGATTTTTAGTAATTTAGTTCTTTTAGAACCTTTGGTATTGGATATTTCAAGAATATATATGCCTTTTTTAAAAGTTGAAATATCAATTTCTGCACTAGATTTAGATGTGCTTGTTTTTAGAAGAACACCAGTTGCATTGTAAATTTTTATTTGAATTTTACCAGTGTTTTGTATTTTTAAAATATCTTTTACAGGATTTGGATAAACTTTTACAGAAGTTAATTGATTGTTTTGTATGCTTAGCGTTTTTGCACAATTGTTTTGATTTTGAGCATTTCCATAACAATTTAGTTTCTCTAAAATACCATCTATAGTGTGTATGTATGGCGTTAAATTATTATCACTTTTCCCAATACCTTCAGTATAAAAATTACCTTGATCTGTATAAAAAACTTTTTCTCCATTTTTATTTGTGGTTACTTCTGTAATAAATATTTCTGCATCTTCTATAAAAGGTAAAAATGCATTTTCTAGTTTGTCGCCTTTTTTTAGGTTGAAGTTACAAAGGACATATTCTTTATTTTGGTAAAAAATGTACAAAATCTTTTCATTTACATCTTCTCTTAAAAAAATATCTTTAACAGGTTTAAACTCTGATGAATTGATAAAATAAGGAGGCGAAATATCAAAAGTATTTTTATCACTATCTGTAATGGTAACTTGTTTTAGTTTTGTATACCTTTTATTATTAATTTCAATTGTGCCATCAACCTGTATTCTTTTTAGATAATTATGCCCACCAAACCCTTGTTGTATGGTTTCAATATCCCAAAAAGAACCCTCTTTAAGAACAGGTGTATAATCTTGAGAAAGCATTTTAATAATTGAAGAGATTAGTAAAATACAGCATAGTTTTTGTTTGAACATGGCAAATTTTTTCTAAAAATAATGTTTTTTTTAATTACATTAATAAAAGACAATTTACTTGTAACAAAAGAAGTACTTCAATTACTAATAAACAGAAAATATGTAAGTTTGTATGCACAGCAAACTTTTAGCAAAACCAAAAAGATTGAATGAAAAATTTATTAGAAATTAATAATGTTACCAAAAATTATGGCAATTTTAGGGCTTTAAATAAGGTGTCTTTGCATATTCCTAAAGGAAGTGTTTATGGACTTTTAGGGCCAAATGGAGCAGGAAAAACATCTTTAATTAGAATTGTAAATCAAATTACAATGCCAGATGCTGGCACTGTTTTTTTAGATGGCGAAAAGTTAGCACCTCATCATGTAGCACAAATTGGTTATTTGCCAGAAGAACGCGGTTTGTACAAATCTATGAAAGTGGGTGAGCAAGCTTTGTATTTGGCACAATTAAAAGGATTGTCTAAAACAGAAGCTAAAAAAAAGCTAAAATATTGGTTTGAGAAATTTGATATTGGTGCTTGGTGGAACAAGAAAATTGAGGAACTCTCTAAAGGAATGGCACAAAAAGTACAATTTATTGTTACTGTAATGCACAATCCTAAATTATTAATTTTTGATGAGCCTTTTTCTGGTTTTGATCCAATAAACGCACAATTAATAGCAAAAGAAATTTTACAACTTAGAGAAGAAGGCGCAACAATTATTTTTTCTACACATAGAATGGAATCTGTGGAAGAAATGTGTGATGATATTGCATTGATTGATAAATCTAATAAAATTTTAGATGGTAATTTAGCTGATATTAAAAGAACCTTTAGAACGCATACTTTTCAGGTAGGTTTACAAACTACAAATGCAAAAGAAGTTGAAAATCTGTTAAGAACAAATTTTGAGGTTTCTAAAGCAGATTTTAAATTATTAAACAAAGGCTTAACGTTAAATGTAAAACTAACTCAAGGAAATTCTTCCAATGATTTATTATCTTTTTTAACAAGTAAAGGAGAGGTGCAACATTTTGTAGAAATTATACCAACTGCAAATGATATTTTTATTGAAGCTGTAAACAAAAATAGTTAAGAAATGAGCAAATTAAAACTAATAATACAAAGAGAGTTTCTAGCTAAAGTGCGCAATAAATCTTTTATAATTATGACTTTTTTAAGTCCGTTAATTATACTTGGTATGGGCGCATTAATCTACTTTTTAATGCAAAAGAATGATGAAAAAGTAAAAGAAATTGTATTTGTAGATAATTCTGGTCTTTTTTCTAAAACAGATTTTAAAGACACCAAAACCATTCATTATTTAGATTATACAAAAATAGGAGTTAAAGCTACAAAAAACAAAGTTGAAGCCGGTAATTATTATGGAGCTTTAATAATTCCTAAACAAGATAGCTTAGAGTTGTTGGCAAAGGCAATAGAATTTTACTCTAAAGATTCTCCTGGAATTTCTATTATAAATTCCTTAGAAAATAAAATAGAGAAAAAACTAAGGAATAAAAAATTGAATAAATTTGGTATCAATATTAATAAAATTAATGCATCAAGAATACCTGCTACCATAAAAATGTATAATTTTTCAGGAGAAGAATCATCAAAATTAATAAATGGTTTAAAAATAGGTTTAGGCGCTATAGCCGGTTATTTATTAATGATGTTTGTAATTATTTATGGATCTTCTGTAATGCGAAGTGTTATTGAAGAAAAAACAAGCAGAATCATAGAAGTAATTGTTTCTTCTGTAAAACCTTTTCAACTTATGTTGGGTAAAATTATTGGTAATGCTTCTGCTGGTTTATTACAATTCTTTATTTGGGGTATTATTTTATTTACCATAATTACCATAGCTTCTGCTGTTTTTGGTGTAGATGTTGCAGCAATGCAAACTGCTAATATACCCGCAGAACAAATGGAAATTGCTAAAGAAATGACTTCTGGAAGTAAAGGGCAATTAATAATTCAAGAAATTTTAAGATTACCCATTTTAAAACTATTCGTACTTTTTATATTTTATTTTCTTGGTGGTTTTATGTTGTATAGCTCTTTATTTGCTTCTGTTGGTGCTGCTGTAGATAGTGAAACAGATACCCAACAATTTATGTTACCAATTATGTTGCCCTTGGTTTTGGGCGTTTATGTGGGTTTTGCAACGGTAATTAATGATCCTCATGGTTCAATTGCAGTACTTTTTTCTCACATTCCATTTACCAGTCCAATAGTAATGCTCATGCGCGTACCATTTGGTGTATCTTGGACAGAGTTGGCTATTTCTATGACTTTATTAATAATTACTTTTATTTTTATGGTTTGGTTAGCTGCTAAAATTTATAGAGTAGGTATTTTAATGTATGGTAAAAAAGCAAGTTATAAAGACTTGTACAAATGGTTAAAATATAAAGGCTAAATATAAATATGGAATCACTCAAAGAGTTTTTAAGTTTTTCTTTTGAAATTACAGATAAAATCCATGTAGATGTAAGAACAGTACTCTTTATTATTTTTGTAATTCTAGTTACTAGTATATTACTTAAATTAATTAAAAAGTTAGTATATAGAAAGTTAAGTGAAGATGATAAAGGGAAGTTTAAAGCTATTTTTACTTTTTTACAATACTTTATTTATGTAATTGTATTAATTATTGCTTTAGAATCTTCTGGCATAGAAGTAGGGGTTTTATTAGCAGGTTCTGCGGCATTATTAGTGGGTATTGGTCTAGGATTACAAACCTTATTTCAAGATATTATTTCTGGTATTTTTATTTTGTTAGATAAAACTTTAGCTGTTAATGATATTGTAGAGGTTGATGAAAAAGTTGGCAAGATTATTGAGATTAGACTAAGAACAACAAGAGCAGTTACTATAGACGATAAAGTTTTAATTATACCAAATCATAAATTTTTAACACAAAGTTTATTTAATTGGACGCAGAATGGCGCACAAACTACAGAAGGTGTAGAAGTTGGTGTTGCTTATGGTTCTGATGTAGAGTTGGTAAGGCAAATTTTGGTTGATGTGGCTAAAAACCATCCAAAGATATTACAAACTCCAGAGCCAAGAGTGCTATTCTTAGATTTTGGAGACAGTGCTTTGCAATTTAAACTGTTGTTTAATATTAATAATAGTTATACACATTTGCAAATTAAAAGCGATTTGCGTTTTGAAATTGACAAAAAATTTAGAATACATAACATTACAATTCCTTTTCCACAAAGAGATGTTCATATTATTAAACCTGGGTAATAAGAACGCAACAATAAAAGAGGTATTTAAACTGAAAAAAATAGGAATAGTTTTAGCTTTTACAACAAAGTATACTTTTGCTAATTGAGCAAATAATACTGTAAAGCAATGAAACTTTAAAACACTGAAACGAAAATAAAATGAGCAAAATATTAATTATAGAAGATGAAGCGGCTATTAGAAGAGTGCTTTCTAAAATTATCTCAGAAGAAAACGATAGTTACAAAGTAGAGGAGGCAGAAGATGGTTTAGAGGGTATTGAAAAAATTAAAAACAACGATTATGATTTGGTTTTATGTGATATAAAAATGCCAAAGATGGATGGTGTTGAGGTTTTAGAAAAAGCAAAAAAAATAAAACCAGAAATACCTATGGTAATGATTTCTGGTCATGGAGATTTAGATACCGCCGTAAATACAATGCGTTTAGGTGCTTTTGATTATATTTCTAAACCACCAGATTTAAATCGCTTATTAAATACCGTTAGAAATGCTCTAGAAAATAAAACTTTAGTTGTAGAAAATAAAAGACTAAAGAAAAAAGTGAGTAAAAATTATAAGATGATTGGTGAAAGTGCTGCCATTACTCACATAAAAGAAATTATAGAAAAAGTTGCAGCAACAGATGCTAGAGTTTTAATTACAGGACCAAATGGAACTGGTAAAGAGTTGGTTGCACATTGGTTGCACGAAAAATCTGATCGTGCTAAAAAACCAATGATTGAAGTAAATTGTGCTGCAATTCCATCAGAATTAATAGAAAGTGAACTTTTTGGTCATGTAAAAGGTTCTTTTACAGGTGCAAATAAAGACAGAGCTGGTAAGTTTGAAGCAGCAAATGGTGGTACTATTTTTTTAGATGAAATTGGTGATATGAGTCTTTCTGCACAAGCCAAAGTTTTAAGAGCTTTGCAAGAAAGTAGAATTTCTAGAGTAGGTTCAGATAAAGATATTAAAGTAAATGTAAGAGTGGTTGCTGCTACAAATAAAGATCTTAAAACAGAAATTTCAGAAGGTAGATTTAGAGAAGATTTATACCATAGATTAGCCGTAATTTTGATAAAAGTACCTGCACTAAATGATAGGAGAGATGATATTCCTTTATTGGTAGATTTTTTCACGACAAAAATATCGCAAGAACAAGGAACTCCTCAAAAAACATTTTCTGATGAAGCCATTCAATTGTTGCAAAAATACGATTGGACAGGAAATATTCGTGAATTGAGAAATGTAGTAGAGCGTTTAATTATTTTAGGTGAAAAGCAAGTGTCTGGAAATGATGTTAAGTTATTTGCGAGTAAATAACTTAACTAAAACAGAATTTTACATATTGTTTGGCTCTATGCGAGGTTAGAACGCTGCATAATTTTTTACAATTTTCAAATTAGATTTTACAGATTATAAATAGCAAACAAAAAAAGAGATTCCTATGGAATCTCTTTTTTTTATAAAACTTTAAAATAATTTATTTCAAATCAAAACGATCTAAGTTCATCACCTTTGTCCAAGCATTTACAAAATCGTTTACAAAACGTTCTTCACCATCATTTGCGCCATACACTTCTGCAACTGCTCTTAATTCTGTATTTGAACCAAAAATTAAATCTGCTCTTGTTCCAGCAAATTTCATAGCCCCTGTTTTTCTATCACGTCCTATAAATTCTTTTTCATCTGCATTAGCAGCACTCCAAGTAATAGAAAAATCTAAAATATTTGTAAAGAAATCATTAGTTAAAGTACCTTTTTTGTCTGTAAAAACACCATGATTAGAATTGTCATAATTTGCGCCTAAAACACGTAAACCACCAACTAAAACAGTCATTTCTGGAATAGATAACGTTAATAAATTAGCTCTATCTACTAATAAATCTTCAGCAGCAACATTTAATTTTGGATTCATATAATTTCTAAAACCATCTGCAATTGGTTCTAAGTATCCAAAAGATTCTAAATCGGTTTGTTCTTGTGTAGCGTCTCCTCTTCCAGATGCAAAAGGCACAGAAACATTATGGCCCGCTTTGTTTGCTGCTTGTTCAACAGCTGTATTACCTGCTAAAACAATTAAATCTGCCATAGAAATAGTTCCAGTAAACTCGTTTTTAATATTTTCTAGCACCTTAAGCACCTTATTTAATTCTTCAGGATTATTTACTGCCCAACTGCGTTGTGGTTCTAAAGCAATTCTACCACCATTGGCACCACCTCTTTTGTCTGAACCTCTAAAAGTAGAAGCAGATGCCCAAGCTGTTTTTATCAATTCAGATATTGTTAAGTCAGAAGCTAAAATATTTTTCTTTAAAGCAGTAATATCATTATCAGATAATGTGTAAGAAACTGCAGGAATTGGATCTTGCCAAATTAATTCCTCTTTAGGCACTTCTGGTCCTAAGTAACGATTAACAGGTCCCATATCTCTATGCGTTAATTTATACCATGCTCGTGCAAAAGCATCTTCAAAAGCTTTGTGATCTTTATGAAAATGTTCTGATATTTTTCTGTATTCAGGATCTACCTTTAAAGCCATATCTGCAGTAGTCATCATTATAGCCTGTGTTCCAGTTCCACCAGCTTTTGGTGCTCTTTTAGGATTAGAAGAAGCTTTAGGAGTCCATTGATGTGCACCTGCAGGACTTTTAGTCAATTCCCAATCATAATTTAATAAAACATCAAAATAATCTGCATCCCATTGCGTTGGGTTTGGTGTCCATGCACCTTCTATACCACTGGTAATTGTATCATCTAAAACACCAGATTGAAAAGAGTTTTTCCAACCAGTACTCATTTCTTCAATAGAAGCTCCATGAGGTTCTGCACCCACATATTTTTCTGGGTCTGCAGCGCCATGTGCTTTACCAAATGTGTGTCCTCCTGCAACTAGAGCAACAGTTTCCTCATCATTCATGGCCATTCTACCAAATGTAATTCTAACATCGTGTGCAGATTTTAAAGGATCTGGCTCACCATTAGGACCTTCTGGATTTACATAAATAAGTCCCATATGTACTGCACCTAAATGTCCTTCTAAATCACCATCAGAAGTATCATATCTTTCATCATTATCTAGCCAACCAGTTTCACTACCCCAATAAATATCTTGTTCTGGTTCCCAAACATCTTCTCTACCACCAGCAAAACCAAAAGTTGGGAATCCCATAGATTCTAGTGCACAATTACCTGCTAAAATCATTAAATCTGCCCAAGAAATTTTATTACCGTATTTCTTTTTTATTGGCCAAAGTAATAATCTTGCTTTATCTAAATTTCCATTATCTGGCCAGCTATTTAAAGGTGCAAAACGCTGGTTACCAGATGCAGCTCCACCACGTCCGTCTCCAACTCTATAGGTGCCAGCACTGTGCCACGCCATTCTTATCATAAATCCTCCATAATGCCCATAATCTGCTGGCCACCAATCTTGAGAATCTGTCATTAAATTAGTTACATCTTTTTTTAGTTCATCGAAATTAATGCTGTTAAAAGCTGCAGCATAGTCAAAATCTTCTCCCATAGGATTTGATTTTGTAGCATTCTGTCTTAAAATATTTAATTTTAGTTCATTTGGCCACCAATCTCTATTGCTAGTTCCGCCTCCAGCAGATTTTTTTTGACTTCCACTCATAAATGGGCATTTTGCACTATCATTTATGTTGTAATTTCCTTTGTTACTCATGTCTAATGTTTTTTATTTTAACCCAAATCTACGACAAATTATCATATCATTTTTATCTATATTTTTTATTTTACGATAGATAGGATTTATTATTTTTTTAACTAGTTGATTTATATAAAATTACAAATTATTTTTGAATGTATTTGTATGATATTGAAAAACCTTATTCTTAGATAAGTTTTATCTTTTTTTTTACTTTTCCTAAGCCATAAAAAGCCTATAATTTTGTCGTAACAAAAATTAAATACTAACATTAAGTAATAAAATAAAACAAAAAAAATGGCAACACTAGTTGGAAAAAAATTCCCAAATTTAAATGTAGACGCAATGAATGATATGGGAGATACATTCAAGTTAAATGTATTAGAAGAAGCTGCTAATAATAAGAAAAAAGTATTATTATTTTGGTATCCAAAAGATTTTACATTTGTATGTCCTACAGAATTACATGCTTTTCAAGCAGCTTTGGCAGAATTCGAAAAAAGAAATACAATTGTAATTGGTGCTTCTTGTGATACTCCAGAAGTACACTTTGCATGGTTAAGTACTTCTAAAGATAACGGAGGTATAGAAGGTGTAACGTATCCTATTTTAGCAGACAGTAACAGAAATTTATCTTCAATTTTAGGTATTTTAGATATTTCTAACGAAACTTTTGACGAAGCAACACAAACGGTTCAAGTAGAGGGAGATAATGTAACGTACAGAGCTACTTACTTAATTGATGAAGAAGGTACTGTTTTTCATGAAGGTGTAAACCACATGCCAGTTGGTAGAAACGTAAGCGAATTTTTACGTCTAATAGATGCTTATGCGCACGTACAAACAAACGGAGAGGTTTGTCCTGCAAATTGGGAAGAAGGTAAAGAAGCAATGGCACCTAATGCTAAGGGAACTGCAGAATATTTAGCAGCCCACTAAAAATTAATTAGAATTGTGCATTGTAAACGTTTAATTTACAATGCACAATTAAAAACTCACTATATATTATGTTACAAGAATTAACCGCAGATAATTTACAAGAAATTGTTAGTAATAATGAAAAAGTAGTTGTGCAATATTCTGCAACCTGGTGTGGAAACTGTAGAATTATGAAGCCAAAATTTAAAAAATTGGCTACTGAAAACGACAATGTTGCGTTTGTAATTGTTGATGCTGAGAAATTTCCGGAAAGTAGAAAATTAGCAGATGTAAGTAACTTGCCTACTTTTGCAACTTTTGTTAACGGCGAAAAGAAAAATCAAACACAAACTAACAAGTTTGATGTTTTAAAGGAATTAACAAGCGAAGTTTTATAATTATGAAACTACCTGTAATAAAACATTTAACCAATTTTATTGAAGAAAACGACCAAGACTACGTTTTAGAAACAATAGAAACGCTAGAAGCTTTAACAGAAGTGCCTTCACTTAAAGATGAGGAGCTAGATGTTATTGGCGAATTAATTTCTAACATGTATGGTGCTGTAGAAGTGGATAAAATGATAAAAGAGGGCGCACCCAAAAAAGAAGCCTTAAACACATTTATGAAACGCGTATTAGGATCTATAGATAATTAATATCAAATGCATACTATTCTAAAAAAAAACCTGAGCTTTTGCTTAGGTTTTTTCTTTTTGCTCGTTTACTTTTTTAATAATTGCTTTTAGGCGCTCTTTATGCAACTGTTTTTCTAGTTTTACCTTATTAATTTTTCGATTCATTAATTTGGTGTGCTTTGCCTTATTAACCGTATTTTTTGCTTTTCCTTTCCCTTTTTTAGGCATTTTTTTTATTTCTTAGTGGCAATAGAATTCCTTTATTTACAATAATGTTTTAGCGTAAAATCTATTATCTTCGTTACCTACAAAAATAATAAAATATAATGGGTAGAAGCATAAAAGATTATATAACCAATGGATTAAAAGGATTAGCTATGGGAGCTGCAGATGTAGTACCTGGCGTTTCTGGAGGTACCATTGCTTTTATTACAGGAATTTATGAAGAATTAATAGGAACAATAGATAATTTAAATCTAAATATTTTTAAAACTTGGCAAAAAGAGGGTTTTAAAAAAATGTTTACTACCTATAATTTAGGTTTTTTAATTAGCTTGTTTCTAGGGGTCTTTATCAGCATTATTTCTCTGGCAAAAATAATTTCGCATTTGTTAGATAATCATCCAATTTTGGTTTGGTCGTTTTTCTTCGGATTGGTTTTAGCAAGCATTATTTACATCGGGAAACAAATTGAAAAATGGAACGTATTAACTTTTGTTGCTATAATTTTAGGCGCAACAATAGCATATTATATTACTATTGCATCTCCTGCTACAGCTCCAGATGAATGGTATTACTATTTGTTTTCTGGTGCAATTGCAATAATTGCAATGATTTTACCAGGAATTTCAGGTTCTTTTATACTCGTTTTATTAGGTTCTTATAGTTTGGTTTTGGAAGCACTAACCAATTTTATTGAAGGATTATTAGCTGGAGATTGGGAAATAATTAAAACCAACTTTATTAAAGTATTTACATTAATAATAGGTTGCTTGGTAGGAATTAAACTTTTTTCTAAAATTTTAAAATGGATGTTTGCCAATAAAAAGAATATAACTTTAGCCGTTTTAACTGGTTTTATGATTGGTTCTTTAAATAAAATATGGCCTTGGAAAAAAGTTATATCTACAAGAATAGATAGGCATGGAGTAGAAGTGCCGCTTTTAGAAAATAGTATTTCTCCTTTTTCTTTTAATGGTGATGCCAATTTAATGTTTGCAATCATATTGGCAACTATCGGTTTCGTTTTAATATTACTTATGGAGAAATGGGCAAATAAAAATCATTAATGAAAAAAGATAACACTTTTTTATATAAATTATCTTTATTCTTAAAAGGGCTGGCTATGGGCGCAGCTAATAAAGTACCTGGGGTTTCTGGTGGTACCGTTTCTTTTGTACTTGGTTTTTATGAAGAGTTGATATTTTCTTTTAAAAAGGTGAATTTAGAAGCTTTTAAGCTACTTTTTAGTGGAAAATTAACAGCTTTTTTTAAACATATAAATGGTCAATTTTTACTGCTTATAATGGGCGGTAGTATTTTTAGCTATTTTAGCATTTCTTTACTTTTAGATTATCTTTTAAAGCATTATGAACTTTATGTTTGGAGTTGGTTTTTTGGGATGATTATTGGTTCTATTTATTACTTGGCAAAAGATTTTGGTATTTGGACTAAAGCAAGCATTATTTCTTTAATTATTGGAGCTGCAATTGGTATAGGAATTAGTTTTTTAACACCAGCAAGAGAAAATGATAATCTTTGGTTTGTTTTTATTTGTGGAATTGTTGGGGTTTCTGGCATGACTTTACCCGGTCTTTCAGGTTCTTTTATTCTAATTTTAATGGGTAATTATGTGTTGCTATTAGTAGATGCTGTAAATGAACTTTTATTTGTTCTAGGTAATTTAATAGTGGGTAATTTTGAAGTTTTAGATGATCCTGAAAAAATTAGATATTTAAAAATAATTACAGTTTTTACAGCAGGTTCTCTTTTTGGTTTAGTTTCTATAAGTCATGTTTTAGGTTATGTTTTAAAGAAATACAAAAGTATAGTTATTGCAACAATTATTGGTTTTATAACAGGTTCTTTGGGTATTGTATGGCCATGGAAAAAGGCAGTTTATTTAATGATAAATGATGAATTTGTAACTGCAAAAAACGGATCCAAAATTATAGAAAATTACAATAGATTTATGCCAAATTTTTTAAGATTAGATACTTGGTTGGCTATTTTTTACATTATTTTTGGCATTGCACTAATTTTATATATCGATTTTTATGGAAGAAAAAAAGAATAAAACCTTTGGTTTATTAGGAAAAAATATAGCTTACTCTTTTTCTAGAGGATATTTTTCTAAGAAATTTGAAAAGTTAAATTTATTAGATCATACTTATAAAAATTTTGATCTACAACAGATTGCAGATTTGCCAGAAGCAATTAAAAAAGAACCTTTTTTATCTGGAATGAATGTAACCATACCTTACAAAGAAGCCGTAATACCGTATTTAGATAAGTTAGATAAAACTGCTGAAGAAATTGGCGCGGTAAACACTATTAAATTCACAAAAAAAGCAGGATTAAAAGGATATAATACAGATGTTTTTGGTTTTGAGAATTCTATTAAACCATTTTTGAAAAATCATCATAAAAAAGCATTAATATTAGGTACTGGTGGTGCTTCTAAAGCAGTAGCTTACGCTTTTAAAAAGAATAATATAACCTATAAGTTTGTTTCTAGAAGTCCTAAAGCAGATAATCAAATTGCTTATAACGATTTAACGGAAGAGGTAATGTATGCTTTTAATATTATAGTTAATTGTACACCAATTGGTACTTCTCCAGATATTCATTTATTCCCTAATATTCCTTATGAGTTTTTATCTGAAAAACATCTGTTGTTCGATTTAATTTACAACCCAGAAGTAACCGCTTTTTTAGCAAAAGGTTTAGAGAAAGGAGCTGCCATAAAAAACGGATATGAAATGTTAGCATTACAAGCAGAAGAATCTTGGCGCATTTGGAACGAATCCAAATAAATTAAAAAAATAGGACCACTTGTGCAGTAGTTCATTTGTCCGTATTTTTATAAAAATAATAATTTATATTATTAATAGAACTTAAACATTGTAGATATGTTAGAAAATGAAGGTAAAAACGTTGAATTAACAACAAATAGTAGTAATGCAGAAACAGTTGTTAATGCGCATACAGTAGAAACATCTGTAGTAAATAAAACGGCGGAAGACGTTGAAAATCTTGCAGAAACCAATACAGCACAAAATACAAACGCTGTAAATGAAGTAGAGCAATCTGTAGCAGAGAATGCAGAACAGGAAAAAGAAGAGGAAGAGGAAGTAATTGATTATTCTCAATTAAGCTTAGAAGATTTAGTTAGCGCATTAAAAAGTTCATTAGGCAAAAACCCTGCGCATAAAATTAAAAATCAGGTAGAACATATAAAAAGTGCATTTAATACCAAATTTGGCGTTCTTTTGTCAGAAAAAAAAGAAGCATTTTTAGAAGCAGGAGGAGAGTCTATAGATTTTCAATTTTCTAGTTCTATAAAAACAGAATATAATACACTTTTATCTGAATATAAAAAGCAACGAGATGCTCATTATAAAGAATTAGAAACCCAATTAAAAGAAAATTTAGAGAAAAGGCTTGCCGTAATTGAAGATCTTAAAATATTAATTGTAGAGGCCAATGCAGATACAATGTATAAAGACTTTAAAGAAATACAAGATGCTTGGCGCGCAATTGGGCCAGTATCTAAAACAAGATATAATGATACTTGGAAAACATATCATCATCATGTAGAGCGTTTTTATGATTTACTAAACATAAGAAATGATTTTAGAGATCTAGATTTTAAAAATAACTTAGAAGAAAAATTAAAAATTATATTAAAAGCAGAAGCTTTAGTAAATGAGCCTGATATAAATATAGCTTTTAAAGATTTACAAGATTTACATAGAATTTGGAAAGAAGATATTGGCCCTGTTGCTAGAGAAATGCGAGAAGAAATTTGGCAAAAGTTTAGTGAAGCTACTAAGAAGATTCACGACAAACGTCATGAACATTTTCGTGAAATGAAATCCAAGTATCAAGAAATAATTGCTAAGAAATTAGAAATAATTGCAGCCATTGATGCTTATGATACTTCTAAAAATTTAAAACATAACGATTGGCAGAGTAGCATTAAAGATATTGAGACGTTAAGACAAGCGTATTTTAATGCTGGAAAATTGCCATATGCTAAAAGTGAAGAAATTTGGCAAAAATTTAAAACAGCCACTAAAAAGTTTAATAGTGCTAAAAATAGATTTTATAAGGAAGAAAAAAGTGTTCAGCAAGAAAACCTTCAGAAGAAATTAGCATTAATTGATATCGCAGAATCTTTAAAGGAAAGTGAAGATTGGGAAACTACCACAATAGCACTGAAAAAAATTCAATCTGATTGGAAAAAAATAGGACATGTGCCTAGAAAGTTTTCAGATGATATTTGGAAAAAATTTAAAGGTGCTTGTAATTATTATTTTGATAGATTTCATAAGCAACAAACAGAAGTAGATAAAGAACAACAAGCTGTTATTGATGCTAAGAAAGCTTTTATAGAATCTTTAAAAACGGCAGAAAATCAAACCAAAGAAACGGTTTTAGAAGCTATTGCAAAGTGGAAATCTTTAGGTGCTTTGCCAAGAAATGTAAGGCATTTAGAAGGTAAATTTAATAAGCAAATAGACAGGTTGTTAGAAGGTTTGTCATTAGATAAAAAGGAAGTAGCCATGTTAAAGTTTACAAATGTTGTAGATGGTTTATTGGCTAATAATGATACAAGAAAGTTAGATGCTGAACAGTTATTTGTTAGAAAGAAAATAGACGAGGTTGTAAAAGAAATTCAACAATTAGAAAATAATTTAGGTTTCTTTTCTAATGCAAAAGACAATAACCCGCTTGTAGCAAATGTAAAAAAGCAAGTTGTAGATTTTAAAAATGATTTAGATGTTTGGAAGGAAAAGTTATCTTATATAAAGAAATTAAATTATTAAATGGAATCTAAAATTAATGCATAAAAAAACTCGAAGTTGCGACTTCGAGTTTTTTTTTATGATTTAAAAAGATAAAGAATTAGGCAAATAATTTATCCATTTTTAATTTTTCTTCTTCTGCTAAAGCTGCATCAACTAAAATACGACCACTATGCTCATCTATAGTAATCTTTTTTCTGTTTGCAATTTCTAGCTGAACCTGTGGCGGAATTGTAAAGTAAGAACCACCAGAAGCGCCTCTTTCTATAGCAACTACTGCTAAGCCATTTTTAACTTTAGTTCTTATTCTTGTATACGCATTAAATAAATGCTCATCTAAAGACTTTGCAAACTCTTCAGATTTTTCAGCTAACAATTTTTCCTCTTTTTGAGTTTCATTTAAAATAGCATCTAATTCTGCTTTTTTATGTTTTAAATGTTGCTCTTGTTTTGCTAACTTTTCTTTGGTTTGATCAATAACCTCATTTTTTTGAGCAATTTTGGCTTTATACTCATTAATTCTTTTTTCAGCCAATTGAATCTCTAAATCTTGGTATTCTATTTCTTTAGCTAAAGAATCAAATTCTCTGTTATTTCTAACATTTTTTTGTTGCTCTTCATATTTAACCATTAAGGTTTTAGAGTTTTCAATAGCCTGTTTTTTATTTTTAATTTCTGTTTCTAGGTTGGCTGCATCTTCTCCTAAGTTAGCTATACGTGTATTTAAACCAGCAACTTCATCTTCTAAGTCTTCTACTTCTAAAGGTAATTCTCCTCTAACGTTTCTAATTTCGTCAATTCTAGAGTCTATTAATTGTAAATCATATAGTGCTCTTAATTTTTGCTCAACTGAAATTTCTTTCTTTTTTGCCATGTTTATATATAATATATAGGATTTGTACTTTTTTCTGATAAAACGATTGCAAAATTACTAAATTTTTTCGTAAGATAATCAACCAAAAGGTTTTTTGTAAACTGTTCGCTCTCATAATGACCAATATCTGCTAAAAGAATACTGTTTTCGGCCTTAAAAAAGTCATGATATTTAAAATCTGCACTTACATAAACATGTGCACCAGCTTTTTTAGCATTTTCTATTGCAAAACTGCCAGAGCCGCCCAAAACTGCTACTTTTTTTATTTTTTTATGAATTAAGTTAGAGTGTCTTACACAATCTGTTTTCATTGTTTTTTTCAAATAGGATAAAAAATCTTTTTCAATCATTGGTTGTGGCAATTCACCTACCATGCCCATACCAATATGTTGATGCACATTTTCTGTTGTATTTAATTGGTATGAAATTTCTTCATATGGATGATTTTTTTGCATCGCTTTTAAAACTTCACCTTCATTTTTACTTTCAAAAACTACAGAAATTCTAGTTTCTGTCTCTGTGTGCAACTTCCCTTTTTCTCCTTTTGTAGGGTTTGTATACTCATTGCCTTTATAGGTACTTTCTCCATTTACATTGAATGAGCAATTGCTATAATTGCCAATACTACCTGCACCTGCTTTAAAAAGTGCATTTCTTAAGGATGGCGCATTTTCTATGGGTACAAATGTGGTTAGTTTTTTTATAATCCCTTTTTTGGGTATTAAAATTTTAGTGTTTTGCAAACCAATAACTTCACACATTTTAGCAGAAACACCATTTACAGAGTTGTCTAAAGCGGTATGTGTGGCATAAATTGCAATGTTATTTTGTATGGCTTTTAAAACAACTCGCTCTACATAAGAATTACCATTTAGCTTTTTTAAACCACCAAAAATAATAGGGTGAAAGCTAATTATTAAATTACATTTTTTGGCAATGGCCTCATTTACTGTTTCCTCTAAAGTATCTAAGGTAACTAAAATTCCTGTTACTTCCGTAGAATAATTACCCACCAATAAACCAACATTATCAAAATCTTCTGCATAGTTTAGTGGCGCTAATTCTTCTAAATAATTGGTTACTTCTTTTACAATCATATTTAAGTTCTTTAGATATTCAAAGTTAATATTTTCTATCTAAGATTCCATAAAAATGCAGTATTTTCGTTGTAATGAAAAAAATACGCTTCTTATTATTTCCTTTTACTTTAATTTACGATTTGGTTACTAGAATTAGAAATTTATTTTTTGATTTCGGTATTTTTAAACAGACTTCATTTAAAATACCTGTTATTGTGGTTGGTAATTTAAGTGTTGGAGGCACTGGTAAAACGCCACAAATAGAATATTTAATTCGGCTATTACAAAATGATTTTAAAACTAGTGTTTTAAGTAGAGGTTATAAAAGAAAAACAAAAGGTTTTATTTTATTAAATAACACGCATACTGCTACAGAAGTTGGTGATGAACCCTTACAGTATTTTAAAAAATTTAATAAAATAAGTGTGGCTGTAGATGAAGATAGAGTGCATGGAGTTAAGCAATTGCTTGCACAAAAAAAGCCAGATGTTGTTTTGCTAGACGATGCTTATCAACATAGAAAAGTAAAAGGTAGCTTTTATATTTTACTAACAAAATATCAAGATCTTTTTATTGATGATTTTTTGTTACCAACAGGAAATCTAAGAGAAAATAGGGCAGGAGCAAATAGAAGTACTGTAATTTTAATTACAAAATGCCCCTTAGATTTAGCTGTAAAAGAGCAACAAATCATTAGAAAAAGATTTGCTCAATTTAATAAACAAATATTTTTTACAGGTATTTCTTATGGTACATTAGTTTTAGGAGATAAAGAGTTTGCTGTTAATGAATTAGAAAGCTACAATGTTTTGTTGGTTACGGGAATTGCCAACCCAAAACCGCTTGTAAATTACTTAGATGGTTTACAAGTTAATTTTAAACATTTGGTTTATTCAGATCATCATCATTTCTCAGAAACAGATATTTTGGCTATTCAAAATCAGTTTCAAGAAATAAAATCTTCGAAAAAAATAATTTTAACTACAGAAAAGGATTACGTAAGATTAAAAGGTAGCATTGAAAATTTAAGTTATTTACCTATAAAAACTAGCTTTTTAAATGACCAGTCTTTAATTTTTAATGCATTGATTGATGCGCATTTAAAAGAAAATAATTAACTTTGGTATTATATTTGATTATTTTTAATAAACTTTTTATGAATAAATTATTTTTCAACTTTCTTTTTGTTTGTATTTCTGCTTTAACTTTTGCTCAAGATGAGGCAGATAATTTGCCGTTGTATGGTAAGGCAATCCATATAGATGAGGTAAAAGAAAAAGAATCTTTTCTTAAATGGGAAGACAATTTTAAAAAAGCCTTAAAAAAATCTAAAAAGCAAAATAAACCTGTATTACTTTATTTTACGGGTTCAGATTGGTGTGGCCCATGTAAAGTTTTAGATAAGAAGTTATTTCACTCAGATAAATTTAAAGCGATAGCCGATAAAGATTTAATTTTACATGAAATAAATAATCCGCAGAACAAAGATTTAGTTACTCCAAAAAGAATGAAAGAGAATTATGATTTAATTAGAAAATATAAGGTTAAATCTTACCCAACTTTGGTTTTTGTAAATCATAAAGGAGCTATGATTGGTTATAAAAAAGGATTAATTTTAACTGAATATTACTATCCTTTTATAAACTCCGTTATAGAAAACTACTAAATAATGTAGCAATTTAAACTTTTAACTTAATAGGTTAATTGCAACTGAATAATACATTAGAACACTATACAGCTTAGCAATTATGAGATCTAATTTTATAGTGATTTAATTGTATGCTTTTTTTTAAATGGTGCTACTATAGTTTTAGATTCGTATTATGTTGTAAGTTCTATAATATTTTATGTAATTCTATTCAAAATAAACTTCATTTATACTTTTTTTAGTTTTCTTGTCTTGCTTTTATACATTTTAAAGAAAATAATTTACTTACAGATTTTTTTCTATTCTTTATGTATCATTTTATGGTTTCATAAATTGAATAATTGTCGCTTTATTTTTCATCATTAGGATTGAAACGAAGTAGTAATGAAAAGTTGTTTATGAAATGGAAAATAGCATCTGAATAACAAATTTGAATAGCTGTTTTACTCAGGTTTTTTGTTGTTGTTTTCAATACATTATTCAATTTTGGATTAACATTATTTTCTATGGAATGAAATAGTTATGAAATTCGTTGTTTTTATTTTTTTTGAATTATTTATTTTATATCGTCAAAAAAATTAGCAATTTTTAGAAGGAATAAAAAATGTTTAGGTTAGGTATAAACTAAGAATTTTGATCATGTTTTTAAGTATCGTTTTTTATTCCATTTCTATGAAATGAATAAACTTAAAAGGGAAAGAATAGCGTCAATTTTAGTGATGGTAGTGTAAAAATACTAGAAAAATAATAATATAACCCTTTGTATTAATTTAAGATCTTACATCATTATTCTTATTAATTCATAGCTAAAAATTTATGAAACATAGGTATTCTAATACTTTATAACTTTAAAATAACAAGAATTTTAAGCATAAAAAAGCCGAAGTAAATAATTACTTCGGCTTTTAAATCTTTAAAAGATTTTAATAAAAGATTACTTTTGGTTAATTACTCTAAAAGTAGTTCTTCTGTTAGCTCTGTGTTGTGCTTCTGTACAAGAAACACCATCAGCACACCTATTTGTTAATTTAGATTCACCCATACCGTTTCCAGTTAATTGACTTGGGTTTACACCTTTAGAAATTAAATAGTTCGTTACAGCTTGTGCTCTTCTTTCAGATAATTGTTGGTTATTAACTTTAGAACCTCTTGAATCTGTATGAGACTCAATTGCTACAGCTACACCATCTTTTAAGATAGGTAATAAACGAGCGTCTATAATTCTTTTAGCAGCAGAAGTTAAAGTAGCACTACCTAAGTTCCAGTTAATTGGTAAAGGTGTATTGTTTACTAATTCACATTCAACTTCTTTCCAAGTTGTTAATCCACCTTTGTTAACTAAAACTTCTTTAGTAACTGTTTTGTATTTAGCAGGTATAGTAACCTCTTCTTTGTAAGCATCTTTTACTAAAACGATTTTCTTAATAGTAGAATATACAGCAGGAACATCAATAATTTTTGTTGTTGGTCCTTTAACCATTACTCTTTTAGTATACGTTTTATTGTAACCATCTACTGGAGAACTTACAGTAGAAGCATCTTTTTCTAAAGTTGTTTGATTAACTGTTACAAATTTTGCAGGAATTGGCTTAAAACACCAGTATCTACAATCGTTAGGATCACTAGACTCACAATCAGGAGCTTTTTCACTCATTTCCCAAACAGCAGAAGCTGCTTTAGTTTCAATTACTTGAGAATCTGATCCAAAAGTAGCTCTTATAACGCTTAATTTGCTAGCATCTTCTTTACCAACATAAGTCATCGTTTTAGTTTCCCAAACACTTGGTACTACTACTAATTTTTGATCTGCTTCTTTAACTAATACTCTTTCTGTAATCGTTTCAAAAGTTGCAGGATAAGTTACAATTTTCTTGTAAGCAGGAGCTACTTCTATAGTAACATCCTCGTTTTTCCATACTTCTGGAGTTTTACAACGTACGTAGCATTTTCCTGGTTCTGGGTTTGATGGTAAATCTTGTCCGAAAGTTACTGCGCCAAACATTAAGAATGCGGCTCCTAGTAAAATTTTTTTCATAATTATAATAGTTTTTGATTTATATACACCTTTAAGACACACTATTTTTCTAAAGGTCACAGCAAAGATAAAGAAAAGTTAAAAAGAGTTAACAAAAAGTTAAGTAAACTTTTAAATTTTATTATAAAATAGGCTTTTTATAATACCATCAGAGAGTCCTATCTTAGGAACAAATATTTTACGGGCACCGCTCCATTTCATTGCAGATAGGTAAATTTTGGTAGCAGGTATAATAACATCTGCCCTATCTGGGTTTAAACTTAATTCTGATATTCTCTGATTATAAGACATTTGCTTTAAAAATTGGTATTGCGCGCTTAAATAAATAAAAGAAATTGGTTTTCCTTCAGTTCTACCAGACATTTTAAAAAGTTTATTAATATTTCCGCCAGAACCTATTAAGGCTATTTTTTTATAGTCTTTAGTATTTTTCTTTATCCATTTTTCTACGTTTGCAAATATTTCTTTATTTACAGACTTTTTATTGTTAAGCAAACGCACTGTACCCATTTTAAAAGATTTAGAGGTAATAATTTTTCCTTTAGAAAAAATAGTAAATTCTGTACTACCACCACCAACATCTACATAAAGATAGGTGTTATTGCCGTCTATTAATTCACTTAAATCTGTAGAAGATATAATGGCAGCCTCTTCTTTACCACCAATAATATCTATTTTTATACCTGTATCTTTTAAAATTTGTGTAACCACTTCTTTTCCATTACTAGCTTCTCTCATAGCAGATGTTGCACAGGCTTTGTAATGTTCTACATTATGTACATTCATAAGTAGTTGAAATGCCTTCATGGCATTTACCATTCTAGTTACATTTTCTTTTGTAATAATACCTTTACCATTAAAGGCATCTGCACCTAGACGAATAGGCACACGAACTAAAGAAGATTTTTTAAATTGTGGTTCTTTTTCTTCGGAAACAATAACGTTGGCAATTAATAAACGAATTGCGTTTGAACCAATATCTATGGCGCCGTATTTTTTTATGTCTAACAAAACCTTTTTATTTATGATTTTTTGGAAAATCAACTAAAATTGTTTTTCCTTTTTTAATGTTTTTCCAATGTTTGTCTTCAAATTGAATGCCAATAATACCACAGGTTGCTACATGAGAAATAGGCGTACTACCAAATTTGTTTACAAAAGAATTAATACCATGATCATGACTAAAAATAATGGCAGAATTAAAGCTATCATCTAAGGCTTTTACAGTTTTAACCAAATAACCATCACTAAAACTGTATAATTGTTTCTTTATTTGAAGGTTTGCTAATGGGTAACCTAAATTTTCACAAAAAATTATGCCTGTATGCAGTGCTCTGTTAGCACTACTAGATACAAAAACATCTGGCTTTTCTATTTCTTTAGAAATAAATTTAGCCATTAAATGCGCATCTTTAATTCCTCTTTTTTTTAAAGGTCTGTCAATGTCCTTTATGCCAGAATATTCCCAAGAAGATTTTGCATGTCGCACAATATAAAGAGTTTTCATTTTTTTTAAGTTGATAGGGTAAATATAAAAATTATGGTGCTAATCTTTCTAGTTTCCAAGAAAAATCTTCTTGTAAAGCGTATAAAATTCTATCATGTAGTCTGTTAGGTCTCCCTTGCCAAAATTCTATAGCTATTGGTTTTACCAAGTAACCACCCCAGTGTTTTGGTCTTGGTATTTCTTTGTTTTCGTATTTCTTTTCTAAGGTTGATAAGTTTTCTTCTAATTCTTGTCTTGAGCTTACAACACTACTTTGGTTAGATGCCCAAGCGCCCAATTTGCTACCATTTGGTCTTGATTCAAAATAACCATCAGACAAGTTTTCTGCTAATTTTTCTGCTTGTCCTTTAATAATAATTTGTTGTTCTAAAGCCGGCCAAAAGAAAGACAAACAAATATTGTTGTTCTCTTCTATGGCTTTTCCTTTTTCTGAAGTATAATTGGTGTAGAATATAAAACCTTCCCAAGTAAACTTTTTTAATAAAACAATTCTATTTTTAGGGAAACCATCTTTACCAATGGTGCTAATATTCATTGCATTGGTTTCTTCTACAGTATTAGACTCATCTGCATTTCTAAACCAAGTTTGAAATAATTCCATAGGGTTTTTTGGACAAGTACTTTCTAAAAATTCTTGTTTTTCGTAAGATTTACGGTAATTACTTAAGTCTTTTGCCATTTTTTTTCATGTTTATTTTCTTTTAAACAAATATAACCCCAAAAAAGTTAAAAATCCGTTTAAGGCTAAGACAAAAAAGCCAAAATCAAAATTCATGAGATATAAACTATTATAGCTAATAATAAAGGTTAAAATTGGTGCAACAATACAAATAGCAGGTACCATTTTATCTTTTACTTTTAGTTTTGTAAACAAACCAAAACTATACAAACCTAAAAGAGGACCATAAGTATAGCCAGCAGCTTTAAAAATATTGGCAATTACGCTTTCGTCTGCAATAAAATATTTAAATATTAAAATTGTAATAATTAAAATGATAGAAAAAATAATATGTACTTTCTTTCTAATCTTTTGCTTCTTGTAAGCTGTAATATTTTTTTTATCTAATTCAATAATATCTATGCTGTAAGAAGTTGTTAAAGAGGTTAAGGCGGAATCTGCACTAGAATACGCCGCAGCAATTAATCCTAGTAAAAAGAATAATGCTGTTGCTAAACCTAATTTTCCACTAGTTGCAATTATAGGAAAAAGCTCATCTTTATGTGCGTTAATGCTATTAGCTTGTGCATAATCTGTTAATAAAACGCCTAAAGCTAAAAAGAAAAAATTTACAATAACTAAAACAATTGTAAACCAAAACATGTTTTTTTGTGCGTCTTTTAAGTTTCTGCAGGTAAGGTTTTTTTGCATCATATCTTGATCTAAACCCGTCATTACAATAGCAATTAATGCTCCAGAAAAAAATTGTTTCCAGAAATAATTTCCGGCATTTATATCATCAAAAAAGAAAGTTTTAGAGCGTTTATTATTAGAAATATAATCAAATAAATTTTCAATTTTCATTTCACTAGAAATGGTATAAATACAAACACCAACAGCAATAAGCATAAATAAGGTTTGCAGTGTATCTGTCCATACAATGGTTTTAATGCCGCCTTTAAAAGTATATAGCCAAATTAATAAAATGGTTATAGAAACAGTAATCCAAAAAGGAATACCATAGGCATCAAACAAAATTACTTGCAATACATTTGCTACTAAAAAAAGACGAAATGCAGCACCAATAGTTCTAGATAGTAAAAAGAAGCTAGCACCTGTTTTGTAAGTATACTTACCAAACCTATCTTCTAAATAGGTGTAAATTGATGTAAGATTTAGTTTGTAATAGAGAGGTAGTAAAATTAAGCCAATAACAGCATACCCAACAATATAGCCTAAAACCATTTGAAAATAACTCATGTTTTGTGCTTCTACCCAACCAGGAACAGAAATAAAAGTTACTCCAGAAAGTGATGCGCCAATCATACCAAAAGCAACTAAATACCAAGGTGAAGAGTTATTTGCTTTAAAAAAGGTTTTATTATCTGCAGATTTCCCTGTAATGTAGGAGATAAATATCAGTACAGAAAAATAACCTATTATTAATAATATAATATGAAGTGGTTGCATTAGTTATTACAAATGTTTAATTATGAAATACGAATATATGTTTTTCTTGTATCTTTTTAGGATTTCGTAATTCATAATTCGTAATTTTGTTGCTTATGGATTTTTCATCTAAATTATTAGAAAATGCAGTGAATGAAGTGAGTCGTTTACCAGGAATAGGTAAGCGTACAGCATTGCGTTTGGTGTTACATTTATTAAAGCAACCTACAGATCATACTAAATTTTTGTCTGAAGCTTTACTACAGGTTAGAAATGATGTAAAAACGTGCGAAAAATGTCATAACATTTCAGACACCATTTTATGTGCTATTTGTCAGAATTCTAAAAGAAATCCAGAAATTGTGTGTGTTGTAGAAGATATTAGAGATGTAATGGCTATAGAAAGTACAGCTCAATTTAAGGGTTTGTATCATGTTTTAGGTGGTAAAATTTCTCCTATTGAAGGTATTGGGCCACAAAATTTACAAATAGATTCTTTAATTCATAAAGTAGAAAGTGGGGAAATAAAAGAATTAATTTTTGCTTTAAGTTCTACTATGGAAGGTGACACCACTAATTTTTATATTTATAAACAAATTGAAAAATTTAACATTACCACTTCTACAATTGCACGCGGAATTTCTGTTGGAGACGAATTAGAGTATGCAGATGAGGTTACTTTGGGCAGAAGTATTGTAAATAGAATTCCTTTTTCACAATCTCTAAAGGCATAAAAAAAGCCCACTTTAAAAGTGAGCTTTTCTAAAGTGTATGTAACTATATTTTTTTGTAAGTAATTACACTTGTAAATGTCATTCCGTCAAAAGTTTCACTTACAGAAATAGTAAAAATAGTGTTGTTTTGTGAGAAAATTAAATTAATATCTTCAAACTCATCTTCAGTATCATATGTTATTCTGTATATAGAATCTGAAATTTTTCTCCAAGAAGAGGTTTCTGTTTCGCTTTCACAACCGTTGTTGTCTTCAAAAAAACTAATAGCGTTTACAACCCCGTTTTCCAGGAAAGTTACTGTAGTTTGTTTCTCACATTCTGTGGAGAATTCTTCGTCGTTTATTTCAGCTGACTCTAATTGCCAGGTGCCAATAATTGGATCTGAATTAGACATGTCTTCTTCATCTTCATTAGACTCACAAGAAATTAAAAGTGTTGTTGCAATAAATAGGTACAATAATTTTTTCATAATAATTTATTTAAGTTAAGAAACAAATGTATTGAATATTTTACTTTTTTATTATACCTAAAACAGGTACTTTATATGTTTTTTATCATTTTTCCAAAACTTCCTTTTCTGCTTTATCCCAAGATTTTTTTTGTCTTAACTTTTTATAAAGTTTAGTGGCTAGCATCAGTATAACACCAAAAAGTAAAATACCCACAACACCCCAAAGCCAACTTATTGCACTTTGTACGGTAACTAAAAAAACTACGGCAAACAAAATTATTGTAGGAATTTCATTAATTACTCTAAGTTTAAAAGCAGTATATGGTATAATATCCTTTTGAAGTTTCTTGTATAAATTATGGCAAAAACCGTGATAAAAATAAAGTGCTAAAACAAAAGATAATTTTACCAACATCCAAGGTTCTTGTAAATATTCTGGGAAGTGATAAAAAGTCCAAAAACCAAAAATAAAAGTTAATATAGCAGAAGGCCACGTAATAATGTACCACAAACGCTTTGCCATTAATTTGTATTGGGTTTGTAAAATAGACTTTGCTGGCGCTAACTTTTTTTCTGCCTCCACTTGGTAAATAAACAAACGCGGAATATAGAATAAGCCAGCAAACCAAGTTACCACAAAAATAATATGTAATGCTTTAATATAATAAACACTCATTTTTTTAATTTTTGTTTAATCGTAAATCGTACATTGTAAATTGCTAATCGTTAAAAGATTTGCGACAAACTATTCAGTTTCTATCCAGTTTACTAAAACATCTACCCAATCATCATTATCATTTATACAAGGTATTGCATAAAAAGCTTCACCACCGGCTTCTAAAAATTCTTCTTTACCTTCCATGGCAATTTCCTCTAGAGTTTCCAAACAATCAGAAACAAAAGCAGGAGTTACAACTGCTAATTTTTTTACACCTTCTTCTGGATATTTCTCTAACATTTTATCTGTGTAAGGTTGTAACCATGGGTCTCCTGCTAAACGAGATTGAAAAGAAACAAAATATTCTTCGGGAGTTAAATTTAAGTATTCTGCAACCTGTTTTGTGGTTTCATAACATTGGTGTTTGTAGCAAAACTCATGAGCAGGAGAGTTTGTTTTACAGCATTCAAAATTTACACTATCATTTGGTTTACAGTGCGATTTTGTGATGTCTGATTTTCTTACATGTCTTTCTGGAATTCCATGATAAGAAAATAAAATTTTATCCCATTCTTTGCCTTCTAAAGTTCGCTTAATACTATCTGCAAGTACTTTAATGTAATCTTTTCTATCATAAAATGCAGGAATATGTTTGAATTTCATGTGAGAGAAAAATTCTTGTCTTATTTCTTCTGCCAATACTAAAATAGTATCTGTAGTTGCCATAGCATGCTGTGGATAAAGCGGAACAATTAATACATCTGTAACTCCTTTATCATGTAATTCTTGCAAACCAGCTTTTATAGACGGGTTTCTGTAACGCATTGCTAAAGCTACAGGTATTTCTGTTTTCTTTTGCACCTTATCTAACAATCTTTCTGATAAAACAATTAAAGGAGAACCTTCATCCCACCAAATTTTCTTGTAAGCTTTTGCAGATTTTTTTGGCCTGGTATTTAAAATAATACCTCTAACTAATATGGTTCTTAACCATTTTGGTGCGTCTATAACACGCTCATCCATTAAAAATTCATCCAAATATTTTCTAACATCTTTTGTGCTGGTGCTATCTGGTGATCCTAAATTTACTAATAATACTCCTTTCATAATCGCATCTTAGTCTTCCTAAGGAAGAAATTTATATTTTTGATTTTATACTCTTTATTCTTTTAGAAAGTCTAAAAATATTCTTTTTCTTATTAAATTACTATTCTTTTACCTTGTTAAGGTTAGAATAGGATAACTGATTTGTAACCTCATACAAAGTTATTGCTAAACTGTGTATAACATTCATGCTAGAATTTCTGCCATACATAGGTATTGCAATGGTTTGGTCTATTAAAGTTGTGTTTGCAATTCCGTTTCTTTCACTACCCAAAAGTAAAACGATTTTTTCATGATTTTTAAAATTAAAATTCTGAATATCGATACTTTTATCAGTAATTTCTATGCCTATAATTGTATTGCCTTCTTTTTTTAATTGTTGCATCAATTGATCAAAATTATCATAAACGCTATGTTTAATTTGATTAATTGTGTTTCTAGCAGTATTAATTACCTTTCTATTTGTTAAAGAAGGTGAGTTTTCATGAAAATAAATTTCAGAAACACCAAAACTTTCGGCAATTCTAAAACACATACCTATATTTTCTGGCGTTCTAATGGCATCACAAACAATTGTTATGGGAAATTGCTTTTTAGAATTTTCGATATCGTAATGTGTTAACTGTTTCAAATTTTAAAATTAGTTTTAAAGTTAGGTTTTTGCATTGCATAAATATGCATAAATTAACCAATACTTTGCATGTATTTTTTTGGTGTTGTACCAAATTTCTTTTTAAATGCAGCAATAAAATGGCTGGCAGTGCTGTAACCAACCTGTAAGCCTACTTCATTTACGTTATATTGGTTGCTTTCTAATAATTTTCTAGAATGTTCCATTTTATAATCTAATAAAAAACTATAAACGGTGTCGCCATAAATTTGTTTAAAACCTTCTTTTAAGCGTTTTAAACTTAGCCCAATTTCATTGGCCAATTCTTGCAAACTTGGTGGTTCAGACATTTTAGAAATTATAATATCTTTGGCTTTTCTAATTTTTAAAACATTTTCTTCATCTACCAAAAAAGGACAAAATTCTGCATTTGTGTTTTCTTCTTTTTGAAAATGAAGACTCAATAGTTCGTATACTTTACCTTTTACATATAAATTTTTAATAGAACTGTTTATGTTAGAATTAATTATTTGCTGTAAAACAATAGAAACATTAGGCTTTATTTCTTGTTCATCATAAAATTTACGATTGCTATTTTCATCACTTAAAAACGGAATATAACCAGACTCTTTAGAAAATAATGAATGAAATTTTTCAATAGAAATTAAAAGTGATACTAATGTAGTTTTTGGCTTAATCTCTAAATTTATAGGTAAAGTTTTTTGCGGGTTATAAAGTAAAATCGATTTTTTGTCTAGCACATCAAAAGAATAGTTACCCGTATTAAAATTAAACTTTGCTGTACCTTTTAAACAAAAATGCATTTGTATATAGGTACTGTCTATTTTTCTCTCAAAGTTGGCAGTGTTGCCGCTTTCGTTCTGAAAATGAAGTACATAAAAACCATTCTCTAAAGTAATCTCATTAAAAGTACTTTCTCCGACATTTTTAAACATAAAAAAAGTGGTTTTTTAAGTTGTTTTTATTTAGAATCATTCTATATTAATTCTTTCGAATTGACTATAAACACTGCAAAAATAAATGTTTTTGTGCTTTATCTTGTTAAAAATCTTCTAAAAAACATTTATCGTTATTAAAAGTACTTCTAGCGATGTTTTTATCTTAATGAAGTTTTTATTTTTGTGCGAGCTTAAAATGAAATGAAAGAACTAGGGCAAGAGCACTTTTACAACATTGGGGTAAGTTATAAAAAAGCAGATGCAGAAACTCGCGGTAAGTTTTCTGTGTCTAAAGAAAACCAAATAGCGCTTTTAAAAGCGGCTAGCAACAAAGGTATTTCTAGTGTTTTAATTATTTCTACCTGCAACAGAACAGAAATATTTGGTTTTGCAAACAGACCTTGTTTGTTAATAGAATTACTTTGTGAGCATTCAGAAGGTAATACCAAAGAATTTTCTGCTTACTCTCATGTATACCAAGATCAAAAAGCAATAAATCACATGTACAGAATTGGTACAGGATTAGATTCTCAGATTTTAGGAGATTATGAAATTGTTGGTCAATTAAGGCAATCTTTTAGGTTAGCACAACAACAAAAAACTACAAGTGCTTATCTAGAAAGATTAGTAGGTAGCGTTTTACAAGCAAGTAAAAAAGTTAAAAATCAAACCAAATTAAGTTCAGGTACAACTTCTGTTTCTTATGCAGCTGTGCAATACATTATTAAGAATTTAGCCAATTACAACAATAAAAACATTTTGGTTTTTGGTTTAGGAAAAATGGGGAAACATACCTGTAAAAATTTAGCAGAATATACCAACAATAAATCTGTTTGTTTAGTTAATAGAACAGAAGCAAAAACTACAAATTTTGTAAAAGAAAACAGCGCTATAAGAAAAGCTGTTATAGAAAATCTAGATAAAGAAATTGCCAAAGCAGATGTTTTAATAGTTTCTACAGGAGCAGATAAACCAACAATTACAAAAGCAAATTTAAAACAAGATAAACCTTTATTAATTTTAGATTTGTCTATGCCAGAAAATGTGGCGCATGATGTTTTAGAAAATGATAATATCTCTTTAGTTAATGTTGATGAGCTTTCTAAAATAACAGACGAAACATTGGCAATTCGTTTGGCAGAAGTGCCTAAGGCAGAAAAAATTATAGAAACACACAAGGTAGATTTTAACGATTGGTTGAACCATAGAAGATTTACACCTGCAATTACCGCTTTAAAAAATTCGTTAGAAAATATTAAAAACGATGAAATTAACTTCCAAAAGAAGAAGATTTCTAATTTTGATGAAGATCAAGCAGAGATTTTAACATCTCGCTTGATACAAAAAATTACCACACAGTTTGTAAAACATCTTAAAAACGAAGATACTTCTGTATCAGAAAGTATAGATGTTATTCAAAAAGTATTTCAATCATAACCAAACCACATGCAAAAAGTAATTAGAATAGGAACTCGTGAAAGTGAATTAGCACTTTGGCAAGCAAATAAAGTGCGCAAAGAATTAACAGATTTAGGTTATGAGGCTGTTTTAGTACCAATAAAATCTTTAGGAGATATTGTTTTAGATAAACCTTTGTATGAATTAGGTATAACAGGTGTTTTTACCAAAAGCTTAGATATTGCCATGCTAAATGGTGATATTGATATTGCTGTACATTCTATGAAAGATGTGCCAACTGCTTTACCAGAAGGAATTGTGCAAGCAGCGGTTTTAAAAAGAGGTAATTATAATGATGTATTGGTTTTAAAAGACAATGAAGAGTTTTTTGGACAACCAAACGGAATTATTGCTACAGGAAGTTTGCGTAGAAAAGCAATGTGGTTAAACAGATATCCTACGCATAAAATTGAAGATTTAAGAGGAAATGTAAACACCCGTTTGCAAAAACTTGAAGATAGCGAAACTTGGAATGGAGCAATTTTTGCTGCTGCAGGTTTAGAAAGATTAGGTATTAGACCAGAAGAAACTGTAGATCTTTCTTGGATGATTTCTGCACCCGCACAAGGTGCAATAATGATTGCCGCTTTAGAAAAAGATACCTATGTTTTAGATGCTTGTGAACAATTAAACCATCATGAAACCAAAGTTTGTGTAGGTGTAGAACGTGAGTTTTTAAGATTGCTAGAAGGTGGTTGTACAGCGCCAATTGGTGCTTTAGCTTATGTAAATTCTAAAACCGAAGAAGTTAATTTTAAAGGCGTTTTATTGAGTAAAGACGGTACCAGAAAAATTAAAGTAGAAAAAGCAATTAGACTAGGCAGTCATCATAATTTAGCAAAAGATTGCGCTGATTATATACTTAACAGAGGTGGTAAAGACCTAATGTTGGCAGATTTAGAAGGGGTTTCAATAGTAAAAACTAAAGTGTATTCTACTAAAAAACTATCTAAACTTCAAAAGAAAGAATTACCAAGTAGTATTGGAATAGAAGATAGCGATTTTATTAAAATTCGTTTCAATAGAATTTCGCCAAAAGTGATGAAACAGGCGCACGAAAACGTAATTATTACCAGTCAAAACGGAGTAGAAGCTATTTTAAACTCTTTCACAAAAGACGAAATTAATTTCAAAAATATTTTTTGTGTGGGTAGAAGAACCAAAAAATTAATTGAAAATAGAATAGGTAAAGTAACTAAGGTTGCCAAAAATGCTCAAAAACTGGCAGAATATATTAGTAAAGAAACTGATATTAAAAAAGTTTCTTATTTCTGTAGTGATGTAAGATTAGATGTTTTGCCATCAATTTTAAAAGAAAACGGAGTTTTAGTAAACGAAGTTGAAGCATACAAAACAATGTTAAGTCCAGAGAATATAGCAGCTGATGTAAAAGGAGTTTTGTTTTACAGTCCGTCTGGAATTAAAAGTTATTTAGAGCAAAATACAACAGATAAAACTGCTTTTTGTATTGGAGAAACAACAGCTATAGAGGCAAGAAAACATTTTGAAAATGTAGAAGTTGCTTATTTGCCAAGTGCAGATAGTTTGTTGGATTTGGTAAAAAAAAGATACGCGTAACAAAGGATTTAAGTCCCTTGTAAAAATAAATAAATGTATAGAACAAGAAGACTAAGAAAACACAAGGGAATTAGAAGGTTGGTAAAAGAAACCAAACTTTCTGTAGATGATTTTGTGTATCCTCTTTTTATTGAAGAGGGAGAAAATATAGAAACAGAAATTGTTTCTATGCCAGGTATAAAGCGTTTTTCTTTAGACAGAATTTCTAAAGAATTAGATGAGGTTGTAGCTTTAAATATTCCTTCAGTTTTATTATTTGGAATTCCGTCAGAAAAAGATAATGAAGGTACAGAAACTTGGAACGATAATGGAATTATGCAACAAGCTATTCGTTTTATCAAAAAAAATTACCCAAGTTTATATGTAATTACAGATGTTTGTTTTTGTGAATATACTTCTCATGGTCATTGTGGTATTATTCATGATAATGATGTAGATAATGATGCAACTTTAGTAAATATAGCGAAACAAGTAATTTCTCATGCAAAAGCTGGTGTAGATATGGTTGCACCATCAGGAATGATGGATGGAACGATAGATATGATTCGCCAATCTTTAGACAATACAGGTTTTGTAAACTTACCAATAATGGCGTATTCTGTAAAATATGCATCTGCATTTTACGGTCCTTTTAGAGATGCTGCAGATTCTGCTCCAACATTTGGAGATCGCAGAACTTATCAAATGGATCCTTCAAACAGAGACGAAGGAATGCGTGAAGCAACTTTTGATGATCAAGAAGGCGCAGATATTTTAATGGTAAAACCAGCATTGTCTTATTTAGATATTATTAGAGATTTAAAAAATAATTTTGATAGACCAATTGCCTGCTATAATGTTAGTGGAGAATATGCCATGGTAAAAGCAGCCGCAGAAAAAGGTTGGATTGATGGCGAACGCGTAATGATGGAAAGTTTATTATCTATGAAAAGAGCAGGAGCAGATATTATTATTACCTATTTTGCAAAAGAAGCAGCGAAAATCTTGTTAGAAAAATAACGTCATTACGAGGAAGCATGACGAAGTAATCTTTTTCATATGAATAACAGATTGCTTCACCGTGTTCGCAATGACAGAAAAGAATAAATATGAAATTCAAAAAATCACAAAAGTTATACGAAAAAGGATTAAAAAACCTTGTTGGAGCTGTAAATTCTCCAGTAAGAGCATTTTCATCTGTTGGAGGAAATCCTTTGTTTATAAAAAAAGCAAAAGGAAGTAAAATCTATGATGTTGATGGAAATAAGTATGTAGATTTAGTAGTTTCTTATGGTCCTATGATTTTAGGTCACAGACATAAAAAGGTAGAAAAAGCAGCTAAAAAAGCCTTAAAAAATGGCTATTCTTTTGGAGCATCTACAGCAGCAGAAATTAAATTAGCAAAAATAGTTTGTGATGCTTTTCCTGAAATGGATAAAGTACGTTTTGTAAATTCAGGAACAGAAGCTGTTTTAAGCGGCATTCGTTTGGCAAGAGCTTTTACGGGTAAAGATAAAATTATTAAATTTTCTGGCTGTTATCACGGGCATCAAGATGCATTATTGGTAGCTGCAGGTTCTGGTTTGGCAACATTAAGTTTGCCAGGTTCTAAAGGAGTACCAGAAGGTGCTGTAAAAAATACCTTAATTGCAGAATACAATAACTTGGAAAGTGTAAAAAAACACTTTGAAGAACATGATGATATTGCAGGTGTAATTATTGAACCAATTGGTGGAAATATGGGTGTTGTAATTCCGCAAAACGGATTTTTAAAAGACCTAAAAACTTATTTAGAATCTAAAGGTGCTTTATTAATTGCAGATGAAGTAATGACAGGTTTTAGATCTACTTTTGGTGGTGCACAAGAAAAATTAGGTGTTGTTGCAGATATTACTTGTTTGGGTAAAGTTATTGGTGGTGGTTTTCCTGTTGGAGCTTATGGTGCAAGAAATGAAATTATGGAAAATGTTGCGCCTTTGGGCGGAATGTATCAAGCAGGAACGTTGTCTGGAAATCCAATTGCTATGGCAGGTGGAATTTCTACTTTATCAGAATTAAAAAGACAAAATCCTTATGATAAATTTGATGAAATTGGTGCTATAATAGAAGTAATTTTATTAGAAACTGCTAAAAAATACAATGTAGATTTGGTAGTAAATCGCTTTGGCTCTATGATGAATCCTTTTTTTACCAAAAGTAAGGTTACTAATTTTGCAGAAGCTCAAACCTCAGATACAGAAAAATTTGGCGTTTTCTTTTGGGAAATGATTAAAAATGGTGTGTTTTTGCCACCAAGTCAGTTTGAAGCTTGGTTTTTAAACTCTGCTATTTCAGCTAAAGATATAAAAGTAATTGCAGAAGCAACAGACAAAGCAATGAAAGCGGTGTCAGAAATGTAAAATAAACCGCAAAGAAAAAAAGGGCGCAAAGTTTTGGTGGTTACAACTTTAAATTTTTATGACAGAAAATGAAATTTCTAAAATTATAGTTGATTGTGCTTACAGAGTGCATAAATCATTAGGTCCTGGTTTATTAGAAAGTACATATGAAGCTTGTTTGTACTATGAGTTAGACAAAAATAATTTGGTTGTTCAAAAACAAAAAGTACTACCAGTAATTTATGATAATTTAAAATTAGAAGCTGGATATAGGATAGATTTATTGGTTGAAAACAAAGTGATAATAGAACTAAAATCAGTTAAAAAATTAGATGATGTTCACACAGCTCAAATGATTACCTATTTAAGATTATCAGATTGTAAACTAGGGTTATTAATAAATTTTAATGTGAGTCTAATAAAATACGGTATTAAAAGAATAGTGAACAACTTATAGAACCTTTGCGAACTTTTGTGTCTTCGCGGTTAATAAAATATTATGATAAAAAACGATTTATTTTTAAGAGCCTTAAAAGGAGAAACGGTAGAACGTCCTCCAGTTTGGATGATGCGTCAAGCAGGTAGATATTTGCCAGAGTTTCAAGAAATAAAGAAGAAATATGATTTCTTTACACGCTGTCAAACTCCAGAATTGGCATCAGAAATTACAGTGCAACCTATTAGAAGGTATGGTATGGATGCTGCCATTTTATTTTCGGATATTTTGGTAATTCCACAAGCTATGAATATACATGTGGAAATGAAACCTAATTTTGGGCCATATTTACCAAACCCGGTTAGAACTTCAAAAGATGTAGATAATGTAATTGTACCAGATATTCAGGAAACATTAGGTTACGTTATGGAAGCCATAAAAGCAACCAAAGAAAAGCTGAATGACGAAATTCCCTTAATTGGTTTTGCAGGTTCTCCTTGGACCATTTTATGTTATTGTGTGCAAGGGCAAGGTTCTAAAAACTTTGATAAGGCGAAGAAATTTTGTTTTACAAATCCTATTGCTGCGCATCAATTATTGCAAAAAATTACAGATACCACAATAGCGTATTTAAAGGAAAAAGTTAAAGCGGGTGTAAATGCTGTACAAGTTTTTGATTCTTGGGGAGGAATGTTGTCACCAACAGATTATCAAGAATTTTCGTGGCAATATATTCAGCAAATAATTAATGCGTTAAAAGATGAAGCTCCAGTAATTGCCTTTGGTAAAGGATGTTGGTTTGCCTTGCAAGAAATGTCTAAATCTGGTGCATCTGCTTTAGGTGTAGATTGGACAATTACTGCAAGAAACGCGCGTTATTTAACTGGCGGAAATATGACATTACAAGGTAATTTTGATCCTACGCGTTTGTACTCATCACCATCTGAAATTAAAAGAATGGTAACACAAATGATAAACGAATTTGGGAAGGATAAATATATTGTAAATTTAGGGCATGGTATTTTGCCAGACATTCCTTTAGAAAATGCCAAAGCATTTATAGATGCAGTTAAAGAATATAAGAGTCCGTCTTAATTTGGTGAAAAGGTAAAAAAACGATTCGATTAAATTTTGATGAGCTATCGTGTTTCCTCTTTTTTAGAAAAGGACTAAGGTTAAGATTATGGTTAAAGACATACTTTCAGGAATTAGAACCTATTTTGGTGCTTTTGGTTTAATATCTAAACTAAAGCTATGGAAGTATTTTGCAATACCAATGTTTATTAGTTTTGTAACCGCTTTGGTAATTGGTGTTATAGCTTATAATTTGTCAAATCCTATAGGTAATTTTTTAGCTAAAATTTGGATTTGGGATTGGGGCAAAACAACCTTTACAACCATATCTGCATTTATTGGAGGTTTAGTTGTTTTAGTACTTGGTTTAATTCTATATAAGCATATAATTTTAGCATTATCTGCACCATTTATGAGTCCTGTTTCAGAAAAAATAGAAATTTATATTAATGGAAATTTATCACATCAACATAGAAAAACCTCGTTTCAAGAGCAATTAATAAGAGGAATAAGAATTAACGGTAGAAACTTAACAAAAGAACTATTAGTAACCATTCCAATTTTACTTTTAAAGTTGGTGCCTATAGTAAATATATTTTCTACGCTATTATTGTTTTTAGTTCAAGCATATTATGCAGGTTTTGGTAATATGGATTATACTTTAGAACGGCATTTAAAATATAGAGAAAGTATACATTTTGTAAGTAAAAACAAAGGTTTTGCAATTGGCAACGGTATTGTTTTTTTACTGTTTTTATTAATACCAGTAATTGGGGTTGTTTTTGTTTTACCACTATCTGTAACTTCTGCAACTGTAAATACAGTTAAGGTATTAAACAAACAGAAAGCGTATAGTTAAGAAATATTTCCTTTAAAAATGATGCGTTAATACTTTGTTTTAGTAAATAAAGTAGGAAGTTATAAAATGAATAATACTGACAATAAAGTTAATAAACATGCAGAAAGGTAAAGTTAGTTTTAAAAAGGAATTTTACAAGTACATAGAAAATTTACAAGATACGATAACTTTAACTCTAGAGAAATTAGACGGCAAAGCAAAGTTTAAAGAAGATCTTTGGCAAAGAGCAGAAGGAGGAGGAGGTAGAACACGAGTTATAGAAAACGGTAATGTTTTTGAGAAAGGAGGCGTAAATATATCTAAAGTTTTTGGAGAATTGCCAGAAGCTTTACGCAAACAATTTGGTGTAAAAGAAGGAAACTTTTTTGCGTGTGGCTTAAGTTTGGTCTTGCATCCAACAAATCCGTTTGTGCCAACCGTACATGCAAATTGGCGTTATTTTGAAATGTATGATCAGGAAGGTAACATTGTAACACAATGGTTTGGTGGTGGGCAAGATTTAACGCCTTATTATTTGTTTGATGAAGATGCTATACATTTTCATAAAGTATGTAAAACCGCTTGTGATAAACATAGTGCTGAATTTTATCCAAAATTTAAAGATACTTGCGATACCTATTTCTGGAATACACATAGAAATGAAGCAAGAGGAATTGGTGGTTTATTTTTCGATTATTTAAAAGAGACCGAAGATTTTTCTATTGAAGATCGATATAATTTTGTAACAGAAATTGGGAATAGCTTTTTAAATTCTTACACTCCTATTGTAGAAAAAAGAAAATCTTTAACTTATTCTAAAGAGCATAAAGATTGGCAAGAGGTAAGAAGAGGGCGTTATGTAGAATTCAATTTAGTGCATGATAGAGGCACATTGTTCGGTTTAAAAACAAACGGAAGAATAGAGAGTATTTTAATGAGTTTACCACCTGTTGTGCAGTGGAAATATAATCATCTACCAAAAGAAAATTCTAAAGAAGCAAAACTTTTACAAGTTTTAGCAAAACCTAAAAACTGGTTAAATTTATAAAAACATTACTTATAGATTGATTGTTAATAGTGGTCATTATTTTTTTTGATTCTTTTTAAATTGTTAATAACTCCTAATTCACTGTAAAAACCTACCCTTTATTTACCGAAAAATAAAGGTTTCGCTATTCTCTTTTTTGTGTTTTTATCTATTTAAATATTTTTTATTTCTACTTTATCTTTTCTTTTTTTTTAAATTTAAAATACTGATTATAAGTTATTTATTTTTTTTGATGTTATGTGATATGATACGTATTGTTTAGGGTTTTATATCAGAAAAAGGTGTAAAAAATATTGGTTTACAGGCCGTGTTTAACTTCGTTTTATGTTTTAACCTTATTAACAACAAGATGTTTTGTTTATTAACAATTTGTTAATAAGTCAAACTCGTTCGTTTTAGGGTAACATTAAAAGTTTGTAAATTGTTACTGATTTTAGCACTTATTTTAACAATCTGTTTTATCCTAAAAATTAAAAAATATGAAAATCAAACTAACTTTCTTTATATGTTTCATTGGTGTAAATGTATTTGGTCAAACAAGTAATACTGTAGATTCTTATAAATTGAATCAAGATTTCGGTAAAATTATTCAAGATTTATCTAATAATTATATTTATTTAAATGATAAAAAAACAGATTTTAATTGCGTAAAAGAAACCTACTCAAAGTACATTTCTAAAGTAAAAACAAATCAAGAAAGTGTTTTGTTTTTTGAATATTTACTAAACGAGTTTTACGATGGGCATTTATTATTAAATACCAAAACAAAAGCCTCTTTTAGGTTACATTCTCCTGTTTATGTAAAGTTGAGAAATAATTCATTTTGTATAGAAAACATTTGGTTTTCGCAATTAGAGAAATTTGGTAAAAATATTTTAAATGCAGAAGTTTTAAGATTTAATGGCAAAGATTTAAATAGTGCTATTGATGATTTTCCTGTGCAATGTGTAAACAAACAAATACCAGAAGTAAGGGAGTGGATAGCAAATAAAATAATTGCTGGAAGATATAATGAGGCAAGAATGTTAACATTACAATTGGCAGATGATAGAAGGATTAGCTTAAATCTTGATGAAATTGAAGTTAGAAAAGATAATAAATTATTTTCTGTCACTAAAAAAAATGACATTGCTATTATAAGGATAAATAATTCTTTGGGTAACAACAATTTAATTAAACGTTTTGATAGGGCTTTAGATCAACTTACAGATACTAAAGGTATAATCTTAGATTTAAGAAACACCATTAGTGGAGGAAATACCTACGTGGCAAGAGCAATAATGAGTAGATTTATAGAAACAGAATTGCCTTACCAAAAACATATCTCTAAAGAAAAATATGGAAATAATCCAGCAATTTCTAAAAGATGGGTAGAGTATGTAATGCCTAGAGGTAAGCAATACAAAAAGCCAGTTGTGGTTTTAGTAGGAAGATGGACAGGTAGCATGGGAGAAGGTTTGGCTATTGGTTTAGATGGAATGCAAAGAGCTACAATTGTTGGTTCAGAAATGGGTAAATTGGCAGGTTCAATTGTAAATTATTCTTTTAATAATAGAAATTATGGTTATAGCATTACAACCGATAAAATATTGCATGTTAATGGTGAAGCAAGAGAGAATTTTGTTCCAAAACACCTGGTTACACAACAAAGTATTTTAAATGATGATGTTTTGATAAAAGCCTTAAATTTAATAAAAGGAAAAGAAAATGAAAATTTTGTTACAAATGTAAAGTCTGGTAATAGAATAGTTTCTAAGTTAAATAAATAGGGATAATGAAATTTTTAAAGACAGAGAAACAGCTTGGTAAAAAATCTCAGTTGCGCTAATTTTGTGTTTTTAGCATTTCTTGTTTTTATTTTCTTAGGCATTTGCTAAAGACATTCAAACAGAAACTTACCTATTTAAAATGTGATAAAATTTTGTTGTAAACCTTTTTTATAAAGAGATTATTCTTTTTATGACTCTAAGTTTATGCGTATGCTTTTGAGTGTCTAAGTTAAAAATTCCACTATGATCTAAAGTGTCTATTCTAACTTTGCCATGCACATGTATAATGTTATAATTGTTTAATATAATACCTACATGAATAATTTCTCCTTCTTCGTTATCAAAAAAAGCCAAGTCTCCTGGTTCACTTTCTTCAATAAAGCTTAAAACTTCACCTTGTGCGGCTTGTTCTTTAGCGTTTCTAAACAATTTATAACCACAAAGCTTGTAAACCATTTGTGTAAAGCCAGAGCAATCTATACCAAAAGGAGATTTACCACCCCATAAATAAGGGCAGTTTAAAAAAGTAAAAGCCATTTTTACTATGGCGCTTTTTGGTAATTGACTATTAAAAATTTTACTTTTATAATCGTATACTGTTGCTGCAATTTGTAGTTTTCCGTCTTTTAATAAAGGTAGGTGAGAGCCAATACAGATTGTAGTCAATTCGTTTTTAGAATTTATTACAAAATCTACAATTTCTGAGCTGCAAGCAATATTTTGAGTTGCTATTTCTTCAAATGTATCTTTAGCTATTGTAGCAAATTGATTGTTGCTTATATAGCCTTCAAAGTCATCAAAAGCAAGTTTAATTTTACTCCAATCACCATCATTTTCTAATATGGTAAAATGCTCGCCAAACAATATCTGATTAGTCATTTCAGAAACATGAGACCCAACTGCTCTTAAAGGAGCAATGCTTAAATTACAAATGCCGTATAACAAACTATTGTTTTTGGTTTTTAAATTTTAAAAGTACCGTCATAAATATCAATTCTTTAAGAAACTCTTTCTATAACCATAGCACTTGCACCACCACCACCATTACAAATTCCTGCTGCACCAATTTTCGCATTATTTTGTTTTAAAATAGAGGTTAAAGCAATTATAATTCTAGCGCCAGAGACACCTAAAGGATGTCCTAATGAAACTGCTCCACCATTTACATTTACCTTATTATTATTCAGGTTTAAAAGCTTTATGTTAGCCAAACCAACTACAGAAAAAGCTTCGTTTAACTCAAAAAAATCTACATCTTTAATATTTATATTAGCTTTTTCTAAAGCTTTTGGTAATGCTTTGGCAGGTGCTGTGGTGAACCATTTAGGTTCTTGTGCAGCATCTGCATAACTTACTATTTTTGCCAATGGTTTAATTTTTAATTCTTTTGCCTTTTCTGCAGACATTAGCACTAAAGCAGCACCTCCATCGTTAATTGTAGATGCATTTGCAGCGGTTACAGTGCCTTCTTTTGTAAATGCAGGTCTTAAAGTAGGTATTTTTTCTAGTTTTACATTTTTAAACTCTTCGTCTTCAGTAAATAAAATAGGTTCTCCGCGTCTTTGAGGTATAGAAACTGGTACAATTTCTTCTTTAAATTTACCATCTTTCCAAGCTTTGGCAGCTTTGTTGTAAGAGGTTATGGCAAAATTATCTTGCTCTTCTCTAGAAAAATTATATTTTGTTGCACATTCATCTGCACAAACACCCATTGCTACTTGTTGGTATGCATCTACTAAACCATCTTTTTGCATGCCATCTTCCATGGTAATTGGGCCAAATTTAGATCCTTTTCTTGCATGTTGATAATGAGGTATGCTACTCATGTTTTCCATACCTCCAGCAATTACAATTGCTGCATCACCTAAAGCAATGGTTTGTGCTGCTAGCATTATAGATTTCATGCCAGAGGCACAAACTTTATTTACAGTTGTACAAGGCACGTTTTCTGGAATTCCAGCATAAATAGCGGCTTGTCTTGCTGGCGCTTGCCCTAAACCAGCAGAAACTACATTTCCCATGAAAACTTCATCTACTAAATTTGTATCTAAATTTATTTTATCTAAAGCACCTTTTATGGCAATTGCGCCTAATTTAGTGGCTGGTATACCAGACAAACTCCCTAAAAAACTGCCAATAGGGGTTCTTGCAACAGATACAATTACAACTTCTTTCATATTCTAGTAGATTTTAAATTCATCGGAATTATGGCTAAATTAAAGAAATTTAATCAATTTTAAAGGGATTGTATCCTTGTAATTTTAAACCTAAATATTTTTACAGTAAGTTTGTTTCTAGAACCATAACTATATGAGTAATTTAGTAAACAAACTCTATCAAAACAACGCCATAATTTATAAGGTAATGCTGTTTTTAATAACTACAACAGCTATTGTGTATTTGTTTCCAAAAGGAGGGCAGTTTAAGTACGATTTTAATAATGGGCAATTATGGAAATATGATAATTTGTATGCCCCTTTTGATTTTGCTATTCAAAAATCTGAAGAAGAAATAGTTATTGAGAAAAAACAGATTTCTGTTAGTACACAATTGTATTTTAATTATGATGAACTTGTGCAAGAGGAAGTTTTGGCTACTTTTAAAAGAAGGGTAAGCGCATTTACACAAAATGATTCCGTAAATTTAGTTGATAGGGAACGTTTAATTCTCAGGGGTGTAAACATTATAAAAGAAATATATAAAACTGGTTTTTTAGAAGTAATTAGTCAGGATAGGGTTTCTAACGGAAATGAGTTGGTGGCTATAAAAAAAGGGAATGTTGTAGAAAATGTTTTGTTTAAAAACCTATTAAATTCTAACAACGTCTTAAAGAAAATATCAGCGGGAATTCCCAATTCAAATTCAAATACTTTTGTGGCGCAGGTATACACTGTTTTATCAGAAATTATAAAACCGAATGTTTTTTATGACGCAGCGTTTACGGATAAAGTTTTAGAAACAGAAATGTCTAATATTTCTTATACTAAAGGAAAAGTATCTGCTGGTGAATTAATTATTTTAAAAGGAGATATTGTTGAAGGAAAAAAGTTGGCCATTTTAAATTCTTTAAAAAGTGAATCTGAGTCTAAAGTTTGGACAGAATCTAATTACAATTGGATTATTTTTGGCTATACCATTCTGGTTGCGTTAGCCTTATTAATGTTATTGCTATTTCTTCAAAAATATAGAATAGAAATTTTTAATAATACCAATAAAGTAACGTTTATATTTTTTAATGTGTTTTCTATGATATTTATACAAACACTTGTTATAAAATATAATGTAGATTACCTATATGTTGTGCCTTTAAGTATACTGCCAATTATTTTAAAAGCTTTTTTTGATGCACGCCTTGGTCTTTTTACGCACGTTTTAACAGTATTGCTTTTAGGTTACATTGTGCCCAATAGCTTTGAGTTTATTTACCTTCATATTATTGCAGGTATTGTAACTATTTTAACGGTTTCTGAATTGTATAAAAGAGCAAATCTTTTTATTTCTGTTGCACAAATTACAGGAATTTACATGATTACGTATTTTGCATTTTCTATAATTAGAGAAGGTAATGCCTCTCAAATTAATTTAGAATATTTTATTTTATTTGCAGTGAATGGTTTGTTATCTTTTTTATCTATTATTTTAATTTATATCTATGAAAAAGTATTTGGTTTGGTGTCTGATGTTACTTTGTTAGAACTCTCTAATACAAACACAAAATTATTAAGAGATTTAAATGAAAAAGCTCCAGGTACTTTTCAGCACTCTATGCAAGTCGCTAATTTAGCAGAAGCAGCGGCTAATGAAATAGGAGCAAATTCTATGTTGGTTAGAACAGGTGCACTATATCATGATGTAGGTAAAATGGTAGATCCTATGTATTTTATAGAAAATCAAACTACAGGCGTAAATCCACATAACGAATTACCTCCTAGAGATAGCGCAAAAATAATAACAGACCATGTTATTAAAGGAATAGAAATTGCAAAAAAATATAAGCTACCAGATAGGATTATAGATTTTATTAGAACACATCATGGAACGAGTACGGTCTATTATTTTTATATGAAAGAAAAGGAGCAAAACCCAGATGAACATATTGATATTAAAAAATTTCAATATAAAGGACCAAATCCTTTTTCTAAAGAAACCGCTATTTTAATGATGTGTGATGCTTCAGAAGCAGCTTCTAAAAGTTTAAAAAAGCCAACAGCACAATCTATTAGCGATTTAATAGATAAAATTACAGATAAACAGATGGCAGAAAATCAATTTTTAAATGCAGATGTTACATTTAAAGAGATCGAAACAATAAAGAAAGTTATTAAGAAAAAACTGCTAAACATCTATCACTTAAGGCTAGAGTATCCTGATTAAAAAAAATATAGAAAAAAGTTAAGAAACCATTTGTAATATTGTAAATGTAATAGTACATTTGCACTCGCATTTTTAGATAAATGCAGTAGTTCATTAAAAAGGAGAGGTGCCAGAGTGGTAATGGAGCAGATTGCTAATCTGTCGACGGGTAACTGTCGCCAGGGTTCGAGTCCCTGTCTCTCCGCAAAATTTAATACTCGGGGTGTAGCGTAGCCCGGTCATCGCGCCTCGTTTGGGACGAGGAGGTCGCAGGTTCGAATCCTGCCACCCCGACAAAAGCCTCAGTTTTTAAACTGAGGCTTTTTTATTTCTGAAAAATATTAAACAACTATAATTTAACTGTAAAAAGATCTTTTTACATTTTTCCTTTTTTAAAAACTTACATCTTTTCATTTTAAAGTAATTCATTAATAATTATAGCAATTCGTTTGGTGTAAATGAATTAGATTTATAAAATTCAATATTAGTTTTAAAGCTGTTCTTTAATTTTTTTCTAAGAATTTTTTCAGAAATACTTGTAGCAACAAGAAACAAAAGTTTTATTGCAATTTTGAATTCAAAGTAGCTGTTATTCACGAATTTTATAATTCAGTTGTAAACGCTATTATTATTTAAAAAAGTAGTTGGTGTTGTGTTTTTAGAAAGATGGAGTAGATAAAGGTATCAATAATAGTTTTGAATAGTTTTTTGCTTGGGGAATAATGGTTTTTAATTTAAATTAAAATCACTAGGTGCATTTGCCCAAAGTTTATAATTGCCACCTTTTTCTAGCAATTTGTTTTTCCAGAGACTTTCTTCTTTATTCGAAAAAATATTATCAAAATTATTTTCTGAAACAAACCAAGAGCTTGTTTTTAATTCTTCAGAAAGTTGTTGTTTATCCCAACCAGAATATCCTAAGAAAAATCGGATATCTGATTCTTGTAACAATCCTTCATTTAAAAGTTTTTTTAATTGATTAAAATTACCACCCCAAAAGATGCCATTAGCAACTTCTATGCTATCTTCTAATAATTGAGGTATTCTATGCACAAAATATAAATTATCCTGTTCTACAGGACCTCCTTGGTATATATTAAACTCACAAGCTATTTCTGGCATTAAATCATTTAAATTATACCCTAATGGCTTGTTTAATATAAAACCAACAGAATTGTTATCTGTATGTTCTGTTAACAAAATAATTGCTCTGTTAAAAGAATCGTCATTTAATATAGCAGGTTCTGCAACTAATAATCTACCCTTTTTAGGAAGTAATTTAGACATTTAAACTTTTTTTATAAATATAGGAATTATTTGCACAAAAAAAAACTCTCTTAAAAAAAGAGAGTTTAATATCGTGTAAAACGCTGTGTTTACTAGTTTACAGCATCGCTTAATCCTGCACCAGCTTTAAATTTTGCTACATTTTTAGCAGCAATTTGAATCGTTTTTCCTGTTTGTGGGTTTCTACCGCTTCTTGCAGCTCTGTTAGAAACTGAAAAAGTTCCAAAACCTACTAAAGCAACTTTATCTCCTTTTTTTAAAGAAGAAGTTACATTATCTGTAAAAGACTCTAAAGCTGCTTTAGCTGCTACTTTAGAAATTCCTGCGTCAGCAGCCATTGCATCGATTAAATCTGATTTGTTCATAATAAATGTTTTTTAAATTATTTAATATTTTATTTTTTTGCTTAATAGCTTAACAAATATAGACGGAATGGGGGATTAGGCAAATTAAGACCCTAAAAAAGCACCTTTTTGTTAATAAAAGTAGGTGTAATGTTAATAAAGTAGTCTTTGAAAATCAAAAAACCCTACAAACCACGCCAATAAAGGGGTTACAACATTATTGCGTCTTCAGAAAAAGTAAACCCGTTCAATAGACTTTTAGCGTCCATTTTTTTCTTACCAGATATTTTTATTTCTTCAATTATTAAGTATCCTTTATGTACGGCTACTTTTAATTCTTTTTTGTTATCAATTATTTTACCTGTTTTGTAATTGTGATTTTCTTCTTGCTTTGAAACAGCATAAATTTTAGCTGAAATTTCATTTTCGTCATTTTTTATAATTGTCCAAGCTGCAGGAAATGGATTTAAACCTCTTATTTTATTATAAATAGAATCAAGAGAAGCTGACCAATTTATTTTTGTGTTCTCAGCATTTAATTTAGGAGCAAATTTTTCTTCAAAATCAGGTTGTTTTGTGGTAGCAACTTTATCTTGTTTAATAAGGTCTACCGTTTTGGCAACTAAATTTGCACCTAAATGCATTAATTTATCGTGCAATGTGCCTACAGTTTCATTATTTGCAATATCAATTTCTTCTTGTAATATAATTTCTCCTGTATCAATTTTATCATCAATAAAAAAAGTAGAAACCCCAGTTTTTGTTTCACCATTAATAATAGACCAATGTATTGGTGCTGCACCTCTGTATGCTGGCAAAAGAGATGCATGTAAATTAAATGTACCATACGTTGGCAGTTGCCATACAATTTTGGGTAACATTCTAAAAGCAACTACGATTTGCAAATTTGCATTTAAGCTTTGCAACTGATCGTTAAAGGCTTGGTTTTTTAAATTTGTAGGTTGTAGTATTGGTAATTCTTGAGAAAGTGCATATTTTTTTACTGCAGATTGGTTTAACTTTCGACCTCTACCTGCAGGTTTATCTGGTGCAGTTATAACACCAACAACTTTGTAATTATGTATAATTAAGTTTTTTAAAATGGCAACAGCAAAATCTGGTGTTCCCATAAAAACGATACGTATATCTCTCATTATTATTTTTTTAATTGAAATTTATTCTGATGATTTATTACCAAAACACCAATAGCTATTAGGTTTTGCAAATGTATTAAAATGCTATTTTCTGACGCTTCTATTGCGCTGCTTATTTCTGTAGAAGTTAATTGTTGATGTTTTTCAATTAATTCTAAAATTTTGGCGTCTAAATTTGTAGGGTTCTTCTTTTTTCTTTGGATGCAGACATCGCAAATTCCACAATTTTTAGTTGAGTTTTCATCAAAATAATTTAACAACTGTATGCTTCTACAAACCTTATTGTTTTTAATAAAATTTATGAAATTTGCTGCTTTTTTTTGTTTCTGATTTAGAAATTGTTTTATTTCTTTACTAATTTGATTTACAGTACTATTGTCTTCTCTAGGTAACAGGAATGTTATGGAGCTTTCTGCTTTTACAGGAACATAGTTTACCAAATTATTTTCTTGTAGTTTTTCTAAATTTCTTATGGTTTGTTGTGTGGTTATGCCTGCCTTTTTTGCAATTAAAAATTCGTTTATTTTAGTTTCAGTTTCAAAAAGCCCACCATAAGTTCTTAAAACTACATTTAAAAAATTTTTGAATTGCGTATTTTCTGCAGAAAATTTTAAAATTGCTTTATGAGAAGTCAATACTTGTAAAGTTGCCTTTTTATTGTAATTATTGGTAAGTTGAATAATACCGTAATTGGATAATAATTTTAAAATGATATCTGTTTTTATCAAAGAGAAATTATGTTTTTTACAAAATTCAAAAAAGGTAAAATCGAAATTTTCTATGGTAAGTTCACCATGGGCAATTCTAAAATACTGGTACAGTTTTTTTAAAACATCTTTAATTTCTTTAATTGAAGGCAACGCATTTTGGGTATTTAGCTGGTGTATTTTAATATCATTATCATTATATAATAAAACGCCAAAAGATTTTTGTAAATCTCTACCAGCTCTACCTGTTTCTTGCACATAATTTTCTGTGCTAGCTGGTAAATTATAATGAATTACCAACCCTACATTAGCTTTGTCTATACCCATGCCAAATGCATTGGTAGCAACTATAATTGGTATTTTTTCAGACATCCAATTGTTAAAATGTTCTTGTTTTTCTGCGGATGTTAGTCCTGCATGATAAAAAGAACTTTTAAAGTGATTTGCATTTAGAAAATTAGAAATCTCTATGGTTTTCTTGCGTGAGTTTACATAGATAATCGCTGGTTTTTTTGTCTTTTTAAAAATATGGAGTAAACGCGTTAATTTGTCTTCAATTTTAAAAATTTGATACGCCAAATTTTCTCTAAAAAAAGATTTCTTAAAAATTACTGGCTTTTTTAAGTTTAGGTTTTTAGAAATATCTTCTAATATCTTTTGGTTTGCAGTTGCTGTTAAAGCAATAAAATTAGCATGAGGTTGTAAATCTTTTAAAACGGCAATATTTCTGTAAGAAGGTCTAAAATCATGACCCCATTCAGAGATGCAATGTGCTTCATCTATAGCAATTAGATTTACATTTAACTCTTTTATTTTCTGTTGAATAAATTGCGACTGTAATCTTTCTGGTGAAATATATAAAAATTTAAAGCCGCCAAATTTTATATTATCAAAAAGTGTAATTTGCTCATTTTGGTCTATGCCAGAAGGAATTAAAGCAGCTTTAATACCCTTATTGTTTAAGTTTTTTACTTGATCTTGCATTAAAGCAATTAATGGAGAAATTACCAAACAGATGCCTTCTTTTGCTAAAGCGGGTATTTGAAAACAGATAGATTTACCACCACCTGTAGGCAACAATGCAATGGTGTCTTTTTGTGCTAAAACGGCTTGTATAATTGCTTCTTGTGGTGTTCTAAAGGAAGAAAATCCCCAATATTTTTCTAATATTTCTTTTGGTGAAATCATATATCGCTATTAAGCGAATTTATGATAAAATCGCATCTTTTGGCAATACTACCAAAAGGAACTTTAATTAATTTATAGCCTAAATCTGAATATGTTTTTACTAAAAAATTATCTATTGCTAAAGATTCTTCAAAAGTTTCATAACGTTCATTATCTGTAATATGAATGTCTTTCCAAGGCGCAAAATGAAATATTTTGGTGTATTTATAATGTTTGCTTTTTTCTAAAAAATAGGCAGGATAAGCTGTTTTAAAATAATCCATATATGCATGCACATCAGGAATGCCTCTGTCAAAAAACACTACTTTTTCGGCAACTTGTTCTGCTGCTTTGTATTGTGCTTCTCTACCTTCTAAAAGCAATTTGCTAAACAATAAAGGTTCTGTTAAAAAAAGTTGATCAATACCTTTTTCTTGTGCTTTTAAGGTAACTTCTCTAGAAATTTCAGAAAAACAATAAAAGCCACGATTTTTAAGGGCATTTAATACAGAAGTTTTGCCAGTTCCAGGGCCACCAATAAGCACAATTTTATTTTGCATTTCACAAAAATAATTCATTCCGTTTATAAACCTAATTTTTAATGTAATTTTGTAGATTGCATTCCCAAAAAAGTTTAGAAAATTATTAACAAAACATATGAGTAATAAAGCCGAATTTTACACCAAGTTAAAAGCTCAATTAGAGGATACAACTACGTTTCCTGCAGATTATTTGTATAAGTTTATAGTGCCAACAACAGAAGATCAGGTAAAAGAAGTAGAAAATCTATTTGACAATACAGGTGCTGTTATTAATACCAAAAAGTCTAAAACAGGCAAATATGTTAGTGTTTCTGCGCTTTTAAAGGTGCAAAATGCAGATAAGGTTATAAGTTATTACAAAAAAGCAGAGGCAATTAAAGGAATTATATCATTATAGTAAATTAATTATGAGAATTAAAATTTTATCAATTTGTATTTTATTTTTAAGTTTTGGTGTTTTTGCACAAAAAAAATCTAAAACGCTAGTAACCATCAATAATCAAAAAACAAGCGTTGCAGATTTTAAACGTATTTACGAGAAAAACCTAGATGCAGTAGATAATGAAGAGGCAAAGGACGTAACAAAAAATTTAGAATTATATATCAATTACAAATTAAAAGTTGAAGAGGCTTATCAATTAAAATTAGATACGTTGCCTTCTTATAAAAGAGAAATAGAAACGTATAAAAATCAACTTTCTGCACCTTATTTGCAAGACACTACGTTTATTGCAGACTTGGTAAAAGACATTTATTACAGAACAAAAAACCAAATAAAAGCAAAGCATATTTTAATAAGGTTGCCAAGAGATGCAACACCAAAAGATACACTGAAAGCTTATGCTAAAATAAATGCAATACGAGATAGGATTTTGGCAGGCGAAAATTTTGAAAAAGTTGCAAAAGAAACGTCAGAAGATGGTTCTGCAAAAGATGATCCTGCTACAGGTAGAAAAGGAAATGGCGGTAATTTAGGTTATTTTTCTGCCTTTAATATGGTGGCACCTTTTGAAGATGCTGCTTACAATACAAAAATTGGTAAAACGTCTAAACCCTTTAGAACTCAATTTGGGTATCATATTGTAAAAGTAGACGATATTAAACCTTCTAAAGGAGAAGTTGAAGCGGCTCATATTTTGGTTTTAGACACTACCAATAATGGTAAAAATAAAATAGATAAAATATATGATGAGTTAATTATAAGCAAAGATTTTTCAGGTTTAGCACAAAAATATTCAGAAGATAGAGGCTCTAAAAGTAGAGGTGGTAAATTGGGTAAATTTGGAGCTGGCAGAATGGTAAAACCTTTTGAAGACGCTGCTTTTGGTTTACAAAATGAAGGTAGTTTTTCTAAACCATTTAAAACTAGATTTGGTTGGCATATTGTAAAACTTCTAAAAAAACATCCAATAAAGCCTTTTAATGAATTAGAAAATGATTTAAGAACTAAAATTAAAAGAAGTTCTAGAATGCAAATATCTAAAACAGCAGTTATTAATAAGTTAAAAGCGCAATATAATATTGTAGAGAATGAAGTTTCTAAAAAGATATTGAACAGAAAAAATATCAACGGAATACCTAAAGATTCTTTGCAACAAACCTTATTCACAATTAACAATAAAAAGATTACTCAAGAAGAATTTGTAAAATATACTAGAAACAGAAGAAATAAACCTGTTTTTTTACTTTTTGATGAATTTAAAAACGAAGAAATTTTAAAGTACTACAAAGAAAATTTAGTAAACACAGAGCCAGAATACGCAAATACTTTAAATGAATACGAAGACGGATTGTTGTTGTTTGAGCTAATGCAGCAAAAAATTTGGAACAAATCTTCTAAAGATACGCTTGGTTTAAAAAGCTATTTCACAAAAAATAGTAAAGCATACAAAACTGCAGATTTAAAGGAAATTAAAGGTGAAGTTATGAATGACTACCAAAATTATTTAGAAAAAGAATGGATAGCAGATTTGAGGAAAAAAGCTACTATTAAGGTAAGTAAAAAACAATTAAAAAAGTTGATTAAATTTTACGCTAATAAATAATGAAAAAATTAATTGTTGTTTTTTTTGTTGCCTCTTTTGTTTCTTGCGATTATTTTATGGTGCAAGAAAAGCAATTAAATACAGCAGAAATTATAGCCACTGTAAATACAGAAAAACTTTTTAAACAAGATTTAAGAGAACTTTTACCAGAAAACTTAGCTACAGAAGATAGTTTAATTTTGGTAAAAAGTATTATTCAAGATTGGGCAATTAAAAGGCTTTTACTTAAAAAAGCAAGCACTAATAATACATTGGAAGATATTACAGATATTGATAAATTGGTGCAAGACTACAAAGAAAGTTTATTAATTAATAGCTATAAAGAAAAACTGGTTAAACAAAAATTAGACACAACAATCTCTGAAGAAGTAATAAAAAACTATTATCATTTAAATAAAAATAATTTTAAACTAAATGATATTTTAATGAAAGCGAAATATCTTTCTTTTGACAATGCTATAAATGATAAAGAAGAAATTATATCGCTTTTTAAATCAGATGCCATAGAAGATGCAGAAACATTAGAAAAACAACAATTAAGTTTTAAAATATATCAGCTAAACGATTCTGTTTGGACTCCATTAGACAAGATTTTGTTAAAACTACCGTTTTCTAAAGAGAATCTGTTAAAAAAAACAAAATTCATACAAAAACAAGACTCATTAAGTTTATATTTGGTCGCAATTAAAGAAGTTTTAAATAGAAATGATACTGCACCATTAAGTTATATTAAGCCCACCATTAAAGAAATTATTTTACACAAACGTAAAATAGAATTAATCAAAGAAATAGAAAAAATTATAGTTAAAGATGCCACAGAAAACAACAACTTTAAAATATATTAAATTATGTACTGCATTTGTTTTTTTATTCGGAATAATACAAAAAGCAAACGCTCAGAAAGTTAAAATAGATGGTGTAGCCGTAGTAATTGGTAAAAACATTGTTTTAGATTCTGATATAGAAAAATTTAAATTAGAAATAGAAAAACAAAGTGAAGGTAGAATTACCATTTCTGATTGCGAAATGCTAGAAGAATTAATGCAGCAAAAATTACTATCTCATCACGCTGTTATAGACAGTGTAACAGTTTCAGACGCAGAAGTAAATGCAAGAGTAGATAGAAGTATACAGTATTTTACACAACAATACGGCTCTATAGATAGAGTTATTGCTGCTTATGGTATGAATGATTTAACCGATTTAAAAGCAGAATTGTACAGTGTACAAAAAGATAATCTTTTAATTAATAAAGAGCAAGCTAAGCTAACAGAAAAGGTAGATGTTACTCCAGAAGAAGTACGTTTATATTATAACGGACTTAAAGATAAAGGAGAATTACCAGAATTTACTGCAGAAATAGAGTTGGCACATTTGGTTTTAAAGGCAAAACCTACACCTCAAGAAAACAAAAAAATTATAGACCAATTAACAGAAATTAGGCAAGAAGTTTTAGATGGTGCTAGTTTTAGATTAAAGGCTATTATAAATTCTAAAGATCCTGGAGTTACCCAAAACGGAGGTAAAATAATGGTAACTAAAGAAGCAGGTTTGGTAAAAGAATTTAAAGAAACTTCATTTGCGTTAGAAAAAGGCGAAATATCTAAACCGTTTAAAAGTATGTTTGGGTATCATATTATCATGTTGCATGAAATTAAAGGAAATACAAGAGTAGTATCTCATATTTTAATGCAGCCAGAAGTGCCAGATAGTAGATTAAAAGAAGTACAACTTAAAGTAGAAGAAATTAAAAGAGATATAGAAGCTGGTAAATTAACTTTTGCAGAAGCAGTTAAACAATATTCAGATGATGAAGCTACTAAAAAAAGTGAAGGATTAATTGTGAATCCATATACCGGAGAAAGCAAGTTTAATTTAGTTGGTATGGATCCTGCTTTATATGCAAGAGTTAGCGATTTAAAGAAGGGCGAAATTTCTGATACATTTTATGATGAAGAAAGAAGTGGAGAAAAAATGTATAAATTTTTATACATGAGAGAAAGAACAAATACGCACAAAGCAGATTTAGTAGAAGATTACGTTAAAATACAAGATTTAGCCTTAAAAAAGAAAAAAGAAGAAACTATAGAGAACTGGGCTGTAGAAAAGATAAAAGATACTTATGTTAAATTAGGTAAAGAATATAAAAAGTGTACTTTTAATAAAAATTGGAAAAAAGAAGTTAGTAAATAATGTCAGACGTTGCAGCAATAAATAATTTAGTAGATAAATTTAAATCTTTAAAAACAGAAATAGGTAAGGTAATTATAGGGCAACAAGAAGCTGTAGATTTTACCTTATTGTCCATATTTTGTGGAGGTCACTCGCTTTTAATAGGTGTTCCTGGTTTAGCAAAAACACTTTTGGTAAACACGGTTTCTGAGGTTTTAGGTTTAGATTTTAAAAGAATACAGTTTACACCAGATTTAATGCCTTCAGATATTTTAGGTAGCGAGATATTAGATGAAAACAGACAGTTTAAGTTTATAAAAGGCCCAATATTTTCCAATATAATTTTAGCAGATGAGATTAATAGAACACCGCCTAAAACACAAGCTGCTTTATTAGAAGCAATGCAAGAACGTTCTGTAACCGTTTCTGGTAACCATTACAAATTAGATTTACCCTTTTTTGTCTTAGCAACCCAAAACCCAATTGAGCAAGAAGGTACTTACCCTTTACCAGAGGCGCAGTTAGATAGGTTTATGTTTTCTATTAATTTAGAATACCCAACTTTTGAAGAGGAAGTGCAGGTAGTAAAAAGTACAACTTCTGCAGTAAACCAAAAAGTAAGCGCTATTTTTTCTGGTGAAGAAATTGTTGCCATTCAAAAATTGATAAGAAAAATACCCGTGGCAGATAATGTAATTGAGTATGCCGTTGGTTTGGTTGGTAAAACAAGACCTAAATCTTCAAAAGCAACAACTATGGTTACAAGCTATTTAGATTGGGGTGCAGGTCCTAGAGCTTCGCAAAACTTAATTTTAGCAGCTAAGGCACATGCAGCTGTTAAAGGTAAATACTCACCAGATATTGAAGACGTAAAAGCAGTAGCCATTCCTATTTTATCTCATAGAATTGTTAAAAATTATAAAGCAGAAGCAGAAAGCGTTTCTATAGCAGATATTATTAATAGTTTATTGTAATTCAAAAAACGAAAGTTTAGTTTTAAACGTGGTTTACGTATTAAAATTTACCAATAATTACAAAATGCAATAATTTTAAAGATTTAACCAAGTAGTTTATTTGTAAGTATTTTAAATGAAGACGCTATTGTAAGTAGTGCTTTTTAATCCGTTAGTTTTTTTGAAATGGAGTAAATCACAATATTTCTACCTGAGTTTTGTTTATTCTGAAGACTCCAATTTACCCAGCATATATCAAGGCTTTTATGAAATCATTTTCAAAGTAAATTGATTTCCAAGTCTTTCAGTAAATTATCCTGATATAATTTTTCATATAAACTACTAAACTATTTTATTCAATCTGTTTTTAAAGTCTTGTTGAAATAAGAAATAAGCTTTTTCTCCTTCGCGCTCTTATAACTTTTTTGCAAGTGATTTTGAGTAAATTTAAATTTAGAGGTTTCACTAAAAATCTCAATTTTTTCTTTATTGAATCTACTTAGTAACCAAATAAATTTATGATAAACGTTATCGTTTAGTTTTAATTGTCTAGTGTGTATAGTATAAGTGTTTCATACAAAAGCAAAAAAAGATTTAATTACTATTTTCTATATGAATTGTTCTATAATTTGCAAAAAGCATTAAGCCTACTCAGGTGCTTCAATTTCAAAAAAACTGAATACGTTACCTCCATAGCGTTTGTCATAGCTGTGGTGGCTGTGTTTTGTTAAGTCTGTGTGTTTAGAGTGCTCTATAATTAGTACGCCACCTTCATTTATAATTTCTCTTTCAAATACTACATCTGCAATTTTTAAAAATTGCTCTTCATTAAAATCATAGGGTGGGTCTGCAAAAATAACATCGGCTTTTAAAGGTGTTTTGTCTAGAAATTTATAAACATCACTTTTAAAGGTATTAATATTTAAATCTAACTTTTTTGCGGTTTCATTTATAAACTTAATACAACCAAAATGTGCATCAATAGCATAAATAGATTTTGTTCCACGAGATGCAAATTCGTAACTAATATTTCCTGTACCAGAAAATAAATCAATAACATCAATGGCATCAAAATAAAAAGTATTATTTAAAATATTAAATAAAGATTCTTTAGCCATATCTGTGGTTGGTCTTACAGGTAAGTTTTTTGGAGCAGATATGCGTCTTGATTTTAATTTTCCAGAAATAATTCTCATGAGCCTAAAAGGGTATAATTTGTATGTTTTGGTAGGTCTAAAACTTTAAAAATAGAATTGTTGCTTTCTAACAAATACATGTTTTTTATATACAAATACGCTATTTTATAAAGACTAGTTTCTTTATCTATTTCTCCGGTAAAGTATAATTTAAATTTAGCGGTGTCTAAATTTAATTGTTCTGCTACAAATAAAATGTAGTACATAAAATCTTCTTTTGTATGGTAAGTAAAGCTGTTTATTAATACTACTTTTTTAGCTTTTAAAATAGTAATATCTAACGTGCTTTTATCAACATTAACATACATAGTTGTTTCCTCTCCTGTATTTTGCAGCGTGTATTTTTCTATAAGAACTGTTGTGTGGTGTTTATAATCAAACTCACCAAAGTTGTTAAATAAATAATTGTTTATGTTTACATAAGGCACATAAACGTTTTTTATTTGTTGTGCTGCAATAGCATCAAACGCAATAAAATCTGTGGCTAAAACTTTAATGTTAAATTTTAAGTAACTGGCTAGTTGGTCTTCTTTAAAATATATACCTGGTACTAATGTAGAAAGGTTGTTGCTATGTATTACAGTTACTTTAGAAAAATCTTTTTGCAAATGACTATCTGTACTAAAAATTTCTTGTATTTTTAAAAGTAGTTTTTCTGGAGTTTTTACAGAATTTTCAAAGCTATATTTACAAAAATATAAGGTATTTTGTTCGTTTTGATTTGTGATGCAAAAAGAAAATCCATCCAAATTAAATTGGATGGATAATTCATTTTCTTTTAGGTGAACTAAGCTTGTATTGCTATTTTTAATTTCCACCTTTTTTATCATAAAATGGAGGCCAATTACCTGCAGTTGTAACTTCATCTAAAGAACCAACAAGAACATATTCTCCTCTTATTTGGTCTGTTGCTAAAGCTTCTATTTCTTGTTTTACTAAAGACGGTTTCATTCCTTTTAACAAGAATTCTTTTTCAATTCTAGCTCTAAATACAGGTACTTCAAGGTCTTGTACTTTTTCTACAGTTCCAATTTCTAGTTCAAATTCTTTATCTGTTCCAGGAACTTTAAACATGTTTTTAAAGTCTCTATTTTCAAAATATTTAAGTACAGGCTCGTAACCAATTGTATCTGTTACTCTTTTTTCTACATCAACTGTAATTCCTCCACCTTTTCTTACTTTTTCCATAACAGTTTGTGTTCTTGTAAGTGCTAGTTGCGCAACATTTATAAAATTAATTAAAGAATCTTTATTATCAATATAATTACCGGTTACTTCATAATGTTTTACTTGTGCATCTCTAATAATTTTAAGGTTTTGAATTACAGGAGTATATCTTTTAATTTTGTTGATATTAAAGTTTATAGGCTCCATAATTCCACTGTAAATTTTATTACCATAAAATACAGCTAAAACTAGCAATAATATTGATGCCAACCATCTTAATTTTAATGGTAAATATTTAACGGTTACAAAAGCAAAAGCTGCGGCAACCAAAACTGCAAGTAAAATTTGAACATACAAAGGCAATTCTACAGCAACTATAATCATTCCTAATAATTTCATTTTTAATAATATTTTTTAATAGTATACTCGCAAATCTACAATTTTTTTTCAATGATAAAAATTTTTATTTATAAATCGATGTATCTTTGATACTTTAAATTTTTTATGATAGAAAAACCATTAGATTTTTACAAAGAATTAGTTTTTAAATTTCCACATTCGCCTACTTTAAAACAGAATAAATTATTGAATTTGTTAAGTTCATTTGTTTTTAATGAAGACAAAAGCGCTTTGTTTTTATTAAAGGGTTATGCAGGTACAGGAAAAACTACTACAATTGGTACTTTTGTAAATTCTTTAAGGATGGTTAACAAAAAAGCGGTGTTATTAGCGCCAACAGGTAGAGCTGCAAAAGTAATTGCCATTTATTCTAAAAGGCCTGCATTTACCATTCATAAAAAAATATATTTTCCTAAAAAGCAATCTAACGGCTCTGTAGATTTTGTTTTGCAAAAAAACAAACACACCAATACTATATTTATTGTAGATGAAGCTTCTATGATTCCAGATGGCAAGCAAAATCAACAATTATTAGATACCAAATCTTTACTAGATGATTTAATTAATTATGTGTATTCTGGTAAAAATTGCAAATTGATTTTTATTGGAGATACCGCCCAATTACCACCAGTAAAATTAGAGGTAAGTCCTGCTTTAGAATCAGAAAAATTGCATTATGAATATGATAAACAAGTAACAGAAATAGAATTAGATGAAGTAATGCGTCAGCATGAAAATTCTGGTATTTTAGCAAACGCTACAGCATTAAGATTGTTATTAAAGAATGAAGATGAAAAGTTTGAGTTTGATTTAAATTTTATAGATATAAAAAGGTTAGAAGACGGTTATGATATTGAAGATGCTTTAGTATCTGCCTATGAGAAAGATGGGGTAGAAGATACTGCTTTTATAGTACGTTCTAATAAAAGAGCAAACCAATATAACCAACAAATTAGATATAATATTAGAGGGCAAGAAAATGAAATTTCTGCTGGAGATTATATTATGATTGTAAAGAATAATTATTTTTGGTTACCAGAATCTTCTAAAGCTGGTTTTATTGCAAATGGAGATATTTGCGAGGTTTTAAAGTTATTTGCTGTCAAAGAATTGTATGGTTTTAAATTTGCTGAAGTAGAAATTAGGTTAATTGATTACCCAGAAATGCAACCTTTTGAAACTGTTTTATTGTTAGATACTTTAACAAGTGAAAGTCCTTCTTTAACCTATGAGGAATCTAATAAGTTATACCAAGCAGTTAAAGAAGATTATGCACATGAAAAATCTAAATTTAAACAATTTTTAGCCATCAAAAAAAATAAATATTTTAATGCATTACAAGTTAAGTTTTCTTATGCAATGACTTGTCATAAATCTCAAGGTGGCCAATGGAAAACCGTTTTTGTAGAACAACCTTACTTGCCAGATGGTGTTTCTAAAGCTTATTTTAGATGGCTTTACACAGCTATTACAAGAGCTCAAGAAAAATTGTATTTAATTGGGTTTAAAGATGAATTTTTTAAAGATGCTTAAAATTTATTTTAATAAATAACTCAATTTTATAGCCCCAAAAGTATGGCCTGTATTATTTTTTAAATCTTTAGATTTATTGGTGTTATAATTAAAAACATAACCAAAATTTACGTTTTTGGCTGTAAATAAAAAACCTACTTCTAAACGAAAAACAACTGGGTTTATAAAACTAGTTACCACACTGCCTTTATTTAAAAAATTGCCTTGTAAAGTTGCATCATAAAGTACATAATTTACCATAGGTTTAATGTATAGTAACGTTTCTACAGCTCTAAAAAAAGTGCTTTTTTGGTTGTTTAAATGATTGTTAAAAGCAATAGAATTAGAAAAGGGTTGTAAAGCATTAAACCCAATTCTAGCAATAAAACCACTACCAATATTAGTGTTTACACTTCCTGCGTTAGCAGTATTTAGCCAAGTAACATCAAAACGATTTGTAGTTTCTTTAAACAGAAATTTGTTGTAATTTAATTGTAGGTTGGCAGCCAAAGAATTTTTAATTTGAAATTGCCAACCAACAGCTTCAGGAAAATTATACAGGTTATGAATAAAATTTTGCAATTCTTTACCAAAAGCACTAGGTCCTAAAATGCCAAGTTTATAATTAATAGCAAACGAACTATTGTTCGTATATACTTTTTTAATACCAAAACCAGCATATAAATAACCTGCAAATGGCCTGTCATGATTATTTACAAATTGCGTTACTGCATTACTGGGCGTATACATTTCATGGCCAATTTGCCAGGAATAAATTTTTTTAACTAAGTTTTTATGCTTCCTTTTTGATACATAGTTGTAGTTTAAAAATATTCCGTTGGTGTAATACCTATCGTTATAGGTAGAAGTGTACAAATCATTTTCGCTTACAAAGCTAATTTCCTTGCTATATTTTTCTTGGGAAAAAATTACACAGGTAAAAAACAGCAAAAAAATTAGTAGGTTTTTAAACATTTCTAACAAATATAAAATTTAATGTTTAAATTGATTTAATTTTAACTTAAATGATAAAAAAAAATGATATTTTTAAGTTTTTAAAGAGATGTATGAGTAAGAAAAGTATGCTAACCGCAGAAGACTTTAACAGTCTAAAAAATAGTGAAGATTTAAAGGAGTTACTTAAAGCTAAAAGTCATTTGTATTCTAAAGTACAAAAAACACTTTTTTATGAAGAAGAACTTCGTCAATTACAAATTGAATTGGTAAAGTTACAACGTTGGGTTTCTAAAGAAAATAAGCGTGTAGCAATTATTTTTGAAGGAAGAGATGCAGCAGGTAAAGGAGGAAATATAAGACGATTTATGGAACATTTAAACCCGCGTTCCAGCAGATTAGTAGCTTTAAATAAGCCAACAGAAGTAGAAAAAGGGCAATGGTATTTTCAAAGATATATTAAAGAATTACCCAACCCTGGAGAAATTGTTTTTTTTGATAGAAGTTGGTACAATAGGGCAGTAGTAGAGCCTGTAATGGGTTTCTGTACAGAATCTCAATACAAAGAATTTTTAGTACAAGTGCCAGAGTTTGAGCATATGATGTATGAAGATGGTGTAATTATTATAAAATTTTGGCTATCGATTACTAAAGATGAACAATTAAAACGCTTTGAAGAACGTAAAGAAAATCCGTTAAAAAGATGGAAATTTAGTCCTGTAGACAAACAAGGGCAAATTTTATGGGATAAATACACACATTATAAAGAAGAAATGTTTTCTAAAACCCACACTTCTTATAGCCCATGGATGATGATTAAGACAAATGATAAACAAGTTGCAAGATTAGAAGCAATTCGTCATGTAATTTCTCAATTTGATTATGACGGTAAAGAAGATGCAACAACAGTATTAACTCCAGATCCTAATGTGGTAACACGTTATTTTAGATCTAATAGTAAAAGTATAGATTAAACAGTATGGCACATCAATTAAATGAGAAACAGTTAAAAAAACTGAATACAAAAAAAGGCTTAATTTCACTTTTATCTAAAGAACCTTTTAGTATAGAAAGAAGTTTACGCTATGTAGATTATCAGAAAAAACTAAAAAAATTACAGGTAGAGTTAATTCGTTTGCAAACTTGGGCAATAGAAAATAATGAGCGTATTATTATAGTTTTTCAAGGTAGAGATGCTGCAGGTAAAGGTGGCGCAATTAGAAGATTAACAGAACGTATAAACCCAAGACATATGCGTATTGTAGCCTTACCAAAGCCAACAGAAGATGAAGAAACGCAATGGTATTTTCAACGTTATGTGAATCAATTTCCTACTGCAGGAGAAATTGTTTTTTTTGATAGAAGTTGGTATAATAGAGCAGTAGTAGAGCCTGTAAATAAATTTTGTACTCAAAAAGAATATGAAATTTTTATGAATCAGGTAAACGATTTTGAAAAAATGATCTTAGAGTCGGGTATTCATTTGGTTAAAATTTACATGTCTATTTCTAAAAAGGAACAAGCCAAACGCTTTGCAGATATTAAAAGTAATCCATTAAAACAATGGAAAATGACAAAGCTAGATGAAAAGGCTCAAGATTTATGGGAGCAATACACAGAGTATAAAAAAGCCATGTTTGCTAAAACAAATACAGAGATTTCTCCATGGAAAATTATAAGAGCGAATAGAAAAACGGAGGCAAGAATAAACGTAATCAATCACGTTTTAAAAAGAATACCTTACAATAAAGAAATTAAAATTTAACCAATTAACTTTTTAACAGCACTAAAAATAAAAAAAATCTCTGCAGCTATTTGTTGATTCGTTTTAAGGTAAGTTTCTACTTGATTTTCTGTGCCATCAGAAAATTTTGGATCAACAAAAGGTAAGTGGAAACGTGCAAAGGCATCAGGTATAAAGGGGCAGTTTTTATCAGCATTATTACAAGTAGTAATGGCAATAAAAGGTTTAGTGTTTATAAAATCATCAAAATGTTTGGAATAGCATAATATACTTTTTTTACTACCATCAAAAGAAACCAAATATTTAGGATTTTGATGACAGAATTTTTCTAACTGAAAATTAAAACCTACTTTTTGCAAAGTTTTTACAGTATTTCTATAAAATGCTGTAACTTCTGTACCACCAGAAAATGCATTTATACGCAAATTGAAGAAATTTGCAGCATAAAAAGCCCACACTTGCCCCAATTGACTTCTTCTAGAATTGTGCGTGCAAATAAAATTAAGATTTACAAGATTTTCTTTTTGGTATTCTATAGCTATTTTATCAGAAATTTTAGAAAGTAAAACCTTTCTTTCTTCACTAACATGCACATTTTTTATTGCCTGCTTAAAGAAGTTTTCTGTAGATATAGAAGAACTAAAAATCATATGCTTATTTTTGAACAAAACTAAGATCTAATTTTTTATTTAGAATTAAAATAATGTTAAGAATGCGTTTAGAAATTGGTAACAAAGTAGCTGTTTTAGATGATGTTATAAAAGGAAAAGTGGTGGCTGTAAATAAAAATATTATAGCTGTAGAAACCACAGATGGTATGGTTTTTAATTTTGACGAAAAAGAGTTGGTTAAGATAGAGAAAGAGCAACATGAGTTAAGTAAATTCTCTGATATAAATAATGATTTATTAAAAGAAAAAATTGGTGCCGTAAAACAAAAAGAAAGCCTTTTTAAAAAGCAGAAACAAGCTGTAATTATGGAAGTAGATTTACATATTAATCAACTTGTAAAATCTGTAAGAGGTTTAGATAATTTTGATATGCTAAACCTACAAATAGATACAGCAAAAAGAAAATTAGAATATGCCATTGCAAAACGAATTTCTAAAATAGTTTTTATTCATGGTGTGGGAGAAGGTGTATTAAAATCAGAATTACAATCTTTATTTAATAAATATCCTGTAAAATATTATGATGCTTCTTATAAACAATATGGTTTAGGAGCTACAGAAGTGTATATTTATCAAAATATAAATTAAAATTTATAATGCGTATTTTTGTAATATGACTACAATATATTTAGACAATGCAGCAACAACAGCGTTAGATCCAGAGGTGGTAAATGTTATGCACGTTTCTATGTTACAAAATTATGGCAACCCTTCTTCTACACACCAATTGGGTAGAAAGGCAAAATCTGCTGTAGAAACTGCAAGAAAAAATATTGCAAATATGTTGAATGCATCGGCTCCAGAAATAATTTTTACTTCAAGCGGAACAGAAGCAGATAATTTAATTTTAAATAATGCCGTTTTAAATTTAGGGGTTACCAAAATTATTACTTCAAAAATAGAACATCATGCTGTATTACATACTTGCAAACATTTAGAAAAAACTCAGAATATAGCTTTGAATTATGTAAAAATACAATCTAATGGTAATGTAGATTTACAAGATTTAGAATATTTATTACAAACATCTAAAGAAAAAACTTTAGTAAGTTTAATGTATATTAACAATGAAATTGGTAGTATTTTACCTTTGCAAGAAGTAGGTGAAATATGTAAAAAACACAATGCACTTTTTCATTCAGACACTGTGCAAACTATTGGGCACTACCCATTAAACTTGCAAGAAATTCATATTGATTTTTTAGTGGCAAGTGCGCATAAATTTCATGGACCAAAAGGCATTGGATTTGCTTTTTTTAGAAAAGGATTTGGAGTTTTACCAATGCTACATGGCGGAGACCAAGAAAGAGGTGCAAGATCTAGTACAGAAAATGTACATGGCATTTTAGGTATGGAAAAAGCCTTAAAAATAGCTACAGAAAATCTTCAAAAAGATAAAAATTATATAGAAAGTATAAAATTATTTTTTATTTCTGAGTTAAAAAAACTGTCAAAAGATATTTATTTTAATGGCACATCAGGAGATTTAGATAAAAGTAGTTATACCATTTTAAATGTGCGTTTTCCAATAAAAAACAGTATGCTGTTATTTACGTTAGATATGGCAGGTATTGCTGTTTCTGGAGGTAGTGCTTGTCAATCTGGTAGTAATAAAGGTTCTCATGTATTGCAAGAAATTTTATTAGAAGAAGAGGAAGAAAACACCTCTGTTCGTTTTTCATTTTCTAAATACACCACTAAAGAAGAAATTGTAACTACCATTAAAAAACTAAGCACACTTTTTAAAAAATAGTTTTCTTTTTTAAGTGGTTTTTGAATGAAAAACTTCTACTAAAAAAGCAAGTAGAACATCATTAAAATAAAGCATATTTCTTATATTTGTCCTTCCAAAAAAGACACAAATTATGTTTAATAATTTAAGCGAAAAGCTAGATAAAGCCTTACACACCCTAAAAGGGCATGGTAAAATTACAGAAATTAATGTTGCAGAAACTTTAAAAGAAGTAAGAAGAGCGCTTTTAGACGCCGATGTTAACTTTAAAATTGCCAAAGAATTTACTAAAAAAGTACAAACCAAAGCAATTGGGCAAGATGTATTAACTACATTAAACCCAGGGCAATTAATGGTAAAGCTTGTAAAAGATGAGCTTACAGAATTAATGGGAGGAGAATCTGTTGGAGTAAATTTAGCAGGATTGCCAACGGTAATTTTAATGTCTGGTTTGCAAGGTTCTGGTAAAACTACGTTTTCTGGTAAATTAGCAAACTTCTTAAAAAATAAGAAAAGTAAACAAGTTCTTTTGGTTGGTTGTGATGTGTATAGACCTGCTGCAATTAATCAATTACAAGTTGTTGGAGAGCAAATAGGTGTAGAGGTTTATGCAGAAGTTGGTAATAACAATCCTATAGAAATTTCTCAAAATGCTATAAAACATGCCAAAGCAAACGGCAAAAATGTGGTTATTATAGATACTGCTGGTCGTTTAGCAGTAGATGAAGAAATGATGACCGAGATTTCTAACATTCACAAAGCAATTACACCACAAGAAACTTTATTTGTTGTAGATTCTATGACAGGGCAAGATGCTGTAAATACAGCAAAAGCTTTTAATGATATTTTAAATTTTGATGGTGTTGTTCTTACAAAATTAGACGGTGATACAAGAGGTGGAGCCGCTTTATCTATAAAATCTGTTGTAGACAAACCAATTAAATTTATTGGTACTGGTGAAAAAATGGATGCAATTGATGTTTTTCATCCAGATAGAATGGCAGATCGTATTCTTGGAATGGGAGATGTAATTTCTTTAGTAGAAAGAGCCCAAGATCAATACGATGAGCAAGAGGCGAGAAAACTTCAGAAAAAAATAGCAAAAAATCAATTTGGTTTTGATGATTTCTTAAATCAGATTCAGCAAATTAAAAAGATGGGAAGCATGAAAGACCTTATGGGAATGATTCCTGGTGCTGGAAAAGCTTTAAAAGGTGTAGATATTGATGATGATGCTTTTAAAGGAATTGAGGCCATTATTCACTCTATGACACCATCAGAAAGAAGTACGCCAGCTTCTATTAATGCAAGTAGAAAAAAGAGAATAGCCAAAGGTTCAGGAACATCTATTCAGGAGGTAAATCAACTAATGAAACAGTTTAACCAAATGAGCAAAATGATGAAGATGATGCAAGGTGGCGGTGGTAAAAAGATGATGCAGATGATGCAAGGAATGAAATAATTTAATATCCAGATTCACGATTTACTATTTAGTATTCAAAATAAAATTTTGAAATTCAAAACAACAAAATGATTCTACTCGACGGAAAAAAAACAGCGGCAGATATTAAAGAAGAAATTGCCTTACAAGTAAACGAATTAAAAAATAACGATAAAAGAACACCACATTTAGCTGCAGTTATTGTTGGTAATAATGGCGCAAGTATAACTTATGTTAACGCAAAAGTAAAAGCTTGTGAACGCGTTGGTTTTGAATCTACTTTGATTCGTTTAGACGAAGATATTACTGAAGAAGAATTGTTAAATGAAATTGCAGTTTTAAATGTAGATAATGATATTGATGGCTTTATAGTACAATTGCCTTTGCCTAAACATATAGATGAGCAAAAGGTTTTAATGGCTGTAGATCCAGATAAAGATGTAGATGGTTTTCATCCTACAAACGTAGGTAAAATGGCATTAAATTTACCAACTTTTATTTCTGCAACACCTTTTGGTATTTTAGAATTGTTAGACAGGTATAATGTAGAAACTTCTGGTAAACATGTTGTGGTTTTAGGTAGAAGTCATATTGTGGGTAGCCCAATGAGTATTTTACTTTCTCAAAAAAGGAAAGTTGGTAACGCAACAGTTACCATGTGCCACAGTAGAACTAAAAATTTAAAAGATATTACCTTACAGGCAGATATTGTTGTGGCAGCTATTGGTATTCCAGAATTTTTAAAAGCAGATATGGTTAAAGATAACGTAACTGTTATAGATGTTGGTATTACAAGAGTTGCAGATTCTTCTAAAAAAAACGGATTTAGATTGGTAGGAGATGTTGCTTTTAATGAAGTGGCAGAAAAATCTGAATTTATAACGCCTGTACCTGGTGGAGTAGGACCCATGACAATTGCAATGTTGTTAAAAAACACTTTACTGGCTTGTGAAAGAAGGGCATAAGAAAATATGAATAAAAAAAAATCCATCAACTACTTTTATGAATATTTTCAAATATTTCTAGGAGTAGTTTTAACCAGTTTGGGCTTAAAAGCTTTTTTATTGCCTAATGGTTTTTTAGATGGTGGTGTAACTGGTATTGCACTTTTGGTAAGAACCCAAGTAGACATAAATATGTCTTACTTATTAGTGCTTTTTAGCATTCCTTTTTTAATTTTAGGGTATTTTACAGTTGCAAAAAGAATTGTAGTTAAATCTATAATTAGTATTTTGGGAGTTGCCCTTTTTATACACTTTGAGAATTTTCAAACCATTACAAATGATAAATTACTAATTTCTATTTTTGGAGGTTTATTAGTAGGTTCTGGTATTGGAATAGCCATAAGAAACGGCTCTGTTTTAGATGGCTCAGAAATTTTAGGAATTTATTTAAATGATAAATTTGGCATTAGTATTGGCAAAATAGTGCTCTTTTTTAATATTGTTTTATTTACAGCCACTGCTTTCGTAGAAACTATTGAAATTGCTTTGTATTCAATTTTAACCTACATTATAGCGGCTAAAGTTACAGATACAGTTATAGAAGGCTTTGAAGATTTTATAGGAATAACAATTATTTCAAAACAAAACGCTTTAATTAAAAAAGCTATTTTAGAAGAATTGGGTGTAGGACTAACGCTTTATAAAGGATCTTCTGGTTTTGGGAACAATGGTATATCAGAAGATTTTGATATTATTCATTCTATTATTAATAGAATTGATATTAAAAAAATGTATCGTATTGTAGAGCATATTGATACAGAAGCTTTTATTATAGAGTTTGATGTAAATACAGTAAAAGGAGGAGTTTTAAGACATTATATAGATAAGAGAAAGAATAGAAAACTTCATGCTTTTCAGGCAGCAAAAAATTCAAAAAATAAATAATTTGCTCTAAAATTACAGTAAAACGTTTGGTTTTGACGTTTAGTTTTATATAAGTTATTGTTTTAGATAATTTTTTATTGCGCTTCTCTATTTACCAATTCCATAGAAAAAGCGGGCAAACAAATGGCTAAGTATTCGCAAGAATCATTAAAAGGATTTGAGTATTGCACCCTAGTATTTTTTTCAATTTTAATTGATTGACCAGCTTGTAAAACAATTGTTTCGTCATTAATTATAAATTGTTTTTTTCCTTTTATAATATACGTATATTCTTCAAATTCTGGTGTTTGAAATGGCTCACTCCAACCAGGAGGTGCAACCATGTGCGCAATACTTACTTTATTATTTTTATCTGTGGCATTGCCAAAATGTTCTTCTATGATTTTACCATCTGTTGTGGGAACTACAAATGGAGATTTTTGTATGGTGTATTTTTTTTTCATAATGGGTTGCATTTTGCAAAAGCGATTGAAACGGCATCCTTTTTTTTGTGCTAATTTCTAAAAGTTTTTATTCGCTAAAACTTAAATTTTTAATAACTAGATATTGAAACAAGTTCAACATAAAAAAAAGATATAGTGTAAAGCGCGGTAACGCTTTTTTGCGTTATTTGCCCTAATTGAACCAAACTACTAAAGATTTCATTTTAGCTAAATCTGGAATTTGCTCAATAGTTACTTTTTGTGCGCTAAAATCTCTTAAACCCAACTCTTCTTTATCTATAGCAATTGTAATATTGTAATCGTTTATAAATAAAGTTGCTGTAGAAAATGTAGATTCTATTCTATTAATATTGTTGTTTGTGTTAATTCCAGAAAATGTTGCATTAATATTAATTCCGGTTTCTGTTTTGTATCTAGCATCATGAATTTCTATACTTTTAATGGTAGAAACAGAATCTAATTGCTCTTTAGGAACTATGGTTAAAAGGTGTTTTCCGCCTTTTTCAAATACTAAATATTCATCATCATCTTGAAAATAATTATCGCCAAGTGCGCCTTCGCTTAAATTTTTAACAATAGAGTCATTTGCAAAAATTTTATCTAATTCTTTAATTGTAGTTTTAGTATGTAGGTTACCTACTTTTCCTTTTTCAATTTTAAATTTATTTCCATCTCCACAGCTTATGAGACTTAAAGAAAAGGTAAGCACTAAAATTTTAAGTATATTTTTTTGAATCATTTTTGGTTGTTTATACTTTTATAACGTTGTTTTTATTGTTTTGTTATTTTAAAACTTTTTTTAAAATACCAAATGCAGCTCTAATAAAAGTAGCACTTGTTAATACTTTAACTATTGGGTTTTGTGCGGTACTTCTTCTTCTAGAACTAGATCTAGAAGCACGCTCTTCTCTTGCTTTTTCTTTTGCCTTTTCTTTAGCCAAACGCTCTTTTTCTTTTAGCTCCTTTTCTTTTTCAATTGCTTTTTCTTCTGCAAGGTTAATTTTATCAATTTTAGAGTTTAAAAGTTCATAAGCACTGTCTCTATCTAAGTTTTCGTTGTATTTGTAGAATAATCTAGAGTTGTTTATTACGTTTTTGAGTTCTTTGTCTGTTAAAATATCCATTCTACTCATTGGCGCTCTTAACATAGTTCTTGCTAACGGCGTTGGTATTCCTTTTTCGTTTAAAACAGATACAAATGCTTCTCCAATACCTAATTGAGTTAGTACTTCTTTGGTATCGTAATATTCAGAATCTGGGTAGTTTTCTGCAGCTAATTTAATGGCTTTTCTATCTTTGGCTGTAAAAGCTCTTAAGGCATGTTGTACTTTTAAACCCAATTGTGCTAAAATATCTTCTGGCACATCTTTTGGGTTTTGTGTTACAAAATACAAGCCAATTCCTTTAGAACGAATTAGTTTTACAATACTTTCTATTTGATTTAAAAGTGCTTTGGATGCTTCTTCAAAAACCAAATGTGCTTCGTCTATAAAAATAACTAATTCTGGTCTGCCAGCATCTCCTTGTTCTGGGAAAGTTTCGTACACTTCTGCTAATAATTGTAACATAAATGTAGAAAACAACTTGGGTTTATCTTGTATATCTGTTAAACGTAAAACAGAAATAATTCCTTTACCATCTTGATCTACTCTGGTTAAATCTTCTACATCAAAAGATTTTTCGCCGAAAAATAAATCGCCACCTTGTTGTTCTATTTCTACAATTTTACGTAAAATGGCTCCAGTAGAAGATGATGAAATTCGCCCATATTCTGCTTGAATTTCCTCTTTACCTTCATTAGTAACAAATTGTAATACTTTTTTAAAGTCTTTAATATCTAAAAGAGGCAATTTATTATCATCACAATATTTAAAAATAATGGCAACAATGCCACTTTGTGTTTCTGTTAAGTCTAAAATTCTAGATAATAAAACTGGGCCAAATTCTGATATTGTAGCACGCAGTCTTGTACCATCTTGCTCTGAAATTGTTAAAACTTCTATGGGGAATTTTTGTGCTGTAAACGGAAAACCAATTTTTGCATGACGTTCGTCTATTTTAGCATGTCCAGGACTTGGTTGTGCCAAACCAGATAAATCTCCTTTAATATCCATTAATAAAACAGGAATACCTTTTTCAGATAAATTTTCTGCTAAAACCTGTAACGTTTTTGTTTTTCCAGTTCCTGTTGCACCCGCAATTAAACCATGTCTGTTTAAGGTTTTTAAAGGTACTTTTACAATAGCGTCTGTTATGGTTTCTTCTCCCAACATGGCTGCACCTAATGCTATAAAATCTCCTTTGGTTTTGTAACCTTCGTTTATGTAACTAAAAAATTCTTCTTTTTGACTCATTTAAAACTATTTAAAAAATCTGAAACAACTAAAATAAAATTGATAGATAAAAATTCAGATTTCAACCATAAAAATAAGTAAAGTTTAAGAAGTAGGGAATTTTTTTACAGGTTTGTTGCAAATAGATTTTAAAAATGTGCAATAAAAAAAGATTTGAATTTTTTACGCCATTTTATTTTATCTTTTTCTGATAGCTTGTTGTTGTCTAAAACAATCCCTTTTATGGCATATTTTTCAGTTTCAAATTCGGTTGAAATTTTTGTAATATTACAATTATTGATGTGTAATAAAATAAGTTTTGGCACATGAATAAGTTGTACAGGTAATTCTGTAAATGTATTATGCCCTAAATGAAGTACATTTAATTTTTTTAACTGCTTCATAGAATTTGGTAAACTATTTAGTTGATTATGTTCTAAATATAAATTTTTTAAATTGCTTAATAAACCAATTTCTTCTGGTAAATTATAGATGTTGTTATTTGTGAACCAAAGCGATTTTAATTTTTTATTACTTTCTAAAATTTTAAAAACACCAGGTTTTTGGATGTGATTATTGCTTAAATTTATGCTAGAAAGTGATGTTATTTTAGAAATTTCAACAGGTATTTCTTCTAAATTATTTTGTTGTAGGTTTATAAATTGAATGGGCAAAGAGGCAATTGCTGTAATGGCTTGTTTAAAATTAAGATTAGGATTGTTGTTTAAAGAAATGTGATTTAAATTCTTTAACTTTAAAATAGAATTTGGAATTCTTTTTAAGTGCAAACTATCTAAAATAAGGACTTCTATTTTTTCTGGATTTGGAATAGCGTTTAAAACAGCATTTAAATTTAAAGAAACATTTCCAGAAAGGTTTAACATTCTTATTTCTTTAAATTTATGAAAGTTAATAGGTACTTTTTTTAATTTTTTATTACTTAAATCTAAACGATATATTTTATTATAATTTTTGAGATTTGTATTTGTAAAGGTTTCTCCAAAAGAGCGTTTGTAGGTATTACAACTTTGTAAAACAAACGCTAAAACCAAATATGTAAAGTATAGCCTTTTAGTCATTGGTTTGTAACGTTTTAAAAATGCTGCTGTTCAATTCAAAAAAAAGGTTGTCTTTTTTACTTACATTCCAAGGAAATCTGGGATTTAAACCAACATTGTCATGCAATGTGTTTTGTACAAAAGCACCAAGTTTCTGGGAGTTGATGCCTGCTTTTAAAGTTGTACTGTAATTATTAGTTGTATAGTTGCCAAATAGATAAGCATTTGCATAAAAAAGATTTTTAAATGGTGGTTTTGTATGCCACACATTTTTGCTGCCATCGTCTGAATTTACCATATTATTTGGTGTTTTACTATAATCTGGATTTGGCGTAAACAAAGAAAGAGCAAAACCTATATTAAAAACTTCTTGCTTATTTAAAATTCTACTATAACTAAGTTGTAAAACACCAGTATTTCCAAAATCTGTACCTTCTCCATAAAAAAGATTTCCTCCTCTAAAATCGTTTTTAAATTGAATGTTTAACGAGTTGTTATTTTTACTAAATCGCATTAAAAACTTACCTAATCTTTGGTTAAAAGTATTTAGATTTTTTGGTAAAAACTCTTTTTCGAATCCAAAACCTAAACCATAAAAACGTTGTTTGTTGTTAACAGGACTGTTTAATAATGTGTTTTCGAAAAAGGAAGAAGCTAAAAAGTTTAGATTATTTCCAACGCCTAAGAGTGTAAAAAAATCATACCCATAATTAAAACCTTTTGTTTTTATAGTATGTCTTTTAAAGAGATAACCACTGTATAAAGCAATGCCACTTTCAAAAGCAAAATTATTAAATTGACCTGTGCCAATAGCATAAGTGCTAAATTTAACTACTTTATTTTGATTGCCTAGTTGTATTTCCGCTTTAAAAATGAAACCAACATCTACATTTGTTTTTTGCGCATAAATGGCTAGGTTTACTAGAATTACAAATAAAGAAATATGTTTTTTAAAATTGATAATTTGGCAGTTTTAATACAGTTAAACTATTTAACAGACAATAAATTTGCGAACAATTTATACGCACCAGAAACACCTGCAGGCAATTCTCTAAAGAAACTTAAACCTGTGTAAATGTAATTTCCCTTGCCATATTTGGCAATAAGTAAACTCCCGTTTTTAGGCGTTTCTCCCTTATCATTCATAGATAAAATAGGTGTGTATGCGGAATTCCAAGAATTTGGAAAATACAAACCACGTTCTTGCACCCAGCCTTTAAAATCTTGTGTTGTAATTTTGTTGGGAGTATTTAAAACAGGATGGTTTTTGTCTAAAATTCGTACTTCTGCAAACTCGTCTGTAACTCTATCTCTAGAGAGTTGCAGTGGGTAAGGAGCACCAACATCAACTCTTCTGTTGGTGTTGTATTGTACAATTAAATTGCCACCATTTTTAACATAATTCAATAAGAATTTTTGTTTAAATTTTAATTCTTTTACCACATTATAAGCTCTGATACCCAATACAACGGCATCAAATTTTTCCAAATTTTCTGCATTTATTTTAGATGGGTTTATGGTTTCTACCAAATACCCAATTTGTCTTAAGTTTTCTGGTATTGCATCACCAGCGCCTTTAATGTAGCCAATATTGGTGCCTGTTTTTTTAATATTTAGACGTACAATTTTTGCTTCAGAATTTATTAAAACCGATTGTTTTGGAATATGATTGTAATTTATTTCTACCAATTCTTTAGTAAACTCTTCACCATTAACTGTTGCAGAAATTTGCAGTTTTCCTTCAGTTTGTTTTTTAGGAGGTGTTACTTTAAAAACAACCGTTTGTTTATCATTTTTCTGCTGAATATTAAAATTGATTCGCTTTGGAGAAACTGCCCAATTATTAGGAACATTTAAGCTTACAAAACCATTAACATTATTTGCTCCTGCACGAATTGCAACAGGTATTTCTTTTGTAGTATTGTCAGAAAAAAGTAACACTTTATCTTTAAGATTGGTAGTTACCTTGGGCAATACTTCAAAAGGTTCATAAATTTCTCCTTTATCACGTTCTGCATATCTTCTAACAATGTTTTTCGTAATGGTTAGTGGTATCTTGTCAATAATTAAATGAAAATCTATTTTTGCAGGTCTTGGCGTTTCTGGTTTTCCAATTAAAAGTTGATTTTCCACGGCATACATGCCTAAGCTAGCTTGTTTTTTAAGCCAATAAGGAGCTGAATATGCTGTAGTATTAATTACCAAATCTTCTTTAAAAGTTACCCTTTTGTTGGGCGTTAGAATTGTGTTTTTTTTATAGACTTTATTTTCTAATCTAGAATTGAAAGAAACCAATTCAATAGCAGTTGTACTTCTGTTTAAAGTTTCAAAATTTACAGAAACTTTTGTTTTTGGCGCAGTTGAAGAGGTATTTGCAGACGCTTCTAAATACAAGCCAGCACAAGCTTCTATAATTTCTTTAATTTGTTTTTCTTTGATTTCTCTCCAATGATTGTCTTTTAATTTTTGAATTAATTTGTAGGCTTTCATTAATTCTGGTAAATGTTTAGATGGATTTATAAAATTAAAATTTTCTTCAACTTCATATAAAATTTCACCAATTTCTCCACCCTTTTCAATACGATTCCAAGTGGTATTTATTCCTGAAAAAATATCTTCTTTATCTTTTGGTGCATCACCTTTTAAAAACTCTATATATTCTTTTTGAGAACCTCTTGTGGTAAGTCTGCCAAAACCTTGGCATAAATGTTGGCTGCTTGCTAAAGATGCTAATTCGTTGTTAGATAAACCTTTTAACGGGTAATAAGCGCCCACATCAAAAGAAGTAAGTTTACCTTCAGTTGCTTTTTCAAAATCGGCTTTATTTCTATAAAACCAAGAAGAAGTATTAAAGTATAAACGTTTGGGTTGCCAGGTTTCCGTATATTTTAATTGTTCAGGGAATTTTGTTTTATCATTAACCAAATCAAAAGCAGCAACACTTAACATGGCAGAACTTGTGTGATGGCCATGAGTTGTACCTGGTGTTCTGTGATTAAATCTATTGATAATAACATCTGGTTTAAACGTTCTTATTGCCCAAACTACATCACTTAAAACAGCTTCTTTATTCCATATTTTTAACGTTTCATCTGGGTGTTTAGAATAACCAAAATCATTCGCTCTGGTAAAAAGTTGTTCACCACCATCTACATTTCTTGCGGCTAGCAACTCTTGTGTTCTTATTACGCCTAGTAATTCTCTAATTTCTGGGCCAATTAAATTTTGGCCACCATCTCCTCTTGTTAAGGATAAATAGGCTGTTCTTGCTTTAACTTTATTTGATAAATAAGCAATTAATCTGGTGTTTTCATCATCTGGATGTGCGGCAATATATAAAGCTGTACCTAAAAAATTTAGTTTTTCAATTTTCTCAAAAATTTGGTTGCTAGTTAATTTTTCTGGTTTTTGTGCAAGTATTGATGTTGAAATTAGTAAAATTACTAAAAAGGAATGTAAGATTTTCTTCATTTTAAAATATTGATAATGAGCAAATGTACTTTTTTTATAACCTACAAGAACGCTGTTAACATAATTATAACGTTTACAGCTCATCAACAAAATGCTTATAATCTGTTGATAAAATAATTTTTAAAATAACTTAATAAAGTTATATTTGTAATACAAATTAAGACAAAAAATAAATGAAATTTATTGTATCAAGTTCGCAATTATTAAGACAATTACAAGTTTTAGGAGGCGTAATAAATAGTAACAACACCTTACCAATTTTAGACAATTTTTTGTTTGAATTGTCTGAGAATCAGTTAAAAGTTTCGGCATCAGACCTAGAAACTACCATGAGTTCTGTGGTAGACGTAGAAAGTGATAGTACAGGTTCTATAGCAGTTTCTGCGCGTTTATTGTTAGATACTTTAAAAACATTTCCAGATCAACCCTTAACATTTAAGACAGAAGGAGAAAATACTATAGAGATAAGTTCTGACCAAGGAAAGTATGATATGGCGTATTTTGGTGGAGATGAATTCCCAAAAGCAGTTACTTTGCCAAGTCCAAGTCAAACAGTATTGCCAGCACATGTTTTAGGAACAGCAATTTCTAAGACCATTTTTGCTGCAGGTAATGATGATTTAAGACCTGTAATGAGTGGTGTATTTTTTCAGTTTAGTTCTCAAAGTTTAACTTTTGTAGCTACAGACGCGCACAAGTTGGTTAAATATTCTAGAACAGATGTAACTGCAGATCAAACGGCAGAATTTATTATGCCAAAGAAACCTTTAAATTTATTAAAGGGAATTCTTGGTGGTTCTGAAAGTGAAGTTACCATAGAATATAATGATGCAAACGCAAAATTTACTTTTGATAATATCGTCTTGGTTTGTCGTTTAATAGACGGAAAATATCCAAATTATGAAGCGGTAATTCCTAAAGAAAATCCAAATAAATTAACTGTAGATAGAGCATCTTTTCAAAATTCTGTGAGACGTGTTTCTATTTTTTCTAGTAAAACAACGCACCAAATTCGTTTAAAAATGGCGGGTACAGAATTAAATATTTCTGCCGAAGATTTAGATTTTGCAAACAAAGCAGATGAGCGTTTAAGTTGCGATTATCAAGGAGATGATATGCAAATTGGTTTTAATTCTCGTTTTTTAAGTGAAATGTTAAGCAATTTAAGCTCTAGTGAAGTTTTAATTGAAATGTCTTTGCCAAATAGAGCAGGAATTTTAACACCTATAGATGGCACAGATGAAGGTGAGCAAATTACCATGTTAGTTATGCCTGTAATGTTAAATAGTTAGTATTAAAACTAATGAGAGTTAAAATAGATTTTTTTGTTTATATTAAAATCAAAATAAATTTATAAAATGAAAACTCTCTATTTTATCTTTTTTTTATGTTGCTTTCAAATTTTAAGTGCTCAAACAAATACAAATTTTAGATTAAGCAAACAGTATTTTGTTAGGGGAGACGCAAAAATAATTGGAAATACCATATTAAGTAAATACAAGAAAAAATCATTTAATAATAAATTTGTTATTAATGATGTTGTAAAAATGAAATATGTTGATATTGACAATGACAAAAGTACTTTTAGTTCTAGTCAAGCAACTTTAAAAATACCTAAAAACACCAAAAAAATAGTAAATGCTACCTTATATTGGTCAGCTATTTATAGTTTTAATCGAGGTGTAAAAAAAAGAAAGGGTAATAACATTGTTTATAGAGGTAATAATGTTAGAGATAAAGATATTCATAAAATAAAATTTAAAACACCAAACAATACTTATCAAAACATAGAAGGTAAAGTTCTTTATGATGGATTTGAAAAATCTAAAAATACAGACAATGCCCCTTATGTTTGTTATCTTGATGTTACAGATATAATTAATAAAAATCAAAATAAAAACGGAGTTTATACTGTTGCAAATATTAAAGCCACACAAGGTTTTACAACTGGCGGTTCTTCTGGAGGTTGGTTACTACATGTTGTCTTTGAAACGGAAAGTGGTACACCTAAATTTATAAATACCTATCATGGCATTAATACAATTAGTAAAAAACCTTTACAGATAGAATTAAACGGTTTTAAAACAGTTAAAGAAGAAAACGTAAAAGCGGCTTTAACTTTGGCTACTTTAGAAGGTGACAGTGGTTTAGGTAGAGATCAATGTCTTATTTACAACCAGAAAAAAGAAAAGTTTATTCCTTTAAAAAATAAATTAAGACCTGCTAGAAATTTTTTTAATGGCACCATAACCATAAACGAAGAAAACTTTAAAGATAGATTACCATACAATTTAAATAATTTAGGTTTTGATATTGTTGAAACGGATTTACCAAACCAAAATAACCAAATATTAACAAATGCGACAACATCATTAAAACTTAAACTTCAAACAAAATCAGATAGGTTTCATTTGTTTTTTGCATCTTTTAAAACAGAAGTTGACAGTGTTTTTTTTAAGGATAAAAAAGAAATTGAAGAAAGAAATATAGAAAATAAAATTAAGATAAATGGACTTTTGGTTAAAGATTCAAAATATATTAATGGTATAACAGACCTTACAAATAAAGAAATAGCTATTAAAAAGAACATTAATATCCCCAATTTAAAGTCAGGATATTATATCATATCAAATGTGTTTTCTAACCCAGATTTTGCTGAAAAATGGAAAGACTTTTTAAAAAATAAAAACCATACTCCAATAACATTTGTAAATCCAGAAAATCAATGGCAATATGTATCTATTTTTAATAACTTAGATAAAAACAAAGCAATATTAGAGTTGGAACAACTAAAAAAAAGCGAATACTTTAAAGATCTATGGATACAAAAAATTAATTTAGATTGATTTAAATACATTCTAATTTATTTTAAAAGCAATTAAAATAGTTGTTTAAAAAGTAAATAAAGTGTTTCCATCCAAAGGTAAAACCAACCAATATCAATCCTTCTAAATTTCCATTGATTAAAGTGTACATAGTAAAAGAGTATCTTAATTAAAAGACACTCTTATTTCGTTTAAATAATAAACGAATTTACAAACTGCTTTTGGGGAGTAGTTATCTTTTTGTAACTTGTGAAAATACTTTTAAAGTATCTTTTTTCATAATTTTCGCGTCTTTTAGGGTTACTGCAATTACATGTTCTGGGTTAGAAACCTGAAATATATAACTGAATTGTCTAAAAGAGGTTATATGGTAATTTGGGAACTCTTTCTCTACAGCAGCTTTATTTGATTCATAATGTGCTAACTCTGTTTTTACCGGTTGACAGCCAACTAATGTTAAACCTAAAAATGCCAAGGCAATACATACTTTTCTCATAATAAATAATTTTTAAAAATTAATAAAAACTATTATTATACTAACTCAGAATTAAATTATATAGGGATAAATTCTGCTTTTCTAAGCTATTACATAATAGCGAAAAAAAATACATTTTGTAAAGTAGGGAACTTTAAATTGTATTATAACAAGAAATGTTTTTAGGGTTAAACAATTTCCAACTTATTATAAATTTTAACTATAGGGAGTATAATTAAATAACATTACAAAGATAATAAAATTTATTTCATATTTAAAAAGGAAAAATTATAATTTATTCCTAAATTTAAAAATGTACTACCTAATGTGCCTCCTTTTGCTTTTACATATCCTAAAGCACTTCGTAGTTTTAATGTTTTATTTACTTGATATTCAAAGCCTAAGCTAGGTTTTATAATTAAGCCTTGACCTGTGCTAATATTACCACCACCAGCTGCACCTGCAAGAAGTTGTGTGAATAAACGGGTGTTTATACCTATAATATTTTTAGATTTAAAACCTAGACCAATTAAACCTTCTCCATAAGCACCTGCATTGCCAAAATTTGCAAAAGAAGTTTGTCCTGCAATGTATAGGTATTTATTGATATCAAAATTTATTTGCAAAGATATTTGATGCATGTCTTCTGTTGGGTTTTCTATTCGTTTTGCATCAAAATACCAATCTTGTTTTAAAATAAAATCTACTCCTTTAAAAATTCCACTGTTAAAAGTTTTATTTTCATTTGTAGTAATTGCTCCATTTCTGTCTAAATAATACTTTAAGCCAATACCGTAAGAAGATGCTGTAAAATCTTTACTAGGAGTTAAAACGTATCCTTTGTTAATTGATATAAAAGTATGGTCAAAAAGTTTTTGTTCAATAGAAATATCAGGAGAAATCATAAAACCGCCATCAGAATCTACACCACCACCACCAGCTGCACCAATACTAAATTTACCTAGAATATTTGTTCTTCTTTTATTAAAGCTAAAGTGATAACCACCTCCTAAAAATACATCCATAAAGCCAGCTCTAATTCCGCTATAAGCGCCATCTACTTTTACAAAAGCAAACCAATTGTCTGTAAAATAGTTTGCAAATTCAAAACCAGCAAGACGTATTGTTTTGCCTTGTATGATTTCTTCTTTATTAGGGATTGCTCTTGTTGCATATAAATTGTTTAAATGTAACATTAAAGCATTGGTTTTACTTTTCTGATTCCAAGAAGAATTTCTTAATTGTTGAATTGAATACGTTTTTTCTAATGCTTGGTTTTCAGCATAATCATAATTTAAAGGAATCTCTATAGCTACATTTATTTGACTGCCTTTTATTAAACCCTCATCAAAAAAATTAACGTAACTGTAGCCTGTATTTAGAGAAAAATATTTAAAATCGTAACCTAAATTAAAATGTGGTAATATAAAAGCTCCTCCTCCATCTTTTGCTCCTGCACCACCTCCACCACCAAAATGAAAGCCTGTATCTAAATAAAATTTTTCTGAAATAAACTTTTTGTAGCCAGCATTTAAGCCAAGTGTAAAAAAACCACCTCTTTTTCCTGTAACAGAGCCATAAATACCTAAACCTGTATAAAAAGACTTGTTTAAAAGAATGTTATAATGTATTCCAGAAAAACCCATGTTTGGTTCATTTGGAATTTCTACCTCTGGCATTACTATAGATAAGTAATCTATTTTTGCAAAGCCTTTTTGTTTCAATTTCTGTGGAATATTTTTGTCCTGAGCAATTAAGTTACAGCTAGAAAAAATAAGTAAAAGAATATAAAAGTACTTTGTAACCATGAGTTTATGTATAAAATATTTTGCAAATATAAATTATCTTTTTTCAATAGTAATAATAACAGTTTTAGAGGCTGGTGTGTTACTTGTATGCGCTACACTTTTTATGGGAACTAAAACATTTGCTTCTGGAAAATAAGTTGCAGTACATTTTTCTGGAATATTGTAGGGTACAACTAAAAACCCTTTTGCCATTCTTTTTTCAGTATTAAAATGACTGCTTAAATCTACTAAATCTAAGCTTTTGAAGTTAGATTTTTCCATGTCTTTTCTATTCATAAAGATAATGCGTCTTTCATTTAAAACACCTCTGTATCTATCATCTAAACCATATATAGTTGTATTGTATTGGTCGTGGCTTCTAATAGTCATCATTATAAATTGATGCTCATTTAGTTTTATTTCTGAAGGCTTGTTTAAAGTAAAATTGGCTTTTCCTGTTTTGGTAGGAGAAAAGTTGTTATTTCTTGCATTGTTAGGTAAATAAAAACCACCATTTTGCCTTATTTTTTGATTATATTTTTCGAAACCTGGAATAATTTTGGCAATTTGAGCTCTAATTTTGTCATAATTAGAAATTAACTCAGTCCAATTTACTGTTGAATTTTTTAAAGTAGCATTTGCTAAGCCAGCAATTATTGCAGGCTCACTAAGTAAATCTTTTGAATGTGGATTTAAATGTCCTTGAGATTTATGCACAACTCCCATTGAGTTTTCTACAGAAATAAATTGTTCTCCAGAACTTTGGTAATCTTTCTCTGAGCGTCCTAAACAAGGTAAAATTAAAGCTTTTTTACCAGTAATTAAATGACTTCTATTTAGTTTGGTAGAAACATGAACGGTTAAATTACAGTTTTTTAAAGCTTCTGCGGTATATGTTGTATCTGGTGTAGCAGAAATAAAGTTGCCACCCAAACCAAAAAATACTTTTGCTTTTTTTTGATGCATTGCTTTTATAGAATTTACCACATCTAAACCATGTTTTCTTGGAGAAGAAAAATTAAACTCTTTATCTAATTTGTCTAAAAAAGAATCTGGCATTTTTTCCCAAATCCCCATAGTTCTATCGCCTTGCACATTAGAATGACCACGAACAGGACAAGTACCTGCGCCTTTTTTACCAATACTTCCTTTTAACAATAAAATATTTACCAACTCTCTAATGTTATCTACAGAGTTTTTATGTTGTGTTAAACCCATTGCCCAACAAAAAATAATTTTATCATTATTGATAATCATTTCTGTTGCTTCTTGAATAATCTCTAAAGAAAGACCAGTTTGTGGCAATAACTCTTCAATAGAAAAATTATCTAAATCTAAAAGCATTTCTTCTAAACCAGCAGTCTTATTTTTAATAAAATCATGATTAAAAACAGCACCAGGATTTGCCATTTCTTCTAATTTCATCAGTTTTAATATGATTTTTAAAAGGGCAACATCTCCATTAATTTTTACTTGTAAAAATAAATCTGTTAAATCCTGTCCTTTTCCAATCCATTTTAAAGGGTTTTGAGGATCTTTAAAATTTAGTAAACCAACTTCTGGCAATGGATTTATGGTAATTATTTTACCACCATTTTTTTTGGTTTCACTTAAAGCGCTTAACATTCTTGGATGGTTTGTTCCTGGATTTTGCCCAATTACAATAACCAAATCGGCATAATTAAAGTCATCTAAGGTAACAGAGCCTTTTCCAATTCCTAAAGTTTCGGTTAAGGCAGCTCCACTAGATTCATGACACATATTAGAGCAATCTGGTAAATTGTTGGTACCAAATTGTCTTACAAAAAGTTGGTAAAGAAATGCGGCTTCATTACTAGTTCTGCCAGAAGTGTAAAATATGGCTTCATCTGGTGTGTTTAAATTATTTAGTTCTTTGCCAATTAATTCAAAAGCACTTTTCCAAGAAATTTCTTCATAATTGTCTTTTCCTTCAGGCAAAAACATAGGTTGTGTTATGCGACCACTTTTACCAATTTCATAATCAGATAATTTAGAAAGTTCTTGTACAGAATGTGTTGCAAAAAATAAGGGAGAAACTTTGTTTTTTGTAGCTTCTTCTGCAACTGCTTTTGCGCCATTTTCGCAATATTCTGCTAAAAAAGCACGCTTAGCATCAGGATCTGGCCACGCACAACCTGGGCAATCAAAACCATATTTCTGATTCAAGTTTTTTAACAACTTAATTCCTTTTACAAAGCCTACCTCTTTATTTATATTTACTAATGCAGATTTTATAGCTTTTGCACCAACGGCAGAAGTTGGGATTTTTGTCAATTCAATTCCTGTTAATTTTTCTGCTGATGTTGCATTTGTTTTGTTTTTCATAACGCTTATTTTAAATATTCAGGATTCGAATAGATTGTCATTTTTTGTGCTCTAGTAAAACCAATTAAACAAATACCAAATTCTTTTGCAAAATCTACAGCTAAAGATGAACACGCAGAAACTGCTATTATTACAGGTATTTTGGCAATAAAAGCTTTGGTTACAATTTCATAAGATACTCTACCACTTACTAATAAATATTTGGCTTGGTTTAGTTGTTCGGTTAAAAGTAAATCTCCAATAGCCTTATCTACGGCATTATGTCTGCCAATATCTTCTTTAATACTTAATAATGTATAAGTTGCGCTAAAAAGGCCAGCAGCATGACTACCACCTGTTTTTAAAAATGTTTCTTGGTACTTTTTTAGTTGAATAAACATTTTATAAATATGCACAGCATCTACTATTTTTTCTGGTGCTAGTTTTTTACCACTTACTTTAATGTCTTTTAGTGCTGTTTTGCCACAAATACCACAAGAAGAAACAGATAAAAGTGTTCTTTTATTTAAATAACCTTTTCCTAAATTATTTTCTGCGATTGTTACATTAATAATGGTTGGAACATTATTTTTTTCTTCAATAATTTTAAAGTAAAATGAAGATTTTTTTTTTAAGATATCTTCTGCGTATAAAAGGCCTCTTACCAGTTCTTTGTCACTTTTTGGCGTGCGCATAACAACTGTGTAAGGTTTTTTGTTGATGTTTATTTGCAACGGAGCTTCTACCACCAAAAAATCATCAATTTTGTTTAAAATTGTGTTTTTAATTTTTATGGCTTGGTAGGTATTAGTTTGCATTTACAAATGGCTTTACTACAAACTTAATAAAAAAAGTGATAGCTTAATAAGAACAAAAGTCTTAGAAATACATCTAAGACTTTTTATTAAGTGTTTCTTACCCCTAATAAAGTAACACTCAAGTGTTTCAAAGCTAAACTTTATTATCTGTAACCCTTAGAAAAAATATATTTTAGTTATTAACATTTTTCTATAAAAGTTATTAACAATCTATTTGGTTTCTATTTTATTTTACTGGTAATCAGTACAGTTAGTTTGTTTTTTTTGTTAGTAGTGCAGAAGATAAATAGATTACCACCTTCTTTAATTTTAGTTTCTTTTCTAATTTGAGCTACTGTTTTTGGAAAGTTTCTTGTAGTAATATTGGCTTTGTTGTTGGGTATTAGTTTTTTAAGTAACTTTTTATCATAAGCCAATATGTGGTTTATTTTAAATACTCTACCAGGAAATGTTTCTAAATTTTCTGATGTATACAAATGTGCATGTTCTTGTAGTTTAAAAACATTAAAGTGTTTTGTTATTTGATGAAAACCACCAGACTTTAATATAGCTGCATTAGGCTCATATAAATAGGAGAGTGGCATTTCATATTTAGAATAGTTTGTTTCTTTATAATTAAATTTAAAAAATTCTTTAATTCCCTTTTTTAGGTTTATTGTTTTTATTTGTATTTTATTTTCAAAATCTTTTTCTAAAAGAAATAATAATTCTTTTACTTCATTATTAACGGCTATAATATGAATTTCTTTTACATTTTTAAGTTCTCCTATAGTTTGTGTAATGTCTAAAATTGGAGATGTTTTTACCAGAATTGTATTGGTTTTGGTAAAAAGAAAGTCAATTTTTGGAGTTATGTATGGTAAACAGTCTTTTAGTAAAAATACTTTTCCTTTTACTTCATCTCTTCTAGAAGGATCAATATAAATGCAATCAAAAAAACACTTGGTTTCTTTTAAATAATTTGCACCATTTACAGCAATGGTTTTAATATTTTGATTGTTTAATTGCCTGTAGTTGTGGTTTACAATTGTTGATAATTCACTATTAATTTCACAATGAATTACTTCTTTAAAATGTTTAGAAAAATATAGGCAATCTACCCCAAACCCTCCAGTAATATCTATAATTTTATCACCAGAAATTAAACTAGCTTTATACTTTGCTGTAATTTCTGATGAAGTTTGCTCTATACTTACTTTTGGTGGGTAATAGATATTTTTACTTGCAAACCAAGTAGGTAATTTCTTTTCAGATTTTTGTTTGGCAATAATTTGATTTGCCAATTCCTGTATGGTAATTTCTTTAAAAGGAGTTCCTTTTAAAATTAGCTTTGTAATTTCTGTTTTTAAATTTTCTGCAATAAATTGCTGAACTTCTGGATTGAGTATGGCTAAATTCAATAGGAATTATAAGTCTTTTGTTAACGATTTTACAATTTTATTTTCTGCTAAAAATTCTTTTAAAATTACTTTTAAAGCAGTGTATAAAGGCACAGCAGTTATCATTCCTGTAATGCCAAATAATAAACCACCAATAATAATAACTAAAAATATTTCTAACGGATGTGATTTTGTGGTTTTAGAAAAAATAATGGGTTGGCTAGCAAAATTATCTACCAATTGGGCAATAAAATAACCGATCATTACATAAATAGTTGTTGGTAATATTTCTGTTTGAAAATCTTGTGTAATATTACTAGTCATAGATAATACAAACATTATAAAAGCTCCTATTAAGGGACCTATATAAGGGATTAAATTTAATAAAGCACATAAAAATGCAATTACAATGGCATTATTTATTCCGAAAATTAATAAAATTATGGTGTAAAAAATAAACAATATTGTTATTTGCAATATTAAACCAATAAAATATCTAGACAATAAATTATTAATGGTTTCTAAAGATTTAGAAAATCTAGTTTCTGTGTTCTTAGGCATCAATATTAAAACACCTTTTTTTAGCAACTGACTGTCTTTCATAAAGAAAAAAGAAATAAACAATACAGAAAATAAGCCAACACTTAATGTACCAACAGCGCCTAAAACTGTATTTAGTAAATTTGGTATTGCTTTAAATTGAGAGGTAAAATCTATATTTTTAAGTTCGTTTAATATATTTATTCCTTTGGCAGAAAAATAAGTATTAATTTGATTGAATATATTTTGAATATTAGATTCTAAACCATCTACTTGTAAAAGTGATAAACTTTCGCCTTGCTCTATAATTAAAGGGATAAATAAGCCAATAATACCTGTTAGAAAACCAAGCATTAATACCATAGAAACTATAACAGCTAAGGTATTTGGGAATTTTAGTTTATTTCTTAAAAATAAAATGAAAGGTCTAGCAATTAAAGATAAAATTGCAGCAATTACAATGTAAATAATAACAGACTGTATAGTATATAAAAAATAACATAAAAGGAAAATTCCTAACAGAATTGCCAGTGCTCTTAAAATACCGTTTGCTATTGTTTTCGCCGTCATTAATTATATGCTTTAACTTCTCCCATACTTAATTTTCTACCGTTTGCAAAAGTATGATTTTTTGGAAGTAACGTTCCACTTTCTGTTGTTATCCAATCTTGCCATGTAGCAGAAACACCATTCATTTTCATGCTTGGCACTGTCATTTCATAAGCAATCGGTAAATACGTTTCATCTAAAATCCATAAATACGAGTCTCCAGGAGTTGTGCCACCAGTTGTGTATTTAATTAAGAGCGCAGTTTTATTATTTTTTTTCTCAATACTTCTAATGGCGCCATTATCAAATAATTTATGTGGTGCAACTAGCCAAAAAGAATCATTATTAAAAATATTCCAAGCCCTATTAATAATTTTAGCATTAGGTGTTTCTTGTTTTTTATTATTGAAGTATACCGTGCTTTTTTCTTTATTTGTTGGATATAAGTTTACGCGAATGGAATCCCAAGATACATCTGCAACGTGTTTTTCTTTATCCCATTTAAAAGAACGTCTGCCACTAAAACTCCATTCTAGATAGCGTGTTTTTTGATAAGCATTGTGTTTTATTCTGTTTAAAATTTTGTTTGCTAGCTCGTTTGCTTTAGGATTATAGGCTCTTACATTTCCCATTGGAATTTCTAAACCAAATAAAGAAAGTGTATGGTTTGTAGGTAATTTTATACCAGATTCTGTGTTTTTTAGTTGATTCCAAGTTGCAGAAACTCCTCCAATAGGAATAATCTTTGTCCACATTTTATAAGAAGTTGGTAAGTAATTATCATCTAAAATCCATAAATAAGAATCTCCAGGAGTGTCTCCACCAGAAGTGTAAGTTATTAAGAGCGCATCTTTATTATTGTGTTTTACAATACGTCTTTCTGTGCCTTTATCAAATATTTTGTATGGTGCAACTAACCAAAAAGAATCATTATTAAAAAAACGTGTTGCTTGTTTTATTAAACTTTGGTTTTTTACGCTTTTTTTTGCCACAAAAACTGCTGTTTTTTTTTTGTTTTTAGTATCTAAAACAACTTTGTTATCATCCCATTTTACTTCTACAATATGCTGTTTTTTATACCATTTGTAGTGATGTGTATTTCTAAAACTCCATTCTAAAACTTCTGTATTTTCGTATGCTTCTCCGTTTAAGGCGTTTATCATTTTTATAGCTAAAGCATCTGCATCCTTTCCTTTTTTTCCTTCAGGAAGTGCTTCATTCTTAGAAAAATAAAAAATAAGTACACCTACAAATAAAATTAAAACGGTGTAAGCCAAAAACTTGAAAAATTTCTTCATTTTTAAATTTTAAAATAATTGAATTGCTAAAATAAATCTTTTTAAAATAACATATTTATTTTAAAGCTATTAATGCACTGGTTTCAGAAAATATTTTATTAAATTTCTTAGGTAACTCTTTAGAAACATGCAGTTTTTCTGCTGTAAAAGGGTGTAGAAAAGTTAAAGAAAATGCATGTAAATACAAACCTTTTCCATTTAAAATTAGTTCAGTTTCTCCATAATTTTTATCTCCTAAAATTTGGTGACCAATACCTGCCATATGTTTTCTGAGTTGATGTTTTCTACCTGTTTTTGGCATTAGTTTTACCAAGTTTAAATTGGTAAAGCGTTCAGAATTTACAGCTTTTATCACCAAAAAATCTGTTATTGCATTTTTATGATCAATAGTAAGATTAATTGTACCGTCTTTGCACATTTTGCCAGTAGTTACTGCAAAGTAAGTTTTGGTAATTTGTTTAGTTTCAAATAATTTGCTTAATTTTTGAATTGAACTACTAGTTTTTCCTATCAATAGCACACCAGATGTTGGGTAATCTAAACGATGAATAGGTTGTGGCAAAACGGCATCTTTTTGCTTACTTTGTTTTAGGTTTTGTGGTAAGGCATTTTTAAGTGTTACAAACTTATTACCACTTACTAAAAGGCCAGATGGTTTGTAGACAATAGCTAAATAATCATCCTCAAATAAAACTTCTAAAGTTAATTTTAGTTTTTTAGAAAATGGAGTTTTTTCATTATTAATTAAAGTAATTTTTTCTCCTCCAGAAATATATTTAGAAGTTGTGGCAACCAAACCATCAATAAAAATGAGCTCTTTTTTAATCGCTTTTTTTAAACCAGATTTTGTGGTAATTGTGGTAAATATTTTTACTCCATATTCTTGAAAACGAATGGTTTCTTTCTGTTTTTTAGCAATATGGGTTTCTATAATTTGCATTATTTTGCAAACAATTGCCCAATATCTCTAAATGCTTTAAATTCTAGTGCATTGCCTTCTGGATCTTTAAAAAACATAGTAGCTTGTTCACCTACTTTACCTTTAAATCTTATATAAGGTGCAATTTCAAATTTGGTGTTTGCTTTAATTAATTGGTTAGAAAAATTTTCAAAATCTTCCCAAGTTAATACCACTCCAAAATGAGGTACAGGAACGTTATGACCATCTACAGCATTAGAAATTCTTTGAGGTTCATAGTCTTTTTTTTCATGGAGTACCAATTGATGTCCAAAGAAATTAAAATCTACCCAATCTTCTGTAGATCGACCTTCTTCGCATTTTAATACATCTCTGTAAAATGTTCTAGAAATTTCTAAATTTTTAACGGGTATAGATAAGTGAAATGGTTGTACCTGCATTATAATTTATTTTAAAAAATTAATTTTATCTTTGAATTTCTTTCCTGCTAAATTCCATTAAATCTTTAAAAAACGTTGTAAAATCTTGTTCTAAATCATTTTCTAGAATATTTAAATCTTCAATAGCCAAATTCATTTGAGAAACACCTTTGGTTCTTGCATTTAGACCATTTAGCACTTTAGCAATACCTTCTTTTTTCTTGTAATTGAATAAAATGTTATATTCAATCATATAGTTTATAAAACTTTGAGATTTTTCTGGCAGTTGAGGAGCATGCTTAGACAGTAATGTATAAATTGCTTTTGTGTAAATATCTAAGGGAATCGCAGAATAACTAGCCCAATTTTTGGCCAAGAAATAGTCGTAAAATACATCTATTATAACACCATCATAATGTCTGTATCTTTCGTGTAAACGTCTTTTACTTTTGCGCACAATTTTATGTGTATCTGTAAAAGTATCTATAGCTCTATGTAAAAAAATACCTTTTTGAATTTCTTCTGAAAAACCTTTATAATTATTGCCTTTAATATGATCTGCAATAAAATTACCAATCATAATATTGGTGTTGTCTTTTGAGAGGTATAAATGTGCTAAGAAATTCATGCCATAAAAGTAATTAAAAATATGCCACTTAAAGTTAAATCTTAATAATTTGTGGTTTATAAATTTAAACTTCTGTATTCAAAAGAAAAATCCAGAATTCATAAAATTGTGGATTTCTATTTAAATAAAACTAGATTTATTTTTTTTCGGGTATAAATTCTAAAGCGGCGCCATTTATGCAATGACGTTGACCCGTAGTTTTTGGTCCGTCGTTAAATGAATGTCCTAAATGACCACCACAAGTATTGCACTTTAGTTCTGTTCTAGCATAACCAATTTTATAGTCTACATCTAATTCTACATTACCTTTAATGGCTCTATCAAAAGAAGGCCAACCTGTACCAGAATCAAACTTATGTTTAGATTTATATAATTCTGTTTTACACGCGGCGCAAACGTATATTCCTTTTTTATAATTTTTATTTAAAGGGCTGGTAAAAGGTCTTTCTGTACCTGCCTCTCTTAGAATATAGTATTGTTTTGCTGTAAGTTCTTTTTTCCATTCTGCCGCTGTTTTTGCAACTTTATAAGTTTTTTTTTCTTTGGATGTGTTTTGGGCTTTACTATTACAGCTAATAAGTATAATAAGAGAAAGTATAGTGATTATGTTTTTCATTTTTTTATAAAATTAAAGTGACTTGTAAAAATAAAGTGTTTCTAAAAAAATAGTCGCATTTATTTTTAATAACTTAGAAAAAATGTGCATTTTTAACAAATAATCCAATTAAAAATACAGACTTTGTAAAAAATGAGCTTCAAAATATAATATTTTAGCTAATTTTGAAGTCTAATAAAAATAGAATACCATGAAAAAAATAAGTTTACTTTTATTTACAATATTTTTATTTGCAGAATGTAGTACAGTGCCAATTACTGGCAGAAGTCGTGTTAATTTTGTAAGTGATGCACAGGTTTTACCTGCAAGTTTTGCTCAGTATAAAGGTTTTTTAGAAGAAAATAAATTATCTACCAATAGAGAAATGACCAATCAGATAAAAGAGGTTGGTAAAAATATTTCTGCGGCTGTAGACCGTTTTATGAGAGCAAATAAAATGACTAAAGAAGCAGATTCTTATAAATGGGAATTTAATTTGGTAGAAGATGAAACCGTAAACGCTTGGTGTATGCCTGGAGGTAAAGTAGTTTTTTACACGGGTATTATGCCAATTTGTGCTAATGTAGATGGTGTTGCAGCAGTTATGGGGCATGAAGTTGCACATGCTTTTGCAAAACATGGTCAAGAACGTATGTCTCAAGGACAAATGCAACAAATAGGAGGTTTGGCTGTAGCTTTAGGAACATCAGGTAAAAGCCCAGAAGCGCAACAAATTTGGAATACTGCGTTTGGTGTTGGTTCTGGTTTAGGGATGCTAAAATTTAGCAGAGTGCATGAGCAGGAAGCAGATAGATTAGGTTTAGTTTTTATGATAATGGCAGGTTATAAGGGCACAGAAGCTGCAGAAGTTTGGGTAAGAATGAGTCAGAGAGCAAAAGGACAACAACAACCAGAATTGCTAAGTACACACCCGCACAACGAAACTAGAATTAATGATTTGAAAAATTACTTACCAACTGCAAGAAAGTATGCAGCACAATATAATGCATCACCAGTAAGAAATTAAATTTTTTGCAATTAAACTTTTACTATATTGTAAGCCGTTCAATACCAATTGAACGGTTTTTTTATGAATTAAATTTAGAGATATTATAATGTTACAAAAGGGAGATAAAAAGTTAATAAATGCTTGGGCATTTTATGATTGGGCAAATTCTGTGTACTCTTTAGTAATTAGTACAGCTGTTTTTCCTATTTATTATGCAGGTTTAACGGCTTCAGAAAATTTTGCAAATGCAGAAGGTAAAATTTCTTTTTTAGGAATGCTTTTTAAACCTACTTCGCTTTATAATTATGCGTTAGCGTTTTCTTTTTTGGTAGTCGCCATTTTATCTCCAATGCTGTCTGGTATTGCAGATTATGCAGGTAGTAAAAAAACATTTTTAAAGCGTTTTTGTTTGTTAGGTTCTATTTCTGTAATGTGTTTGTTTTTTTTTACAGGTAAAGAAACGTTATGGGTAGCTATTGTTTTTAGTGTTTTAGCGAGTATTGGTTTTTGGGGAAGTATTGTTTTTTACAACGCCTATTTACCTGAAGTTGCGCATCCAGAACAACAGGATAATGCTAGTGCAAAAGGATTTATGTTAGGCTATAGTGGCTCTATTTTATTATTAATACTTTGTTTGGTTTTAATAGAAACAGAGGTTTTTGGTTTTTATGACAAACAATTCGGATCGCAACTTTCTTTTGTTTTGGTTGGTTTGTGGTGGCTGGGTTTTGCACAAATTACTTATGCAAAACTGCCTAAAGATTTAAAAAATGATTTACCAAAAGACAATTACTTTAAAAAAGGAATTTTAGAGTTTAAAAAAGTGGCTAAAGAATTGTTTGGTTATCGTTCTTTAAAAATATTTTTAATTTCTTTCTTTTTATTAAGTATTGGTGTGCAAACAATTATTTTAATGGCGGGTATTTTTGGAACCATTTTAGGTTTACCAACTTTAAATTTAATTGGTACCATTCTTTTGGTTCAATTTGTGGGTATTTTAGGTGCATTTTTATTTTCTAGATTATCCAATAAAATTGGCAATATAAAAACGCTTAAAATAACCATTGCAATTTGGGGTTTGGTTTGTGTAATTGGTTTTAATTTAACTAAAGAAACTCCAAATATAGATTTGTATTTTTATGTTTTAGGAGGTTTAATTGGTTTGGTAATGGGTGCAATACAATCTTTGGCAAGATCTACATATTCTAAATTATTACCAAAAACAGAGGATACTGCTTCTTATTTTAGCTTTTTTGATGTTACTGAAAAAGTTGCTTTAGTTGTTGGTATGGTAACTTTTGGTTTATTAAACGCCATTTTCACCATTCAGTCTAGTGTATTGTCTTTAGCAGTTTTCTTTTTAGCGGCTTTTATTGTGTTGAGTTTTATTAATAAAACGAAGAATGTGCGTTAAAAGAAGACCTTTCTAATTAAAATGAAAATAAAAATCATAAAAGAGTAACCTATAAAAAAAGGAATTATAAAGGCTTTTAAACCTAAAACTAAAAGTACACTTATAATTAGTAATTGAAACCCTAATCCAAAAGTAGAAACTAAACTCATTAACCAATTTGGAAATGGTTTACCTTCTGGTGCTTTTCTGTCTAGAGCATAAATAATTTCATCAAAAATACCGTAAAGTGCTTTGTATATAAAATATAAAATATTTACGTTTTTTTGTTTTTCTCCGGGTAAGGCAGTAGGAGTAGCGTTTTCAAAAATTCTACTTGTGGTATCTCCTTCAAAATGATTTCTTAAAATTACATAATAATAATTGTACAAAGTTCCTTGTAATTGTATACCGAAGAAAGCTAATAAAGTCCAATAAATACTAATATCTGTTAAGTACCAAATGGTAATAAAAATAATAAAGTTGAGTATAATATCAGAAACGGAATCTAAAAAACGTCCTGTGTAAGAAGGTGTTTCTTTTATTCTTGCCAACTCACCATCTGCAGCATCTAAAATCGACTTAAAAATAAGGAAAAATGCAGCTGCCCAATAATATTCTATTACAATGCAATAAATACCAATTAAACCAGATATTACAAAAGCCAACGTAACATCTACCGGTGTAAATTTTGTAGTTTTTAAAGAATTTGCAATAATTCTAGCAACAGGTCTGCCATAATCTGATAAATCTATAAATTGATGTTCTTTGGGTAATTTAGACATAAAATGCTTTTAATTCGAGCATTTTTATCACTTTAAAAAGAAGTAAAACAGCACAAAAATAATACATGGTAAAAATATAAAAAGCAAAGAATTAAAAAAAGTAAAATATGTAAATAAAAAAAGTGCTGATTTCTCAGCACTTTTTAATCTTAAAAAAGAAATTTATTATTGCACCTGAATATCAAAAGTTACTTCAACATCTGTACTTCCTCCTGCATCTGCAGAAGTACCATTATTTGGTTTTGTTGGTTCGTGCTTTAAAACAATTGTTAAGGTACCAGAACCAGAAGGACCTGTTACTAAAGAAGTTTTAAGTCCAATAGGGTTTCCATCACCATCCATATCTGTTTTAGTAATTTCTATACCAGGAGCAGAGGTTGTGTAAAAGAACTCGTGCTCATCATCTTCCTCTTCTATTTCTTCTGTAATATCTTCTGCAGGAGATTCTGTTTCGTTTAACAATTCTATTTCACCAGTATAAGATGTATTAGGTGCTAATGTTCCAGAAACAGTGTACGTTCCTTCTGCACCACCTTCTCCATCTAAATCTTGGAAAGTTAAAGTTACAACATCATTACCATTTGTTAATCTATAGTTTACTGTTGTTATTAATTCTTCTTCATCCTCACCATCATCGTCATTACGATCATCTTCACAGCTTGTGAATATTAAAGTAGAAATAAATAATACGGCCAATAATTTAATTGTTTTCATTTTGTTTGATTTTAAAGTTTTCATTTGTGTTTGTTTTAATAATTATATTTTAATTTTAAATTAAAGTTTCTACCTAATTCATCTGCAAAATAACGTAGTCTGTTTAAATTTTCTCTGTAGGCAACATTAAAAACATTAGCTACATTAAATTCTATTTTTAAATTACTCTTTTTATTCATTTTAAAAACAGCAGAACTTCGTAAATTAAATACAGTATAAGTAGGTGGTGTTGTGCTAATATCTACAAAAACATCTTCTTGTAGAATTGCATTAAAGGTGTTAAAATTATAATCTGGAAATCTATTTTGCTGTAAAACCGTTTTTTGGTTGAACGCAATAGTTAACTGATTTAAATTTTTGTTTTGATAAGAAATTGTATTTGTAAAATTTGTAGAAGGCATGTGAATTAATGCAATATCCTCCGTTAAATTATCTCCTTGCAACAAGCTTAAACTGCCCAAATAGTTAAATTTTTCTGTTATTTGCTTATTAACATCTATATCTATCCCAAATATTTGCGCATTAATTTGATTGTATTCCCAAACAGGAAATGCGCCTCTAATAGTTGTTGTAATTCCAACAGGTATTAATTGAATAAAACCATTAATATGTTTGTAATACGGACTTATAGAAAAACCAAAATTACGATTTACTCTTTCTAAAGAAACAATAAATTTATTGGCAATTTCTTTATCTAAAGTTAACAAACCTGTTTCTATTCTTGCTGCAGAATGATGCAAACCATCGCTAAATAATTCTGATGGATTTGGAACTCTAGAAGCTAAACCGTAATTGACTAATAAAGAAACATCATTATTAAAACGTTTAGAAAGCCCCAAACTTGCAGATAGGTTGTGAAATGTGTACTTAGGATTTGTTAAAATTCTAGTTCCATTTATAGTACCTGTTTCAAATTCTGGGAACAATTCGTCGTAATTAAAAGTTTCGTTCCAGTCTGTAACATTGTATCGCTTTCTTGCATCAATTTTAGAAAAATCATATCTAAAACCAGCACTAAAATCAGTGCTTTCATTTAAATAGTAATTTGCAATTGTAAATAAACCAGCATCATATTTTGTAAAATCTGGAATTAATGGATTGGTTCCTGTTCCAGAAATTGCATCATTTTGCTGATAACGAATTAAAACGCCAGTGTCTATTTTTAAATTATCTAAATATTCTACCTCTAAATTTGTTTGTAGCGTATTTGTAAATAACCTTAAATCTATAACAGGTGTGTTAGATCTGTTTCCTCTTCTTAAATCGAATTCTTTTCTTCGGTTTAATTGCACATCATATTGTACAGACAATTTACCTAAATCTTTAATACGTTTATAAGCTTCTATTTTACCTAAATGATGGTAAATTTCTTGTTTTGGAAACGTAATATCATAAGAAAAATCTTCTGTAACTCTTGGTTGTAAGTTATTAATTGCGTTTACCAAATCGTTAACGTTACCAATATGAGAAGATTGTAAAATTGCAAATTGGTTATTTACAAAACTATAATACGCGTTAAAACCTTTTTCATACGTATTATAACCCATTCTTAAAGATGCATTTAAATTCTTTAAACCACTATTGGTTAAATAATAATCTGGTGCTCTAAAATCTCCAAATTGTTTGTAATTGGCTTGAAGCTTAGAGTAAAACCCAGATTTATACGTTTTTACAATTTCAGAATTTATGTTACCACCAAAACCGTTGGTGTTAAAAGAGGTTATTGTGCTGCCAAAAAGGGAATCTTTTACTGCATATTTTTTAGGTTGAATCAATATTAAACCACCAACAGCATCTGAACCATACTTTAAGGTATTTGCACCTTTAATAACTGCAATTTTTTCGCTTGCATTTATGTCTATATTTGGTGCGTGTTCATCTCCCCATTCTTGGTCAAACATACGTACATTATTGTTTACTATTAACAGTCTGCTGCTATGTAAACCATGTATCATTGGTTTTACAATACTATTTCCTGTATTTAAGGAAGATACACCACTCATTGTGTTTAAAGCATCGCCTAAAGATTTGTCTGTAAAATTTTCTATGACTTCTTTTTTTAGGTTTTGCTCAACACTTGTTATTGTTGTTTTAGATGTTGTTCTTACAACTACTTCATTTAATTCGTTTAAGTGGTGTTCTAAAAAGATTTCTTTGTAAGTATTTTTTTCAAGATTGATGTTTATTCTTTTAGGATCGCAAGAAATATGCTTAATTTCTACAACAAATTTTTGTGCACATAAGTTTTTAAATTCAAACAATCCATCTTCATTAGAAGAGGTGTATTTGTTTAAATCTAAGATGTGAACAGATGCACCAATAATTGGTGTATTGTCGTGAAAATCTGTAATTTTTCCTTTAAAAGTAATAGAACAATCTTGTGCTTGTGTAGCGCTAAAAATAAACCACACAAATACAAATGCTAAAAATCTTTTTATCATTTTTTGCTTTAATCAATTAAATAAATATCTAAAATATATTTAAGTAATAGCAGGTGGTCCTCTTAGAGAAAAAGCTAATTGATAATGATTTTTTAAGTAAGAATACGTTGTTAAGGCTTTGGTATTACAAGGAATTGTAATAATTTCTTGAAACGTATTTTGTGTTAATAAAGGTGTAGATTGTTTAATTAAATGCAAACTACAGTCTGTATCTTTTTCATGTATATGTTTTTCTACTTTAGAAGTACAAATACCATGCTCGTGATTACTAAAAGCATGTAAAGACATCATAATTAAAGGCATTACAAAAAGTGCCAATAAGAATAGACTTATATGTTTGTGTATTTTTTTGATAGTTTTATTTAATTATATGTTACTATTTTAAAACGGATGCAAAGTACTAATTAGCTTTAAAATTAAGACCTATACTTTTGTTAAATATTACTTTATTTTAAAAAGTGTACCCTCTGTTTTAAATTTACTAAAACCAACTTTAGCAGAAAAATCATAAGAACTATCTGTAACTTTGGTTATTTGCACATAAATAGCGTCTTTGTCTAACTGTTTTTTTGGAGATTTCATTTTTAAAGAATAAAAGAAGTTACTTTTCCATTTTATGTATAAAGTATCTATTCTTTTTACTCTTTTTTCTTGTACAGTACTATCATTAGAAATACTTATAATTTTCTCGTATTCTTCTATTTGGAAACTATCTTTTCTGGTGATAATGGTTTTACTGTAGCCATCGCCTGCAGGAATTTCAAAAACACCTTGTTTAAATCTGTCTGCATCTGGTTTTTCTGAAGAACAAGCAACTAAGAAAAAAAGTCCCATTCCTAAACAAATAGCAGTTTTAGTAAATCTTGCTAAAAAACTCTTTTTTGATTTTCTATCTAACATGTTTTTTCAATTTTAAACTTCCAACTTCCAACTTCCAACTTCCAACTTCCAACTTCCAACTTCCAACTTCCAACTTCCAACGAAATCTAAATTCCTGTATAATTTGCTGGTGTAATTGCTTTTAATTCTTCTTTAATGGTTGGTGAAACATCTAAAGTATCTATAAAATTGGCAATTGAGTTTTGATTAATTTTCTCATTAGTTCTTGTTAACCCTTTCAACGCTTCATAAGGATTTGGATAAGCTTCTCTTCTTAAAATAGTTTGAATTGCTTCTGCCACAACAGCCCAATTATTTTCTAAATCTTGCTCAAACTTTTCTTTGTTTAACAATAATTTATTTAATCCTTTTAAAGTAGACGTAAAAGCAATAATTGTGTGTCCAAAAGGTACACCAACATTACGTAAAACAGTACTATCTGTTAAATCTCTTTGCAATCTAGAAATTGGCAATTTTGCAGAAAGATGTTCAAAAATGGCATTTGCAATTCCTAAATTTCCTTCAGAGTTCTCAAAATCTATAGGGTTTACTTTATGTGGCATTGCAGAAGAACCTACTTCTCCTGCTTTAATTTTTTGTTTAAAATAATCCATAGAAACATAGGTCCAGAAATCTCTATCTAAATCTATAATTATGGTATTTATTCTTTTTAAACAGTCAAATAAAGCTGCTAAATGGTCATAATGTTCTATTTGTGTTGTAGGAAAACTATGGTACAAACCTAGTTTTTCTTGTACAAAACTGCTACCAAATGCTTTCCAATCTATATCTTTATATGCAACTTTATGTGCATTAAAATTACCAGTTGCTCCACCAAATTTGGCAGCACTTGGTATATCATTTAATAAATTAAATTGCTCTTTTAAGCGTGTAACGTAAACATCTATTTCTTTACCTAATCTTGTAGGAGATGCTGGCTGGCCATGAGTTCTAGCCAACATAGAAACCTCTTTCCACTCAATTACTAAAGTTTGTAATTTTTCTAAAACCTCAAAATATTGAGGTACAAAAACAGCATTCATTGCCTCTTTTATAGAAAGAGGAATTGCAGTATTATTAATGTCTTGAGAAGTTAAGCCAAAATGGATAAATTCTTTGAATTCTTGTAAATTTAACGCGTCAAATTTTTCTTTAATAAAATATTCAACGGCCTTAACATCATGATTTGTAATTTTCTCAATATCTTTTATTTTCTGAGCGTCTTCCGCAGTAAAATCTGTATAAATTTTACGTAAATCATCAAATAAAGATGCATTAAAATTTGCTAGTTGAGGTAAAGGAATTTCGCATAATGCAATAAAATATTCTATTTCTACGCGAACTCTGTATTTTATTAAAGCCTCTTCAGAAAAGTAGTTGGCTAATTTTTCTATTTTTCCTCTGTACCTTCCATCAATAGGAGAAATGGCATTCAATTGTGTTAAGTTCATTTTTTGTTGTGTTGTAAGCTGCAAAAATAAGCATTAAAACACAGTTATTCATGGGAATTTTGATGTTTTTCTATGCGTAAAAGAATTTGTTTTCCGCGTGCTTTTGTTCCTTTACTTTCATGAATTATTTTAGATACTATTAAATGTTTTAACTCAGTATGAATCCAATTACTGTTTAATCCAAATAAATACAAAGTATTCATAATGTATGCTCTAACTGCAATTTTTTGCGGAGTAATTAACCAATCAAAACCAGTGTTGACGATATTTTCTATGTGAGTTTTGGTTAATACTTTTTTGGTTTCATTTGTTGTTTTATCAAAAAAAGCGTTTGCTATATGTTCACAAATTTTTGCACAAGGTCTTATTGCGCTATCAAATTTTAAATATTGAATATTTTCTGTAAATTCTGTTAAATGTGGCAATATCCAATTTAAATTATGGTGGGTACAAATCCACTCTAAAATCCAAGCAGCTTTAATAGACACTTTATCATCAACAAAAAAGGTAACAGAAACCAGTGCTTCAAATAAATCTTTTTTGGCTAACACAATATCTGCAACCCTTTTTCTGTTTTCTCTTGCAGCAGTTCCCATATTTTGTAACTGCTCAATTAAATAAAGTTCATTTGTTTGCGTCATTCGTTTTACTAATGCTTTATTGTATATTTGTCCTAAATTCTATTGCAATGATACATATAAAAAGACTAACTTTTCTAAGCATCTTTATGGCCTGTTTTTTTATAAATAAAGATGTAAAAGCGCAAAAAATAAATCGTTTTAACAATAAAAACGAAAGAATTGGAGTTTGGAAAAAATATTATCCCAACAAGAGAATTCGCTATTCTGGTCAATTTGAAAACGGAAAAGAAGTAGGTGTTTTTAAGTTTTATGATATTACAAACTCAGACCATCCTGTTATTATAAAAACTTTTTTTGAAGATTCTGATTCTCTTTTTGTTCAATTTTTTACGTTAAAAGGAAAAATTAAAACAGAAGGTATTTTAAACAAAAGGAAAAGAACAGGAAATTGGCAATATTTTTATCCTGATGGTACCTTAATGGCAGAAGAAAATTATAACAAAATAGGGCAGTTGCATGGTGAGCAACTAGTATATTACCCTGATGGCCAAGTTACTGAGTTTGCAGAATATAAAAATGGTGTATTGCACGGCATAACTAGTAAATATGCTAGTAATGGTAATTTAATAGAAGAAGTTGAGTATAAATTTGGTAAAGAAAACGGACGTGCAAAGTATTTTGAATTGAATGGTAATTTAAAAGAAACAGGCATGTATAAAGAAGGCATACGTGTTGGGAAATGGGAATTTTATTTGGATGGAGAAATTGCCAAGAAAAAAGAGGTTAGAGAAAAATTTAAGGTGAAAAAGAATTGATGAAATGCTCTTTAAAACAAGAAAAAATTAAATTTTTACTTCAATTGTTATACAATAGAATATTTCTGTAAAGTTGTATCTTTGCATCCTTAAATTTATAAAATGAAAAGAGTAGTTGTTGGTCTTTCTGGTGGTGTAGATTCTAGTGTAACCGCATATTTACTAAAAGAACAAGGGTACGAAGTTATTGGGCTTTTTATGAAAAATTGGCACGATGATTCTGTAACAATTTCTAATGAATGCCCTTGGTTAGAAGATTCTAACGATGCAATGATTGTTGCAGAAAAGTTAGGTATTCCTTTTCAAGTTGTAGATTTAAGTTTACAATATAAAGAACGTATTGTAGACTATATGTTTGCAGAATATGAAAAAGGAAGAACACCAAATCCAGATGTATTGTGCAACCGAGAAATAAAGTTTGATGTTTTTATGGACATTGCTTTAGAATTGGGTGCAGATTTTGTAGCAACAGGGCATTATTGTAGAAAAGGCGAAGAAATTATCAACAAAAAACCAGTGTATAAACTTTTGGCGGGTAAAGATAATAATAAAGATCAATCTTATTTTCTTTGTCAATTATCTCAAGAGCAACTAACAAAAGCACTGTTTCCTATTGGCGAATTAACAAAACCAGAAGTAAGAGAAATTGCTAAAAAAGCCGATTTAATAACAGCAGAAAAGAAAGATTCTCAAGGTTTATGTTTTATAGGAAAAGTTCGTTTGCCAGAATTTTTACAACAAAAATTACAACCCAAAGAAGGAAATATTGTGGTAATTCCTTCAGAATTTGCTCAATATAAAGCAGAACTTCCTAAGTTCTCAAATAAAGAAGAAGAATTACAACATTTAGCTACGAAGTTTACCTATGCTAAAAATGATGGTAAAATAGTGGGTAAGCATCAAGGAGCGCATTATTTTACAAAAGGGCAACGTAAAGGCTTAAATGTTGGCGGTACTAAAGAAGCGTTATATGTTATAGAAACAGATGTAAAGACCAATACCATTTATGCAGGTGAAGGCAAAAATCATTTGGGTTTGTATAGAAATACATTATTTGTGGCCAATGAAGAAATCCATTGGATTCGTAAAGACCTCACTTTAGAGGTAAATGAAACTATGAAAGTAGAGGCAAGAATACGCTACAGACAACCGCTAGAAAATGCAACATTACATAAAGTTAAAAACGGTTTATTTGTTGAATTTGAGAATAAACAATCTGCCATACAAGAAGGGCAGTTTGTAGCTTGGTATAAAAACGAAGAACTTTTAGGTTCTGGTGTAATTTCTTAAAAACTTTTTTTACGATATATAATGTAGTATTTTTATAACTCAATTACAGAGTTATGAAAAACATTGTATTTATATTTTTAATCTTTTTTGGTTTTCAACTTTTTGCGCAACAAGAAGATGCTTGGATTTTTCTAAAAGATAAACCAAAGTCGGAAAGTTTTTTAGCAAATCCATTATCAATTTTATCTCAAAGAGCTATAGATAGAAGAAATCAACAAGGTGTAACTTTAGATGTTACAGATGTTCCTGTTGATGAAAATTACTATAATCAACTTAAAAATGAACCAAATATTACCATTTTAGGAAAATCAAAATGGTTGAATGCGTTACATATTCAAGGAACAGAATCTGTTATAAAAACATTAAAAACGAAGTTTAATTTTATAGAAAGTATAGATTTTGCAGATAAATCTTTAAATGCAGCAAGTAAAACGGTTTCTAAAAAACAGGTTTTAAATCATGTAAATAAATTTAAATATACTACTACTTCTTTTAATTACGGTGCAACAGCGACTCAAATAAAAATGTTAAATGGAGATTTTTTGCATGAACAAGGTTTAACAGGAAAAAACCAAGTTATAGCAATTATGGATGCTGGTTTTCCCAATGTAAATACTTTACCAGCGTTTAAAAGAATAAGAGCTAATAATCAAATTTTAGGTGGTTATAATTTTGCCGATAGAAATACTAGTTTTTATACTAGAAATAACCATGGAACCAATGTTTTATCAACCATAGGAGGCTATCTGGAAGACCAATTTGTAGGCACTGCACCAGATGCAAAATTTTATTTATTTATTACAGAAGTTGTAGAATCAGAAACTGTTTTAGAAGAAACACTTTGGGTAGAGGCTGCAGAAAGAGCAGATAGTTTAGGCGTAGATGTAATTAATACTTCTTTAGGATATTCTACATTTGATAACTCTAAGCACAATTATACTTATGCAGATATGGATGGAAAAACTACCTTTATTTCTAGAGGAGCAGAAATTGCATCTCAAAAAGGAATTTTAGTGGTAAATTCTGCAGGAAATTCTGGCATAAGTGCTTGGAAACATATTACAGCGCCTGCAGATGCTGCTTCTGTAATTTCTGTTGGCGCAGTAGATTCAAGTAAAAATATTTCTCCATTTAGTTCTTTTGGGCCAAGTTTTGATGGCAGAATAAAACCAGAAATACTAGCTTTAGGAACTTCTGCTTCTGTTATTAACCATACAAATGGCGCTATTTCCAATGCAAACGGAACTTCTTTTTCTGCGCCTATAATGGCAGGTTTAATAGCTTGTTTGAATGATAATGAAGGTTTTATTTTAAAATCATCAGCTAAAAAAAATAGTAAAAATTTTAATGATTATTTAAAAGAAGCCGTTTATAAATCTGCAGATCGTTATGCAAATCCTACAGATCAACACGGTTATGGTATTCCAGATTTTAAAGTAGCTTTTACTAATTTCACATCGGTTTTTTCTGTAGATAGCAATTCTTTAAATGAAATTAGTATTTATCCAAATCCTGTTGTTACAATTTTTAAGGTTAACGGCATTGAGGAGGATTTAGAAAGGTATCAATATAAAATGTTTGATGTTTTAGGTAAAAAAGTTTTGCAGCAAGTAAAATTCAACCAAAATCAAATAGATATTTCTCTATTAAAAAAGGGCGTTTATTTTTTGCAACTTTCTAAAGACAATCAACAAAAAACCATAAAAATTCTAAAGCAATAATGCAAAACAGCATCACAAAATTATTCAATATTAAATACCCAATAATACAAGGTGGTATGGTTTGGGTTTCTGGTTGGAAATTAGCTGCCGCCGTTTCTAATGCAGGTGGTTTGGGTTTAATTGGTGCAGGTTCTATGTATCCTGAAGTTTTAAGAATGCATATTCAAAAATGCAAAAAAGCAACAAACCAACCTTTTGGTGTTAACGTGCCTATGTTGTATCCAGATATTGAAAAAATAATGAATATTATTGTAAAAGAAGGAGTAAAAATTGTTTTTACTTCTGCTGGAAACCCAAAAATTTGGACGTCTTTCTTAAAAGAAAAGGGAATTACTGTTGTACATGTAGTAAGTTCTGTAAAATTTGCTTTAAAAGCAGCGCTTGCAGGAGTTGATGCAGTAGTTTGCGAAGGTTTTGAAGCTGGAGGACATAATGGAAGAGAAGAAACAACAACCTTTACTCTAATACCAATGGTAAAAGAGCAAGTTACCATACCTATAATTGCTGCTGGCGGAATTGGTTCTGGACGTGGTATGTTAGCTGCAATGATTTTAGGTGCAGATGGCGTGCAAATTGGTAGTAGGTTTGCAGCAACAAAAGAATCTTCTGCTCACCATAATTTTAAACAGCGTATTGTTGAGGTTAAAGATGGAGATACACAACTTACATTAAAAGAATTGGCACCCGTAAGATTGATTAAAAATAAATTTTATAATGATGTTCAAGACTTGTACAAACAAAAACCAACATTAAAAGATTTAAAACAATTACTGGGAAGAGCAAGAGCTAAAAAAGGAATGTTTGAGGGAGATTTAGAAAATGGAGAACTAGAAATAGGACAAGTTGCAGGGTTAATACATGAAATAAAGCCAGCAAAAGAGGTTTTAGAAGAAATTATAGTAGAATTTAATGCGCTTAAAGCGTTAGAAATCAATATTTAACATAATTTAACTAAAAGAATACAATAAATTTACATTGTATTAATTTTTTTGGAACTATCTTTGCAACTCAATAAACGCTGTTCGTAATTAAACAGGCAGCACATTAATTTTTTTATAATGAATAAAGGTACCGTAAAATTTTTCAATGAATCTAAAGGATTCGGATTCATCACTGAAGAAGGAACAAACAAAGAACATTTTGTACATGTGTCAGGATTAGTTGACGAAATTCGTGAAAACGATGAAGTTGAGTTTGACTTACAAGATGGAAGAAAAGGATTAAACGCAGTAAACGTAAGAGTTATATAATTATATATTATTACTAGTTAATTTTTTAAGAAAACCTATCAATATTGATAGGTTTTTTTTATGCCTAAAGTTTTGTTATATTTCGGGCAGTAAAGTTATTAATTTTCAATATTTTTATTTTAATATAAAACAGTTCTTATGGTTGATGCAAGAAAAAGAGATAATATTAAAGTTGGGCAGTTTGTGAAAATTGTTAAAAAGCAACACCAAATAACTGGAGAAACTACGGAAGGAACCGTGGGTGAAATTTTAACAAAATCACCCAACCATCCCTATGGTATAAAAGTTAAATTAGTTTCTGGTCTTGTAGGTAGAGTAAAAGAAATTATAGAATAAGTAATACTATTAAATAGGAACTTTTATTTCATATAACTTTCTACTCTTATTATTTAATTTATTTTCTCTTAACCAAGGGTTGTAAATTTTAAATTCTTTATAATTTAAATTATATCGTTTGGCAAAACGGGTAATATTAGTGATTGCTGTATCTACTTTGATTACTTTAGTTGGTTTTAGTGTATATAAATCTTCTTGATCAAATACAAAACCATATTTTTTAGGATTGCCAATTACTTCTTTTAAAGCTAAAATTCTAAAAACATATCTTTCAGTTTCGTCTGGTAATTTCACATCATAATAATTGTTAACTTCTTGAGCTTTTAATCTTTTAGAAACACCATAATTGCCTGCGTTGTAGGCTGCTGCTGCTAGCGTCCAAGAGCCTAAATTGTTCTTAGCTTTTTTTAAATACGTTGCTGCAACTTTAGTTGATTTTTCTATGTTATAGCGTTCGTCTACATTTTTATTTATTTCTAAACCATATTCTTTACCGGTAGCTTTCATAAAGTGCCACATACCTGCAGCACCAGCAGTAGAGGTTTCGTCTATAAATGCACTTTCAGCCAAGGCTAAAAACTTAAAGTCATCTGGTAAACCATATTTTTTAAGCAAGGGCTCTAAAACAGGAAAATATTTGTTAGCTCTTTTAATGAGTAAAATTCCGTTAGACTGCCAATAGGTATTTACTAACAACTCTCTTTCCATACGTTCTTTAACATCATTTATTTCTACAGGTACTCTTTCTCCTGCTAAATTTAGATTTTCAGGTAACTTTAGCGCTTTAATTTTATAGGTTTCGTGAGTTTGAGTTTCAGGATCTTGATTTGTGTTATTTGTTAACGTTGTTTTAGAAATTCCGTTGTAAAAGAAAGTGGCAACAATGCAAATACTTACATAAATTAAAATTTTGTTTTGTTTTTTCATAGGATTCAATTTTAGCATAAAAATAGTAATTGTGTTTGGTTTAGCAAGTTAAAATAGTATCAATAATTTGAGATATTTGTTTCGCTTTCATTAAAATGATAACATGTGTACCATCTTTAATTTCTATGGCATCTTTTATGTTTTTTATGGGGAAAATAGGGTCTTTTGTACCGTGAATATGCACGATTTTAGGTGAAGTTTCTTTTTGTTTCCATTTTAAAACATTGGTTATAGACCATTTTAAGTACGTTTTATCTCTTACGTGCAAGTACTTTTTATATAAATTTGCTTTTTTTGTTAATGATGATCCAATAAAGAATTTGGCATATTCTTCAAAATTTTCTATAACTTTAGTCGGAAAAAGTTTGTAAATCTTAGTGAGTTTGGCAAATTTAAATGATTTGGGTAACTCTTCTTTTTTTTTAATACTAGATATGATAATTATTTTTCTGCAGGTAATAAATTGTGCAATTTCTTGCACCAATAAGCCACCAAAAGAAACGCCAATTAAAACAGGGTTTTCTTCAGTAATTTTTTGGCTTAATCTGTAGGCGTAATCTGAAATTTCTTCATCTAAAGATAATGGAATAAGCCAACTAAGATAATGTAAACTATATTTTTCTTTATCTAATGTTAAGTTTTCAAAAATTTCTGGACCCGCGGCCAAACCTGGCATTAAATAAATTGGAATTTTTTTCATTTCCTTAAAATAGATGCACTTTTAATTCGTAACCAAATTATGCAAAAGTTACCAATATATTTAATTCTTTATCAGTTCTTTTTCAAATTTAAATCTTACCAAACCGTCTTCATCAATAGTTGTTAATTGTATAGGATGTAATGTGTTTACTAAATCTGGATTCCATGGAGCTTTAACTTTTACATAATTTTCTGTAAATCCGTGAATATAGCCTTCTTTATTTTCATTTTCAAACAAAACGGTTAATGAATTACCTAATTGCGACTCATAAAAAGCTCGTCTTTTTTTAGCTGATAAACCACGCAACATTTTACTGCGTTTTGCTCTTGTTTTTTTAGGTACAACACCTTCAAAATTTACAGCAGCTGTGTTTGGTCTTTCAGAATATGTAAAAACGTGCAAGTAAGAGATGTCTAAATCGTTTAAATAATTATACGTTTCTAAAAATAACGCATCTGTTTCTCCAGGAAAACCAACAATAACATCTACACCAATGCATGCATTTGGCATGGTTTCTTTAATGCGCGCAACTCTATTGGTATAGGTTTCTCTCAAATACCTTCGTTTCATTTTTTTTAATAAAACATTACTACCAGATTGTAGTGGAATATGAAAGTGAGGTACAAAAGTTTTCGATTTTGAAACAAAATTAATTGTTTCATCTTTTAGTAAATTAGGTTCTATAGAAGAAATTCTTAATCTATGAATTCCATGAACATTGTCTAATTCTTTAACCAATTCTAAAAAGGTATGTTCGTGTTTTTTATTACCAAATTCACCTTTACCATAATCGCCAATATTTACACCTGTGAGCACAATTTCTTTAATGCCTTTAGCAGAAATTTCTCTAGCATTTTCTAATACATTTTGTAAGGTATCACTTCTAGAAATACCACGTGCCAAAGGTATAGTGCAATAGGTACATTTATAATCGCAGCCATCTTGTACTTTTAAAAAAGCGCGGGTTCTATCTCCAATAGAATAAGAGCCTACATAAAAATCGGCATCAGCAATTTCACAAGAATGTATTTCTCCAACATTATTCTTGGTTAAATCGTTAATATAAGAAGTTACATTAAATTTTTCTGTAGCTCCTAAAACCAAGTCTACGCCATCTACAGCAGCTAATTCTTCTGGTTTTAATTGAGCATAACAACCAACAGCAATTAAAAAAGCTTCTTCATTTTTTTTAAGTGCATTTTTTACAATACTCTTAAAGCGTTTGTCTGCATTATCTGTTACAGAACAAGTATTAATTACATAAATATCTGCTTTCTGTTCAAATGCTACGCGTTTAAAACCTTCGTTTACAAAATTTCTTGCAATGGTAGAGGTTTCAGAGAAGTTTAATTTGCATCCTAAAGTATAAAAAGCAACTTTTTTATTTGGGTTCATTTTGGTACTTTTAACGTTTACAAAAATACGATATTATTCATGATTTTTGAAACGGAAAGACTACTTATTAGAAGATTGCAAGAAGAAGATTTGTCTGGTTTTTATGATTTAGAAAGTAATCCTGAAGTTTTAAAGTATGCAGATGGTTGTGTTAAAAATCTTAAAGAAACTAAAGAAGAACTTTTTGGTTTCATAAGAAAATATGATGAAAAGAATAATTATTTTTGGATTTATGCTGTAGAAAGAAAACAAGATGGCGCATTTATAGGTACTGTTGCGCTTATAAATTCTAAATTTGATACTGAAATAGGCTATCGATTTATACAAAATTATTGGGCAAATGGTTATGGTTTAGAACTCTGTAAAGCACTTATTAATTATGCCAGAAAAATTGGTTTACAAAGGTTGATAGCCTTTGTGATTGACAAAAATATTGCTTCAAAAAAGATACTTGAGCAATTGTTTTTTAAAGTTGAAAATTGCTTTTTAAATGAAGAATTGCAATTGCAAGAAACAAAGTATGTCCTAGAATTATGATTTAATTATGCTTTAAAGTTTTTCACATTTTTGAAGTTTTAATAAAAAATAAGAATTAAAGACGATTAATAACATATTGTTTTCAGCATAAAGAAGGTTTAAAAACCATCAATTTAGAAATAGTAATCTTGTAAAAGTGTATGGATTAGCTTTACAAATTAAAGAATAATAGGTCTTTATAAATGGAGAATATAGAAAAAACAACAATTTGTATTATTGGAGCTGGACCATCTGGTGCAGCAACTGCATTGATGTTAAGTAAGCTTAAAATTCCGCATATTATAATAGATAAAGCATTATTTCCAAGAGACAAAACTTGTGGAGATGGCTTAATTCTTTACGCATACCGTTCTTTAAAAATTTTAGGAAATCAATTATTTCAAGATTTTTTAAAACATCCTAAGTTTATTCACAGTAAAAAAATACAATTTCATCCAAATGATCATCATCATATAGAATTTAAAGAAACTGAAGAAAGAGACATGGTGATTTCTTATGCAAAACGCATAGATTTCGACGATTTTTTAGTAAAACATTTTTCTAAAACATACACCAAAACATTTTTTGGGAGTGGCGTAAAAATAATAAAGGAGAATAAAAAAGGGATGCAAATTACCTTAAAAAATGGAAAACAGATTGATGCCAAATTGATAGTTGGTGCAGATGGTGCAAAATCTACAGTTTATAGAAACTTGGTAAAAGACAAGATTTCAAAAAAATTGGCATCAACATTTATTAGTGGTTATTTTAATAATGTAGTTTTGGCAAAAGATAATGTTGCAGAAATTAGGTTGGTGTATAAAAAAGTAACTTTATTCTTTTATATTTTTCCTTTATTTGATGGCAAGGTAAATGTTAGTTTAGGAGGAAGGGTAGATCTAATAAAAAAACATAATATTAATTTAATTGATGAAATTCAGCATATTATACAACATCATAAAAAAGTAAAAGGTAAATTTATACATGCAGAAAAAGATGGGAATTGGAGAGGTTGGTCCATACCTTTTCATTTTGGTAAACAGAAAACCTCTGGAAATGGTTTTTTATTGGTAGGTGATGCTGCAGGTTTAGCAAATCCTTTTTACAAAGAAGGTATTGGCACAGGCATGATGTCTGGAATTATTGCAGCTAAAAATATTGAGCGATGTGTAAAAGAAAATAATTTTACTGCAGAAAACTTAAAAAAATATGATCAAGAGTTAAAAGACAAATTTGGTAGACTTTTAAGGTTTAGTTTTTATGCGCTTCAAGTAGCAAGATTTAAAAGTACTTTTGCTTTTTTTACAAGTCTTTTAAAAAGGAAAATAGAATCAAAATCTTACGGTGCTATTCAAAAAAGAAGTTATTAATTACTCCAATTAACTTTAGCCATAATAGGGAAGTGGTCTGAGTAATCTACTGAATATGTTTTAAATTGATTTATAATGCTGCTTTTGTCTGTTAAAATAAAATCAATTCGCATAGGAAACCAGTAATCAAAAGATTTTCCAAATCCTTTACCAGATTCTATAAAAGCATCTTTTTTATTATTCGAAAGTTGTTTGTACATCCAAGAATATGCAGTATTGTTAAAATCTCCACAGATTATTTTTTTGCCTTTCCATTTTTTTTCATGGGCTAAAAAAAGTTCGGTTTGCTTTACTTGCTCTTTAAAAGAATTGCCAACACGTGCTAATAATTTTTCAGAGTTTGATTCTCCAAAATTTTCTTCATTGGGTTTAATTCGTAAAGATTCAAAATGTACATTATAAATTCTAATGGTATCTTTATCTTTTAAAACATCTACAAAAATTGCGTTGTTATTTGTTTTTTCAAAATCTAAGGAGCCTTCGTTAATAATTTTATATTTAGAATATATTACCAAACCGTAATTTCCTTTTAGTTTATGGTACTTGTACTTGTAATTTTTTATTATTCTTTTAGGCGATTTATAAAACTCTTGCGCTACAAAAATATCTGGCTCTTGTTTTTTAATAAACGCATAACCATTATTTTTTAAGGTTTTATTTTTAGAAAATAAATCGAATGCTTTTACATTAAAACTCATAATTTTTAAATCTGAATTTAATGATGAGTTGTTTTCTGATATTTTAAAAAACGGAGTAGCAACAAAGCCACCAAGCACTAAAACAGCGGTAGAAAGTAAAACCTGTTTTTTTAATTTTACCAACCAATATATGGCAAAGACAATATTTATAAGTAGTAAAATAGGTACAAATAAACTTAATATTGCTAAAAAAGGTATGTTTTTAGGAGATACATAAGGCAATACAAATGAAAGCAGTAATAAGGCTGCAAACAGCGAATTAATTAAATAGACTAACTTGTCTAAAAAAGATAATTTCTTCATCTATTTTTTACCTTGTTTAAATAAAAAATCTTTTTCTGCTTTGGTTAAGGTGTCATAACCAGATTTACTTATTTTATCTAAAATAGCATCTATTTCTTTTTGATTGTTAGCAACAAGTGTGGTTTTCTTTTTTAAGTTGGTTTTAGATTTGTAAACCGTTTGTAAAGGCTTTTCTTTCTTTTTAAACATTGAAAAAAGACTCCCAAATATATCTAATTTTTTGTTACTTGCCTGGTTTACATATAAAAAACCAAATAAGCTACCGCCCAAATGAGAAAAGCTACCACCACCATTTGGTCCTATTAAACCAACAACATCAAACGCTAACCAAACTGCAGCCAAATGCCATAATTTTATATAACCTAAAAGACGAATATTTATCTGATAATTTGGCATATATGTAGCTAAACCTATAAAGATAGCAGAAACTCCAGCTGATGCTCCAACCAAACGAGAAGAACTGCCTTCAAAAAGAGGAAAGTAATTCTGACTAAATAAATAGAAGAATCCACCAAACAAAGTTCCTAAAAGATAAAATTGTAAAGCTTGTTTTTGTGTAAAATATTGAATGAATAGATTGCCAATAAAGTACAAACCAATCATGTTAAAAAGTAAATGTATAAAGCCAGAATGCAAGAAACCGTAAGAAATTAAAGTCCAAGGTTGGGTTAATAATTCGTTTAAATCTCCATCTAAAGAAAACCATTGCACAATATAACTAACCTGGCCACGATACAAACCTTGCACTACCAATATAAGTAAGCTTACGGCAAATACACCTACGTTTATATAGATTAGTTTTTCTATAATATTGGCCGTATTAAATCTATATTTTATTTTATTTATAAAATCCATTTAACTTGTTTTAAATTGATTTTTTTTCCAGTAATAAGCAATTAAAAACCCAATTAAAGCGCCACCAATGTGCGCAAAATGGGCAATGTTACCCACGGAATATTTTGTCATTCCAAAAAATAAATCTCCTAAAATCATAATAGGTATAAAATATTTTGCAGCTATTGGAACAGGAAAAAACAGTAATGCCAATTTAGCATCTTTAAAATACAAGCCAAAAGCCACTAAAACTCCGTAAACTGCTCCAGAGGCTCCTACAGCAGGTGTGTTGTATAATGATGATATTTTGTTAAATTGTTCTTGGGTTATAGCATTTACAACTCTAACATCATTAGTACTTCCTTTTTCTAAAATTGATAAAATTTCATTTGGATTTACACCAGCATTTATAAATAATTCATAAATACCATTAAACTGATAATAATTAACAAGTGTGTAAATTAAGCCTGCTCCAATTCCTGCAGAAAAGTAGAAAAATAAAAATCTTTTTTTACCCCACATTTGCTCTAAAGGAGTTCCAAAAGCCCATAAACCATACATGTTAAAAAGAATATGCGCAAAGCTACCATGCATAAAAATGTGGCTAACATATTGCCAAATTCCAAAATGTTCATTTTCTGGAAAATGCAATGCCAAAATATTGGTAAAATCTAATTGTAGTAATTGTGGTGCTATAAATACAATTACATTTATAATAATTAAGTGTTTAATACCTTCTGTAACTTTTCCCATAACTAACTATTAAATAAATTATCAATTTCGTTTAATGTTAAAGTCTTAAAGGTAGCCTTACCAAAAGGGGAAACACTTGGTTCTTTGCAAGAAAATAAGTCGTTTACCAAACCTTCTTGTTCTTTCTCTGAAAGTAACGTACCCGTTTTTATAGATAAGGTTTTGGCAAATGATTTTGCCATAACATCAAAATGACTAAAACTTGCATCGGGTACTTCTAAATCTATATCATTTAAAAGTTGTTCTAAAATTATGGTAATTTTACTTTCTGTTACAGAAACTGGGATTCCTTTAATGGTAACACTGTCTTTTGTAAATTCATCAAAAGAAAAACCAGCGTTTTCAAGCTCACTTTTAATAGTGTAAATCATTTCTATTTCCGCAGAAGAAAAAGAAATTTTAACAGGAAACAAAAGTTGCTGACTGTTGGCTTCTTTGACAGTAATACTTTCTAGAAAATCTTCATATAAAACTCTTTGATGCGCTAAAGATTGATTAATTAAAACCACACCAGATTTTATTAAACTTAACACGTATTTGCGTTGTATTTGAAAAGTCTTTTGTGTTTTTTCTTCTTGTTGATGCTCAAAAAGTTGCTCTTGTTCGTTTTCTATAGTTGTTGCAGTAGCAGTGTACAAAGATTCCCAACTTTGGGTGTTTTTTTCTCTTTTGTAAGGAAAACTTATTTCTTTTTGAACCTCTTCTTTAAAAGGATTAAAATCTGGATCTACAGAAATTTTTGGAATACTAGCGCTTTTTGTTTTCGATTTAAAATGATAAGGTGTATCTAGATTAGCATCTCTATTAAAATCTAAAACTGGCGCTACGTTGTATTGTCCCAAACTATGTTTAACAGTAGCACGTAACATGGCGTATAAAGCTTTTTCGTTATCGAACTTTATTTCTGTTTTTGTTGGGTGAATGTTTATGTCTATGGTGTTTGCAGGTACTTTTAGGTATAAAAAATACGATGGATGTGTACCATTTTCTAACAAACCATCAAATGCATTAACAACAGCATGGTTTAAGTAAGAACTTTTTATAAAACGATTGTTTACAAAGAAAAACTGTTCGCCTCTTTTTCGTTTAAAAAATTCTGGTTTTGCAACAAAGCCTTCTATTGTTAAAATATCGGTAACTTCATCAATTGGTACTAGTTTCTCATTCATTTTACCACCAAAAACAGCTACAATACGTTGTCTTAAATTTCCAGCTCTTAAATTATAAACTTCGTTATTATTGTGGTGTAATAAGAAAGAAATACTAGGGTGTGCTAAAACCACACGCTGAAATTCATCTACAATATGTCTGGTTTCTACGGTATCTGATTTTAAGAAATTTCTTCTTGCAGGAATGTTATAAAATAAATTTTTAACCGCTAAACTGGTTCCTGCTCCTGTAGAAACAAAATCTTGAGAAACAATTTTACTTCCTTCAATTTTTATGGCACAGCCCAATTCTTGGTTGTGCTCTTTTGTTTTTAATTCTACATGCGCAATAGCTGCAATTGAAGCCAATGCTTCGCCACGAAAACCTTTGGTAGATAAATTAAATAAATCTTCTGCTTTTTGAATTTTAGAGGTTGCATGGCGCTCAAAACACATTCTTGCATCTGTAGCGCTCATTCCTTTACCATCATCTATTACTTGTATTAATGTTTTACCAGCATCTTTAATAAGTAATTTTATATTTGTTGATCCTGCGTCTATCGCATTTTCTAACAATTCTTTAACTACAGATGCAGGCCTTTGCACTACTTCTCCTGCTGCAATTTGGTTGGCAACATGGTCTGGTAAAAGTTGAATGATGTCAGACATTAATTAATTTGTGAATATAGATAAATCGAAATCTATAATGTATAAGAAAATGAATATTAAAATGGCAATAATAATTAAGATGGTTTTGTTTACGCTTTTGTCAGACGATTTTAAATCGTTTAGAGCATCTGAAAACTTACCTTTAATACCTTTGTTTTTACCAGCAGTAGTTCTAAATTGGTCTAATTTATGCTCAATTTTAAAAGGGCTACCTTCTCCTTTGTAATAAAGAGGTTGATAATCGAATTTCTTATTTGTACGTTTTAAAAATCCCATAGTTTTTTACTGAATTGATAGGTTAATTTACATTGTAAAATCAACTTTTATACCAATTTATAAAGTTACTCAAATTTAAAGAAATTCGTTTGATTGTAAAAGGTTTGCTGTTAAAAGTATTCTTAAAATTAAATAGGAAATAAAGCATTGATTTGCTAAAAACCAATACTATCTGAAGTTCTATTTAAATTATTTATGGCCGCCATTTTTATTGCAGCAACGGCACACTCTATACCTTTATTGCCTAATTTACCACCAGATCTATCTAAAGATTGTTGTTTGGTGTTGTCTGTTAAAACGCAAAAAATAACAGGCACATCATATTTAATATTTAAATCTACAATACCTTGTGTTACGCCATCACAAACAAAATCAAAATGTTTAGTTTCTCCTTGAATAACGTTACCTATTGCAATTATAGCGTCTACTTTTTGAGACTGTATCATTTTTTTACAGCCATAAATTAGTTCAAAACTTCCTGGGACATCCCAAGAAATAATATCCTGTTTTGCAGCGCCACAATCTAGTAAAGTATCAATTGCTCCTTGTTGTAAATTTTTTGTAATTTCTGGATTCCATTCAGAAACAACAATCCCAAATCGAAAAGGTTTCGCATTTGGGATTGTTGTTTTATCGTAATAAGATAAATTTGTTGTTGCCATTTTTTGTTTTTAGTTTATCGTTTTTGGTTGTTGGATTTAACTAAAAACTATAAACCAACAACCAAAAACTAGTTTGCGTATTTTGCAGCGTTTATAAACTTTTCTATACTTCTACCTTGTTCTGAGCTTGGGTAGTTTGCTTTTATTTTTGAAAATAAAGTTTCTGCTTTTCCAAATTCTTTTAATTGCATTGCAGTTTGGCCTGCTTTGTATAAAAATAATGGAGATGTAAATGTGTTGTCTTTTTTATTAGCAGCTTTTTCGTAATATTCTAAAGCCTGTTCTGGTTGATTAATATCTGCGAAAGCATCACCAATAGCACCTAATGCAACAGGACCTAATAAAGCATCATCAGAATTAAATTTCTCTAAATAAGTAATTGCTTTTTCGTAATTTTTCATTTGCAAATAAGAAACTCCAGCATAATAATTTGCTAAATTTCCTGCATCTGTACCACTATAAGATTCAGCAATGTCTAAAAATCCAAATTTACCATCTGTACCTTCTAAACCTAAATTTAATAAAGAATCTATACCTGAACCTGCAGTAGAAGCTTCATCAAAATATTTTCTTGGAAAAGCCAATTCATTAGAAGCCTCCAATTCATTTGGTTCTACAACGTATTTATTATATGCTAAATATGCTAAAAAGACAACTACAACACCAACTAATGCATAAAAAAGTGGTTTGCTGTTTTTTTCAATCCACTGTTCAGATTTAGAAGCTGTTTCGTCTAAAGTATTAAAAACTTCAGCAGTTGTGCTTTCCATTTCTTCTACTTGTTGCTGTTCTTTTTTACCTTCTGGTTTATATTTTTTCTTGTATGTTGCCATTGTTGCTTTAAAATTAGTGCGGACAAAAATAGTTTTTTTAATTGGATTTTAAAAGTCTATAATTCGCAAAATTTTCAATAATTTGCAAATTGTTTTATAGGTTAATTTATATACATGTATTTACAAAAACTTTCTTTACTTAATTTTAAAAATATAACATCTCAATCTTTTGATTTTCAGGAGAAAATAAATTGTTTTGTGGGTAATAATGGTGTGGGAAAAACCAATGTTTTAGATGCTATTTATTACCTTTCGTTTGCAAAAAGTTATTTTAATTCGGTTGCAGGTCAAAATATAAAACATGGCGAATCTTTTTTTATGGTTGAAGGAGATTATTTTTTAAAAGAACGAAATGAAAAAATTGTTTGTAGTTTAAAAAAAGGGCAAAAGAAAGTTTTAAAAAGAAATGGTAAAAATTACGAAAAATTTTCTGAACATATTGGCCAACTTCCTTTGGTAATTATATCGCCAGCAGATAGAGATTTGGTTACAGAAGGCAGTGATACCAGGAGAAAGTTTATAGATGGCGTAATTAGCCAGCAAAACAAAAAGTATTTACAAGATTTGTTGGCGTACAATAAAGTATTAAGTCAAAGAAATGCACTGTTAAAATATTTTGCAGCAAATAGAACTTTTGATGCCTTAAATTTGAATGTTTATAATGAACAATTGGCTTTGTATGGAACAAGAATATATGAAGTTAGAAAAGATTTTTTAGAACGTTTTATTCCTATTTTTAATGAAAAATATGCTTTAATTTCTGGAGATAAGGAGCAAGTTAATCTAAAGTATAAAAGTCAGCTTCATGATTTTTCTTTAGAAGCGTTGTTACAAAAATATGTTGAGAAAGATAAAATGATGCAGTATACAACTGCTGGCATACATAAAGACGATTTAAGCTTTGATATTGGAGATTACCCGATAAAAAAGTTTGGTTCTCAAGGACAACAAAAATCATATTTAATTGCCTTAAAATTTGCGCAGTTTGAATTTATTAAACAACAAGCAAACGTTACTCCAATTTTACTTTTAGATGATATATTTGATAAATTAGATGAAAATAGAGTAGCGCACATTATAGATTTGGTAAATAATAATAAATTTGGACAAATATTTATAACAGATACGCATAAAGATAGAACAGAAAGTATACTAAAACGAAGTGATAAACCATACCAGATTTTTGAATTATAAAGTTTAAAGTTCTAATGTATAACTGATTAATTTTTGTAATTTTTAAACCACAAACAAAAACCAAAAACCACAAATATGTCTAAAAGAGAAAACGATTCTGTTTCAGTTAAAGATTTAATGCAACTTTTTATCACAGAGAATAATTTGAGCAAGGGAATGCAGAAAATTAAAATAGAAGAAACATGGCATAAAATGATGGGGCCAGGTGTGGCAACACATACTACTTCTGTAAAATTGCAAAACAAAACTTTAATTATACAATTAACTTCATCTGTTTTAAGAGAAGAATTAAGTTACGGTAAAGAAAAAATAATTAAAATGATGAATGAGGAAGTAGGAGAGGAAGTAATTCAGAAACTAATGTTGGTATAATTTTTCTCTAATTTAAACTTTTAAATCTACCAAGAAGGTTTTTACTCTTAAAGTATCCATTCAATTTTTATCTTGGACAACCCAATTATTATAGAAACATAACATAATCTTTTTTAGTAATGTTAAGATTGTTTTCATAAAGCTAAATATTTGAAACAAAGATAGAAAAGCAAATGAATACCTAAAAATTCTAATTATGTATTTGCGTTAATTTTATTAGAAATTGTGGCTATAATATTATTAGCATTGGTGGTATAATCAAACCAAATTGTTTCTAGGTCTCTTTTAAACCAAGTAAGTTGTCGTTTTGCAAAACGTCTAGTATTTTTTTTAATTTCAGAAATTGCAAATTCTTTGGTAAAATCTCCATCAAAATAAGCAAATAATTCTCTATAACCTACGGTTTGTAGTGCATTTAAACTTTTATGCGGATATAAATTTTTAGCCTCTTCCAGTAATCCTTTAGCCATCATAATATCTACTCTTTGGTTTATTCTATCATATATAATTGGTCTATCTGCGTTTAAACCAATTTTTATGCTGTTAAAGTTTCTAGGTTTTTTAGGTTTATTTTTAAAAGTGGAGTAGGGTGTACCAGAAGAAATACAAACTTCTAAGGCTCTCATTATTCTATGTGGATTGTCTAAAGCAATATTGTTGTAGGTTTCTAAATCTAATACTTTAAGTTGGTTTTGTAGTGTTACAATTCCATCTGCCGCCAATTGTTTTGTTAAATTTTCACGAATTTCAGGATCAACTTCAGGAAAATAATCTAAGCCTTTTAAAACAGCATCTACATACAAACCAGAGCCACCTACCATAATTTGCACATTGTTTTTTTTGAATAAAACGTCTAGTTTTTTTAGAGCATCTCTTTCAAATTCACCAACATTATAATTATCAAAAATACTTCTGTTTTGTATAAAGTGATGTTTTGCACTGGATAATTCCTCGGGTTCTGGCACAGCAGTACCAATAGACATTTCTTTATAAAATTGTCTTGAATCGCAAGAAATAATGTCTGCATTAAACGCTTTAGCAAGCTGAATGCTTAATGCAGTTTTGCCAATTGCTGTAGGTCCTACAATGGTTATTAAGGTGTTTTTTGTTATATGCATACTAATTTAAAATACTACCACAATTATAGCAAAATGTTGCATTTTTTGTATGTTTCTCTTTTAAACAAGTTGGGCAAGCTTGCGTGTTTATGTCTAAGTCATAATCTTTTTTAGTAATTTCTGCACTTACAATTCCTGTAGGAATTGCAATAATAGAGTAACCTAATATCATTATTGCACTTGCAATTAATTGTCCTAATGGTGTTTGTGGGGCAATATCACCAAAACCTACTGTAGTTAAAGTTACAATAGCCCAATATATACTTTTGGGTATGTTGTTAAATCCGTTTTCTTCACCTTCTACCATGTACATTACAGTGCCTAAAATGATGCAAACAATTAAAACAAAAAATAAAAAAACTGCAATTTTAGCTCTACTTGCTTTTAAAGCCAATAAAAGAGTATTAGAAGCACCAATGTATCTGCCTAATTTTAAAATTCTAAAAACTCTTAATAACCTTAAGGCTCTAAGCGCAACTAAACCTTGTGAACCAACCAGAAAAAACGATAAATACATGGGTATTGTTGAAAGAAAATCAATAATACCATAAAAACTAAGTACATATTTTAAAGGTTTTTTAATGGCAATAATTCTTAAAATATATTCAATAGAAAATAAAATCGTAATTACCCACTCACCAATATATAGCGCGTTGTGGTACGTATTGTCTATTTGGTTTACACTTTCTAGCATTACCAAAATAATACTAGCTAAAATGGCTATCAATAAAATTACATCAAAAACTTTACCTTGTTTGGTGTCTGCTTCGTAAATAATTTCATGAAGTTTGTTTTTCCAATTATTGTTTTTTGTAGAATTACTCAAAATAGAAGTTTTTTCTCTTACAATAGTACAAAGATTTAATCATTTTTTTAATCTTTAATGCAAATTCTTAGGTTTCAACAATGATATTTTATTCAAAAAAAACACCGATAAAAATATCGATGCTTCCAAGTTTAATTGTTATATATTTTTTGATATAAATCTTTATAAATCTCCTTAATAACTGCTCTTTTCATTTTCATGGTTGGGGTTAAATGTCCATCATCTATAGACCAAACATCTTTGGTAAGTTCAAAACGTTTAATTTGCTCCCATTTACCAAAATTGCTATTACATTTATCAACTTCTTGCTGAATTCTTTTGATTACAATGTCTGAATTGGCAATTTCTTCATTAGAAGTACCAATATTATGGTTTTTATGTTTGATCCAACCTTGAATAAATTCAAAATTTGGCTGAATAATTGCAGCTGGCATTTTTTCACCTTCACCAACAACCATAACTTGTTCTATAAATAAAGATTGTTTTAATTCTCCTTCTAATAAGGGTGGTACCACATATTTACCACCAGAAGTTTTAAACATTTCTTTAGTTCTACCAGTAATTTTTAAGAAACCTTCGGCATCAAATTCACCTTTATCTCCAGTATAAAAGTAACCGTCTTTTAAAACAGATTCAGATTTTTCTAAATCTTTATAATACCCTAGCATAACGTTAGGGCCTTTTACTAAAATTTCTCCATTTTCTGCAATTTTAACTTCAACTTCCTTTATGGGTTTGCCAACAGTACCTGTTTTAAAACCTTTGTTTCTTTGGTCGTTCACGGTTACTACTGGAGATGTTTCTGTTAAACCATAACCTTCCATAATTGGCATACCAGCTGCTGCAAAAACTTTTGTTAATCTTTCTTGCAATGCTGCACTACCAGAAACCATTAATTTAAGTTCGCCACCAAGTGCTGCTTGCCATTTAGAAAATATTAATTTTCTAGCCAAACCAAGTTGTTTTTCGTACCACCAGCCATTTGCACCATTAGGTTTATATCTTAAACCTAAATTAACAGCCCAAAAGAATAACCCTTTTTTAATACCCGTTAAAGCCTCTCCTTTTAAAATAATTTTGTCGTAAATTTTCTCATACAAACGTGGTACAGCAGTCATTACGTTTGGTTTTATTTCTTGTGCATTTTCAGATAGTTTTTCTATAGATTCTGCAAAATAAATTGAAACTCCACAATATTGATATAAATAAAGAATCATACGTTCAAAAATATGGCAAACAGGTAAAAAACTTAAGCCAACATCTTTACCATATTCTAAAGGTACTCTTTCTTTAGAAGCAAGCACATTACTTACAATATTTTGGTGAGAAAGCATAACACCTTTAGGTTTTCCTGTAGTACCAGAAGTGTAAATTAAAGTAGCTAAATCTTCTGTTTTTACGTTATTTTTTCGGGTTTCTAACTCAAGATTATAATTTTGGTTGTTGCCCAATTCTAAGATTTCTTTCCAAGATTTTTCGCCAGCAATATCATCAAAAGTAAAAATGGCTTTTAATTTGGTATTTGCTTTAATGGCATTTATTTTTTCTAAAACCTCTACATCAGAAACAAAACAATAGATAGCTTCTGAATGGTTTAAAACATACTCATAATCTTCTTTACTAATAGTTGGGTAAATTGGTACATTTTGGGCACCAGTTTGTAAAACACCAATATCACATATATTCCATTCCGTTCTATTTGTAGAAGAAATTACGGCAATTTTATCGTTAGGTTTAACACCTAAACTAATTAAACCCTTGCTAATTAAATTTGCTTGTTCTATATATTTTTGGGTAGAAATACTTTCCCAATTGTTATGATATTTACTGGTAAATGCTTTTTGTAAATTGTAAGTCTCTAATTGATAATAAGGAAAATCGAATAATCTTTTTATTTCTATTGCCATAAATTTAATTTTGTTACTGCAAATTAGGGAATTTACAGGTATTTAACAAATAGTTATTTTAATAGATGGTTTTTTAAGAAATATTTATAATTTTATCATATAAAATAATTATTTCTTAAAATAAATTAAGCTAACTTATAAAAATTAGCTTAATTATTTAAATCACAGAAATAATTATTGGGAGAATAATACTATAGAAAGTTGTATGCTATAGAAACTAGCCTCTTTTTTGTGTAAAAAGAAGCTAGCTATAATTTGGTTATGATTAGCCCCTAATCCAATCAGTTTCCATTATGGCGCAAATTAATTTTATTTTTTAAACTACAGATAGGTGTTTTTACTTGTTTTTTAACTTACGTATTTTACTGAAAATTAAAAAATTAGCGTCTTTTTTATAGAAACATTTTATTTGGGCGTTTTAACGGGCTTTACGCACTCGCTTCCCGCTAAAAAGCGGGAGAGCTCAAACAATGCTGCAATCCCTAACGCAAAAAAAAACAGCTTTTAGTAATTCTAAAAGCTGTTTTTTTTAAAGGAAATAGATTTTATTATTTGTTCTCTATCCAAAATCTTGCGTTTACAAAAGCTGTTAACCAAGGCGTAACTTCGTCTTGTCTGTCTGTTGGGTAATGTGCCCAATTCCATTGAAAAGTAGAACGTTCTATATGTGGCATAGTTACTAAATGTCTTCCAGATTTATCCGATAACATTGCTGTATTAAAATCAGAGCCATTTGGGTTGTTTGGGTAACCTTCATAAGCATATTTGGCAACAATATTATAGTTTTCTTCTGCTTCTGGTAAGTTAAATTTACCTTCTCCGTGCGAAATCCAAACCCCTAACTCAGTTCCTGCTAAAGAAGATAGCATTACTGAATTATTTTCTTGAATTTTTACAGAGGTAAAAGAACTTTCGTGCTTTTTAGAATCGTTATGTACCAGTTTACCATGTATTTTATGTTCAGGATTTATTAAATCCAATTCCATCCATAGCTGTGCGCCATTACAAATACCAACCGATAAAGTATCTTCTCTTTTAAAGAAGTTTTTAAGTGCAGTATTTGCCTTTTCATTATATTTAAAAGCTCCTGCCCAACCTTTTGCAGAACCTAAAACATCAGAATTAGAAAAACCACCAACAGCACCAATAAACTGAATGTCTTCTAAGGTTTCACGACCAGAAATTAAATCTGTCATGTGTACATCTTTTACATCAAAACCAGCTAAATACATTGCATTTGCCATTTCGCGTTCAGAATTACTTCCTTTTTCACGAATTATTGCAGCTTTTGGTTTGTTAGATTGCTTCACTGTGTTTGCAACATCCTCTAATTTTCCTGTAAAATCTTTTGGAAAAGTGTATTGTAAAGGTTGCTTTTTAAAGTTTTCGTAACGGTTTTTAGCCAAACCATTTGCCGTTTGTTTATCGTCTAATAAATACGATGTTTTGTACCAAACGTCTCTAAATTCTGAAACATTTAAGCTAAACTTATCTTCGTTGTTTTTAATTACAACCTCACCAGAATTGTTTGCGGTACCAATTTTAAAAGCTACAATTCCGGCTTCTTCTAAAATACCTTCAACAGTTTGGTCTGCTTGAAAAACAATACCTGCATTTTCTGAAAACAATACTTTTATAGAATCTTCTTCGTTCAGTTCAGAAATATCAAAATTTGCACCTAAATCTACATCAGCAAAACACATTTCTAACAAAGTAGTAATTAATCCACCAGAAGCAACATCATGCCCAGCCTTAATTTTATTTGCTTTAATTAATTTCTGAATGGTGTTAAATGTGTTTTTTAAATAAGGAGCGTTTGTAACATCTGGCGCTTCATTTCCAATAGCATTTAAAGTCTGGTTAAAAGAACTTCCACCTAATTTGTATTCGTCTTGAGATATGTTTATATAGTAAATATTGCCGCCATTTGCCTGTAAAACAGGTTCTACAACTTTAGTAATTTCATTACAGTTTCCTGCTGCAGAAATAATAACTGTTCCAGGAGATATTACATCACCATCAGCATATTTCTGTTTCATAGACAAAGAATCTTTACCAGTTGGTACATTAATGCCTAAATCTATAGAAAATTCTGAAATTGCTTTAACAGCTTTGTACAAACGTGCATCTTCACCTTCGTTTTTACAAGGCCACATCCAATTTGCCGATAATGAAATTGAAGCCAAATTGTCTTTTAAAGGTGCCCAAATAATATTGGTTAATGCTTCTGTAATAGAATTTCTACTACCTGCTTCTGGGTGAATTAATCCAGAAATAGGCGAGTGGCCAATAGAAGTAGCAACGCCTTCTTTACCTTTGAAATCTAAAGCCATTACGCCAACATTATTTAATGGAATTTGCAATGGACCCACACATTGTTGTTTGGCAACTTTACCACCAACACACCTATCTACTTTGTTTGTTAACCAATCTTTACAAGCTACAGCTTCTAATTGTAAAACTTGGGCTAAATAAATTTGTAAGTTTTTAGTTTTGTAACGTGGGTTTTTATATTTTCTAACAATAGTTTTGTCTGTCATTATTGTTTTTGGAGAAGAACCAAACATGTCTTCTAAAGCTAAATCCATTGGTTTTTCTCCAGTGGTTTTAGATTCAAAAGTAAAACGATTATCGCCAGTAACATTACCCACAGTATACATTGGCGAGCGTTCTCTTTCTGCTATTTTTTGTAAGGTTTCTGTATGCTTTTCTGCAATAACCAAGCCCATTCTTTCTTGAGACTCGTTACCAATTATTTCTTTTGCAGACAAGGTTGGGTCTCCAACGGGTAATTTATCTAAATCTATTTTTCCACCAGTATCTTCTATTAATTCAGACAAACAATTTAAATGGCCACCAGCACCATGATCGTGAATAGAAACAATAAAATTTTCTTCACTTTCTACCATTCCACGAACTGCATTTGCGGCACGTTTTTGCATTTCTGGATTAGAACGTTGTACGGCATTTAATTCTATACCAGAAGCAAATTCTCCTGTATCTGCAGAAGAAACTGCAGCACCACCCATACCAATTCTATAGTTTTCTCCACCAAGAATTACAATTTTATCGCCTTCTTTTGGCGTATCTTTTAAAGCTTGTTCTACTTTGCCATAGCCAATACCACCAGCTTGCATAATTACTTTATCAAACCCTAATTTTCTTGCAGGAGCCTCACTAGAAGAGTTGTTTTCTTCATGCTCAAAAGTTAAAACAGAACCTGTAATTAAAGGTTGCCCAAATTTGTTACCAAAATCAGAAGCACCATTAGAGGCTTTAATTAAAATGTCCATTGGTGTTTGGTATAACCAATTTCTTTCTTTGAATTTGTGTTCCCAAAACCTGTTTTCTTCTAAACGAGAATAAGAAGTCATGTAAACAGCGGTTCCTGCCAAGGGTAAAGATCCTTTTCCGCCAGCAAGCCTATCTCTAATTTCTCCTCCAGAGCCTGTAGCAGCGCCATTAAAAGGCTCTACAGTAGTTGGGAAGTTATGTGTTTCTGCTTTTAATGAAATTACAGAATCATAATCTGAGGTTGTATAAAAATCTGGTTTATCTGCTGTTTTTGGCGCAAATTGCTCTACTTTAGGTCCTTTTACAAAGGCAACATTATCTTTATATGCTGAAACAATATCGTTAGGAAATTGCTTTGATGTTTCTTTTATTAATTTGAATAATGAAGTTGGCATTTCTTCACCATCAATTACAAAAGTTCCATTAAATATTTTATGCCTACAATGTTCTGAGTTTACTTGACTAAAACCAAAAACTTCTGAATCGGTTAGCTTTCTTCCTATTTTATTTGCTACACTTTCTAAATAAGTAACCTCTTCATCACTTAAAGATAAACCTTCTTGCTTGTTATACGCGGCAACGTTTTCTATTTCTAAAATAGCTTCTGGTTGCACTTTTACGGTAAATGATTCTTGATGTAAACTTTTAAATTTCTCTGAAATCATAGGATCAAAGTCGGCAAAATCTTCTGATATAGCCATAAATTCTTCAATTCTAATGATATCTGAAATTCCCATATTTTGGGTAATTTCTACAGCATTTGTGCTCCAAGGCGTTATCATTGCCGCTCTTGGACCAATAAAAAAAGCATCTATTGATGCCTCGTCTATTTTTGGTGCGTCACCAAATAACCATGTTAATTTGGCAATAGTTTCTGCGGTAAATTCTTTTGTTGTTTGAACAGCAAATACCTTACTGTTTTTGTTTCCAAAGAAATGAATCATTTTTTATAGTTTGCAATAATTTATAAGCTACAAATTTAATTCTTTACAATGAATTTAGCGCATAAAAAAACTCGCAATATTTGCGAGTTTTTTAAAAGGGTTATTAACAATAAAATACAACTTTTAAGGTGTTATAATTTTATAAACTTTTTACTGCTAGTTTTTTCTCCAGAAATAAAATTAATTAAATACACACCAGAAGTTAATGCAGAAATATCTATTTGTTTAGCGTTTGCTTTTAATTTTTCTGTTTTTACCAAAGTACCTAAGACGTTATAAATTTTAAGAGTAACCGCTTCTTTATTAGAAATAGAAAGGTTATTTCCCTTTACAGGATTTGGGAAAATCTTTATGGCGTCTAAAATTTGGTTGTCTTCTGTACTTAATGTACTCGTAAAAGAACCAATACCACTGTAGGTATTTACAGGAAATGCTTCCCATTCTCCTTGTTCACTAAAAACAGGGTTGGGTTTGCTAATATCTCCGTTTCTTCTTAAGGTAATGTTTTGTATGTGGTTGCTAGAGTTATTTAACTCTCCAACCATGTCTATTAAAACGCCATTTTTATACAATCCAACAGGATCATTTCCATTAAAGTTTAAAGGTGATGCAAATTGATAAGGCGGATTAGCATTGCTTGGTACTTCCATATCTGCATTGCTAGTTAACTCTGTTTCTGATGCTCCAGAGTGTATAATTACAAAAACATCATTTGGTAAAATACTTGCAGAAGAACCTTGTAAAATAAAGCTTTGATTGTCTAATGCTAAATTATCTACCCAACTGCCTCCATTAGATTGTTTTTGCAAAGAATAACCAGCTAAACTTACAGTTTTACCTGTAAGATTTACAATTTCTATGGCTTTGTTGTTTCCGGTATTTGGCTCTACATATTCAGAAATAAATAATTCGTCTGCAACACCATTGCCACCTTCTATAGTAGTAACAGTTATGGTGTTAGATTTTACAGAAACATTACCAGAGGTATCTTTTGCAATAACGTATGCTGTATATGCTGTTGTTGCTGCCAACCCAGTTATAATAGCAGTTGTACCTGTTACGTTTTGGTCTAATTGATTATTTAAATAAACATCATAAGAAGCAATTGCATTGTTGTCTGTAGATGCTGTCCAAGAAAACGTAAAAGAAGTGTCTGAAATATTGTTAGCTATAACATTAGTAGGCATAGAAGGAGCAACAGTATCTGCTAATGTTGTTCCATTTGCAACAGTACTTAATGCAGATTTGTTATTTACTAAATCTTTAGCTAAAATTGTTATTGCATAGCTAGTATTTGGTGTTAGGTTTGTAAGGGTAGCATTAGTGGTAGTGGTTTGCGTTGCTAAAGTTCCATCAACAAAAACATCATAACCGGTTACCGCTTCATTATCTGTAGATGCTGTCCAAGAAATATTAAAGGAAGTAAAAGTAATGTTGTTAATTGTTACATTTGTTGGTGCTGTTGGTGCTTCTCTATCATTAGATGTATAAATTCCCCAAGTATCTTGTGCAGAATCTCCACCCCAAATTCTTGTTGCCAAAAATGGGTTGTCTATAAAAGGATTTCTATTTCCTTGTGCAGCAGCATTATTGGTGTTTTCATGATAGGTATTTCTAGCTCTTTCAAAATCAGAAACAGGATCTTCTACATTCCATTTTAAAAATAAATCAATCATGTCATCTGGCGTATTTGTATTGCTACCAACGCCAACTGCAGTTGGTAAACAAACATTACCATAACGCACGTACATATACATTATCATTCTTGCAACATCTCCTTTCCATTCATCTCCAGGATAATAAGCCGCTGTATTTGGGCCATCATTTCCTTGATGAGTGTCTAATGAAGAAAAACCAGAATTACCTGTTCCTCTTCCAAATTTTCGATTACTTCTAGAAGAATTTCTACCAGGATCTGCTGGTCTTAAATGATGCGCATCTGCACCAGGACCTACTGTTCCTAAATTGGGGTTTCCAAGAGATCTAGCAAATACGTGTTCTCTGTTCCAATCTGAAGCTGCACCACCATTCACGTTAATGTTTCTAGTTCTATCGTTTTCTAAATTGCTATCAGAACCGTTTTCAAAGCCATAAATTAATAAAACTTCATTTGGGTTATTTGGGTTTACGTCCGTTGCTTTTGAGGCAGTCCAAACATCTGGTGTATAATCTAAAAAATTAACATGAGTTGCTGTAATTTTAGTTGCCAGTGCATTTTTTAAGGCTACACCTGTTAATTGTAAATCTACATCGCTGTAATAAGATTGTACTTGAGAAAAAACATTTAAAGATGCAACGGTAAAAATAAAAAGGAATAATTTTTTAATCATTTTTTAATTAATTTAAGTTATCAGTATCAGTTTTACTCATTTTTAACTACTGTTTTCTTTCTAATAAAGCCATGTAAAAACCATCGAAACCAGAAACATGAGCCAATACTTTTTTATCTTTTACAAAGGTAAACTCTTTTCCCGCTTCTGATGTTAAGAAACTATTAACTTGATTTTGATTTTCTGATGGTAAAACAGAACATGTAGCATATACCAGTTTACCACCTGGTTTTACCATTTTAGAATAACTTTGTAAAATTTCTTGTTGTACTTTTTTTATATTATCTATAAATTCTGGTTGTAATTTCCATTTAGAATCTGGGTTTCTTCTAATTACGCCTAAACCAGAACAAGGTGCATCAATTAAAACTCTGTCTGCCTTACCATATAGTTTTTTAATTGGTTTGGTAGAGTCTAAAACGCGCATGTCTATATTGTGCGCTTTATTTCTTTTAGCTCTTACTTTTAATTTACGCAATTTACTTTCGTAAATATCCATGGCAATTATTTGCCCTTTATTTTCCATTAAGGCAGATAAATGTAGCGTTTTACCACCAGCGCCTGCACAAGTATCTACCACTTTCATACCTGGTTTTACATCTAAATAAGCTGCAACAAGTTGCGATGATGCGTCTTGCACTTCAAAAAAACCGTTATGAAAAGCTTCTGTTTTAAAAACATTGGCTCTTTCTGGTAATACAAGGGCATCTGGATGGTTTGGCACAAACTCTGTAATTACGTTTTCTGAACGTAATTTTTTTTGTAGCATTTCTTTAGAAATATTTAAAGTATTGGTTCTTAAGATAACTTTTGCTTGCTCATTTAAAGCTGCAATTTCTTTGGTCCACGTTTCTTCTCCTAATTCAGTTACACAAATCTCGTCCATCCAATCTGGAATAGATTCTCTGTATTTTCTTGTTTTTGATAGTTCTGCAAATCGTCCTTTAATTCTACGTTCTGGCACATCACCAATTTGATTCCAGTCTGGTAATTTAATTCCTCTTAAAATACACCAAACAGAAAATAACCTCCAAATGTTATCTCTATCATAAGGTGCTTTTACTTCTGCTATTTCTGCGTATAATCTATTCCAGCGTACAATATCATAAATGGTTTCTGCAACAAATTTACGATCTCTTGCGCCCCAGCGTTTGTCTCTTTTTAAAGCTTTTTCTACCGCTTTGTCTGCATAAACGCCTTCGTTAAATATATCTCTAATACTGTCTATAACAGCAAAGGTTAAGTTTCTGTGTAGTCTCATTTTTTAATTTGATAATGAGTTGCAAATGTACGAGAAATAAAAGGTATTTAGTAAAAACTTAAGGCACAAAAAAAGTCCTACCTAAGCAGGACTAAAGATTTTCATCTACGGCATATAGCCTTATTGTGATAAGATTAAAGATTAGAAATTTAATCTGTGTAAATATAATTAAAAATTATTTAATAAAATTATGGGAATCCGTAAAAGTTAAATTTTCTTTTCCGTATTTTTAAAATTCAAAAAAAAGCTATGAATTATGAGTAAAATATTAGGATTAGATTTAGGAACTAATAGTATTGGTTGGGCAGTTGTTGAAAAAGAGAAAAGTGAAAAACATTTTAAACTTTTAGACAAAGGTGTTAGGATTTTTACAGAAGGAGTAAATATAGAAGCTAAAACAAGTAGTGAAAGTTCAAAAGCGGCACAAAGAACGGATTATAGAAGTGCAAGAAAATTAAAATACAGAAGAAAATTAAGGAAACTTGAATTATTAAAAGTTTTATCAGACTATAATTTATGTCCTAAATTGACTGATGATGAATTAGAACTCTGGCGATACAAAAAGATTTATCCTAAAAATGATGCGTTTAGATTATGGTTAAGTACAGATAATCAAGATGATAAAGTAGCACGAAAAGAGCAAGTAAAAAATCCTTATTATTTTCGTTTCAAAGCATCAACAGAAAAACTTAATTTAAATACTATTAGTGATAAACATGAACTTGGAAGAGCTTTTTATCATATGGCACAAAGACGTGGTTTTTTAAGTAATCGTTTAGATACTTCAGATAATTCTATTGTTGAAGATAAAAATAGTGAGATAGAAGAAATTATACAACAAGCCAATAATTCAAAGGGTTTTTTACAGAATTATGGCGAATTTCTTCAAGGTTATGATAAAGCAGAAGCTAATACAAAAGCTTTATTTACTCTAGAAAGAGCCTTTAAAGCTATCTTAAAAGAAAATATAAATGTAGCATTTGATATTGTAAAAGATAAATTATTAGAACGTTTAAACCGAAAAGAGTTTTTAGGTAAAGTTAAAAGCGCAATTAGCGATTTATCAACTAAAATGCAAGAAGCAAATTGTAATACTTTAGGCGAGTATTTTTATGGATTACATAAAAATAGCATAAGAATAAGAAATAATTACACACATAGAGAAGAACATTATTTACAAGAATTCAATACAATTTGTGATAAACAAAATCTAGAAACATCATTAAAAGAAGCTATAGAAAACGCTATTTTTTATCAAAGACCATTAAAATCTCAAAAAGGTTTAGTTGCTAAATGTCCGTTAGAAAATGATAAAGCTTGTGTACCAATTTCACATCCAGATTTTGAGTTGTTTAGAATGTTTAGTTTTTTAAATTCAGTAAAAATTAAGACAGCAGAAGAAGATAAATTAAGGTTTTTAAATTCAAAAGAAAAAGCAATTTTAGAACCACTCTTTTATAGAAAATCAAAACCAAATTTTGATTTCTCAGAAATAGCAAATAAACTAACTCCCAAAAATTTAAAGTCAGCATATTATAAAGATAAAAATAAAGGCGATTTTGATGTCTTGTTTAATTTTGGTAATTATACAAATGTTAGTGGTTGCCCAACAATTGCCAATTTAAGAGCAGTTTTTGGCGAAGATTGGAAAACTTATTTACTTAAAAATTTTAACAAAAAAAATAAAGACGGTTCTGATAAAACAGAACATCAAATTATTGATGCTATTTGGCACGTGCTTTTTAGGTTTGATAAAACTGAAAAGCTGAAACAATTTGTTATTAAATATTTAAACTGTGATGAAAAAACAGCTGTTAAATTTTCAAAAATAAAACTAAAACAAGATTATGGTTCTTTAAGTTTAAAGGCAATACGTAACATTTTACCTTATTTAGAAAAAGGCTTATTGTATTCGCATGCTGTGTTTTTAGCAAACTTAAAAACTGTTTTACCAAAAGAAATTTGGGATAATAATGAGTATAGAAAAATAATTAATAAAGAAATTTTTTCAATTATTAATACCTACAATATTTACAGAAACAAAGTTGATATTATTAACGGTTTAATTAAAAATGTAAAAGACAATAAGGAAACTTGGAATGAAAATAATTCTTTTGTAATTAAAGCTTATAAAAAAGATATTCATAAAAACATTAAAAGTTATTATGGTTTAAAACTCTGGGAATCGTTTTCTAAAGAAGAGCAACAAACAATTTTAGATGATAGCTTTACTCTTTTTTCTGTTCAAATGAAATTAAATACCGGTCGAGGAGAATTTTTGAAAAAAGAAACATTAGATGAACGTGTAAAAGATTTTTTAAGAGATAATTTTAATGTAAATAAAGATAGTTTAAAGAAGCTCTATCATCCATCTGCCATTGAAGTTTATAATAAAGCGAAGAGAAGTGATAAGGATGGTAAATTATACTTAGGTAGCCCATTAATTTCTTCTATTAAAAACCCCATGGCAATGCGTGCTTTGCATCAGTTGCGTAAAGTTATTAATCAATTAATTAAAGAAGATGTAATAGATGAAAATACGATTATTCGTATTGAAATGGCAAGAGAACTTAAAAGTGCCAATGAAAGAGTTGCTATTAGACAATGGCAAAATGAGCTTCAAAATAATAGAAAAGAATACACAGATGCTATAAAAAAACTGTACAAAGAACAATGCAACTTAGATATTGAACCTTCACAAGATGACGTTTTAAAATATCAACTTTGGATTGAGCAAAACAGAGTTTGCTTATACACAGGTAAAAATATAAGTATTTGTGATTTTATAGGAGCAAACCCCAAATTTGACATAGAACATACCATACCAAGAAGTAAAAGTTTAGATAATTCTCAAATTAATAAAACATTATGTTGTTCAGTTTATAACAGAGATTTAAAAAAGAATAAAATACCAAGTGAATGTAATAATCATGAAGAAATTTTACCCAGAATAAAACATTGGTTTGCTAAATATAAAAGTTTAGATAAACAAATTAGAGATCTTACAAAAAAAGTAAGAGTAGCTGCAACAAAAGAGAGTAGAGATGGTAATATACAAAAAAGAACCAAATTACGTTTTGAGCATAACTACTTGAAAGACAAATACAAAACTTTTACGATAACTGAAATTCCTAGAAATTTTAAAAACAGTCAATCTGTAGATATTGGCATTATTAGTAAATATGGCAACTTATTCTTAAAGTCTTTGTTTACAAAAGTATATCCTGTAAAAGGAAAAACAACATCTAATTTAAGAGATATTTGGGGTTTAGATAAAAAAGAAAGAATAAATCATGCACACCATGCAAAAGATGCAGTAGTTGTTGCTTGTTGTTCTAAAGATATAAATGATGCTTTGGCAGCATATTATCATAATTATGAAGATTATAAATATTATGGTAAACCAAAACCATCTTTTCAACATAGAATTCCTTGGAAGGGATTTAATAAAGACGTTAAAAATTTTGATGAGAATATTTTAATTAGTCATCATGTTCCAGACGTTTTGCCTATTCAAAGTAAAAAAGCCATTCGTAAACGTGGTATTATACAAAGAAATGCAAAAGGAGAAATTAAATACAAAAAAGGTGATACTGTTAGGGGAGCTTTGCATAAAGAAAGTTTTTACGGTGCAATAAAAAGAGAAGAAACAGATAAAAAAGGAGAAACTAAAGAAGTAATTAAATATGTATTAAGAAAACCATTAGAAAATTTTTCTGATACAGATTTAAAAAATATTGTTGATGATAAAATTAAAGAGATTGTAACAGAAAGTAGAAAACAAGAAAAGGCCTTAAAAAAAGAAATTGAATCTTTAAAAAAGCAAATTAACAAAGTAAATGATAAAGAAGAAGTAATAATTAGAGCGCAAATAGAAAGTCTAACTAACAAAATAGAAAATGAACTTTATAAATTACCAAACAAAAATGGCAACCCAATACCAATAAAAAAAATAAGATATTTTACTACAGATGTAAAAGTTCCTTTAGAAATTAAAAAACATAGAGATGTTTCTAAGCACGAACATAAACAACATGTTTTTGCTAAGAATGATGGTAATTATTGTATGGCCATTTATGAAGGAACCAATTCAAAAGGAAGATTCAAACGTGATTTTCAAATTATAAATAATATTACTGCTGGAGAATATTATAAATTTAGTAATAATGAACATAAAAGAAATTATAATTTAGTGGAAAGTTCTCATATAAAATCTAATTTACCTTTAAAGTATATCTTAAAAAAAGGTGATATGGTTTTGATGTATAATGAAAACATTGATGAAATTTTAGAATTACCCAAACTTGATTTGTTAAAAAGACTTTATAAACTAGCGAAATTCGATGCTCAAGGAAGACTCACTTTTAGACCACATTCTGAAGCAAAACAAGCTTCAGAATTAAAAGAAGTTTATAGCGTAGATTTTAATATACAAAGAGAACAGATTAGACTTCAGGTTAGTAAATTAAATATTTTAGTACAAGGTTATGATTTTACAATATCATCAACAGGTAAAATAAGTTTTTGTAAATAAAAATTCTTAAAATAGAATTTACTTAAGATTAGCAATAAAGTTCTTTGACATATTTTCAGTTGTGGTTTGATTAAAGATTAGAAAAAACGATATTTATAGCCATGAGTAAGAAGGTGAAAATAGAGTTGTGGTTTGATTAAAGATTAGAAAAAACGATATTAAGCTGCATATCTTCATAAGTGCAACCGGGTTGTGGTTTGATTAAAGATTAGAAAAAACGATATTACCTACTAGAGTTATGATTATCCACCATAGGTTGTGGTTTGATTAAAGATTAGAAAAAACGATATTCAAGAAAAAATACAATGTAAAGTTTGGTTAGTTGTGGTTTGATTAAAGATTAGAAAAAACGATATTTTAAAGGTGATTATTGGGTGCGTATGAAAGGTTGTGGTTTGATTAAAGATTAGAAAAAACGATATTTTCGTTTTTATCGTTGATTGATTTGTGATAGTTGTGGTTTGATTAAAGATTAGAAAAAACGATATTTACTTACCCAGTAGCCGTTTACATTATGCAGTTGTGGTTTGATTAAAGATTAGAAAAAACGATATTTCTATCGTCTATTGTACCAACATTAACTGGTTGTGGTTTGATTAAAGATTAGAAAAAACGATATTAACAGCTATGGAATCATTAAAAGACGAACTGTTGTGGTTTGATTAAAGATTAGAAAAAACGATATTTCCTAAACTTAAAGAATTAATACTGTTTTTGTTGTGGTTTGATTAAAGATTAGAAAAAACGATATTACCCCACTTATTAAAATAGTCTAGCGCACTGTTGTGGTTTGATTAAAGATTAGAAAAAACGATATTCAACTTATATCATTGCAAGTTACCTTACTAGTTGTGGTTTGATTAAAGATTAGAAAAAACGATATTACTAGAATCAGTAAATAAGCCTTCCTCGAAGTTGTGGTTTGATTAAAGATTAGAAAAAACGATATTACTCACTAGATTTGGCAGGACAGTTGTGAAGTTGTGGTTTGATTAAAGATTAGAAAAAACGATATTAAATATTCTCATTAGTAACTATTACAGCGTGTTGTGGTTTGATTAAAGATTAGAAAAAACGATATTTGCAATATGCCTTAAATCCGTTATCGTTAAGTTGTGGTTTGATTAAAGATTAGAAAAAACGATATTAGGTGGAAGTTGGTATTTGGTCTATGACCAGTTGTGGTTTGATTAAAGATTAGAAAAAACGATATTTGTCATTTTCTGTAATCCGCCATTTGTAAGTTGTGGTTTGATTAAAGATTAGAAAAAACGATATTTGCAATATGCCTTAAATCCGCCATTTGTAAGTTGTGGTTTGATTAAAGATTAGAAAAAACGATATTAGGTGGAAGTTGGTATTTGGTCTATGACCAGTTGTGGTTTGATTAAAGATTAGAAAAAACGATATTTGTCATTTTCTGTAATCCGCCATTTGTAAGTTATGGTTTGATTAAAGATTAGAAAAAACGATATTTGTCATTTTCTGTAATCCGCCATTTGTAAGTTGTGGTTTGATTAAAGATTAGAAAAAACGATATTATATGTTTTACTTATTCTTTAGATGATGGTGTTGTGGTTTGATTAAAGATTAGAAAAAACGATATTAAAATTTGCGTGGGGCAAGTTTAAAGAAGTGTTGTGGTTTGATTAAAGATTAGAAAAAACGATATTAATCCGCCTTTGTTAATATGATTAATTTATGTTGTGGTTTGATTAAAGATTAGAAAAAACGATATTTGGTTTAACTGGTGCAGTTAGAGGGTTAATGTTGTGGTTTGATTAAAGATTAGAAAAAACGATATTAGTTGTTTTACAAAAACAAATTAATCTTGTGTTGTGGTTTGATTAAAGATTAGAAAAAACGATATTAAACATCACTTAAAGCTTTTCCTATTATCAGTTGTGGTTTGATTAAAGATTAGAAAAAACGATATTGTTAAATCTTTACAATTTAATCAGGATGCAGTTGTGGTTTGATTAAAGATTAGAAAAGACGATATTCTTAATTTCTTTGCTCATTGTGTTGGTATTGTTGTGGTTTGATTAAAGATTAGAAAAGACGATATTTTCAATTAATATTTTACACATCTCATTTAAGTTGTGGTTTGATTAAAGATTAGAAAAGACGATATTTGCTGTAGAAAGTGCCTTTGGTGCAAGTAGGTTGTGGTTTGATTAAAGATTAGAAAAGACGATATTTAAGATGAAGAAAAAACACAAACAAATAGAGTTGTGGTTTGATTAAAGATTAGAAAAGACGATATTAACGTGTTTTGCATAATCCTTTGCAATCATGTTGTGGTTTGATTAAAGATTAGAAAAGACGATATTTGGTTTGCTATATATTCATTGTCACCGTTAGTTGTGGTTTGATTAAAGATTAGAAAAGACGATATTAAGATTTACAACAAATATAGATAGAACAGAGTTGTGGTTTGATTAAAGATTAGAAAAGACGATATTTACTTTCTTTGCTACCACCTTGCACACGCAGTTGTGGTTTGATTAAAGATTAGAAAAGACGATATTCTATAAAGAAGCGTTAAGAGATGTTTTGTTGTTGTGGTTTGATTAAAGATTAGAAAAGACGATATTCGAACTTGTTTTAGTGACTAATAATAAACAGTTGTGGTTTGATTAAAGATTAGAAAAGACGATATTATTCCTTACTTATATATAATAGCATATCATGTTGTGGTTTGATTAAAGATTAGAAAAGACGATATTAAATACAAAATATATGTGTGATATAGCAATGTTGTGGTTTGATTAAAGATTAGAAAAGACGATATTGCAACAACCTCTTAATGTTTATTCGCCAGAGTTGTGGTTTGATTAAAGATTAGAAAAGACGATATTTAATCATAAATCATTTAACGAAGTTAAAAAGTTGTGGTTTGATTAAAGATTAGAAAAGACGATATTTAGTACAAATTAATAAAAAATAAAACACATGTTGTGGTTTGATTAAAGATTAGAAAAGACGATATTAATAGATTTAAGGTTAACAGGTTACTGTATGTTGTGGTTTGATTAAAGATTAGAAAAGACGATATTGAATTTAAAGAAGGTAAATTTAAAGTAGAGTTGTGGTTTGATTAAAGATTAGAAAAGACGATATTTTTACCCTTTGCCTAAATACGACTTGATTAGTTGTGGTTTGATTAAAGATTAGAAAAGACGATATTTTTCATTGTATTCAGAATTAGCCCAAGCAGGTTGTGGTTTGATTAAAGATTAGAAAAGACGATATTATTTAATCAATTTAAAACTTATGCGCCTTTGTTGTGGTTTGATTAAAGATTAGAAAAGACGATATTAATACAAACTGAATGCCAAGTTGGACAAAAGTTGTGGTTTGATTAAAGATTAGAAAAGACGATATTAGTTAACAAACTAATTATTACACTTAATAGTTGTGGTTTGATTAAAGATTAGAAAAGACGATATTAATTTTAGAACCTAATAAACTAATCTACAGTTGTGGTTTGATTAAAGATTAGAAAAGACGATATTAGTTGCTGTGTTAGCTTCTGATATTGAAAAGATTAAAAGAAAATATCGTAATAAAAAATGCTTCTTATAAAGACATAATTGCTTTATTTGAAGCATTTTTTTTATCCTGTTAAAATAATTCAAGTTGCATGGGTGGTGGTTCTTTTGGGGTTTCTACTTTACCCCAATAATTTAAAATATTGCCATATTGTTTATCTGTAATTCTTAATACACTTACTTTTCCAAAAGGAGGCAATAACGTTTTTATGCGTCTTTCGTGAGTATCTGCACTTTCGCTGCTTGCACAATGGCGCATGTAAACAGAAAACTGCATCATTGTAAAACCGTCTTTTAAAAGATTTTTACGAAATAGTTGCGCATTTCTTCTGTCTTTTTTTGTTTCTGTTGGTAAATCAAAAAATACAAATAACCACATAATTCTATATGCGTTTAAATCCATAATTTTGGATAATTGATTTTTCTAGATTTTCCTAAAAAACAATTTTGTAAAGAACTAGTAGTGTTAGATAAAGCTACCATTAAGGGGCTTTTTTTATCTTCAAAATATACCGTTTGGGTTAAAACACTTAACAATTCTATTTTTATAGGGGTTATTAAATCCTGCTCATCATATTTTTGCATAATTTCAATCACTTTAGCATCTATTAAAGGTCTGTAAGGCTCCATAATATCATCTGCCAAACAAAAAGCATTGTATTTATTACTATGATGTATGCCTAGTGTATTTAATAAGCCACTTCCAGAAAGCGCTCTTGCAACAGCGGCTCTTAAAATAATATAACCATAGTTTAAAAAGAGGTTAGGGTAGATACCTGTTCTTTCTCTTTTAAAATTGAAGTCAAATATGTTTTTCCAATAAAAAGCAGCTGCTACTGCCTCTCTGTTTGTTGTATCGCCACTTAAAACTTTAGATTCATGGTAGGCTAAAGGGTTTTTGTTTTTGCCAATTTTATGTAAAAGAGCTGCCTGATTATGTATTTTATGTTGTACAACTTGTTGCCAAAGTTGCTTTTTTAAAGGTTCTGAAGCGTTTACTTGATGTTTAAATAACTCATGTTGTATATGATGATTATCTAGTGTAAGCAACATGCTCTGTGGTAAATGTTTTTCATTACAAAAAATTACAGCTACATTGTTTTCATTTAGTTTATTTAAAGCAGGAATTGAAATATAGGTTTGTTGGTTTTCTATAACAATGTACCCAATATCTTCAATGGGTATTGTTTTGTCTGGTACCTCATTATTACTTATTACAAGTTGATTGTTTTTTGTGGTTAAAGAAAATTTTTTAGCGAAAAAAAGTGTTCGTTTAATCATAGTTTTTTGATTTAAATATACTAAAAATCAAATAATTAATAAATAAATTTTGTAAATCTGTTATTAAAATCTATGTAAATAAAGATAAATTACAGCACCTTAAATAGTGGCTTTATAATGTTTTTGAAGTTTCATTTTTATTATTTTCCTTGTTTATAATTTTTAGATTTTGATTTAAAAAAACCAATAAAATATATAAACAGCATATGCTCAAAAAGAGCTACATTTTTGTTTATAAAAATGGTTTATAAAAACATGTAATAGTTAATTAATTTCGCCCCACGTTTTATAGTTAGTACGAATTCTTTTGTTTAAATATCTGTTTTCGCTTTATAAAATTAAAAAAGGTCTTTAAAATTTAATTTAAAGACCTTTTGTAGTTATTTGAAAAGAATTTTCTTTAGTATCTAGAATTTTATCTTTTTACTTACAAACCCTTTGTCTGTTTCTATATTTACAATATAAATAGTTTCTGATAATTTATTTACTTTTAATCTGTTTTCTGTAGCAGATTCTAAATTGTTCCAAGAAGAAACTTTTTGTCCTAATATATTGTAAATTATTACCTTATTAATAGTTTGATTGTGTTTGTTTTCAATGACTAATTCATTTGAACCTCCATCTAAGTAAACAGCTATATTTTCGTTTGCAATTGCTTGTGTATTTTCTGTATTTAATACCGTGTTTTCTTTAAATACAAGCGCAAATCGTTCTGTATAAACTCCTTTTTTTAACTGTAAACCAACTTCATTTTCTTTAGAAATTAGTTGCGTTTTATTGGTTAACTTATCTAAAAGGTAAACTTCACTATCAATATTAAAAATATCATCTATTTTAAAAATGTTAGTGCCATCATAATCTATAACAACATCAAAAGGAATTTGTAAACCTTTAGAGAAACTTTGAATACCTGCAATTACAAGTTTTGCCTCTTCTTGTTCAAATTTCCAATACATATCTGTAGCTCCTAAATCTAGAATAGGGCTGTCATATCCTTTGTCAAACGCAAATGAATTGTTACTACTAAAAGAAACTCCTATTTGTCTTTTTAAACTTATTCCTTCAGTATTCATAAAGTCCATACTTAACTTAATAGAAGGCAGTCTGTTAAAGTCTCCATTTTTAAATTTGGCACTTTGGTTATTTTCTTTAGCTTTTTTTCCTGATTTAAAGAATACTGCATTTCCAGAGGCTTCTGAAACAAATTCTCTTTGACTATTGTCAAATACTATTGGGCCACCATTGCTATCTCCTCCAATAAAGAAACCTTGACCAATAGGTAAATATGTTCCTGGTGTTTTAAATAGTGATGCATCTGATCCTGCGGAAGGAACACAACTTATAAAACCATCATCATCACTAATACTAATTTTATCTAAAGATAAATTATTACCGTCTAAAGATTCAATTCTAATGGTGGCTCCAACAGGTAAACAACTTATAATATCAAAATCTGCGTAAACATTGCCACTAGGGTCTAAATCATAATTTCCTATTGCTACATTGTTTACTAATACTCTTATTCCTTTGGTAGTGTTTGCTTTATAACTTAATGTAATTTTATCAGTAGCTCTTGTAATTCTATCGAATTGTATAAAGTCTGCAGCGTTATTTAATGTTACCACATCTAGTGCACCGTCTGTTACTGTTGTTGAATTTGTTACAGCATTTTCTGCTTCAATAGAAATATTAAAAGGACCAGCAGCAGCAGCAGATGCTGAACCTAAAGCGCCAACAGACATGGAAAGGTTTATGGTTGCATAGCCACCTACATAACCTCTGTAATTATGGCCTCTTGAATCTGTGACACTTGTTTCTTGCTCACCAACATGATCCCATAAATACACGCTACCATCTATAGAGTTTAAATTGTCTTTTATAAATTTTAAAGCATTTAAAGAAGATGGGTAAGGGTTTCCTAAAAGGTAAGACTCATTAGCACCAACAGATGCGTTTAGATCACCATCATTAGGGTTTCCAACAAATGTATAGTTTTGTGCTACTTCTGGACCTTTAAATATAAAACCTTCTGTGTTATTCATAATTCCAGCTTTAAATTTCTGAATCCAATTAGCTCTTTGTCCGTTCGCACTAGAAAAAGCGTAAATCCAATAATCTGCAATATTTATTGGTGTACCAAAGCTACCATCAAAACCACCTACAAAGTTAATATCTCTAGCAATATCTGTACTTCCTTGACCAACAGTACCTGCAAATGATACTGGATTTGTACCATCTTTTAAAACATCTTCTACAGTATAAGTAGCGGCAGTATTTAATGAAGTTACAGGAGAACTCATATAATTATATCTGTAAATATTTGCTAAAGTAGAGTTTTGCTCTACATATAATTTACCGTTTCCAGAAATATCTGATCCTCCTAAATGGGTTTGAATAAATTGGCTGCTACCAACTAAGCGAATCTCTGCATTGTCTGCAATATTTACATTGTTTGTAACTACTAAAAATTGACTGTCTAAAGCTAAAATATTAGTATTTAACACTTCTAGTTTACGTGCACTCAGTCTTACATTTTGGTGATTGTAATTCTCATCTATAGACACAAATCTAGATCTATCTGGGAAACCGTTGTTCCAACTACCAGCTGTTCTCGTTGTTTTTTCTATTCGATGTAAACCTAATAAAGTGTTAGCATCTGTATTAGCGTTTTCGATTTCTGAGATTAAAGGATCATGTGGGTGTCTTTCTGCTACTGTAGATAAAAACTCAAAAGGATCTAATGCATCATCTATAAATACAACCCATTCTTCTGGTGTGTACGTTACATTAGGTACTAATGTTTCATCTATTCTTACAAAAGATGTTTTATTAGGAACTTGTTGCACTACATCATAACGATTTTCCCAAGAATCTATAAAAATGGAGGTAGATAAAGTAATGATATCGTTAGCATCAGCAATAGCGGTTATAGCATTGTTTTCTATAACAGAAGCAGCAACAGTGGGGTTTGTAGCAACCGTATTTGTGATGTTTCTTGAAACGGTATTTCCATCTCTAAATAAAACAGATTGACCAGGTTGTATGACTGATGGAATAGTAAAAGCCACATCTGGCACAACACCTGTTTGATCTCCTGATCTATTTTTATACAATTGAATTTTTACCGTATAGGCATCTATTGAATTGGTTGTACTAATGTTCGTAATTTCTATCCACCTTTCGCTATCAAATTGATATACTTGAGTTATCATTGGTGTACCTTGGGCATCTGGAGTATCTCTATAATCTACATCCCCAAAAGGGCTGCTTGCATCATTATCTATATCACCTAAATTAGCTGGTCCTGGTGGGTTATGGTTATCGTTTACTATAAAACCAATATTATCATCAAAAGCGTCTACTAACCCATCTCCATCTGTATCTGTTATATTAAAAGTATCTCCATCTCCGTTTTCATCAATATCTAAAACGCCATCATTATCTGTATCTGTGTCTATATAATCTGGGTTATCGGTATTATCTGTGTTTACAGGGTTTAAACCAATTAATGCTTCTGTTTCATAATTGTCATCTACACCATTATTATTAACGTCTGTAATACCATTAGCTATTCCACTTGGTGCAGTATAGCCGTTTGTAGTTTGTGCTTCTATATTGTCTGGAATACCATCGTTATCTGCATCGATATCTAAATAGTTTGGAATGCTATCGCTATCTGAATTTGGTGGTGTATTTCCTGTTCCTGCAGAGCTTGGTATTCCATTGGTAGTAATTGTAGTGCCAACAGTTCCATCAGCTCTACCATCTCTATCTGCATCTGTACCTCCTGCCTCTATAACATCTGGAATACCATCGTTATCGGAATCTAGATCTAATGAGTTTGGGATTCCATCTCCATCTGTATCTAAAGGGGCACCACAAGAAACAGGAGCAATATCAACGGTATATTCTAACCTAAATGGACAAAAATCTACATCTGCAGGATAACTAATTTCTAATGATATACCAGGTATTCCAGACCCTATATCAATAACAGTTACTGTTTCTGTAATAGGTGATGTAACAGGAATTAAACTCCCGTTACAATCTACTCCGGTTTGCAAACCTGTAATAGGGGTACCAGAGTTTATGCTTAATGAAAACACTTCAGTACCAGGATTGGTTAAATCTCCGTCAGCTAACAAGTTATTTAAAGTTACTTGACTTCCAATAATTACTCCTAAAGAAGATAAATCAATGTTTTGTGAGTCTGTAACTGGTCCGTTATTTGCTAGCTGTCTTACAGGTGTTCTAAATGAAGCACAGGCATCTTCTACAGTATCTAAAATACCATCATTATCATCATCTAAATCGTCTACATCTGCAATACCGTCGTTATCGGAATCTAAACCTGGCACATCTCTATAGTCAACATTTCCTCCTGTTCCAATGTCACCATCTGCATCTCCAAAAACATTCACAATATCTGTGGTATTTGTAATTTTAGTTGTAGGTGTAACTCCATCGTTTACAGTAGACCCAGAAATACCAGAGTCATCATTATCATCAAAAGCATCTATTAAACCATCTCCATCGGAATCTGCTAGTGCAAAAGGATCAGCGTCTCCGTTTTCATCGACATCAGTAAATACATCATTATCTGCATTTGTATCTTGATAATCGGGATTATCTGCATTGTCTGTATTTGTAGGGTTTACACCAATATTACCTTCTGTTTCATAATTATCGTCTACTCCATTTTGGTTGACATCTGTTATCCCAGGACCTACGCCACTTGGGGCAATATATCCATTGGTTGTTTGCCCTTCTATATTATCTGTAATACCATCGTTATCTGCATCGATATCTAAGAAATCTGGTATAGTGTCTCCATCTGAGTTGGTTGGGGTGTTTCCTGTACCATTATTTGTAGAACTTGGCACACCTTGTACGTTTCCAGAAGTACCAACAGCGCCATCTGCTTTACCATCATTATTTGCATCTGTACCTCCAGCTTCTATAACATCTGGAATACCATCATTATCAGAATCTAAATCTAATGAATTTGGAATACCATCGCTATCTGCATCACAACCAGTTAAATATTCAAAAAAACATTCGTCAAAATTAAAAGAATTATCTATAATAACTTCAAAAGTATATGTGCCTGCTGATAAAAAGGTAGTTTCTTCGAAAAAATCCCAAGAAGAATCATTTGTTACCGTCTGATTGCCTAATGAGGATACTATTGTTCCTGTATTACCAGAACCATTCCTAATTAAAATATCGGCTCCAGAAATATTTGTTCTTCCATCTCTTGCAGAAAAATAACCACCATATCTTACTAAACTTGCTGAACCAATTGTAAATGTTTGATAAATACTACCACCACCTACAATATCATAATAATTTCCAGCACCACCTCGTGCATCAAAATTAGGTCCATTCATATAATTTGTGGTACCATCTACCCTTATTACATTTGTTCTTCCAATATTGGACCATGGAGAAATATTTGCATCTCTATTATTTCCAAGATTAGGCGCTGAACTTTCTTCAAATCCAAAATTTACTATAAGATTACAGCCAAAGTCTTCTTCGGTATCAAGAATACCATCATTGTCGTCATCTAAATCTACACTATCAATAACACCATCGTTATCTGTATCTATTCCTGGTACATCCCTATAATCTGCATCACCACCTGTACTTATATCTCCATCAGAATCTGGAAAGTTATCAAATTGTGTGTTGTCAAAAGATCCATTTGGGTCTGTATAATCATCTGCATTCTCTAAAGTATTAACTAAACCATTTGTACCTACAGTGCCTGTAACTTGACCTCCAGATTCTGCTAAACCACTTCCTGATTCTACCACGTCATCAATTCCATCATTATCTGAATCTAAGGCCAAATAATCTGGATTATCTAAATTGTCTGAATTTTGAGGTGTAATTCCATTAGAACCTATACCTGTAGTGCTTCCTGAAGGTGTATCATCATAAGCATTATCTAATCCATCTCTATCAAAATCTAAACCAGAAGGTGCTACATAACCATTTGTAGATTGTGCTTCAATATTGTCTGGAATACCATCATTATCTGAATCTAAATCTAAATAATCTGGAACACCATCATTATCTGTATCTCTGGATGTTACACAATTTAAATCAACTGTATATTCTAATGCAAAAGCACCTCCATCATTACAAAAATTACCGACACCCGAAGCTGTTGTTGCTTGAATTGTAATACCTGGGGTTCCACCTCCAATATCAATTACTGTTAATGTTCTATTTACTTGCGGAAAAACAGCATCTAAAGTATTACTACATTGGGCAGTATTAACAAATAAGTCACTATCTATAATGTTGTTGTTAAAATTTAAACTAAAAGTTTCATTTGCTCCACCTCCATCAATATCTCCTCTTGCTCTCACATTACTAACAGAAATTAAATTGCCAACCTCTAGGCCTAAAGTAGAAACATCTATACTTTGTAAAGCTCCAGTACCACCATTATTTACGATAATTCTATCGGGTGTAGTTGTGAATGGAGTTCCAGGACAAGCTCCTTCTACTATATCTAAAATACCATCGTTATCATTATCAATATCTACGTTATCTGCAACGCCGTCTCCATCTACATCATCAAAATTTTCACAAAAAGTTAATCCAGAAATACCACTTCCGTGAACTGCACCAACTGTACAAGCTGTACAGTCTTGCCAAACAATGGTAATTGAGTTTATTTTTTCGTTATCAGAAAAATTTACTCCAATATTGTCATCATCTCCGGTTGCAGAAGCACTATTATTAGAATCTATAACTCCTGTATTTTCATCTGACGTGTATGAGGGGTTCAAAGCGTTAGTAAATGTCGGGAAAATTGTATTGTTAAAAGTATCTATAGCTGTAATTGTAAATCTGTCTCCATTAGTTCCGTTTCCGTTTATATGTAACAAATCAAAACCAACAGAAAATACAGGTGTACTAAATTCTATTGTAATTGTTACACCAGCTCCTGTTGTAAAACCATTTGTAAAAAATTGTAATGCCTCAGCAGGTTCTGCATCTATACCAACAGCAGGAGAGTTTGTTGTGGATGTGCTTCCCAACCACTGACCTAAAGCAGTAGTTTCTCCAGAAAAAGTGTAGGTAATATTTATACCGCTGCCATCTACATTATTAAGTGTATTTGTTAAATCTCCATCAACCCAGTCAAAATTATTATTACCAGTTGGTGTTGTGCTCCAATTAAAGCTTGAAGCACCATTATCACAACTCCTATGTAAAAACTGTGAATAAGTGTTGATTGAAATTAAAATAAAAAGTATTACACTAATTTTTCTCAAACGAGTTATTTCTCCAGATAGTTTCATTGATAGCTAATTTTAATTTTAAAATATCTTAATAGCGAAAATACAAATTATATTAATATTATACCTTAATACATGCACTTTCAGTCTTGTAATAGTCAAATGTTACCTAGTTTTCTTACATTTTTTCTTAAAAACACTTTTTATTTAAAATAGTTCGTATAAATTATTTTAATTTCGTTCATTATAGATTTAAAAATTGAATTTAGAAAACCCAATCACATATATTAATGGCATTAGCGTGCAAAGAGCTTCTTTATTGCAGGCAGAATTAGGTATAAAAACCTGTAATGATTTATTAAATTTTTTCCCCTTTAGATATATAGATAAAACCCAGTTTTATACCATAAAAGATTTACAATCCAATTCTTCTGAAGTGCAAATTGTAGGTAAAATAACCAGTTTAAAATCGGTTGCACAGAAAAGAGGCAGTAGGTTAGTGGCTACTTTTCAAGATACTACAGGTACTATGGAATTGGTTTGGTTTAGAGGCCAAAAGTGGTTAAAAGATTCCTTAAAAATTAATGAACCTTATGTGGTTTATGGCAAACTGAATCATTATAATGGCAGTTTTAGTATGCCACATCCAGAAATGGAGTTGGTTTCCGAGTATAAAAAAAAGTTGCAAACAAAAATGCAACCTGTGTATCCTTCAACAGAAAAATTAACCAATGCTGGTGTTTCCAATAAATTGATGCGAAATTACATTCAGAATTTATTACAGCAGTTTTATGATGCTATTCAAGAAAGTTTATCAACAGAAATTTTAGCAGATTTTAAGTTGATGAATAAAAGAGATGCCTACTTAAATGTACATTTTCCTAAAAGTCAAGAAAATTTGGCGAAAGCCCAAAACAGACTAAAGTTTGAAGAGTTATTTTACATACAATTACAATTGGTACGCAAAAAACTCATCAATAAAAATAAAATAAAAGGTTTTGTATTTGAAAATGTAGGTGCAATTTTTAATCAGTTTTATGCAGAAAAATTACCTTTCAATTTAACAAATGCACAAAAAAGAGTTTTAAAAGAAGTAAGAAAAGATGTAGCTTCTGGTGCACACATGAATAGGCTTTTACAAGGTGATGTTGGTTCTGGTAAAACCATTGTTGCCTTATTAAGTATGTTGTTGGCAATAGATAATGGTTTTCAGGCTACAATTATGGCGCCCACAGAAATTTTAGCAAATCAGCATTTTACGGCAGTTTCAGAATTGTTAGCAGGCATGAATATTAACGTAGCTATTTTAACAGGTTCTGTAAAAGTTAAAAAACGTAGAGAAATTCACGCAAATTTAGAAGATGGAAGTTTGCATATTTTGGTGGGCACACATGCCTTATTAGAAGATAAGGTACAATTTAAAAATCTAGGAATTGCTATTATAGATGAACAACATAGATTTGGTGTAAAACAAAGAGCAAAATTATGGACTAAAAACACACTGCCACCGCACATTTTGGTAATGACAGCTACTCCAATACCAAGAACTTTGGCAATGTCTGTCTATGGAGATTTAGACATTTCTGTTATTGATGAGCTTCCACCAGGAAGAAAACAAGTAAAAACAGTGCACAGGTTTGATAGCAATAGACTTTCTATTTTTAAATTTATGAAAGATGAAATAGAAAAAGGACGTCAGGTTTATATTGTATACCCTTTAATTGAAGAATCTGAAGCCATGGATTATAAAGATTTAATGGATGGTTTTGAGAGTGTTTCTAGAGAATTTCCAACGCCAAAATACCAAATAAGTATTGTGCATGGTAAAATGAAACCAGCAGACAAAGATTTTGAAATGCAACGTTTTGTAAACGGAGAAACGCAAATAATGGTAGCAACTACAGTTATAGAAGTGGGCGTAAATGTACCTAATGCAAGTGTTATGATTATTGAAAGTGCAGAACGTTTTGGGCTTTCTCAATTGCACCAATTAAGAGGTAGGGTAGGTAGAGGTGCAGACCAAAGTTATTGCATTTTATTATCTAGCTATAAATTATCTACAGAAGGAAAAACCCGTTTAAAAACTATGGTAGAAACTACAGATGGTTTTAAAATTGCAGAGGTAGATTTAAAATTGCGTGGACCAGGAAATATTATGGGAACCCAACAAAGTGGTGTTCTAAATCTTAAAATTGCAGATGTTGTAAAAGATTCTAAAATTTTGGTTGCTGCTAGGAATACAGCAATTTCCGTATTGCAAGAAGATCCTAATTTAGAAAAACCAGAAAATTTAGTTATTAGAAATACGTTTGCAAAAGTTACAAGAACCTCTAAAATTTGGTCTAATATTAGTTAGTTTCATTCTTTTATAAAAACCATACAATGTTGCCAAGGTAAATTAGTAAGGTTTTTTTTCAACTTAAAACCAGCAGCTTTAAACTCTTTAACAGCTTGTTTTTGGGTCATTTTATGAATTTTTTTTATGGGAACACTAGCATCTTCTAGTCTGTATTCTATTAAAAATAGTTCGCCATCTTTTTTCAGAGCGGTATAAATTGAAGAAAGCATTTCTCTAGGAAAACTAAATTCGTGATAAACATCTACCATTAAAATTTTATCAACGGCATTTTCTTTTAAGTTTGTACTTTTTTCTGCACCTTTTACAAGCGTTATGTTTTTGTAATCATCAAATTTTTTATTGTTGTTGATTGCATTTAGCATTTCTATTTGAATATCTACAGCAAACATTTTTCCTTTATTAACCAGTGGCGCCATTTTAAAAACATGGTATCCAGAGCCTGCACCAATATCTGCAATACAATCTGTACTTTGTATATTCATGTTTTTAATTAAAGTACCTGTACTTTCTTCTTTTTCTCTAGAAGATCTTTCCAACCAATTTATACCTTGAAAACCCATAACATAGGCAATTTCTCTACCCAAATACCATTTTCCAATTCCATTAACATCTCCCTTTTTGTATTCGTAAAAAGGTTTAGAAGTTGCTGTTTTTTGAGCAAATAAACAAGTGTTGTAAATTGTACAAGTAAATAGTATTAAAAGCAGTGTAGTTTGTTTCATTTTACGAAATTAAAAAGATTCCTTTTTAGATATCCTTAAAAAAAAAGTAAAAAGTAATTTTTAAGAAGTTGCTATATATCTTAAAGCATTGTTAAAGAGTTCAGTTTCCTGTATTTGATTCGCTATATTTGAAGAATTACAAATCGAAATCTTTAAAAATGAGAAAACTTATATGTTTTTTTTTACTAGTATCTTTTTCTGCAATTGCCCAAAAAGTAGATTTATCTTACTATTTGCCAACAAATGTTACCTATAATTCACAAATACCAACACCAAAATCTGTAATTGGTCATGAAGTAGGTGAGTGGCACATTACACATGATAAGTTGGTGGAATATATGAAAGTGTTGGCGGCATCTTCAGATAGAATTTCAATAGAAAATAGAGGAAAAACTTTTGAAGACAGACCATTGTTGTTGCTCACAATTACATCAGCAAAAAACCATAAAAATTTAAAAGAAATAAGAGAAAATCATATAAGAGCTACAAATAATAATACTGTAGATGTTTCTAAAAACCCAATTGTGATTTATCAAGGTTTTTCTATACACGGTAATGAGGCAAGTGGTTCTAACGCAGCAATGGCAGTGGCATATTATTTAGCGGCAGCAGAAGGTAACAATATTGATAATTTATTAAAAAATACAGTAATTTTATTAGATCCATCTTTAAATCCAGACGGTTTACAACGTTTTGCATATTGGGCAAATACCAATAGAAGCAAAAATATAAATCCAGATCCAAATGATAGGGAATATACAGAGATTTGGCCACGTGGCAGAACCAATCATTATCAGTTTGATATGAATAGAGATTGGCTACCTGTGCAATTGCCAGAAAGCAAAGCAAGAATAGAAAGTTTTCATAAATGGTTGCCAAACATTTTAACAGATCATCATGAAATGGGTAGCAATTCCAGTTTCTTTTTTCAACCAGGAATTCCAAGCAGAACAAACCCGTTAACACCACAATTAAACCAAGATCTAACCAGAGAAATTGGTACATATCATGCAAAAGCATTAGATAAAATAGGTTCATTATACTATTCAGAAGAAAGTTTCGATGATTTTTATTACGGCAAAGGCTCTACTTTTCCAGATATTAATGGTAGCATAGGTATTTTATTTGAGCAAGCCAGTTCTAGAGGTCATGCTCAAGAAACTGTAAACGGAATTTTAACCTTCCCTTTTACAATTAGAAATCAATTTACAGCAGCACTTTCTACTTTAGAAGCTGCACAAAATATGCGCATAAAAATTTTACAATATCAACAAGATTTTTACAAAGAATCTAGAAACACAGGTAGTAAAAAAGCCATTGTTTTTGGTGATGAAAAAGATGCCGCAAAAAGTTATCATCTAGCAGAGGTTTTAAAAAGACATCAAATTAAAATTCATCAAGTTAAAGAAGATTTTTCAAAAAACGGAAAAAACTTTAAAAAAGACTACAGTTATATGGTTCCAATGAATCAGAAAAATCAACGTTTGGTACAAGCAATGTTTAATGTTCGTACCACTTTTAAAGACAGTTTATTTTATGATGTTTCTGCATGGACCTTCAATCATGCTTTTGGTGTAGATTATGCAGAAAATATTTCACTTTCTAAAGCAGGTTCAGAAATTGTAGATTTAAAAATGCAAAAAGGTACGGTTTCCATTAAAAGTAATTATGGGTATTTAATGCCTTGGAACGAATATTATACTCCAAAAGCATTAAATGCAATCTTGCAAAAAGGCATAAGAGCTAAAGTTGCCATGAAAAACTTTTCTAATCAAGGTACAAATTTTGAATATGGAACCATATTTATTCCAGTCCAAAATCAAAAATTAAATAGCTTACAATTATTTCAATTTTTACAAAAAACAGCTCAAGAAAGTAATTTAACTATAAAAGGAGTAACAACAGGCTTAAATAGCGGAATCGATTTAGGCAGCAATAACTTCAGCACAATTCAAACTCCAAAAGTTGCAATGTTAGTTGGCAACGGAATCACGGGTAACGATTCTGGAGAAATTTGGCATTTGCTAGATCAAAGATTCAATATGGCAGTCACAAGGTTAGACATGAGCTATTTCACAAGAGTAGACATTGCAAAATACACAACCATAATTATTCCTAACAGTTCAAGTTTAGGTAAAGCTGCCGAAGAAAAATTAAAAACTTGGGTTCAAAATGGCGGAATTTTAATAGGCTACAAGAATACAGCAAGGTGGTTAAAAAACAAAAATTTCATAAATTTAGAATTTACAAGCTCAAAAATAGATACTATCAAAAATGTTTCGTTTGAAAACAGAAGTCTAAAATCAGGCGCACAAGTAATTGGTGGTGCCATTTTTCAAGCAAAAATAGATAGGTCTCATCCCGTAAATTTCGGATATAAAAATAACCTTTTAGCACTTTTTAGAAACAGTACCTTGTTTATAAAACCAGACAAACGCAGTTACAACAATCCAATTCAATACACCAATAACCCATTACTAAGTGGTTATATTTCTAAAGAAAATGCGAAAGTTATTAAAAACACAGTTCCGTTTAAAGCACAAAGACAGGGCAGAGGTCGTGTAATTGTATTTACAGACAATACAAATTTTAGAGCGTTTTGGTACGGTACAAATAAACTCTTAATGAATGCTATTTTCTTTGGTAATAAAATGTAGAAAAATCAAAGCAATCATTTCAATTTAAAAAAACCGTAGAACAACAATTTTACGGTTTTTTTTATCATCTATATATAAGGAGTAAAACCTCATAATAAAACCACTCATATATATAGGTAAAAAAACAGGTTTAAATATTTGGGTGTTCCCACGCAAAAAAGCGTGGTCAGGCTTTACGTTGCAATCTTTTTATGAGGCATAGCACAAAATCAGTCAATTTTTAAAAAGGTAATTTTTCAATTATAAAATGAGTTAATAATAAAGTAGTCATAAAAAGGATTTACACTGCAATCCTTAACACGGGCAGTAGTCTTATTTAATAGTTTTTATCAAATAAACAAACAACAATAGTTTTATTCAATAAAATTTAACAACATTAGTACATCAATATAATAACCCGAGTTCGATTAATATTTAGATAGATTTTATTAGCAAAAAAGATAGATTTTTAGTAAATTAAAGTACTGAAA